>CAZUWH010000017.1:53553-54355 GCA_964624075.1 uncultured Rhodobacterales bacterium
AGGGAGTCTTCCCTTCAGGAGGTCTCCTTCCTCGGGACGGGGTCCGTCGGGAGAGGATCGAGGGGGAGGAGCGTGTGGCCTTTCCGTCTGGACCTTGTCAGCCCGTGCGTCCAATGGCGTGACCACAGCGAGCCCCCTACCGCCGCCGGACCAGACGCCGCGATCACCCCTCCCCAACCCTCCCTCATCAAGGAGGAGGGGGCTTCCCTCCAGGGGGAAGGGGGGGGGGCTGATGGGGAAGGCAACGCTTTCATACCTCGCCGGGGCAGGCTTGTGTGCATACGGGTAGCCTGGAGGGGGGAGCAATGATGCCTCTTCTGCAAATCAGTGTCATTTCTATAATGAGAATCGCTGGTCCGGGTTGACGCCGTCATGCAGAGCGCCGATCACCACGTCATGCACAGGTTTTTTTCTACGCCTCATGATGCGTTTTTCAAGCAGACACTTAGCGATCTAGTGCGAGCTTGGCGGTTTTTGCGCGTGCATCTACCGCGACGGGTGGCGGCCATCCTGACGCGGGTCCGCCGGAGCTTCTGCCCGGCTCGTTTATGGACGGGGCACTGGGCCAGCACCATACGGACCTTCTGTTCCGGTTCCGGCTGCGCAGCGGCGGGGAGGTACTGGTTCATGTGGTTGCCGAGCACAAGAGCGCGCCCGATTCGCTGGCACGGTTGCAGCTTCTACGCTATGTAGTCCGGGTGCTGATCCGATGGGTGGGCGAGCGGCGCCGGCAGCGGCTGCCGTTTTTGCCCCTGCCGCCGGTGATTCCGCTCCTGGTGCACCACGGGCCGGGGGGGGGGGG
>CAZUWH010000018.1:0-53611 GCA_964624075.1 uncultured Rhodobacterales bacterium
AGAAAAACGACATAGGTGAGGGCCTTCAGGCCCTCGCGCTCTCCCGAGACGGACCTCTCCCCCCCGAACACGCCCTTTTCCAGGGGCAGCATGCCACAGGGTAGCTGTTAACAACCGGGGACCCCATATCTGTGATCGAGACGCGTCTGACGGCAGGGCAGGAATGGCTTGTCAGCGCATCGCAGAACAATGGCCAATGCTATGGATCGCATACCGCTCAGACGACCGCAGGTTTTTTTCACGACAGTCCCCATGCCCTGCCCCTACCTGCCGGGGCGGCTGGAGCGCAAGATCGTGACCGAGCTGACCGGACCGGATATGGAAATGTTGCATGAGTCTCTGGCCCGGGCTGGTTTCCGTCGCAGTCATTCCATCGCTTACGCACCGGCCTGTCCGGGGTGCAATGCCTGTGTTCCCGTCCGTATCGTGGCAGCCGACATGCGACCGCGGCGCATATTCCGGCGCACGATGCGTCTGAACAACGATCTGATGGCGCAAGGCATGGCGGCACGTGCTACAGTTGAGCAGTATCGTCTGTTTTCACGCTATCAGGACTCCCGACACAGTGGCAGTGACATGGCCATGATGGGCTTTTACGACTATCGTTCGATGGTCGAGGACAGTCCGATTGACACGTTCCTGGTCGAGTTTCGCCGTCCAGAGAAAGGGCTCGTTGCCGTGCTGCTAGTCGATCGCACGCGCGATGGGTTGTCGGCTGTCTACAGTTTCTTTACGCCCGATCTGTCCCACTGCAGCCTGGGGACATTCATGATCCTATGGCTGGTGGAGGAAGCGCAACAGCTTGGGTTACCTTACGTTTATCTAGGGTACTGGATCGCAGAAAGTCGCAAAATGTCGTACAAACAGCGCTTCCAGCCTCTGGAAGCCTTTGGTCCCGACGGTTGGGTACCTCTACCGGCAGCGCAAGGGAATGGACAGGGGATGATTTACAACCAACAGGCCGCGTCCCCGTGAATCGACGGTGTTTTGCCACCCGCCTTTGAACCAGAACCAAGGACACAACACGGACACCAGGCCATGGAACGGTTCTACCATTCCATGGCCGTGGTGTTCGATGTTGTAATCGGCACCTAATATTGTAACGTATCACTTTAATATTCCTGTTTTCAAAGTCCTCTTGACAAGGTAGTTACCACTATATAGAGAAAAAGTGAAGAGAAGGGGGCAACATGAACCTACTCAGGGAAACGGCACGCATCGTTGTCTCATACGTCAGGAGCAATCCGGTTCCGGTCAGTGCGTTGACGGCTCTGCTCCAGGCTGTTTATCAGACCTTAGCGGTGGCTTTGCAGGAGCTGGCGTCCCTATTCGAAAAACCGGTTCCCGCTTTGCTGGTCAAAAAGTCGGTGATCGCTTCGCACGTCGTCTGTCTGGAATGTGGCAAGAAATTCAAGATGCTGAAGCGGCATCTGCACATCGATCATGACCTGACGATCGAGGAATACCGGACCCGGTGGCAATCACCTGTCGATTATCCCATGGTGGCACCGGATTACGCCGAACGCCAGTCGGAATTGGCCTATCGGATGGGTGTGGCCCCTGGGCACCAGGTGGAAGAGAAGCCTTTCCGCAGCCGGAGAGGGGCAGGGGCGCTTGTCGTCAGACAGTTCTCCGTTTGCCGTGGAGTCCCCGCATTCCGGATATCGCTATCCAAGCAGTCGATGGTTACAACCATCGGAAAAATGAGATCCTTCCCGATCCGCGCACGCCCCAGCGGGCAGAGGATAGTTTCTCTCATCGCTTTGCAAGAGAGAGCGTTGTGCGCGCCTGTTGAAAATCCATTATGGAATCAGTAGGACAATCAAAGTATCAAGCAAGGTGTCGAAGTGCGAGGCGAACGATGCTGGTAGACAGCCATTGTCATTTGGATTTTCCAGACTATGCCAATGACTTGGATCAAGTGGTGTGGCGGGCAAGACAGGCCGGTGTCGGCTGTATGCTCACGATTTCCACCCACGTGAGTCGGTTCGGCCAGGTTCTAGCGGTAGCCGAACGCTACGATGACGTTTATTGTACCGTCGGTATCCATCCCCATGAAGCCGGACGCGAAACGCCCGTTGCCGTGGAACGGCTCGTGGAACTGGCCCGGCATCCCAAAGTCGTGGGGTTCGGCGAAACTGGTCTCGACTATTTCTATGAACACAGCCCGCGCGCCGACCAGCAGCGCAGCTTCCGTGTTCACGTTGCCGCCGCCCGGCAGACAGGCATGCCGGTGATCATCCATAGTCGCGATGCTGACGACGATACGGCCACCCTTCTTAAGGAAGAGAGGACGAAGGGTCCCTTTGCCGGTCTGTTGCATTGTTTCAGTTCCGGTCCCGCCTTGGCGGTCCTGGCTATCGAGCTTGGTCTATTCATCTCGATTTCAGGGATCGTGACCTTTCGCAAGGCCGAAGCCCTGCAAGCGATCGTGCGCACTTTGCCGCTTGACCATCTTCTAGTGGAGACCGATGCCCCGTTCCTCGCGCCGGTGCCACGACGCGGCCAGCGCAACGAGCCGGCTTTCGTCACCCGTACGGCGGCCAAGGTGGCTGAACTGAAAGGCCTTCCCATGGCCGAACTGAGCCGTGTCACGACCCGCAATTTCCTGAACCTGTTCAGGAAAATCGACCGTGTTCGTCCTAAAGGGGGAACCAGTGGAACAGTGTGAGACGGTTTGATGCGTATTACTATTCTTGGTTGTGGAGGGGCAGGAGGCGTTCCGACGATCAGCCGGGGGTGGGGAGCTTGTGATCCTGCCAATCCCCGCAACCGTCGTCGCCGCCCGGCCATTCTGGTGCAAAGCCGGGAAACGGCGATTCTCGTGGATACGCCGCCTGATCTTCGCGACCAGCTTCTCGACGCCGGAATCCGTCATCTCGACGCGGTTCTTTACACCCATGAGCATGCCGACCATGTCCATGGCCTGGACGACCTGCGCGAGGTCAACCGGGCCACGCGGAAGCCGATACCGGTTCATGCCGCACCTGCTGCGTTGCAGGAGATCGTCCATCGTTTCGCATACGCTTTCTCAGCCGATGCTTTCAGCGCTGATTTCATCTATCGGCCGGCCTTGCAGGCAGAACCAGTTACCGGCTCCTTTTACATCCATGACATGCGAGTCGAGCCGTTCGAACAGGATCACGGGTTTTCAACCACCCTCGGGTTCCGGTTTGGTCAGGCAGCCTATTCGACCGACGTCGTCGCCCTTCCGGAGGCAGCGTTCGCGGCGCTGGAGGGTGTGAGGGTCTGGATCATCGGCTGTCTTACCGGGCATGAGCACAAGACCCATGCCTCTCTGGACACGATCTTGCAATGGGTGCAAAGGGTGCAACCAGATCGCGCCATCTTGACCCATATGGGACCGGGCCTTGACTACGCGACGTTGAAAAAGCGCCTGCCGTCGGGCATCGAGCCGGCGTTCGACGGCATGGTGATTGGGGTGTGAAAAAGCCGGAAGGCCATGCCTCCTGCATCCCCGCACGTTCTCTGCTAGGGGCACGCCGACCGTTGCGGAACTGAAGACTCCCTCCCCCTTGGATCGGGGGAGGGCTTGTCGTTCCAGGCGGAAAGGCCGCACGCTCCCCAACCCCCCTTGTCAGAGGGTGAGAGCCAGAGGGTGAGAAAGGCGCAATCGTCCAGACGCAAGCCGATCATGTAATTGAAGAAGCCACCATGTCCGACCACGGCGACACACCGCACAGGCAAATTAGCCAGCCAGCTTTGGAAGGCCGTCACGCGGGCCCGAATCATGGTTCCCGGCTCGATCCGAGCAGCCTGCGGCGCAGCTTGATCACAGAACCACCACGGGTTGTTCAGATGGGAGAAATCGAGCATGAGAAACGCGGCTGCCAGCACGGCCGGGGCAGAGCCGATGTCCCCACTACTCTCCACACCTTTGCGCAACAGAGGCTCGACCCATGGATCGGCGCCGCACCCTGACCAAAGGCACCCAGCGTCGTCTGAAGGGCACGTGTCAGCGGTGAAGTAACCACTAGATCCATCGCGGCCCCAGCCGCGCCACCTTTTCCTTCAGGGCGGCAACCTGCTCCCATCCGCGCGGCGAGACAACGGGGTATCAAACAACACGGGGTCCGTGAACGGATAGCCGCCACCGCGGCATTGAAGGTGGGTTGCCCATGGCGGATCAAATGAATCCGAGCGGGGTGTCGAGCGGCGGTCACTCCACCTCAACCATGAAGTTTTCAATGATGGTATTGGCAAGAAGATCCCGACACATGTGCTCCACCACCTCACGGGCCTTGTGGGCATCGCTTTCGGCCAGATCCAGTTCAAGGTATTTCCCCTGTCGGACATCATTGAGGCCGGTGTAGCCCAGATTGCCCAACGCCTGGGCTACAGCCTTACCCTGCGGATCAAGAACGCCATCCTTCAGCGTAACATGAACCTTTGCCTTCACTGGACACCTCCTGATCAATGTCAATCGTTCTTTACATTCTTCTGTGCGTCCTCCCGGAGTTCTGACCATTCCGGTCCGCCGGTCAGGATGAGATGTTAGGCTTTTTCAGATTGCGAGGACCGCTTTCCGGCAGAATACCCAGCCGCCGCGCCACTTCCTGATAGGCCTCCTCGACCTTGCCAAGATCGCGCCGAAAGCGATCCTTGTCCATTTTTTCATTGGTCTGCATGTCCCACAAGCGACAGTTGTCAGGAGACAATTCGTCAGCGAGGATGATCTGAACGTCACCATTGTCGTGATAAAGCCGACCGTATTCAATTTTGAAATCGACCAGACGGATGCCGATGCCCAGGAACAGGCCTGACAGAAAGTCGTTGATCCTGAGCGAGAGGTTCAGCATTTCATCGATTTCGCTGATCGCTGCCCAGCCGAAAGCGGTGACATGCTCCTCCGATACCAGGGGGCTGCCCAGTTCATCGTTCTTGTAGTAATATTCGATGATGGAACGCGGCAGGGCTGTTCCCTCGGCAAGGCCGAAACGCTGCGACAGCGAGCCTGCCGCAACATTGCGCACGACGACTTCAATCGGAATGATCTCCACCTCGCGCACCAGCTGCTCGCGCATATTAAGTCGGCGCATGAAGTGGGTAGGGACCCCGATTTCCTGCAAACGCATCATCAGATACTCGGAGATGCGATTGTTCAGCACCCCCTTACCGGTGATGATTCCGTGCTTCTGATTGTTGAAAGCAGTCGTGTCATCCTTGAAGTACTGGACGATGGTCCCGGGCTCGGGTCCTTCGAACAGAACCTTGGCCTTGCCCTCGTAGATTTGCCTGCGTCGCGCCATGAGTCTTCACGTGTCCAGTTGTTCAAAGCAAGGCTTGTCGTCACGCCGGTGATGGCACGGAAACGGCACGCTTCCTCCCGTGGTCATTGACCATATAGCAGGATAAACCCCGCCCGACAACGCCCTAAGCACAACTTTCGAGACAATCGGCCAAACGACAAGGAACATGGGATCATCCAGATCCTGCGAGAAGCCCTCCCCCTTGCGAGGGATAGGGCTTCCGAGGGGACAGAGTTTACCATTTCTAGCGCAAATACTTAAGATGAAATACACGCAATGACATTACACGTCGGACCGTCAAGGATGGATGCATTCGGCAGCCTTGAAAAGGAAAGCGTTTGTTCTCAATAGCCTTTCAGAACGGCAAGACACGCTGTTGGCAACGCAACCTGAGGCGGGCGGTGGCCGGGCGGCAGTTCCTTGGGCAACGGCAGATGACTGCGGCCAGGACCACTAAAATAGTAATCTAGTGCGTCACACCCATCCCCAGGCGGCAGAGGACGGCTAGAAAGGCACGCCTCATCCTCGGTATCGCCGCAGGTCAGACGAACATGGAAATGGGCGCTGTGACCGCGCCATGGCCGTATCTTGCGCAGCCAGGCCCGATTGCTGCTGCTGCGGCAGAGTTCCCGTTTGATGACCGGATGAACGAAAATGCGATCGACTTCCGGCATGCCGGCTGCCAGATGCAAAAGATTGGCATGTCCACTGGTCCACAGATGGGGAATCAGGGCGGTTCCATTCTCTATGACGACCGGTGGGACAGTGACCTCCTCACGCAGGGCGGCCGGTCGCAACAAGGGGCGCCCCGGCGTCAACCAGATATCGACATCAAGACCATTTTGATGGCTGGCGTGGCCATAAGCCATTGGCCCACCCCGTGGTTGCGACAAGTCCCCCACATAAACCGAGCTAAGCCTGCTGGTTGCGATCTTCTGCCCCAGAGCGCGGATATAGCGGATCAAACGCGGATGGCCGAAATACCGTCCCCGGCTGGCTCGGACTACCTGATACCCCGGTCCCTCCAGAGGCAGAGCCACCCCCCCCCTCAGACAGCCAGCAGTCGGCGAACCAATGGAATGGGCGCCTCCGGGGCTGGGACTGTCCAGCGCCCACCAGTCTCGCGCATGGGCCGAGTGCCTGATGCCTGCCACGCCAACGATGACGACCAGCATCCGGAGCAGAACAGTCGCGACGGAAGAAAAAGGACAACATGGGGAGAGGATGGACATAAGGCCTGTTCTCTGTCTGAAAGCACTCCACAAGAACAGCCTGTCCATTCCACCCCTTAGCTTCCTCTCCGGACCCTGACCCGCCTCCCTTCTGACGGGCAACGGAGGGAGGATGCCCCCCTCGCGCCGTTCCTGGCCGTTTTTGCTCACGCTGTCAGCTTGTCCAACTCGCGGAGGATGACATCCCCCATGACCGTGGTTGATACTTTGGCCTTGTTGGGCTGCATGATGTCAGTCGTACGCAGACCGCCATTCAGGACCTGCTGAACCGCCCGTTCGATCAGACCAGCGTCTTCCAACTGGTCGAACGAATAGCGCAGCATCATCGAGAACGACAGCAGGGTGGCGAGTGGATTGGCGACATCCTTGCCGGCGATATCCGGCGCTGAACCATGGACCGGCTCATATAGAGCCCGACGCCACCCGTCTTCTTCCAATGCCCCAAGGCTGGCTGAGGGCAGCATGCCAAGGGAACCAGTCAATGTGGCGGCACAATCGGATAGGAGATCCCCAAACAGATTGTCCGTCACGATCACGTCGAACTGCTTAGGAGCGCGAACCAGTTGCATGGCACAATTGTCTGCATACATATGCACCAGTTCGATATCCTTACTCTTGTATTCTTCCTCCCACAGGCGGGTGACCTCCTCCCGCCACAGGACCCCTGCCTCCATGACATTGGCCTTGTCAACCGAGCAGACCTTTCGGTCCCGTTTCAAGGCCAGCTCGAAAGCGACACGGGCCACGCGTGTGATTTCACGGGCGGTGTAGACATGGGTATTGAGGCCGCGGCGTGTGCCATCGGGGAGCACTTCGATCCCACGCGGTTCGCCAAAATAAACGCCTCCTGTCAACTCACGTACGATCATGAGGTTCAGACCCTTGACCACATCCAGCTTCAACGTCGAGGCATCAGCCAGGGCATCGAATACGATCGCCGGACGCAGGTTGGCAAACAGGTCCATCTCCTTGCGCAAACGAAGCAGGCCCCGTTCAGGCTTCTTTTCGAATGGCAGGCTGTCCCATTTTGGTCCACCGACGGCGCCCAGAAGAACTGCGTCAGCTGCCATGGCTTCAGCCAGGGTCGCATCGGTCAGAGGTACGCCGTGGGTATCGCAGGAACAACCCCCGATCAGGCCCTCCTTGACGTCGAACTGAATGCGACCTTTGCGGGCCAGCCAATCGACCACGCGCATGACCTGGGCCATCACTTCGGGACCAATTCCGTCGCCCGGCAGAACGAGAAGTTTCTTCATAGTTCCTCACCTTGTCTCCAGGTCCGTTAGCATCCCTCGCCATGCACACAAGGAATCCTCTCCTTTGGCATGGTCACAACCATGGTAGTGCGTGACTCTGCCTTTCTTCGTATGATGCGATCTTGTCCGCCCTGGCCATGGTCAGCCCGATATCGTCAAGACCCTCCAGCAAACAACGTTTGCGAAATGGATCGACCTCAAACGGAACGATCACGCCCTCCGACGTCTGAATGCCCTGACGTTCCAGGTCTACCGTCATTACGGCATTCGCGCCACGATCGGCTTCGTCCATCAGCCTGTCCACATGTTCCTGTGGCAGGACGATGGGCAGGATACCGTTCTTGAAGCAGTTATTGAAAAATATATCGGCATAGCTAGGAGCGACAAGGCACCGAATGCCAAAATCCAGAATTGCCCATGGTGCATGCTCGCGGGACGAGCCGCAGCCGAAATTGGCTCCCGTTACCAGAATCGATGCCTGACGGTAGGCTGGCCGGTTCAGGACGAATGCCGGCTGCTCCTGCCCGTTCTGATTATACCGCAGCTCATGAAACAGATTCCGGCCCAGTCCGCTGCGTCGGATGGTTTTCAGGAACTGTTTTGGAATGATCATATCGGTATCGACATTGATCATGGGCAAAGGGGCTGCCACGCCGGTCAGAACCGTGAATTTCTGCATAGCACCTGTTTCCATCATGCCACTCATCTCTCCCTTGCCGACCGGACACTTCCAGGAACCCTCCCCCGGGGGAGGGAAAGAGGGATGTTTCGGGAAGTCCCCAACTGTCCACCACCTCTGGACAAGTGAAGCACCCTTACCCCTGATCTTCCGGGCATATTTGGAACGGGGATAGCCCTCTTTCCCTTCACGAAAGTATTCCCTTGCGGGCAGAACGCCCTTCCGGCCGATTAAGGCAAAGGCATTTGCGAGCCCCATACCGCATGCCATGCTGCCATGGTGTATAGCACCCTCAAATATGAATGGAAACGCCCAATCAAAGGGCACGGACATCCGTCAAATATCCTGTAACGGCAGCAGCTGCCGCCATGGCTGGACCCATCAGATGCGTGCGTCCTCCGCGGCCCTGCCGCCCTTCAAAGTTGCGATTCGACGTCGAAGCGCAACGTTGACCAGGTTCCAGCCGGTCGGCATTCATGGCCAGACACATCGAGCACCCTGGCGCGCGCCACTCGAACCCGGCGGCAACGAAGATCTTGTCAAGCTCTTCGGCTTCGGCCTGTGCCTTGACAACCCCTGAACCCGGGACCACTATGGCGCTCACCCAGGGGGCCACCATGCGGCCCTTGACGACCACCGCAGCGGCACGCAAGTCTTCGATGCGACCATTGGTGCAGCTGCCAATGAAGACCCGGTCGATCCTGATTTCTGTCATGGGCATGCCGGGGGTGATGCCCATGTAGGCTACGGCTCGCGTCATGGCGCGGCGCTTGCTGTCATCGCCCCTCCAGGTCGCCGGATCAGGGACCCGGCCGGTGATCGGCACCACGTCCTCGGGACTGGTTCCCCAGGTCACCTGCGGTGCGATGTCAGCCGCATGCACGGTCACCTCCGTATCGAAACGGGCCTCCGCATCAGTCCGCAACGTTCGCCACCAGGCGACCGCCTGCTCCCAGGCGGCGTCTTTGGGAGCCAGGGGCCGGCCGGCCAGATAGGTAAAGGTGGTATCGTCGGGCGCGATCAGGCCGGCCCGGGCACCAGCTTCGATGGTCATGTTGCAGACCGTCATCCGCTCTTCCATCGACATGGCCCGGATCGCCGCGCCGGCATACTCGATGATATGGCCGGTCCCCCCCGCAGTGCCCAGGCGGCCGATGAGGGCCAGCACGATGTCCTTGGCGCTGACGCCGCGCCCTGGCGTGCCCTCCACGGTCACCCGCATGTTCCGGGCCGGCCTTTGCAGCAGAGTCTGGGTGGCAAGCACGTGCTCGACCTCTGACGTGCCGATTCCGAAAGCCAATGCGCCGAACGCACCATGGGTCGAGGTATGGGAATCGCCACAGACGATAGTGGTTCCGGGCAGCGTGAAGCCCTGTTCGGATCCGATGATGTGTACCACACCTTGACGCACGTCATCCATGGACAGATACGCGACGCCAAAATCGCGGCAGTTGGTTTCCAGGGTTTCCACCTGAAGGCGGGATTCGGGATCAATGATCCCCTTGGACCGGTCCGTGGTGGGTACGTTGTGATCGGCAACGGCCAAGGTCCGGGCCGGCCAGCGAACCAGGCGACCGGCCAGGCGCAAGCCCTCGAACGCCTGGGGACTGGTCACCTCATGGACCAGGTGGCGATCGATATAGATCAGACAGGTCCCATCTTCCTGCACATCCACCAGATGCTCGGACCAGATCTTGTCGAACAGAGTCATCGGATGAACCATGGCGCCTCTCGAACCGCATATCAACATGCACACATCCTCACGAAACGATCACGCATCCCTGATGCAGGCAAGAAAAGGTCGAACGACATGGACAGACCACGGCGATCATGGCAGACCGTGGCTGGGAGTCCGAAGTCACCCCCGATCGCGTGCGGTTGCTGCCGTATCCTCAGCGATGCGCGCGGCACGACCGCGACGGCTGCGCAGATAATAGAGTTTGGCGCGCCGCACCTTGCCGCGCCGGACCACCTCGATTTTCGCGATGGAGGGGGCATAAAGCGGGAAAATACGCTCCACGCCCTCGCCAAAGGAGATCTTGCGCACCGTGAAGCTGGAGTTCAGGACGGCATTCCGGCGCGCGATGCACACCCCCTCATAGGCCTGAAGGCGCTCCCGATTACCCTCAACCACTTTTACATGGACCCGTACCGTGTCGCCCGGTGAGAAATCGGGAATGGATCGTGTCGCGGTCAGCGCAGCGATTTGTTCCCGTTCAAGCTGCTCGATGATGTTCATGGTCAAACCTTCCCTGCCTGTTTGACATTCGCCTGTTTGAAGTTCCTTGCGGCCATGTGACGGGTCCACAGATCCGGCCTTCGCTCCCGGGTGGCCGCTTCAGCCTGGGCCTGTCGCCAGGCCGCAACATGCTGATGATGCCCAGAGACCAGAACGTCCGGCACCCTCTGTCCTGCCCATGTCTTGGGACGGGTATAGTGTGGATATTCCAGCAATCCACGTTCGAAACTTTCTTCCCGCAATGATTCCTGGCATCCTACCACGCCCGGCAACAGACGCACGATGGCATCGATCAGGACAATAGCCGCTGGCTCGCCGCCAGACAGGACATAGTCCCCGATGCTGAGCTCCTCGGCGCCGTGGACATCAAGCACCCGTTGGTCCACGCCTTCAAACCGGCCGCACAGGATGACGAGTCCTGCTGCCGTTGCTAGCATCCGTACCTTGTCTTGCGTCAGCACGCGTCCGCGCGGTGTCAGATAGATAAACGGACTCCCTGGCGTCCGGCTGGCCTGGAGGGCTGCATCGATGACATCTGCCCGTATGACCATCCCCGGGCCTCCACCAAACGGCGCATCATCCACGGTACGGTGGTTATCGCGTGCAAAGGCGCGAATGTCTACTGCTTCCAGGCACCACATGCCCTCTTCCCGGGCCTTCCCTGCCAACGAGCCGCCAAGCGGTCCGGGGAACATGCCGGGGAAAAGAGTCAGGACACAGACCCGGAAGGGCATCATGCGCTTACGCCCCTTCCCCAATCCGGCTTTCGGCTTCTGTCCTGCTCCCAGCGGCTGCTCTGACGGCACCGAACCCATCCGTTGCCACGACCACCCGTCCGCCGGTGATATCTACCTCCGGTACCATGGCACGCGTAAAAGACACCATGACGGTTCGCCGTTCTCCGACAGCCACTTCCAGCATGCTCCCGGCACCGAAGTCATGCACAGCAACCACTTCGCCCGCTGGCGTTCCGTCGGCGCGGACCACCGCCAGACCAATCAGATCGGCCCAATGGAAAGTATCTTCTTCCAGTTCGGGCAAGGCCGACCGTGGCACAAACAAACGCCTACCCCGCAGGGCCTCGGCCTGGGAGCGACCGACGATACCCGTCAAGTCCGCCAGTACCACGTTCTCTTTTCTAACACCAGCCACCCGTGCCGTAAAGCGATGGCGGCCGGTGTCGTCATGCAGCGGACCATAGGCTCCCACATCAGTCGGATTGGCGGTGAAGCTTCGGATCCGTACCCGTCCTTGCACGCCGTGCGCCCCCACCACGATGCCGACACACACCCACCCCGTCACCGTCTGCCCTCACTGACCGGTTGCCGCATTTGCCTTCTGCGGATTCGCACGCCCGCTCCCGCCGTGAATCCGTTCAGCCGTTTTTGGCTTGTGCTTTCAGGCGTTCCTGCGCCTTCGCTTTCGGCTGGTTCTGCCGGGTCTGACTGGGAATGGAGGGGGGTGAGATCAGACCGGCCCTGCCCAGAAACCGCGCCACCCGATCGGTCGGCCTGGCGCCGACGCCAAGCCAGTATTTGATGCGCTCCTCCTTCAGCACGACGCATTCGGCATGGTCCTGTGGCAGCATAGGGTTGTAGGAACCCAGACGCTCGATGAAACGACCATCCCGCGGAGCACGCGAGTCGGCAAGGATGATGCGGTAGAAGGGGCGCTTCTTGGCGCCGGCGCGAGAAAGACGAATATTGAGCGACATGGACGCCGTTACTCCGTTATGCCATGGATCGTGCTGACACAGGATGGGAGGGGGATAAAGACTCTCTTTCCACAAGCCGCAGGCTCATCGTCGGCGCCGCCCCGGGAAACGTGGCGGTCCTCCCGGAAAGCGCCCGCCCAACCCGTCCCCCGGCGGCAACGAAAGGCCGCCACCGAACAGACTGCCCAGCAATCCCTTTCGGTTCATTTTCTGCATTTCCTTCATCATTTGCGCCATCTGCTGGTGCTGCTTGAGAAGCCGGTTGACCGCCTGCACCGTCAGACCGCACCCGACGGCAATGCGCTTCTTGCGCGAAGCCTTGATGATTTCGGGCTGGCGCCGTTCCATCGACGTCATGGACAAGATGATAGCCTCCTGATGAATCAGGAGTTTGTCATCGATTCCAGCCGCATCGATCTGTTTCTTGAGCTTGTCGATCCCCGGCAGAAGACGAAGCAGACCCTTCAGATCACCCATTCGGCGCACCTGGCGCAACTGTAGAAGGAGGTCGTTCAGATCGAACCGCCCTTCCAGCATTTTCATGGCCATCTGTTCGGCCTCTTCCTGCTGGATGGTGGCCGCTGCCTTCTCAACCAGGGACACTACATCGCCCATGCCGAGAATGCGCCCTGCCAAACGGTTGGGATGGAAGTCTTCCAGTTCCTCCAGCTTCTCGCCCGTGCCAAGCAGCTTGATCGGCTGTCCGGTCACGGCCCGCATGGATAAGGCGGCCCCTCCGCGGGCATCGCCATCGACCCGGGTCAGGACAATGCCCGTCAGACGTATCTGTTCGTTGAAGGCGCGGGCAAGATTGACGGCGTCCTGGCCGGTCATGGCATCAGCGACCAGCAGGATCTCGACCGGGCTGACTGCATCGCGCACCTCCGCGACTTCGCTCATCAACGCCTGATCGATGTGCAGCCGGCCCGCGGTATCGAGAATAACCACGTCAAAGCCGCTCCTGTGTCCCTCATCCATGGCCCGTCTGGCAATTTCCACCGGCGTCTGGCCCGGAATGACCGGCAAGGTGGCAAGATCGGTCTGCCGGCCCAGAATGGCCAGTTGTTCTTGGGCTGCTGGCCGGTAAATGTCCAAGGAAGCCATCAAGATCTTGCGTCGTTCGCGCGTTTTTAGGCGCAAGCCGATTTTCGCCGAGGTGGTCGTTTTGCCCGAGCCCTGGAGCCCCACCATCAGGATCGCGACGGGCGACGGCGCATTCAGCGCCAGCCCCCTGTTTTCCATTCCCAGCATCTCAACCAGGGCATCACGAACGATTTTCACTACCATCTGGCCGGGGGTGACAGAGCGGAATACCTCCTGGCCGACCGCTTTCGCCTTGACCTGGCTGATGAAATCCTTCACCACCGGCAAGGCCACATCGGCCTCCAGAAGAGCGATGCGCACCTCTCGCATAGCCTCGTCCACATCGGCCGCGGACAAGGCCCCGCGTCGTCTCAGGCGATCGAAAACCTGCCCCAGTCGGTTGCTCAAGCCTTCAAACATGCACGATGTGCCTTTTAAACCTGCCCGGACAATAAAAAACACCCCAGTACACGAACCCTCGTGGACTGACGGTTTCCCTTCTCCTTTTCCAGACTGTGAACCACGGCGCGCGCGTCTGTCAAGGGCCTACCGCGGGCACCGGCGGTTCTCGTTATGGTACCAACCCCCTCTCCCCTGGCAGGGAGGTCTCTTCTGCAAATCAGTGTCACGCCTATGTAGGCATGACGATTTTTCGAGGTACCCTACTCCTACCGGACTCCTACCGGTTCTGGTTCTGTGAATGGAGAACCGCCAGACCATGGATGGCGCCTATGGGCTTTGCCTGGAGGAAAACGCTGACACCCTGGTGCGCAACGACCGGCATGACGGTAGGGGAAACGGTGTAGACAACAGCCTGACCGGTCCACGGTCCTACGGGCTCAAGACGACGAACAATATTGTGGTTGAGGAGGGTTTGCCCCTTGTTTTCCCTTCTCTTGATCAAGGTCTGTTGATGTTGGTCGTATACGACCAGCCAGATCATGCCCTACCTGACACCGGAACCCGCTCTGATCACACCACTGCCGTTGCCATGCCGGGTGATAGCAAGAAACACGCTGACCTGCTTCCGGGCCCGGTCGATCGCCTGCCACGTCTCTTCCGGACTGGTACCCGGCAGGTCGATCATGCCATGAATGGCAAACTAGGGCGTGTAGAGATAGGTCAGACAAAAATGTTCTCGGTAGGCCTGCTGCCGTTGTAAATTGACAGGCAGGGCAAAGGGATCGCGCCAGCCGATATGATCCCAGTATCAAACGTGTAGTGACAACGATAGAACATCTTTACGTTGTTCAAGTTCGCCGAGAAAGGCATCCGCGGGCAAGCAGGAAGAGCACCCCTGAGAGGTGAGCAGCTCGACGACAACCGGAGAAAGTTCTTCCGCGACCGCGAACGGCAACCGCAGACCCAGAAGCAACCCGGTCATCCAGAGACGGCAAGATTTCATGAGAACGACGATGCGTGAAGACAACCGGAACCGCGAGTCAGATTGTCGTGACTGCCTGAAAAGCAGCAAACCTACCAGGGTCGTATGGAACGCGTGCCATCAGGCTGATATACGGAAAGCACGCGCCCGGACCAAGACGAGACAGCCAGAGCCTCCGGCTTGACGCGGGCAAAAAGCCCGCGTGTCCGAGAGCTGTCTGCAAGCTGGATCATGCCACCGGATGTTTGAGCTGTGAATTCGGGATGGCCGGCTTCTTAGTATAATCGTAAAACCCCTTGCCGGTTTTGCGGCCAAGATAGCCAAGCTGGACCAGACGGATCAGGGTATGTGGCGCTGAGCAGTATTGCTGGCGAACGTCCTGATAAATATTACTGGACATAGCCAATACGACGTCGAGACCGATATAGTCAGCCAAGCTGAACGGTCCCATCGGCATGCTGGCGCCCGTCATCATGGCATGATCAATGGCATCGATGGTGCCGGTTCCATGTTCCAGAAGGCGAACCGCTTCAAGCATGTAAGGCGTCAGCAGCCGGTTAACGATGAAACCGGTGGTATCTTGCACCAGCACGGGGTCCTTGCCAAGCTTGCGGCTGAATTCCATCAAGGTGGTCACGGTCTTAGCCGAAGTCTCGAAGGCATGAATGATCTCGATCAGCCGCATGACAGGAGCTGGATTGAAGAAGTGCAAGCCAGCCACCCGGCCACGCTCGTTGCACACGGCCATCATTTCCGTGACCGAAAGCGTCGAGGTGTTGGTGGTCAGAATGCATTCTTTTGAAACGGTCCGCTCAAGCCGCCGGAAAAGCTCCTTTTTGGTCGTGATGTCCTCGATCACGGATTCAATGACCAGATCACACTCTGCGACATCCTGTTCACTGGAACTGAACAACACACGTGCGATGGCAGCATTCTTGGTTGCTTCGTCCATTTTACCGCGTTCGACAAGCCTGGTCAGGCTGTTGCCAAGAGCCTGCATAGCCTTCTCTGTCGAACCGGGGGTTGCCTTTATAGCTATGACATCGAGTCCCGCCACGGCGACAACCTGAGCTATCCCGAGTCCCATAGTCCCAGTTCCGATAATGCCAACCTTCTTGATGTCCATCGCTTACGTCCTTCACCTGCATGTGATGTTACACTTTAAAAGTGTTGTGATGCTGAATTTGTGCGCGCAACTGAATCGTTGTGTGCGTTGCATCCCCCTTTGCCGCAGTTTTTCTGTCGCGGCACCGATCGTTTTACGAAATTTTAAGGACATGAGCCAACCCCGATTTTGCTGCAATGCAAAATTTTTTTTGCATGGGCTCTCTCCATAGCACCGGCTTGCAAGGCCGGTAACTATTTGTTTACGTTTTCCTGGGAACGTGAAGCGGGTACTGGCAGAAAAGGGATTGCAAGCCGATGAAACGGACAGGGCAAATAGTGTTCGCGTGCCTGTCCCTGGCCATCATTACCATGCCGGAAGCAGCCAGGGCGCAGGCTGTTACAGAAATCGGGACCAATGGCGTCTGGAGTGCCTATGCCTTCACGGAAGGCAACCACAAGGTCTGTTACATTATCGCCCAACCCAGCCATTCGGAAGGCAACTACACACATCGGGGCGATATTTACGCCCTCGTCACCCATCGCCCCAGCCAGGGAGACCATGATGTCGTCAGCATCATGGCGGGCTACCCTTACAAATCGAGCGCACAGGTTCAACTGGTCATCGGAGCGCGTGCGTTCACCCTGATCGGTCATGACGAGACAGCTTGGGCCCAGGGCGCCGATGAGAGGGATCTTATTGCTGCCATGAAAGCCGGCCGGGGGGAAATGGTTGTCACCGGCTCTTCCCAGCGGGGGACCAGAACGGTAGATACCTTTGGACTCGCAGGTTTTACCGCCTCTTATGCCCTGATCGAGAAAGCGTGCCCCAGGAGGGGGAGCGCGACGAGTCGACAGACCCGCTAACGCAAGGCAAGGGTACCGCATCCCGGCAACCGGCACGCCATCGTCGTGGCGCGGCAGGGGTGACTTCTCCAGGGCAACGCAGGAAGGCTGTCCCCGCACGATCATTCCCGCGCAAGAGGGACTCCCAGGCCACAGGCATGCAAACACCCGTCAGCCTCCCCCCCTTGGATCGGGGGAGGGTTGGGGTGGGGGGATCGTGAGGTCTGGTCTGGCAGTGGGGAAAGCGCGTGGCGGTCACACGCCCCCTGGGTCCACGGGCAGACAGCGTCCAGGCGGGGAGGCCACCCCCCACACCCAACCTCCCATCAAGGGGGAGGGCTTGCCGTTCCAGACGGAGGAGCTTCTTCGACAGAACGATTGCGCGCGATGTCGAGGAAAACCTCTTCCAGTGTGTCACGACCATAACGGCGGATGAGATCGTCAGGGGCACCACGATCGTAAATGCGTCCCTGTCGCATGATCAGGACAAGATCACACAGCCGTTCGACCTCGACCATGTTGTGCGAAGCAAGTAGAAGGGTGGCGTTGCGACCATAAGACTCGAGATACCCACGCACCCAATCAGCTGTATCAGGATCAAGCGAAGCCGTCGGCTCGTCCAGGAGCAGCAGGGTGGGCCGATTCAACAACGCCTTGGCCAGAGTGGCACGTGCCCTCTGACCAGCGGACAGCTTGCCACAGGGGCGATCCAGCAGGGTCTCTATGTTGAGATCCCGGGCCAGTTCGGTAATACGACCGCGCACATCCTGGATGCCATATAAGTGGGCATAGACAGTCATGTTTTCCCGTACTGATAACCTGTGTGGTAGGTCTATGTAGGGCGACGAGAAATTTAATTGTGACAGGACGCGATAGCGATGATGCACCATGTCCTCTCCCAGAACCCGGATCGTCCCGGCACTGGGTAGGAGGAGTCCCAGCAGCATGGAAAGGGTTGTGGTCTTGCCGGCGCCATTGCCCCCCAGCAGGGCAACCGTCTGACCGGCTCCGACCCCAAAGGAAATGTCATCGACAGCGGAGATCGCACCATATCGTTTGCTCAGCCCCCGGACTTCAATCGCCAGGGGTGCATCAGGGGACCTTGTTGACGGCATCATCATCGTTCCATGGTGAACGTTCGCTTGTGCCAGGCTTGCCCTCGCGCAAGCGGGGACAGACATCCATGCCGGGCTGGCAGGCATAAACTCCCCCATCCCCCCATCGCGCGATGGGTAAGCCTTCGCGGGAATGACGAAATGTAAATAATTCGAGGTGCTCGGTTGCCTTGCCTGTAGTCTACCCTTCGTCGGAAGGAACGCTTCGCTAGATACGCTGTCCCTCCTGACAGCACGTGACAGAAAACTTCTCGTGGATGCGGTTTGCTGCCGCATCCACGAGAAGACCAGTCTTTCAGACTATGCGTATCTTGGCATAGGCCCCCGGCGCATCCTCGATGACCTTCAGCGGGCCTTCTCCTGGAACGCGGGCCGGGACCTTGTCCGGGGCATGGCTTGATGCCCACTCCAGCCAGTCGGGCCACCATGAGCCGGGAGATTGCTGGGCCCCCTGGAACCAGGCTTCGGGGCTCTTCGGCGGCTTTTCCGGATTGGTCCAATAATGATATTTGTTGGCCGATGGCGGATTGATGACACCCGCGATATGACCGGAAGCGGCGAGAACGAATCGGACCGGTCCGCCCATGAGTTGGGTGCCAGCGTAGTTGGACACCCACGGCGCAATATGGTCCTCGATCGCCGACAGGAAATAAGCTGGTGTCTTGATCTTGCCGAGATCAACCGATGCGCCCAGCATGGTCAGGGCCCCTGCTTCCCGCAACTTGTTTTCCTGGTAGAACTTGCGGAGATAATAACTGTGCATGGCATATGGCATGCGCGTGGAATCGCTGTTCCAGTACAGGAGATCGAACGGGAACGGATCCTTGCCCAGTAGATAGTTGTTGACCACGAATGACCAGATCAGGTCGTTGGCACGCAGCATGCTGAACGTGCTCGCCATTTCCGAGCCGTCCAGATAGCCACGTTCCTGCATCTTGGCTTCGACGAGCTGGATCTGGGCCTCATCCACGAACACGCCCAGTTCGCCCGGTTCGGTAAAGTCGAGCATACAAGTGAAATACGTCCCGCTCTTGATGCGATCATCCTCCTTGGCGGCCATCACAGCCTGGGTGGCCGCAAGCAGCGTCCCGCCCAGGCAGTAGCCGAGTGCGTTGACGCCCCGTTCGCCTGTGACCTGTTCGATGACATCCAGCGTTTGAAGAGGACCAAGTCGTATATAGTCATCGAATGAATACTGAGCCAGATTCTCATCCGGATTAATCCACGACATAACGAAAACCGTATGTCCCTGGTCGATACACCACTTGATCAGGGAGTTCTTAGGACGCAGATCCATGATGTAATATTTGTTGATCCACGGGGGCACGATTATGAGCGGCCGCTTGAAGACCTGTTCGGTCGTCGGCGTATACTGGATAACCTGGGCCAGTTCATTCTGGTGAATGACCTTGCCAGGGGTGGACGCAATATTTTCACCGATCTTGAAGGCATCATCATCGGTCATCCGGATCCGAAGCTGGCCTTTGCCACGTTCCAGGTCGGAGAGAACGTTGTTGAGCCCCTTGATCAGATTCTCGCCACCGGTTTCAATAGTTGTGCGCAGAACCTCAGGGTTGGTCATGACGAAATTGGTTGGCGCCATGGCATCGACGAACTGGCGAGTGTAGAAATCTACCTTACGGGACGTCTTCTCGTCCAGGCCATCAACGTTCTTGACCACCGACTGGATCCAGCGCGCACTCAATAGGTAAGACTGCTTGATGAAGTCGAATACCTGGTTCTTTTCCCACGCCTCGTCCTTGAAACGCTTGTCGCTTGGATCAGATTCAACGACGGGACGTCCTTCCTCGCCCAGTATGCGGCGGGCCGTATTTTGCCATAGGCCGAGGTAATCCTGCCACAGCGACATTTGTGCCGTCATGACCTTTTGCGGATCAGCCAGCAGTTTCGCCGTCATTTCCATGAAGGCACTGCCGATGTTCATCGGATCAAGGCCGAACTTGGCATTTTCGGTCTGTCGCTGCAGGAAATCGGCAACAATCCGCTGACTCCGTTCGGCAATGTTCGCCATTGTCTTCGACAACTCGGCAGGGTTCGGCATATGCAGTTTTCCGCCCTGTTGATCACCCATATTTGCATCCTCTATTATCCGACCGTGGCACGGGTCTGATTCCCGCTGCCCGGTTATCGTTGCATGATTTTCGGCAAAGCTGTAGCCACATCATAGGCTAGCCGTATATACAAATTTGCTGCGAATGTTAAGCGTGTTGGAAGGAGCGGGATCACTGGTCTGGCATGGAGGGAATTGCATGTCCCGAAGCGCCGCTGCAGCTGATACACGTGGGGGGACAAGGATGAAGGGCATGGCACGCGGAGCCTTCTTGCGAGTCGTTATGGCCATCGCGCCGGGATCGGTGATGATGGTGGGCTGTACGAGTGTGCCCGATACGTTTAACCCGGTCGCGGGGTATCAGGAGATGAATGACTGGCTCAGGGGAACCGAATCGAAAGCGGACGCCAACTCCGATGCCACAATCCGGGCCGCGCAGGAACAGGCTGACCACGAGCCCTTCCCTGACATCAACACGGTGCCCGATCGTGTCCCTCCTGTGACCTCTGCGACCAGACGACGGGCGATCATGGAGGCGCTGGTCGCAGACCGGACCAGTGCGCGCCACGGCACCCGGCACCCACTACCCGATCCTGTGCCCCGCTCTCCACACATGGCGGAGCCGCTGACGGATGCCTCATCCCCCGTCGTGCCATCGCCGACGCAATCGTCCCCGGGACAAGCAGGGACACGGTCGGGCCACACACCTTCCCTGCAGTCGCCACCGGCCCGTGCGGCCACCGTTGTGCCTGCCTCCCCTCCGGTGTATTGAGTGCAGCGCCGGCGATGGAACAAAAGTCACGCATGCCATGACGCACGAGGGCGGCGCTCTAGGTGATCCATCGGTCTTGATTTTTGACGATTACAGCGTTGGCATGCCCCCGCCCGGCGGCCCTTCCCATCTGGTGGGCCGTGTGCCTTTCCCCGGAGACTCGGCCGTTTTGTTGGTGGCAGGACAGCGGGTCATGATGCCGCGGCGGCCTTTCGCGCACGGGGTGGACGGATACGGGTCATGGGATATGCCCCTCACGCGGAGGGGTTCACGACGCGTAACAGACTGCGCCTTGCCCTGCAACAGGCTGATCGTGTCAGGTAGGCGCTGGTGCGGGCCGGAGTGGGCGCGGAAAACGTGATGGCCACCGCCGTGCGTGGTCCATCGGGTGCGACGCGTGTAGAAATTTATCTGGATCCCGTCGAGTGAAAAGCGACAAAGCGGCTTGCGAGAGGAATGACGATGACACGCCACCTGAGCCCTGCAACCCGGCTGCGGACCATGCTGGCAGAATCTAGCATTCTGGTGATGCCCTGTTGCTTCGATGCCCTGTCGGCCCGCCTGATCGAACGGGCCGGTTTCCCGCTGACGTTCATGAGCGGATTTGCCGTCTCTGCCTGCCGGATCGGCGCCCCCGATACGGGGCTTGTGTCCTATGGGGAGATGGTCGATCAGGGCCGCAACATCTGCGCGGCTGTGTCGATTCCAGTCATCGGTGACGGCGACACCGGCTATGGCAACGCTATGAACGTCAAGCGCACCGTCCGGGGATATGCCGCTGCCGGCTTTGCGAGCGTGATGATCGAGGATCAGGTATGGCCCAAGCGCTGCGGCCATACCCGCGGCAAACGGGTTGTGCCATGGGAGGAGGCCATTACCCGGGTGCGGGCAGCGGTGGATGCCCGGGAGGAAGGGGCGGATATCCTGATCATGGCCCGGACCGATGCCCGGGCCACCCATGGTCTCGCCGAAGCGATCGACCGGGCGCGGGTCTTTGCCGATATCGGGGCTGACATCACGTTCCTGGAAGCGCCGCTGACCGAAGATGAAATGCGGGCCTATTGCACGGCAGTACCAGGACCGAAAATGGCCAACATGGTGGAACAGGGGGAAACGCCCGTGCTCTTTCCTCAACGGCTGGAAGACATCGGCTACAAGATCGTCGCCTATCCCTTGACCCTGATGAGCGCGGCCGTACGGGCAATGCAGGAGACCCTCGTGGCCCTGAAGGAGGGACGAAAGCCGGAAGGTCTGCTCGACTTTGTCGAGATTCAGGATCTGGCCGGTTTCGCCCCGTATTACAGCGAGGAGGAGCGCTACAGGGGAAGCGCGTAGTCACCAACCCGTGTTTCCCCTGACCGGGGACGCACGACTTCATGCGAGACGGGGTTCCTTATCGACGAGAGTCAGAACACCGGTAGCGATCAGAATCCTCTGTTCCAGTTTGTCAGGACCAAACTGGCTTGGGCAGATAGAAAGTGACGCCGGCTTTGGCCACCTCAATGGTAGATTCCACCGTGTCTTTGCCGGTGATCATGATGAGCGGTGTCTGGTCCCCCTTGCCCCGGAGACACCGCAGCGCTTCGATGCCCGTTAGGCCTCGGGGCATGTTTCAGTCGCAAATGATGCCATCGATGGCTCCCTTGCCAGCCGCAACGAGGATATCCCAGCCGCTTAAGCTATCCTGGGCCGTGAGAACTTTCTTTACGCCCATGTCGCGCAACATCATTGATAACAGACGCACGGTCTGCTGGTTGTCGTCGATGACCAGAATCTGGAGATCAGAGATGGCTTTCTTGGCCGTCATGGTCGTTCCCCCTCCTCTTGTGCGCTCGAACCCCGGTTTCGTGCATGCGGCAGCTCCCCAGGTAAAGCCTGACCGGGCGGACTGCCTGACCATGTGGACACCTCCGGGAACGCCCCCCTCCCCTCAAGGGAGGGTTTTCAAGGGTGTCCTGTTGTGTCACGCTATGCCTTCATGGTCGGGGTCTTTCTGTGCCGCGTCTGCCTAGATGGCTGCCCCGCGGCCCTTTCCAGCTAACATGCGCATGACAAAGACCGTCAGATGTTCGGGCGTGAACGGCTTGGCCAGGAACCGCTTCGGGTCCGGCTTTTCAGTCGTCTCGCCGGGGTCACGATCGGGATTCCCCGACATGAACGCCATCGCCGTCTCGGGTCTGATCACGTCAAAGGTTCGCGCCAGATCAAGTCCCCCCCCCCATGCGGGGCATGATCGCATCGGTCAGCAACAGGTCAATGTGGCCTGGAAAAAGTTTCTGCCGCTCCATGGCTTCTATGCCATCACCGGCTTCGAGAAGCGTATGGCCCAGCTTGGCCGGAATCGCGCACACCAGCGCACGCACCGCCTTCTCGTCATCCACTACCAGGATCGTAGCCTGGGGGCTGGTCTGGCTGTCGGTCGTGGTCGCAGGGGCATCGGCCAGAGTGGCCTCGGTTGGACGTTCGACGCACAGCGGCAGGTAGACCGAGAAGGTGGTTCCCTTGCCGACGCTGATGACGTCGATGAAGTCCCCTGTGTTCTTGACGATGCCATAGGTGATCGACTCAAGGTCGGCTCGTCGATGCCGGTCCCGGTATCCTGAACGAACAGACGCACGTGCGGTGTGGTGAGGCGATGACCGGTGGTTTCGCTGAGCAGAGCCGTGTTGGCCCCGACGCCGTCCTGGCTGATAACCAGAGTGCCGCTCCGAGGCATGGCATCACGGGCGTTGACGGCAAGATTGAGAATAGCCTGCGAAAGCTGACTGGCATTGATCCGGCAGCATGCCTCATGGTTGGAGAGGGCAAAGGAGAGAGCAACCGTCTGCCCCGTCAGGGATTCGATCATCTTGCGCATACCTTTGATGACGGTGCTGGGGTAGATGACGGGCGGCTCGCTTACTCACTCATCTTCATGACGGCGGCTGAAGCGGAGAAGTTGTCGGATGATATCAGCAGAATGTTCTGCCGAGAGGATGACTTCGTCCAGGTAAGTTACCACCCGTTCCAGATCATCGGGGGCCTTGCGTGCCATGTGGACAAAGCCGATGATTCCGGTCAGAAGGTTGTTGAACTTGTGCGCCACACCGCTGGCCAGCTGGCCCAGCGCCTCCATCTTCTGCGTATGCAGCAGACGGTCCTCGGCACGACGGCGCTCCGTGACATCGGTCAGGGAACCGGCCGTGCGGGGGTAGGGACGGCCCTGGCTTGCCGCGCAAGGCCAGGTCCCGTTGCAGGAACCAGCAATAGGTGTCCGGTCTGGCCTGTGCCAGGTACTCACAGGAAAAATAAGGCGCTTCGCTCGACAGGCGGGTGCTGAGATGGGAGGCGTATTTCTCGGTATGCTGAGGGTCAATGCGGAACAACAGCTCCTTGAAGCGTGGCGAGACGTAGATCCGGTCATTGTCCATATCCCATCCCAGATGCCTTCATTGGAGCCGGCAACGGCCAGGGTATAACGCTCCTTGCTGCGCCGCAGTTCCTCTTCGATGTGCTTGCGCTTGGTGATGTTGAGAACAGTAGCGAGCAGACGCTGATCGATGCGGGAAGCATCGGTACGGACTTCTCCCTTGACATAGACGATGCGTGTCCCATCGGGATGATTGATTCGGTGCTCTATGGTAAACGGCGTGCGATGGCGGCCAGCCTGGTCAATGGCCCTTTGCACCAGGGTCCGGTCGGGCTCGGGGATGGCGGCCATCATAGTTTCAAGGCTGGGCCGGCCCACTCGCCGTCTCGCTGAAACCGGCCGGGATGCGCAGCGTGATATCTGGCCGATGGCGCAACACGGCCCGCAACCCCCACAGGCGATCCAGGTGTTCATGGGACAGGAAGAGAAACGCGATTTGGCCCCTCTCCAGCATGCCGGCGACGCCCGTCTCCTCAAAACGACGCTGCATGTAGGGTTCGTTCCACCCGCAGTCGAGAAGAAACTTGTGCCGCGCTCCATCTAACAGCGTGACTTCGATCAGACTGGCGCTGCCGACGGCGTTGTTGGTATGCTAGGACTTGTCCCACTAACTGGCATCGGTCCCCCGCTGTCCTTGATGTCTGCCAGCATCTGGTCGTTGTCGTGCCAACCGGCCTCTGAAATACAGGTGATCGTGACCGAACGACACGTTCCCAGACTGTCCTTGTCCACCGGCCTTTCCCCCCGTCCAGTCCATAAGGCCCCATGTATCGCCATGATACAGCAAAGGGGGAAATGCCGGAACAATCGCATGTCACGGGGCCATCGGGTGAAGGAACCTGATCCCCTCTTGAACCGTCGTCCCCGCGCAGGTCGAACCGCCATTCTCGCGCAAGCGGGAGTGACGATCGTGTATGGGAAACCACTTTCTTCACCCGATTGTCCTGCGCTGGAAGCCACTTCTGCCTGATCGGAAACCACGTCATTTTCTATCGACCGCCATGTTGCGGGTCGCCAGGGGCAGTTTGACGACCAGACCATCCAGATCACGGGTCATGATGATCTGACACCCCAGACGCGAGGTCGCTGTCAGGCCAAAGGCCAGATCCAACATGTCTTCCTCGTCCTCGCTGGCGGATTTGAGCCTGTCATACCAATCGGGGTCGACGATCACGTGACAGGTGGCGCAGGCCAACGACCCCTCACAGGCCCCTTCAATGTCGATGTTATGGCGATGGGCGATCTCAAGGACGGACAAACCCTCCGCTGCCTCCACCTCATGGCATGTTCCGTCACGATCAATGAATGTCATTCTCTGCATCCGTGATTGTCCTTCTTCCAAATTAGCTCTCTTTCTAGACGGTGTGATTCGTTCGATAGCGCCACGTCATGCCCGATACAAGTGTAGCGCAAGCCTCCCGTATGGCTCGGCCCGGACGTTCCTGTGTCTTCCCCCACCGTGCTCAAGCGATCCGGCGGGCTCGGGCGACTACCTTCGTCCACGCGGTTAGAAACGCATCGATATCACTGCGGTAGCTGGTCCAGCCCAGGCTGACACGCACCGCCGCTCCCGCTACGTCGGGGACACATCCCATGGCGACCGGCACATGCGAGGGTTCGGTTCTGCCTGCACCGCAGGCAGCGCCGGCTGCCACGGCGATCCCCTCCAGATCCAGGGCCATGACCAGAAGATGGCCCGCGAGTCCCGGCACGGCAAGGCAGGTGGTATTGGGCAACCGTTCTGCGCCCGCACCCAGCACCATGACATCGGGCATGATGGCACGGGCACCGGCTTCCAGGGCATCGCGCCACGCCGCGAGCCGGGCCATGTCGGGCAGGCCGGCGCGGGCCGCCGTGGCCGCAGCCCCAAAGCCGGCCAGACCGGGCACGTTCTCGGTGCCAGCCCGCCGACGCCCCTCCTGCCTGCCACCGAAAGTGCGTGCGACCGGGACTGCCCCCGGCCGTGCCACCAGGGCCCCAACCCCTTGAGGCCCCCCCAGTTTGTGCGCTGACACGGCCAGGCTATCGGCATCCAGGGTCGCGAGGTCCACAGGAATCTTGCCGGCAGCCTGCACGGCATCGCAATGGAGTAGTCCTCCATGGGCATGAACGATGGCCGCGGCCGCGGCCACCGGCTGGATGACACCGGTCTCATTGTTGGCGCCCATCACCGCTACCAGTGCGGGCCGGGGGTCGTCCGCGAGAGCGGCTGCAAGGGCAGCAAGATCGATCACGCCGCGCGCATCGACCGGGATCGTCTCCACGCCAGGGACCAGCAGGACCGAATCGTGTTCAACCGCCGTGGCCAGCAGACGGCGGTCCGGGTGGCCGAGAAGGGCCAGGTTGTTGGCCTCCGTGCCGCCGGACGTAAAAATGATATCCTCCAGCGTCGCGCCAGTCAGGGCGGCAACGGCACGCCGCGCCTCTTCGACCCGTCGGCAGCTGGCCTGTCCCGGGCCATGCACGGAAGAAGGATTACCGACCGCGGCCAGCGCTGCAGTCATGGCAGCTACCGCTATCGGACGAACTAGGGTGGTGGAATTATGATCAAGATAAAGCATTGCGAGTCCTTTCAACCACAGGTCCAAGACATGGACTGTCGGGATTCGGAATCATGAGCGGCACACGGTGCCTTCCGGATTCACCTGTGTCAGCGGCCCACCGCCCGCATAGGGATTGACCACCACGCACCAGCCGACTTCGGGCCGCGCCTGGAACCAGGCCCCATAAAAGACAGGAATATCGGTTCTGTCGCTTGTGGAAATGATCCAAGCGGCATTCTGCCATCAAGCAGAAAAGTGCGCGATGGTGCGCACGGTTCCGTGCCCGTCCCGATGTGTTCTGCCGACCCCGTTTATCTCTGGGCGGCGCTTCGGTGGCGTTGACTCTGCGTGTTTGATGTCTCACGATCTCTCACCCCAACAGGCGTGCGGGAGGTCGTCATGCTTGCCTTTGATACCCTGAAGCTGGCCCGTGGCTATCGTGAACGCCGACCTCGTCACTAAGGAACACCTCGATTTTCGCTTGCGTGAGGCGGAGCAGCGGCTGGGAACAAGGATCGACCGCCTGGAGGCAAAGGTTGACGCCGCGCGGGCTGAGATGAAGGAAATTGAGCTGCCGTCTGATCATCAAGCTGGGCGTGATGCTGGCGGCTCTGTTCACGGTGACGGCCGGCGCCCTTGCCATAGCGGTACGGGTCTTGCTGCATTGAGAACAGGGCAGGCAATGGACGCGGGGCGGCGTCGTAGCGGTCATGCGCGGGTCTCCTGAAGGGCATGGAAGGGGGCGTGTTTGCGATTTCGGGACAAAGGTGGCGCTTGCTGTCGGCCTGGGTCATCGGGGGTGACCGCCTCCCGCCTTCCCATTTGGCATGGTCTTAAGTACCGTTGAGCCGTGATCGGTCACGATCAAGGCTCAAGAGTGTTAACCATACGCCGGGTAGCCTCGCCATCTTTCCTATGCGTGGGCGTATTTCCCACGTGCCCGATAATGCGCTGATGATACACTACGGATCACGTTCCGTAGGCATGACAAGACGCGGAAAGATCCCTTGCGGTGCCGGCAAGGGCGTCCCGACCCGCAAAGCACCGCCTGCGCCGACGAAAGCAAACATGCGGGCTTCGGCCGGCACGGCCAACTGGTCGAGCAGGCGTCCGGCGGACTGGGGCACGAATGGCAGCATCATCAGGCCCAGGTGACGGAGAGTCTCTGCCAGCACATAAAGCACCGTCATCATACGTGCCGGATCGGTCTTGCGCAAAATCCACGGCGCCTGGCGGTCGATGTAGCCGTTACCACTCCGGACCACGCTCCAGATCGCCTCCAGCGCTTCGTGGAAGGCCTGCCGGTCCATGGCGGGTCGCAGCACCTGCTCCAACAGACCGCTGGCTGCAACCAGCAGCTTCTCATCCTCTGCCGTCAATGGGCCTGGTTCCGGCACCTTCGCCGCACAGTAGCGTTCGATCAACGACAGGACACGCTGGGCTAGATTGCCAAGCTCGTTGGCCAGTTCCCCGTTCATTCGGCTGACTATGGCCCGGTGGGAGAAGTCGCCATCACTGCCAAACGGCACCTCGCGCAACAGAAAATAGCGTACCGGGTCGAGGCCGTAGCGTTCCACCAGGGCCACCGGGTCAATGACATTGCCAAACGATTTGGAAATCTTCTGTCCTTCGTTGGTCCACCAGCCATGAGCGAAAACCCGTTTCGGCGGCGCCAGCCCGGCGGCTATCAGGAACGCCGGCCAGTAGACGGCGTGAAAGCGTACGATGTCCTTGCCGACCATGTGTAGATCCGCCGGCCAATAGCGGGCAAACGCATCCCCTGTCTCCGGGTAGCCCGCCGCTGTGATGTAGTTGGTCAGCGCGTCCAGCCATACATACATGACATGACCGGCATCGCCAGGCACCGGCACGCCCCAGCTGAAGGTGGTGCGCGACACCGACAGGTCGGTGAGACCCATGCGCACGAAACTGACGACCTCGTTGCGGCGGCTGTCCGGGGCGATGAAGTCCGGATGACTGTCGTACAACTGCAACAACGGCTCCTGCCAGTGCGACAGGCGAAAGAAATAACTCGGCTCTTCCACCCACTCCACGGTGGCACCGGTCGGCGCTCTCCTGGTGCCGTCCGGTTCATGCGTCAGCTCGTCCTCGCTCCAGAATGCCTCGTCCCGCACCGAATACCAGCCGGCATACCGGTCGAGATAAATCTGGTCGCGCCGGACGAGTTCCTGCCACAACGCCTGACAGGAACGGACATGCCGCGGCTCGGTCGTGCGGATGAAGTCGTCGTTGGAGAACGTCATTAGCCGGGCCAGCTCCTGGAAGTTCTGTGAGACCTGATCGGTGAAGGCCTGAGGCGCCAGGCCGGACACGCGGGCAGATTTCTCCACCTTCTGGCCGTGCTCGTCGGTACCGGTCAGGAATTTGACGTCGAAACCATCCAGCCGCTTAAAACGGGCGAGCACGTCACAGGCAAGAGTTGTATATGCGTGACCGATGTGGGGACGATCGTTCACATAATAAATGGGGGTGGTGATATAGAAAGGCCTCTCGCCCTCCATGGCAAACTCCTGGGGCTATGCGTCAAAGGGCCAGGCATCGAACCCTTGAGAGTCGTGCCGGACTAGTCTGCCGACCGCAAGGAAGGCGTTCAGGATCACCTGTTTGCGGTCGAGATTGAGCACCTCGGCCCGGTCGAACAGGTGACCGATCTTCTCCCATGCCGCGACCCATTGCTCAAGGTTGGCAGCCACGTGCACAGCTAACCTCTCTTCGCCGGGAACCGTCGCAGACAGCGGCGGCACGCCGTGGCGAATCATGCGTGCAAGCCACCCCCCAAGCAGTTCTCCACAGATGGCGAACATCCTGCCTTCTCCCTGTGCGATTCGGTCACCGAAGGCATGCAACGCCGGTCCATCCAGGTGGGGAAGGCCGGTCAGCAATTCCAGCATGGTCCGGTACAGGGCAAGGCCGTCGTTGTCAACCAGTTCCATTGCCCGCCCGATACTGCCTTCGGCCAGACGGGCTACGGTCAGCGCTTCCGCGTGGGCAAGGACGGGGCGGTAGCGCGTTAGCAAAGTCCCCACGTGCCGCTCGGTCAACGGGTGCAGTGGCAACAGGCGGCAGCGGGAGCGCACGGTCAGCAAAAGCCGCCTCGGACTGTGTGACACCAGAAGCAGCAGTGACCGCGGCGGAGGTTCCTCCAGCACCTTCAGAAGCGCATTGGCAGCACTGTCATTCATGACTTCGGCTTCATCGATCACCACCACCCGCCAGCCGCCCTCGGCCGCAGTGAGGGTCAGAAACTTGCCGATGGCGCGGATGTCCTCGACCACGATCTGACTCCGACGTCGGCCGGTATCACTGACGCTGCGTTCAATGAGGCGGAAATCAGCGTGACCGTGCGCAGCAACCCGGCAGAATGTCGGATGATCTGGCGGCAGGTACAGGGAGCCACCGTTGCTTCCTTCCCTGTTCCGGCCATTCCTGCCAGGGGAATCAGCAGCCAGAATGAAACGGGCCAGCCGGCAGGCGAGTGTTGCCTTGCCGATCCCCCGCGGTCCACCCAGAAGCCAGGCATGCGCGAGCCGCCCGCCCTGCCAGTCCCGCCACAGAAGACGCTCCGCCGTTTCATGGCCGATCAAATCCGGGTTTTCCTCCGGACGCAGGAAAACCTGCTTGTCGGTCATGTAGGCCGTTCCGGAGATGGCATGCCACTTTGCCACTCGCATAGATGTCGCGCGTCGGGCAGATCAACCCCCAGCCGTTCGGCCACAGCCCTCCGCACGGCAGCATGCACGTCGGAGATGTTACCGCTGGCGTCTACCACGATACACCGGACCGGTTCGGCGGCAGCGATGGTCTGGAAGGCCTGTCGCACACGGTGGTGAAAGGACAGGCCCATGTGCTCATAGCGCCGCTCCCCTCCCTTTCCCCGCAGCGCGGCATGCGCCCGTTCCAGGCCCATCTGCGGCGGCAGATCGAGAATGATCGTCACATCAGGTCGGAAATCCCCTGCCACCAGAGCGGTCAGGTCGTGCAACCGTGCCTCTGCCACGCCATGCCCGCTGCCCTGGTAGGCATGCATGGAATCGGCAAAGCGGTCACAGAGAACCCACCGGCCTGCAACCAGAGCCGGCCATATGGTCCGGATCAGGTGATCACGTCGTGCGGCGCAATGAAGCAGGGCTTCCGTCACGCCGTCCCAGCGCTCGGAATTGCCCGTGACCAGCAGCCGCCGGATATCTTCAGCTCCGGCACTTCCGCCCGGTTCACGGGTCAGTACCGGTTTCTCCCGGCCGGAACGGCGCAAGGCCTCCCCCAGCAGAAGGACCTGCGTTGATTTACCGGCTCCTTCGCCCCCTTCGAACGTGACGAAATGGCCACGCGTTCTGGTTGTCAGTCGGTGCCTCCTCCCCACAGGATATGTCTGACCGCAGCGGACAGACGCCCGAAGAAACCAAGCCGTTCCACATCGGCCCCGGCCAGCAGGGGGATTTCCTGCGTCTCGATGCCAGGGGCCGTGATGACCAGGCTTGCCAGCCGGTCACCTTTGCGGATTGGTGCCGGAATCGGGCCGTCAAACACCGCGACCACTTTCACATCCTTGCCGATTTTGCGTGGTAGCGTGACGACGATACCCCGCTCGGCAACAAGCGGAATCGTCGCCTTGGTTCCCAGCCAGACATCGGCAGTGGTGACCTCCACACCGGCTGCAAACATGTTGATGTTGGCGAATTCCCGGAAAACCCACGTGATTAACCGTTCCGATTCTTGCGACCGCTGTTTCATGTTAGCCAAGCCGTTCAAAACTATGATCAGACGGCGACCCTCCTGAGTGGCAGAGGCCACCAAGCCGTAACCGCCTGCCTCGGTATGGCCTGTTTTCAGGCCGTCTGCACCCAGCGCCGGCTTGTAGAGCAACGGATTGCGGTTGCCCTGGTGAATGTCGTTGTAGGTGAAGTTCAGTTCACGGAACAAGGGATAGTATTCGGGAAAGTCGGCGATCAGATGCCGGGTCAGAACGGTCAGATCCCGCGCCGTCGTCAGATGGTCCGAATCCGGCCAGCCGGAGGCATTGCGGAAGGTGCTGTGCTGCAGCCCGATCTGGCGGGCCCGCGCCGTCATGGCCTGAGCGAAGGCTTCCTCGCTGCCGGCCATGTTTTCGGCAACGACGATACAGGCATCGTTGCCCGACTGAATGATGATCCCGCGCAAGAGATCGGACACCGTCACGTGACTGTTGAGGGCGACGAACATCTTGGAACCGGTGGTGCGCCATGCCCGTTCGCTGACGACAAACGTATCATCCAGTGACAAATGACCCTCGTGCAGCCGTTCGAAGACCATGTAGAGGGTCATGAGCTTGCTCATGGAAGACGGATGCATCAACGCATCGGCGTTCTTTTCCAGGAGAATCGCGTTCGTATCGTAGTCGGTGATCAATGCCTGTTTGGCAGCGGTCTCGATGGCGGCAGCCGGCAGGGAGAGCATCACCAGAACGCAGCCAAGAAAACCACGGGCCAGCACAACCCGCCACGGCCTGAGCCTGAAGCCGGTGAGACGCAGAAGATCCCGAACCATGCGCATGCTCCTTTGGAAGCGAACGGTCTGCCGCCCGGTCTGTTTTCCGTCACTCGCCCTTGACAATCCAGGCATCAGCATAGCCGGCCTTGTGGACCTGGACGAGCCGCCCTTCTGCCTCTGCGGACCTGGTGAACGGACCGATGCTCAAACGATACAGTATACGACCATCCTTGACTTGCGGCACCAGAGCCACGCGGCCAATCCCCGTAAGATGCTTGGAAGCCTGGTGGGCAAAGGCAGCATTGCCGAACGAAGCCACCTGAATGTAATAGCTAGTTTCGGTCACCGCCTTCCCGGCTGTTGGGCGTGCTGCCGCCGGGGGAGCAGGGATGGTCGGGGAGGAAGAAGGTAACGACGGAGTCGTTACCTTCAAAGGTTGCGATTGTTCGGTAACAACGGCAATCTGTGGGGTGGCCTCGATCTTCGGTCCTGTGGCCAGCATGCTGTCGCGCAGGAGCCGATTCTTGAGAGCGAGGCTTTCTTCAGCCAGGATTTCGACTCTGACGCTGGTTGTGCCCGATGCCTCGAATCCCAGAAGTTGTGCGCTCCGTCGGGAAAGATCGATGATCCGGTCGTTGACGAATGGACCACGATCGTTGACCCGTACTGCCAGGGCCCGTCCGTTGGCGAAATTGGTCACCCGCACAATGGATGGCATCGGCAAGGTACGGTGTGCGGCGGTCAGGGCATGCATGTCGAACATTTCACCGTTGGCCGTTTCCTTGCCATGAAAATCCATGCCATACCAGGAAGCCGTCCCCGTCTCGTGGTAGTCATAGTCTTCATGCGGGTAATACCAGATCCCTCTGATCTGGTAAGGCTCGCCCACTTTGTAGAAGCCACGACCCGGTGAATACGCCTCACCCACAACCGAAGGTACGGCTCCCGAACGGGGGCCCGTGCAGGCGGCCAGCCATAGACAAAGGACTCCCCAGCTCACCCTCTGCAACAATGATCGCACAAATATTCGCAATCCATGCATCTTCTTTGCCATTGGACATGGCCAATCTACCGGGCCTGAAGCCTGTCTGCAAGATATCCAACTACCAGTGCGAATAGATTTGAACGGTTCCACTGGAGAAGGATGCCATAGTTGTCGTATACAAGGAAGGCAGGCGCTGCGTTTCCGTCGGGCAATACCAGCAGGGCGGCGATGGATTTGTTTGGAAGCGGTCGGCCATCCGTCCCCGTGACGCCCAGGGCAGTCCACCCGGACAGGGTTTTTTTCACCTTGCGTGCCGCAAGGGTGCTATCGAATCTTTCCGGCAGGCGAACCGCTCTCCCCCAGCCATGGTCATCTTTCCATCCCAGTGTGGCAAGATAATTGGCCGTTGAGGCGAAGACATCGGCTTCCGTGTTCCAGATGTCGCGGCGTCCATCGCCATCATGATCCTTGGCAAAACGCAGGAAGCTGGACGGCATGAACTGATTCTGACCCATGGCACCGGCCCAGCTCCCGTGCATGCGCTCTGCCGTGATGTGGCCCTGGTCAAGGATGGTCAAGGCATCGAGCAACTCCTGACGGAAGTAGGCGCTGCGCCGGCCCTCATGGGCGAGGGTTGCGAGCGCCCCCACGACCGGAAAACCACCGGTGAGACGACCGAAATCGCTTTCGATTCCCCACAAGGCGACGATGAAACGCGGCGGAACGCCGAATGCCCGATCGATTTCAGCCAGGATCTGACGATGGGCGGCCATCTTCTTGCATCCGGTGGCAACGCGGGCGGCCGTGACCGTCCGGGACAAATAGTCCTGGAATGTCAGAGTCATCTCAGGCTGGGTGCGGTCGCGTTCGAGCACCCTGGGCAAGGGGCTGACGCCGGCAAAGGCCTGTTCAAGTATATCTGGCCTGATCCCTCGTGTCGTCCTGGCCTCCGCCTTCAGGTCGTCCAGCCAGGCCGCGAAGGTCTGTTTGCGCCCCTGTTCGCCCGTGGCGGGCTTTTCAGCCGGTTGGCTAGGGCTGTTGTCAACCGCGCCGGTGGCTCCTGCCTTTTCACAACCATTCAGAATAAGCATGGCTGCAATTGCCATAACCGCGCGTCGTTTCCTCGCGCCAGCCATCATCACTGCATCCTTCTTCCTATTGTCCACCGTTGTATCCAGCCGTGCCTTGAAGAATGTCGTTCTGCCACATCCCGTTGCGGCCGACAATCCTGCATTGTTCCTTCCCCGGCCTTCCCCGGGGGGGGGCCCGCACATCTGAATGCGATGGTCCTGCGATGTCCTCTCTGACGTCTTGACAGCCCGGTCCTGATACGATACACCCTCCCTGGCTCAGACAGGGGATGAAGGCAAAAGGGCGGCGGGCGGAGTAGCTCAGCGGTAGAGCGGGGGAATCATAATCCCTTGGTCGGGGGTTCAAATCCCTCCTCCGCTACCAGGTTTCCGATCCACCGGGTAAACTCAGGGCAACGACCCCGGCGGTGGCCAAGAGGGAGAGGAAACAAGGGAGGCCCTGTCCATGAGAGGGCAGGGAGTGGTTGCTTCCCATGGGGGCCAGGAAGGGGCGAGGGGCATTGCATCTTTTCCCCTGTCCTTCGAATTTCGGCACCAGTGTCTTGCCAACCTGGCGTGATGCGGGGGTCCCTTGGGCTGCTGGAGAGCAGGGGCCTGTAGCTCAATTGGTTAGAGCGAGCCGCTCATAACGGCTTGGTTGCGGGTTCAAGTCCTGCCGGGCCCACCAGAAAATCAACGCATTGCCAAACAAGGCTGGGGTTCCGCGCGGGAAATCAGGCGTTTTCGTGGAAGTATTCAGCGGCGGGCGATGGTATACTTAAGGCGTTCTTCCGGATCAAGTCCTCCCCCGATCCAAGGGAGAAGGGGGTCTTCCCGCCGGGGGGGGGCCTCTGTAGTCGTTTCTGGTTGTTTTTGCCTCGTGTTCATAGCGGCTCCAGACGGACCGCTGTCACCTTGTATTCCGGGCAGCGTGTGTATTCATCAGATGCGTCACCCACCAGCAGATTGGTGCGGGTTTCGGGGTGGTGAAAGGCCATGAAAAGCACGCCAGGGGGAACCTCGTCGCTCACCGCCACTGTCGCTGTCACTGCTCCCTGGCGAGAGACCACGCGGACGGGACAGGCGTTACACAGACCCCGCGCTGTCGCGTCGGCAGGATGGATGCGCACCCGTTCGGCATCTGCTCCCTGCAATTGGGCGATGGGTGTGCGGCGGGTCATGGTGCCCACATTATAATGGAACAGAATACGCCCTGTGGTGAGGAGAAAGGGAAACGTGGCATCGGCCTGCTCGGCAGGAGGATGCCAGGGGGTGGGGGTGAGCCGCGCTTTGCCGCGCAGGAAATTTCCCCCGGCATGGAGCAGAGGCGTTCCAGGATGGTCCGGCGTAGGGCAGGGCCATTGCAGAAAACCCAACTTCTCTAGCCGCGCGTAGGAAATCCCTCCCCAGTTGGGCGAGAGGTGCGCAATTTCCACCATCACCAGTGCCGGATCCATGGGGCCATGGGGCGTTGCCGCGGCACTCAGATCCTGCCCCATGGTCCGGGCCAACCGGTGAACGATCTCACCATCGGGGAGAGCGAGACCGGGCGGGGAAACCGCCGGACGCACCCGCTGCACCCGCCGGTCGCTGTTAACGAAGGTTCCTGACTTTTCCAGAAAACTTGCACCCGGCAGCACCACATGTGCTAGTTGCGCCGACTCGCTTATGAAAATGTCCTGCACCACGAGAAGTTCCAGGGCGGTCAGCGCCTCGTGAACCGCGCGGGTGTCGGGATCAGACTGGGCCAGATCCTGGGCAACGAGATAGAGTCCCTTGAACACCCCCGCACGGGCGGCGGCGAGCATGTCGGGAATTTTCATCCCCGGGCGGGCGGGAGGAAGAACGCCCCACGTCTCCTGATGCGCTCGCCGGGCGACTTCGTCACGGACCGGCCGGTAGTCGGAGAAGACGTTGGGCAGCGCCCCCATGTCGCAGGCTCCCTGGACGTTGTTCTGTCCCCGGATCGGGCCGGCCCCGGTCCCCGGACGCCCCACGTTGCCGGTCAGCACCGCCAGATTGATCAATCCAAACGCGGCTCTGGTTCCGAAACACGATTCGGTGATCCCGAGTCCCCAGAGAATTTGCGACGCTCCACTCGTGGCATAGAGCCGTGCTGCCCGGTCGATCGCCTCGGGCGCCACCCCGGCAAGAGAAGCGGCCCACACAGGCGTGCAGCCTTCTACCGTCTGTCGCACCTCTTCCAGCCCCTCGGCGTGGGCGGTGACGAACGCCGGGTCCATCAATTCCTCGTGTAGGATCACCCATTGCAGGGCGTTGATCACCGCCACATTGAAGCCGGGCCGCACTGGCAGGTGGATCGTTGCCAGTCTGGCCAGTTCGGTGCGGCGGGGATCGAGCACAATGAGGGGCGTTCCCCGCCGCGCCGCTTGCCGGATCCGCGCCCCCAGCACCGGATGCGCTTCAGTGGGATTGGCCCCGACGATCATCAGCAGGCGCGAGCGTTCCACGTCATCCAGGCTGCTGGTCGTGGCGCCGGTCCCCAGAGCCTCTCCCAGGGCGAAGGCCGAAGGGGAGTGGCAGACACGGGCGCAATTATCCACGTTGTTAGTTCCAAGGACGACACGGGCGAACTTTTGCAACAAAAAGTTCTCTTCGTTGGTGCAGCGGGCGGAACTGACGACCCCTACCGCTCCGGGGCCATACCGGTCACGGGTTTCGTGCAGACGACGGGCGGTGAATTCCAGTGCTTCCGCCCACGAGGCTTCGCGAAACGCCCCCGAAGGGGTACGGAGGAGAGGGGTGGTCAACCGTTCGGGATGATGGGTGAAGCCGTGGCCGAAATGTCCCTTGACGCAAGCGTGACCATGGTTGGGGGATCCGGCGGGATCAGGGGTGACACGGATCACCTGATCATGTCGCGTTTCCACGACAAGCTGACAGCCTACGGCACAATAGCCGCACGTGGTGAGGATGCTCTTCTCGGCGACCATCATGGCCAGCGGTGAAGGCTCATGCAACGCGCCCGTGGGACACTGGGAAAGGCATTGACCGCACGCAACGCACCCCGCTTCGCCCAAGGGCTTCCCCGTGCCGGCGATCACCGCCTGACTGTCACCCCGTCCGATCAGTCCAAGGACATCCTGCCCCTGAATCAGGGCACAGGCATGGACACACCGCCCGCACGCGATGCACAATTCCGGTTGACGGTGGATAAAGGGATGGGAGGCATCCGGCAGGGAAAGGGGGAACGTTTCACGGTGGACCGGCGTGAAGCCCAGGCGCAGGGCAACCCTCTGGAGCTGACAACGCCCTTCCACCGGACATCCCAGACAGGCCAGAGGGTGGCGATGGAGTTGCAGGGACAATATCCCGCGGCGAGTTTCTGTGAGACGGGGCGAACGGGTGACGATGCCCTCCCCTTCGGTCAATACCGTGGCACAGGCAGGAACCAGACTCCCGTCTTCCCGTTCCACCAGACAGAGGCGGCAGCCGCCGTTCGGAGGGAGCAGTGGCGAATGGCACAGGGTAGGCAAATCCCCTCCCCCCTCCCGTATCGCCTGAAGGATCGTGGTGCCCGGTGCAATTGCTACCCGTTGACCATCGATAATGGCATGAATCATTGTTTGCCGCCGATTAAGTGGATACCGAGACAGGTTAGCCTAGACTACACCCGTTTGTTTCTCGAAGTCGATGAGGCTGGGTGACCTGCAGCAGTTCTCGGTATGGAATTTATTCTGAGTCGCCTTGGCAGGCTCCCCTCAAACCCTTCTCCCCCGAGGGCATGAAACCTTCCGCGTGGATGCTATCAGCCCTCCCCCGATCCAAGGGGGAGGGAGTCTGCCTGCCAGGGGGCCGGGGACACACGATGCCCTCCGGATGAGAACCCTGCTTCAAGACCCTCGCACGATGGTTTCCAGCAATGGCTCGCTGGAATCAGGACACGGAACACAAGATTGCCATTAACGGGAAAGGAAGTTCTGTGGCCTACCTTCCAGGTGACGATGGAAAGAAATGTGTCCCTGCCCAGGGGCGGAAGGGAGCCTAGGGCGCGCCTTGCGAACAACGGGTCCCGGGGCTGTGGATGGGGATGCCCGTTCAGCCGTTCAGCCCTGATCCAGGCAGCAGCGGCCACCGCCCGCAGCATCAGTCGGCACAGCGATACATACGAGGGCTCCGTGCGCTGTCAGCCCTGCCTGACGCGAAACGGCATCGGCCAGGCCGATCGCCTTTTCCCAGTCGCCGGTTTCCACCCGGGTTTGCGCCTGTTCGGCAGCACGAACCGCTTCATCAACTGCTTCATCGAATTCTGATGAATCCTCGAATGTTGCGGTTGTGATACTCTGCATTTCCAGGCGTACGCACCGTTCATACCAAGCCCACGCCAGGCCTTCCAGAATGGCAAGGTCGGTCATGGCCCCATCACCCGTTGTGGACGAAAGCCAGGTGGCGCTGTGGTGATTCCGTGGTGTCGATGCAAATCCTTTTTTCCCTGACAAACAGAAGGAGACCCTGCTCATGGGTGCATTCAGGCCTGTTATGGTTCAGCTTAGTGGTCATTTCGATGATCGATACGTGTCCGGCCTCGGGTCAACCCTAGCTGGCGTCTATCAAATCCACGACATGGCCTGGAACCAGAGGGAAACCTCTGGTCTTCTGGCCCAGCGTTACACAGACGCCAAGGCAAAAAGTGACGCGTTGATTAGCCAGCATCAGGTCGAGGAAAAACGTTGCCGGGATCTGTTACGGCAAACGCTGGCCCAGAAACGGGCTTGGTTCGCCGCCCGCGGCATTGCCCCCCATGGTGGTTCGCAGCGGCCGTGTTGCATGGTCTTGCGACAGAAAGCGCCGAAGAAGCGGCTTTTGCCAGGGACACGCTGGACCGCCGGCTCGGCTGGCAGACATCGCACGGGATCTCGACAAGGCCCTATCGTGCTAACCTGCCGCGCGCCCGGGCCCACCCGCAACCAGCATGCCCTGGCATGGACCAACGTCCTGAGCAGGCCGCGCGCGGCCTGATAGCATCATGTATGAAAAACCATGTGTACGAGGGGCCATCTCCACACATCCTCGACGCTCCGGGGCGCAACTCTGTCGGGAGAGGAGCGGGGGGGGATGATACTTCCGTCTGGGCCTTGTCAGCCATGGGCCCGGATCAGACGTCCTGATCACCCCTACCCCAACCCTCCCCCATCAAGGGGAGGAGGTCTTTCCTCCAGGAGGAGGATGTTCCCGTCTTCCTCCTGCGTTGTTTCGGCCGGACCTGGAAGTTCGCGTGGCACCGTGGCTTCCAGGCGCGCTAGGGCCTGGGTGATGGTGGCATCGAGGGATTGCTGCTCAATGGCACCGCCCGCCTGACGCGCAGCAACCTCGATGATTCCATGACTGCTCGCAATCGCCTCTGTCAGAATCTGCCGGCGACGCTGGATCGCCTCTTCGGTCATTCGCAGGATCTCGGCCCGCAGGTTTTCCCGTTCGTGGCGGAGGCTGACCATTTCCTGTTCTTCCCGCAACCGCGCAGCCACGATCTCCTGCAACGCGCGCTCGGCCTCCATGCGTCGCAATTCAGCCTCGGCGGCAGCGGCCTTCAGACTTGATTGGAGCTTCTCGGCCTGGAGAACGCGGTCTTCGATGGTGGTCAAGGCGGATTGAGCCTCCTCAAGGATCTGCCAGTATTTTTCCTGGGCATGACGGGTCTGGGTACGGGCGGCGATGACGGTCTCCTCCGCTTCCAGAAGACGCCGTTTCATGGTGGCAGACACTTCGGTCGCGGCTTGTTGCGCTTCAACCCATCGTGCCTCGGCCTGGGCGGCTGCTTTCTTGGCGGCTGCAATGATTTCTTCAGCCTCCTGCCGTTGCGTCTCGGCTGCGGCGCGGGCTCTTTGCGCAGCGGCCGCGGCTGCTGCGGCCTCGTGGCGACGGGCCACGGCGGTTTCGCTGGCAATGTGCAGGGCCTCAACCTCCTTCCGACGCTGTGCCGACGTCTTCTCGATGGCCTCGGCCAGGGCGACACGGCGGCATTCCTGGGCAGCACGTATGTCAGCCCGCGTCTCGCGTTCGGTCTTGACCTTGAGGGCAACCATCTGTTCGGCTGCAGTCCGTGCTTCGGCTTCTTCCGCGCGGGCTTCCTCGATCTGCCCGGTCAGCCGCTCTATTTCGCCGGCGAGCTTGATCATCTGTTGCTGGCGGGTCGTGACCAGTTCAACCGCCGCTTTTGCGTGCTGCTCGGCATCCTCGATCCGACCGTGTGCGGCGGTCATGGCGGCTTCGGCTTCCTGTTCAATCTGACGGCGGCGGCGTTCCGCAGTCTCGGCCGCATCCTGTCGGCGCCGGGCGGCCGCAATGGCCTGTGCGGTGTCCTGTTCCACGGCGTGGCGGTGGGCCTGCGCGGTATCGGCGGCAAGACGCGCCCCCACCTCGGCGATCTTAAGCTCGCGCAACCGCTTAGTCGTTTCGTTGACCATCGCTTGCGATTGCGTGAGGGTCTTCAGCACTGACCGCAGGCGATCCTTGGCGGCCGTGACCAGAGTGCGTTCCGCCGTCAGAATGGAGGGGGCGTTCGCTCCCTCCGGAGTGCCGTCTGTCTCATCCCTTGCATCACCTGGGGCGCTGCCTGGACTCTTGTGCCCACTGCTCACGGAGCTGTCCGCCATGTTTTCCAGCCATTGCACACTCTCGGCGATCGATCGCAGCTCCTCGGCACGGGGGGAGCACGGGACCGTATGCCGGGCCATGGCAACCGGCAGTCGTTGGGCCGAGGGGTCGATCCCTGAAACAGGGTTGGACGCCGCTGGCGAATCGCCCGAAGGGGGGTCGGCCACCTTTTCCGCATCTCCGTCTTCCGGATTCGGAACGTTCATTCTGACGGCATTGGCCGCGGCGGACGAGCCGATTCCTGGCGGGCTGGCCGACCTGTCCACGGGCATGTCGCTAGGCCCGTGGACAGACAGGAACAGGCTTTCGTCCCTGCCCCGGCCCGTGTCGTCTTCCCGCGCCGCTTCGCGGGTCTGCGTGGAGGGGGAGCTGGAAGGAGGAACCGTTGACCAAGGAGGAACCGTTGACCGATGCCAGCAGGCCCGCAGGCGCGCCAGGGCACTGTCGGCGGAGTCGCCGGAACGGGCCTCTTTCCGCCGTGCCGACGGCTGGCGGGGCGGCACATCCCCATCGGGAACCTGTTCTAGGGGCTGTTTCGTCGGCAGGTCAGGACGCGGGAAGGGCGAATGCCCGGCGGATGCCTTCCGGCTGGTTGTTCCGGTCAGGATGGAACCGAGCAGGGGCGGGCGGCGTCTGCCACCCTTGGACTCGTCGCTCATCGTTTCTTCCGCCCCTTGACCTGCTGCCTGGCTGCCGTCTGTCTCCTGGTCCGGCCGGCTGGTTGTGCCCCAGCCCCCTGTCGGCCGCTTGATCACGATCCTTCGCCAGTCAAGACGCGGATTGTATGTCAGTGCCGTCTTTGCCGTGTCTTTCCGCTCTGTGCGGGCGGCCTCCTGGCCCTCATCGGCAGGCGCGCGGCCCGGCTTGCCCGCTCCCCCAAAAATCAGCCGTAGCCGAGTTTCCTTCGCTGTAATGGGGGAAACTCCCTGTCAGCGCGCGGCAGGCTTACCGGGCAGGGTGGATCCCTGCGAGCGGACCGGACTGGCCTTGTTCGTTGCGGGCAGCGCGAACGGCGAGGCTGTCTGACCGGTAGACTCCATGATCGTGTTGGCTACGCGCAACTTGCGTTTGCTGCCCACTTGTGAAGCTAGGGCTTCGGCGGTTTTCATGACATCCAGGGCGGCCCGGCTGGCAGCATTCAGGGCTTCGGCCGATGCCTTGATGGCGATGGTGGCCTGCGTGGTCCGTTCGACGGCATAAGCCGCCGCCCATGAAGCCTCGCTGGCTGCGGTGATATGGGAAATGTCGGACACCGCCTTGTTCGAGGCCCGCACCGCCACTTCCCGGGTGATCTTCACTGCTGATTCAGCCGCGAGCTTGGCAGCAACAGTGGCTGCCACATCCACGGTAAAGCATGCGACCATCGTCGCCGATGTATCGCTGGTCACCATAAGAGCCATGCCTTTCATCCGGTATTTTTGTGACGATGTATTTGTCTACTGACTCTTTCCCTCGGTGGCTTCCGTCCCCGTGCTCCCACCGGTCAGATGGGCGACAACCTCTCACTATAAGGTGACCAAATCTTGCGCACGTCGTCAAGGGGCAACAATGTGTATCATTCCACCACGCCTCCTGAACATACTCTTTCTAGTTTTAATGAAGAAGTAATGGTGCTTGAGGGGATCGGGGGGACCTGGCTCGCGGGCTGACGAGTCAGCCCGCGAGCCAGGGGGTGTGACCGTCGCGCGCCTCCCCTGCCGCTGTGCCAGACGTCCCGATCACCCCCACCCCAACCCTCCCCCGATCTAAGAGGGAGAGAGTCTTCCCTTCAGGGGGAGGGGGTGTTTTGTCCAGGGGGAGAATGTTTCCGCCAGGGGAAGAGGCGTTGCATGGAGGGGGGGCGTATGAGAACCACTTCCTTCATCCGATGGCCCGGCTGAAGAAACAGGTCTGCGGTGACGGTACGATGATTTTCAGATATCCTAACCTGCTGTTCTGATATATTATGACTTGCTATCCTAAAGATCATAGAGGGGAGGGAGCGCCGTGACAACCGAACATCCATTTGCCCAGTATGTCCGTATCCTCGGCAAGGGACCCAACCTGTCGCGCGCCTTGACCGAGCAGGAAACCACCGCGGCGGTCCGTATGATCATGGTCGGCACGGTGGAGCCGGTTCAACTGGGCGCTTTTTTGTGTCTCTTGCGGGTCAAGACCGAAACCCCGGAGGAAGTGACCGGATTCGTGCGCGGAATTCGCGCGTCCCTCCATGTCCCTTCGGTCAAGGTCGATCTGGACTGGCCTACCTATGCTGGCAAGGCGCGTCAGCTCCCGTGGTATCTGCTGTCGGCCCTGCTGCTGGCTGGCAAGGGCGTGCGCATTTTCATGCATGGCACCGAAGGCCATACCAGAGGGCGTCTGTATGCCCGTGAGGCATTGCAGGCCTTGGGGATCACACCAGCCGATTCCATGGACGAAGTGGTCTCGCATCTGAAGGACCGCAATTTCGCGTTTCTGTCGCTGGAGAAGTTTGCGCCACGCCTGCACGAGATTCTGGCCCTGCGCGCATTTCTCGGTGTCCGCTCCCCGGTTCACACCGTGGCCCGCCAGGTCAATCCCCTGGATGCCCCCTATCAGGTGCTAAGCGTGACCCATCCCCTCTATCGGTCGGTGCACCGCGACGCGGCCGTTCTCCTGGGCCAAAGGCACATGGTCGTGTTCAAGGGCGAAGGGGGCGAGGCGGAACGGCGTCCGACCAAACCAGTCGAAGTCGCCTATGTACGGGCGGGACGGAGCGGCGAGGAAAACTGGCCGGCAATGGTGTCAGATACCGTCCAGCCTCTAGAGACCGACATGGATCCGATCCGACTTGGACAGGTCTGGCGGGGTGAGGTGACGGATGCCTATGCCACGGCAACCATCACCGGAACAGCGGCGATCGTGCTGTGGCTGCTGGGGCGGGCTGACGGGCCTGACACCGCCCAGGCGCTGGCGACGGCCCTGTGGGTTGAGCGGGACCGGGACACGGTGTGAGGTGGTTGTTGCGTGTCATGCGTCGCTTGTACGTTTCCGCCGCCCACAAGTCTTCAGGCAAAACCACCCTGACCATCGGTCTGTGCGCGGCCCTGACCGCGCGGGGGGTGGCTGTGCAGCCCTTCAAGAAGGGCCCCGATTACATCGATCCCATGTGGCTATCGACTGCCGCTGGTCGCGCATGCTGGAATCTCGACTTCCATACCCAAAGCCATGCGGCCATCCTGGCCATGGTGGCGACCCGGGCTGTCGATGCCGATGTCGCCCTGATCGAGGGTAACAAGGGTCTCCACGACGGTGTGGATCTGGAAGGTTCCGATTCTTCGGCCGCCCTTGCCAAACTGGTCGATGCCGCCGTGGTTCTGGTGGTGGATACATCGGGCGTGACCAGGGGGATTGCTCCCCTGCTCGCCGGGTATCAGGCGTTCGATCCGGCGGTACGCTGCGCCGGCGTGATCTTGAACAAGGCGGCCGGTCCCCGCCACGAAAGCAAGCTGCGGGCCGCCATCGAACATTATGTCGGCGTGCCGGTGCTGGGCGCGGTGCGATGGTCCCAGGATCTGACCATTGCCGAGCGGCATCTGGGCCTGATTCCGTCCAACGAAATCGGGGAGGCCCAAAAGATCATCACCCGCATTCAGGCCGCGATCGAGCAGCAGGTGGATCTGGATCGGCTCCTCGCTGCTGCTGCGACGGGGCCCTTGCCGATCGCTGTCCTCGCGCCCATTAGACCACCGGCTGTTGCATCCCCCGGTGTGCGCATCGCCGTGGCTCGTGATGCGGCCTTCGGCTTTTATTACCCAGATGATCTGGCGGCTCTGAAGTCGGCGGGGGCGGAGGTGGTTTTCTTTGACTCTTTGCGCGATCCCGATCTTCCCCCCGCGGTGGATGGTCTGTTCATCGGCGGTGGCTTTCCCGAAACCCATATGAGGACGCTTGAGGCCAACAAACCGTTGCGCACCGCTCTGCGCCGGGCCGTGCAGAGCGGTCTGCCAACTTATGCTGAATGCGGAGGGCTGATGTACCTGTCGCGGCGCATTACCTGGCGGGATCACAGCTGTGCCATGGTCGGCGCTCTTCCAGCCGATATCGTCATGCATGATCGTCCCCGCGGGCGCGGTTACATGCGTCTGGTCGAGACCACCACCATGCCCTGGCCAGGCGGAACCCCGGCCCTTGCCCATGCGGCGCACGAGTTCCATTATTCCAGTCTGGAAAACCTGGAGGGCAATGCCCGGTTTGCCTATGAGGTTGTCCGGGGGGAGGGGATCACCGGCCGTCATGATGGACTCGTGATCGGCAATACGCTCGCCACGTATGCCCACTTGCGTTCAGTCGGAGAATGGCCGTGGGCATGGCGTTTCGTCGCCTTTGTCGAGTCCTGTCGTCGTCAGCGCAGGACGGGGAGCGGAAACGCGCTCCAGACGAGCAGGTGAAGGCGAAACGGCCGAGATCGGGAAAGGCTGGGCGCATAGCCCCGGCAAGACAATGCATCCGCCCGCTGGTGTGAAGAGGACGCATAAGGGGGGAGCTGTGCCATGTCGATACACCTGCACCGGCCTGTTTCCTCGTACCGGCACCATCTTTTAAGCCGGCGGTAGTTGCTGGCCGGCATGGCGGCGGGGGGATGTCTGGGCGGCCAATCCTGCCACGGGTCGCGCCGCCTTCCCCCTCTTGTCGCCGGATGAGGAAATCGCTCTAGGCTGGCAGGAGCATCCCAAGCTAGTGCAGGCGTTCGGCGGGCGTTACGAGGACTCCGCACTCGAGCAGTTCATCACCGACATTGGCTGGCGGGTGATAGCGATGTCCGAAATGTCATCCCTGCCGTTCACGTTCACCATTCTGAATTCACCCATCGTCAATGCTATGGCCCTGCCGGGCGGGTTCATCTCCATCACGCGCGGCCTGATTGCCCTTGCCAATTCCGAAGCCGAACTGGCCGGCGTGCTGGCCCATGAAGTGGGCCACGTCACGGCCCGTCATAATACGGCTGAGCGGCACAGCCGGGCCAGCTCGGTCTGTTGGTCCTCGACATGGCTGGCGGCGCAGGCGGGACGCTTGGTTCCCTGGCCGAGATTGGCGCGGGGGTCTACCTGCAAGGCTTTTCATGCGCGCAGGAGTTCGATGCCGATAGGCTCGGTGTCCGCTACATGGCACGGGCCGGATACGAGCCACGGGCCATGGTCGATTTTCTCACCACGCTGCGCGCGCATGACATCCTTGGTGGCACGCATGCGTGGCGAGCCCGAAAGCACGGTCGATGCGACCGGTATGATGGCAAGCCATCCCCGCACCGCCGACTTGATACAACAAACCGTTGCCGCAACAGCCGTCAATGTTTCTATCAGTTGCTACGAGGGGAGAGCGGAATATCTGACTGTCGTCCATGGCCTGCTGTTCGGGGACAACCCCCGCTAGGGCCTTATCAAGGGGAATGTGTTCCTTCACCCCGTCTTGCGGTTCCAGTTTTCGGTTCCACCCGGTTTTCACCTTGTCAGCGGCACGGATCGGGTGACGTCCATCTATCCCGGGGGAGCCCGCATCATTTTTGCCCTCGATGACCAGCCGCGCCCGTTATCGATGACCCGCTATCTTGCCACCGAATTCGCCCCGGGCAGCCGGTTGTTCGCGGTAGAAAGCATTGTCGTCAATGGCATGGAAGGCGCGACCGGTCTCCTCTAGTTCACGTTGAACGACCAGCCTGGTCGTCTATCGATTCGTGTTCGGCGTTCCGCTTGCGCAGAGATAGGCACTGGCGGAAGGTATCTGCCGCAGCATCTTACAGCCTGGAAAACCTGTCTGACCACGCGGCGGCCCGGGTCCAGCTCTATTGACTGCTGGTCGTTCCAGTACGGGGGAGCGATTCGGTTGATCGCCTGGCGGCCACCTTGCCGTTCGGTTCGTTCAACGACGATTGGTTCCGGCTTCTGAACGATCTGAAGCCGGGTACCTCCTTGCCGGCGGGCGGCATGGTCAAGGTGGTAGGGGATGAAGGAAGGTTCTGAGAAATTCACAGACACCTCTTCATCCACCAGAAGCGCTCTCCCTTGGATCGAGGGAGGGTTGGGTGGGGGTGATGTGTCCGCCTGGACTTTTGTCAGCCCGCGGGCCAGGGGGCGTGACCGTCGCGCCAGTCTGGATTTGCACACGGTAGTATGACATGAGAGGGTTGGTCCGTTGCCGGTTGCTTTGCTGTGCGATCGGATGAGAGGGGGGATGATTTTTGTCCTGGAGGGACGATTTTCCGATACAGGGATGCAGGAATGTCGTGAAATGATAAGGAGGAGGGGTCCATGCATGTTCCCGCAGCCTCGCCATTTTTTGACAGGACTTACAGGGAAGCCTTTAGCCTTCTGATCGAGGCCCGCAACTACATGGCCCATGTCGAACGGTGTGAGCGGAATCAGCTTGGTCTGGTCGGTCGCCTGGAACTGGCCTGCGAGACGATGCGCGTGACTGCACGTCTTACCCAGGTCCATGGCCTGGCTGCTAATGCATCGGGCCGTCTATAATGGCGAGATGACCTTGGAGGAAGCCTGTTCAGAAGCCAATCGGCTGTCGTCGGAGAGTGTGTGCCTGGACAACAACGGCTCCGGCAACGAGACCATGCCGACCGGCATCCGCAGTCTGCTCGATCGCAGCTACCGACTGCACTTGCGGGTCTGGCGCATGGACGAGATGGTGCACAACCAGGTTCCCCACTGAACCGAAGACCCTCTTCGATGCGACAGAAAGGAAGAACACCATCCTGACACGTGGCCGGGTTGCAGTTCGGGTCCGATTGGCCTAATCCTGGAGTCCAGACGTTACAATGGGCAAGGAGACAGGCATGGCCGGACGACGTGGGGGACAGATCCCAGTCCTTTCCCTGGTCGTGGGAAGCTATACATTCGTTTTTGTGAGCTTGCGGTCACTGCTGGCTGCCACATGGCCATGGATGGGTGTGGTTTATGTTGCAGGACGGGCGGCCGGAAGTGAGGCGGCGGTCGAAGGGGGATTGTCCTCGGGGCTGTGGATTTCGATCATCACCAATCTGGTGGCAAGCACGGCCGTATCCGTCTTGTGTCACCGGATCATCATTTTGGGCGAGTGGCCTGCCGGCCTGCGTTCGGTCCACTTCGGTCGCCGCGAGATTTACTATCTGTTGGCCCTGTTGGGGTTCAGCTTTATTGTAGTCCTCATGATGAGTCTGTTCGCAGGTCTGATCCGTGTCGCAGGGCTGGAGAGTGGTGGATTCGGAGCAAGCGTGGTTGTGATCGCAGCCTTGGCTCTCTATGCCCGCGTCTCCTTAGCTTTTCCTGACCTGGCGGTGACCGAGGGGCGGGTGCCATGGCATGTCTGGCACGCCAGTCATGGCCAGACGATCCGCATCATCATGGGCGTTGCCCTGGCCGGCCTGCCGCCGGCTCTGGTGGTTCAGCAACTGGTTGTTGGCGCAGCCATCCTGCACGGCCAGGGAATGGTGGAAATCGCCGCGGCTATCGATTTCCTTGGTCTGTTCGTGACCTTTCTCGCTATGATGAGCAGTGCCGCCTTCCTGTCGTTCGTCTACAAGCTGTTGATTCTGGGGGGCCCGTTGCCGGTTGTTCCCTCCCCAGAAGGAGAGGACGGCTGAGCAGTTCCGGTTCATGACGGGCGCTCCAGCCTGGCCAGCATCTGGCCGATGAGCATTTTCAGTTGACGAAGCTGGGCCCGCGCCTCGTCGCGTTCCATTTGGGTGCATTCGGTCGTCATCAGGGTGGCGGTGGCAAGCTTGAGAGCGAGATCGCGAATCAGGTCATCCTTGGCTCGCAAAGCCTGCCACAGGCGGTCGTTCTCGTTTTTCAGGGCTTCAAACAGGTCGCGACGGGCTTGCGGTTCGAGGGGATGCGGCATGTCAGGGGAAGAAGGGCCACCTGTATCCCAGGCCGGCAGACTGGTTGGAACCAGGACCCACCATTTGCCGGTGTTGTCACGTTGGGCTTTCAGATCTTTTGCACGGATGCGGCGGCGGACGGTATCCACCGATACCCCCAGCCGCAAGGCCGCTTCCGCGACAGACAGGCGTATCAGATCTTCGTCTTCGCTCATCGGCGCAAGGGACCGCTTCCTGGAGGGGCTTGCCGTTTCTCTCCTTGAGAGTCTCCTGCCCACGCGCGCAGGTCAAGGGGGAATCCGGCGCGAACAGGGAAGGGGCAGGCGCAAGGGGCGTGGGACCATCACGCGCAAATCTTGATTGAGGCGTGATGATCCGCCACAGCCTCATAGCCGCAGGAAGCCGACGATGTCATACACCTCGGCCAGAACAGAGCGGGCGATGGCGTTGGCACGGGCAGAACCTCTTTGCAGAACCGAGTCGATGTACCCTGGGTCTGACCGCAACCTTTGTAAAGTAGCATTAATAGGTGTGAGTACCGATACGGTCAGATCGGCCAGATCCTGCTTGAAGTCAGAAAATTGACGCCCCGCGTGGCAGGCCAGGGTCTTCTCCCGGGGCAGGTCGGCCAGAGCGGCGTAAAGGCCAAGTAGGTTGGCCGCCTCGGGCCGGGCGTCTAGGGCTTCCAGGGTGTCCGGCAAGGGGGCGGGGTCGGTCTTGGCCTTGCGCACCTTTAGGGCGATGGTCTCGGCATCATCGGCCATGTTGAGGCGCGTGTAGTCCGACGGATCCGACTTGCTCATCTTCTTCGTGCCATCGCTCAGGCTCATGACACGGGGAGTGGGACCCATGATCAGGGGCTCTGGTTGCGGGAAGAGATCCACGCCATAATTGTTATTGAACTTCTGCGCAATGGCGCGGGCGAGTTCCAGGTGCTGCTTCTGGTCCTCGCCGACCGGAACATGCGTGGCCTTGTACAGTAGAATGTCGGCTGCCATCAGATTTGGATAGGTATAAAGACCTACCGAGGCATTCTCGCGATTCTTGCCAGCCTTCTCCTTGAACTGAGTCATGCGGTTGAGCCAGCCCAACCGGGCGATGCAGTTGAAAACCCAGGCGAGCTGGGCATGACCGGGGACGGCGCTTTGATGGAACAGAATGTGGCGTTCGGCGTCGATCCCGGCTGCGAGCAGGGCGGCTGCCACATCACGTGTGTTCTGGCGAAGCGTTGCAGGATTCTGTGCCATGGTGATAGCATGCATGTCCACGATGCAGAACAGACACGGATAGCTGTCCTGCAACCGGACCCAGTTGCGGATAGCCCCCAGATAGTTGCCAAGATGCAGGTTTCCGGTCGGCTGGACACCTGAAAAGACGCGCATCACGAACTCCTCCTACCTGATGATCGACGGGGCAAGTACCGCAAAGAGGGCAGGGCGGGTCAAGAGGATCCCCTCTCTTCCCGGCCCCGGCACCCGCCGGCTTTCCCCGGGCGGAACACTTCCATCCCCCTGGATGGCAGACCCCCTCCCCTGATCCAGGGGGAGGGCTGACAATGTCAGGCGGGAGGGCCAGGAGGTCTCATTATTCGCGGTCCCTGTGAGTCATCAGTGGTGATGCGTGCCCTCAAAGCTTCGTCGGTGGTGTCCGTTGTGGTATTGACAGCGATGGAGAATTCCTTTTATGGCCCGTGATGCCAACGACGAATTTCGTGTCCGGCGTTGTTTCATCTGGCGTAATGGAAAGTACCCCCGCCCGATCGTCCGTTGCAATGCCCAGGGCATCGAATAGGGCCCTAAGCTCGATGAAGTCATTGGCAATCTCGAAATCGGTAATGATATCCTGGCCTTCAGCGATTGCCCCGAAAGCATCGACCTCCCGATAGACGGACATATCATTTCCAGATCCCCTCCCCCGTCAACGCATCATCGCCGGCTCCGCCCAGCAGGAAATCGTTCCCCGCCCCCCGCTGTCAAGGGTGTCGTTGCCGTCGCCTCCGAACAGGATGTCGTGGCCATCCCCGCCTGAGAGGGTATCGTCGCCAGCGCCGCCGACGAGAAGATCGTTGCCACCCTCGCCGGACAGGATGTCATTGCCGGTGCCGCCATGGAGGACATTGGTCCCACTGTCCCCTTCCAATTAACGACTCTCGCCGTTCCGTTCTCGACAACCAGAGAAAGCGTTGCCGTACTGGTCGAGCCATCGGCATCCTGGATCGTGTAGCTGATTTCGGCTGTTCCGTCGGTCGGTATCATGAGTGTGTAGAGGCCATCGTTGGAGACGGTGAGTGTGCCGACCGCTGTCTGGATGACGTAGGAAAGGTGCGCGGCATCGAAGGTATACGTCTGATTCCCGTGGTTCACCGAGACCCAGGGCCGGCATGCCCCACCCATCGGCGCCGGCCGTGTCGTTCGCAAGCAGATTGCTGCTGACCTCCTGAACCAGCTCCTGCAGCCGTGCGGAGAGGTTAATGACATCGGGAACGGCCAGGATGTTGGCAGCTGTGCTGCGTGGCGGTATCGAGTCGCTGATGCGAATCCATTTCCTCTTCCTTCCAGGCCATGGTCAGATTCTTCATCATCCGATGACGACCATGCCACCGTCCCGAGGTGTGACAGGCCCTGTTCATCGGTGAAATCGTTGCCAAGGCCGATCGCATAGACCTCATCGATCCCTTTTCCTTCCAGAAAGGCCACCCAATTGGCACGTTCCGTGGAATCGATCTCATTGCCAGAGGTATTCGACCTGCCATCGGACAGGAAATAGACGAACGTCTGCTCCGCAGCGGTCAGTCCCTTGTCATAATTCTCCTCCGCCTTGAGCAGGGCATCGTTGTAATTCGTTCCGACTCCTGACCCAAGGTCCTTGATCTTTCTGATGGCCTCTTCCCTCGATCCACAGCTATCGGTAATGTCCACCGCGGTGGATTGCCAGCTACTGGTCCCATCTATGTTGTAGCTCAGGACCGAAGCGGTGTTGCCGAACCGCGCGACCATCACCTCCCCCAGGGACGAACCATAGGCGTGGATCAGGTCAACGACAGCCGCCTTGGTAAGAGCCATGAAATTGGTCTGGTTGCCGTCGGCCAATATTACGGTGCCGTCGCCCGCAGCCGTTGGCCCGAACATGCTGTTGGAGACGTCCAGCACGATCATGAGATTGATCTTCTCGCCCGTGGTCAGGGTCAGCATGGCGGCGTCGTCTACGGTTGGCCCGGCGTCGATGATGGTGACGGGGAGGGAGGCGATAGCTTGGCTGCCGTCGGCGTCGGTGGCGACAACGGTAATGCTGTCGAGGGTGAGAGGGTGTTGCCTTGCCTGGGTGATGGGCGAAGGTGCTGGCCAGGTGGTGTTGTCAACGTTGGGGACTAGGGTGAGGGTCACCGCGTTGCCGGCCGCATCCGCCTGCCACCAGGGTATGACCGTCGCTGGAAAGGACGGTGGCCGTCTGGGGGGTGCCCGGTGTCGGTAAGGGTCAGGGTGTCGCCGACGGTTCGGCGATGGTGACGGTGTAGGTGAACGTCTGGTCCAGACTGGCGCCGTCTTCCGTACCGGCTGCGTGGGGCATCGGGCCGGTAAGGGTGAGGGTGCCGTTGACTGTGGACACGCTGTAATAGCGGTAAGAGTTGCGCCACCTGCGCCGGGGGTAAAGGGGAGGGTGCCGGTAACGGTGGCTGAGGCTGTGCCGATGTCGGCTTCATCGGTGACGGTATCGTCTGGAATATCGTTGCTGGTTTCCCCGGTTGCGTTCTCTGCTTCCCCTTCGGAAGTATCCGGACTGGTTTCCCGAGTTGCTGGAGAGGGTATCTGAACTGGAGAGAGAGCCCGCCGTTGCGATATCGTGGTCGACTCCACCCACGTCCTCGGCCAGGGTCAGCGCCGGTGGCAAGTCGGAGATGGCAAAGACGAAATAGTCTTCCAGGATCACTTCACCCTGCGGAGTCTAGACCACCAGGCTGGTCTCGCGCTGGGCATAAGTGGCCTCTGAGGTATCGATTCGATACGTCACGCCAGGCGTGACAGTCACCCGGATCGACTGTCCAGCTCCCGGGGGCTGTGGATGATCTGGATGTCTGCCACCGGTTGGGTATTGGGAGAATCCCCTGTGTCCCCGATCAAGGTAGGGTCGATGATCGCGTCCGTGGTTGGTGTGGTGCTGTCGTTCATCATTTTCATCCTTGCTTCTGAGGTGTGAACCGCCCTGGTCGTTCAGTTATTACGGTATCGTTTTCCGCCTGTGTGGTATCACCAATTTGGGCTATGGATCATGAAAATCGAACAGCAAAGCGCTTTTTCCGCCTGTCATGAGAAAAAAGCAGCGATTCTTATTATGGGAATGACCTTGATGTACGGAAGAGGCCTCACAACGCTACTCTCTCCCTCCAGGCGACTGTATGCACACGAGTCTGCCCCGGCGGCGGTGTGGAATCGTTGCTTTCCAGGCATCCCCTCCTCCTGGAGGGAACACGTCCTCTTCTCTGGACAGAAGACCCCCTCCCCTAATACAAGGGAGGGCTCACGCGGTTTAGGTGGAAAGCTTCATGCCCTCTCCTCGATCCTTTCCCGACAGACCATGTCCCAAAAAAGACTCCCCTAGACGGAACATGCCCGTCTCCTGAAGGGGGGCCTGCCAAGGCGACTTGGAATAAGGTCCATACCGAGAATTGCTGAAAAGAAAGGCTTGCGAAACCCTGGCAGAACAGCTAGGCTTATGGTCTGGGCGAATGACGTGCTGAAGCAGGGGGCGAAAAAAGGGTGTGAAGAAGCCAAAAAAAAGTGATTGACAGGAAGTGTGAGGCTGGATATAAACAAAATCCTGCTGCCCGAGACCTCGAGGGGGGATAGGCGGTTGGGAAGGGAAGGGGGCTCTATTTTATCTTTCGGTATTTTTGTTTTATGGATTTGTTTGT
>CAZUWH010000019.1:0-52424 GCA_964624075.1 uncultured Rhodobacterales bacterium
CCCCCCCCCCCCGACCCTCCCCCATCCAGGGGGAGGGCGTGTTCCTTCCAGGAGGAAGGGGTATGTCTGAGCTGGAAAGCAGCGATTTCCACGCCTTGCCGGGGCAAACTTGTGTGCGTACGGTCGCCTGGAGAGGGAGGGGGGTGTAGGGGGGCCTCTTCTGCAAAACAGTGTCATTCCCATGATGAGAATCGCTGGTTTCAACGTGGCGCGAGAGGTGTCGTTTGCGGTAGTCTGTAGCCTGATCATCGAGAAGCCGGTCATTTCGTTGAAAGTCTGAGGATTCATACGACGCCATGCAGCACGAGACCTACGCCGATTCCTATCTCCTGGGCATTCTGGGCAATGTCGGAACGATCGCCCTTGTTGGCGCCAGCGACAAGGGCGATCGGCCTAGCTACCGCGTCATGACGTTCATGCAGGAAAACGGGTATCGGGTCATCCCGGTCAATCCCGGTCTGGCGGGCCGGCGAATCCTAGGTGAAACCGTCCAGGCTAGCCTGGACGACGTCCAGGCCCCCTGCCAGATGGTCGATATCTTCCGCAATTCCGAAGCCGCCGGAGCCATAGTAGACGAAGCGATTAGACTTGCCCATAAAAAGGGTATAATTGTTATCTGGATGCAACTAGAAGTCAGCAACGTTCCTGCTGCAACCAGGGCGGAGGCTGCCGGCCTCAAGGTGGTCATGAACCGTTGCCCGAAGATCGAACTGGAACGGTTGCAGTCAGGCCACCCAGTCACAAGGCGCGGCTGAATCGGTAGGAAACACCGCCCCTGCCGTCGGCAGAAATGGATTGCGATGTCTTTTCATTCCGTCCTCAACTGATACGAAAGGTCGTGTGACAGCCGATACAATGGTTCAATTGCTCGTCAAACTGCTGCAGGAGGGTGGTGTGTTCTACCCCCTGGGGCGGTGGCCGTTGCGATATCGTCAAAGGCGACATGGACGGCCAGCGCCTGCTCCTTGAACACCACCGGCAATCTGACCACCAATGCGGTAGGCACGCCTGGCGTGCGCTCGACCCCCCCATCTGGGCGGCACTCTCGACCACCTCGCCAACATTGACAACCAGGCCATGGACGATGCCCTGCACTGCTGCCAATGGCTCTCCCCGACGCCGTTCCGCCGTCTTTGGGTCAGTAGGGCGCCGGGCCTGGTGTGGCCGCCGGGGCAGAAAACATGGTCTGACAGCCTGCCACCACCTTGCGGGCGAAAGGCCATCCCTTATATGAGGAGCGGCAACGAGGCCTGTACCACCATCTGGAACGGGGCGTCCGGAGAAGAGACCATGGACTTCGAGAAATACACAGACCGCAGCAAGGGATTCATCCAGTCGGCCCAGACGCTGGCGCTGCGGTGCGCGCATCAGCGCTTCATGCCCGAGCATCTGTTGAAGGTCCTGCTGGATGACAGAGAGGGTCTGGCCGCTGCCCTGATTGCCGCTGCCGGTGGAGACTCCCACCGGATTCTGGCGGCCGTCGAGGCGGCGCTTGACAAGGTGCCGCGCGTGCAGGGGGGCGGGGCTGGTACCCTGTATCTGACCCCTGAAATCGCCCGCGTCTTCGATCAGGCCGATCAGGCGGCTGGCAAGGCAGGCGACTCGTTCGTGACCGTTGAATATCTGCTGCTTGCCCTGGCGCTGACCACGGACACTGCCTGCCACCGCTTCCTAGCCGAGTCTGGCCTCACGCCCCAGAATCTCAACCGGGTCATCAACCAGATGCGCAAGGGACGTCTCGCGCAAAGTACCTCTGCCGAGGATACCTATGATGCTCTGAAGAAGTACGCCCGCGACCTGACCGCTGCCGCCCGCGATGGCAAGCTGGATCCCATGATCGGGCGGGACGAGGAAATCCGCCGCACCATTCAGGTGCTATCGCGTCGCACCAAAAACAATCCCGTTCTGATCGGTGAACCCGGGGTCGGCAAGACCGCCATCGTCGAGGGACTCGCCTTGCGGATCGTCAATGGCGACGTGCCGGAAAGCCTGAAGAACAAGAAGCTCATGGTGCTCGATCTCGGCGCACTGGTTGCGGGCGCCAAGTTCCGCGGCGAGTTCGAGGAGCGCCTGAAAGCAGTCTTGAGCGAGGTCACCGCCGCGGCGGGCGACATCGTCCTGTTCATCGACGAGATGCACAATCTGGTCGGTACGGGCCGCGCGGAAGGATCCATGGATGCCTCCAACCTGTTGAAACCAGCGCTGGCGCGCGGCGAACTGCATTGCGTGGGCGCGACCACCCTCGATGAATACCGCAAGCACGTCGAAAAAGATGCCGCCCTGGCGCGCCGGTTTCAACCCGTCTTCGTTGGCGAACCGGTGGTCGAGGACACCATTTCGATCCTGCGCGGCATCAAGGAGAAGTACGAACTCCACCACGGCGTGCGTATCGCCGACAGCGCCCTGGTGGCCGCGGCGACCCTTTCCAACCGCTATATCACCGATCGTTTCCTGCCGGATAAGGCCATCGATCTGGTAGACGAAGCAGCCAGCCGTCTGCGCATGGAGGTGGATTCCAAACCGGAGGCCCTGGACGAGCTGGACCGCCGCGTCGTTCAGTTGAAGATCGAGCGGGAGGCGTTGCGGAAGGAAACCGACGCGGCGGCCCGGGAGCGACTGGAACGGCTCGAAGGCGAACTGGCGGACCTGGAACGGGACTCAAGGGAAATGAGCCGGACCTGGAAGGCCGAGAAGGACAAGCTCGCCGATGCCACCCTGGTGAAAGAACACCTGGGCCAGGCCCGGACCGAGGTGGAGATTGCCTTGCGCAAGGGGGATCTGCAACGCGCCTCCGAACTGCGCTATGGCGTGATTCCCGACCTTGAACAGAAACTGAAAGCGACAGAGGACCGAACTGGTCTCCTGAACGAGGTCGTAACGCCTGAGCACATCGCCGGCGTCGTGTCCCGTTGGACCGGCATTCCGGTCGACCGGATGCTGGCCGGCGAACGCGAGAAGCTCGTGCATATGGAAGAAAGAATCGGCGCTCGCGTCGTGGGACAGATGGAAGCGGTACGGGCCATCGCCCACGCCGTACGGCGTGGGCGGGCGGGCCTGGGCGATCCGAACCGTCCGTTGGGTTCGTTCCTGTTCCTGGGGCCGACCGGAGTCGGCAAGACCGAGCTGACCAAGGCGCTTGCCGAATTCCTGTTCGATGATGAGAACGCCATGGTCCGCATTGACATGTCCGAATATATGGAAAAACACGCCGTGGCTCGTCTGATCGGCGCGCCACCCGGATATGTGGGCTATGAAGAAGGCGGCGGTCTGACGGAGGCGGTGCGGCGCCGTCCCTATCAGGTCGTGCTGTTCGACGAGGTCGAAAAGGCGCATCCGGACGTGCTCAACGTGCTGTTGCAGGTGCTCGATGACGGCCGTCTGACCGACGGCCAGGGGCGGACGGTAGACTTTCGCAATACCCTCATCGTGCTGACGTCTAATCTCGGAGCTGAGATCCTGGCCGGAGCGCCCCCGGGGCAGGATTCAACGGTGGTCCGCGACGCAGTAATGGAAGTGGTCCGCAGCGTATTCCGGCCAGAATTCCTGAACCGTCTCGATGAAATTCTTCTGTTCCATCGCCTGAACCGCGACGCCATGGCGCGCATCGTTGCCATTCAGCTTGACCGGTTGCGGCGGCGTCTGGAGGAGCGCGCCATCACCTTGGCTCTAGACGAGGCTGCCCGCGCCTGGCTGGCGGAAGCGGGTTATGATCCGGTCTACGGGGCGCGGCCCCTGAAACGGGTTATCCAGCGCGCGCTCGAGAACCCCCTAGCGATGCAGATTCTGGACGGACACATCAAGGAGGGCGACGTGGTCAACATTTCGGCTGACAGCCAGGGTCTTGTCCTTGCGGGGGGCTGATGACCTCTCTCTCTCCTCCATCGAGAGGGATGGAGGTTTCCATGTTATCGTGTGGAAATCAATATGGCTCTTCATGAACTCCAAGCTGGTGGCGTGTAAAATCTTTACCTCTTTCATCAGGGATACCCCTCCTCCCTCTGGAGGGAAGACTCCCTCCCCCGATCCAAGGGGGAGGGCTCGCCGTTCCAGGCGGAGAGGGGAGACCTGCCAACTAATGCGAATTGGAATGAATTCTATAAGAGAATGACCAGAGTCCCCGCAGAGTCTTTGACAAGCCATCTGCTTCCTGTTTCAGTATGACCTGTCGCCTTGCCAAAGGGCACGCCTCTGACTGCTGCCAAAGACTGTCTTATGCTCAACGGACCGCTCACCGCCTATCGTTACCGCCTTGCCGCTGGCACGATCCAACCGGATCCCGCCCAGGAGCTGGCAGCTGAAAAGCTGGAGAGTCTTTACCGTGCCCTTCTGGGTTATCGCCCGACCATGGGCCTCACCGGATGGAAGACCCGCTTTAGTCTGGCGCATCGTGAAATTCAGCCCCAGGGGTTGTATCTGTTCGGCGATGTCGGCCGCGGGAAGTCTATGCTGATGGACATGTTCTTTCGGGCCTCCGCCGTAAGCGCCAAACGTCGCACCCATTTTCATGCCTTCCTGCATGACGTCCATGCGGCTTTGCATGTCTTGCGCCAGTCGCCCCGCAAAGATCCGCTGTCCCTCATCGCCCGCGACATTGCCCGTCAGGCATGGCTGCTGTGTCTGGATGAGCTGGAAATCCGCGACATCGCTGATGCCATGATCGTCGGCAGGCTGTTTGAGGGGTTGCTTGCCAATGGCGTCGTCGTGGTGACGACATCGAACCGTCCTCCTGATGATCTTTACAAGGACGGGTTGCAGCGTGAGAGATTCCTACCTTTCATCCGTCTGATCAAGAACAGGCTTGATGTTCTGGAACTGTCAGGCGAACGTGATTTCCGGCTGGGACGCATGAAGGGCCTGCCGGTCTATCATGTGCCGCCAGGGCCGGGAGCCGATGCCGGACTGGAAGAATGCTTTCACCGCTTTGCCAACGGCAAGCCGCCAGCCGAGGAGCATCTCGTTGTTTACGGTCGCATTCTTAAGGTTCCCCATGCCGCCGGGCGCGTGGCGCGCTTCACATTCGTCGAATTGTGCGAGGTGCCTCTCGGGGCGACTGATTATTTGCAACTGGCCACCCACTACGATGTCGTAATTATTGCCGGTATTCCCCGCCTCTCTCCTGAGCGGCTGGACGCGGCGCGACGATTCGTTACTCTGATCGATGCTCTGTACGAGCATAAAGTGTTGCTGGTATGTTCAGCAGATGCACCACCCCACGCCCTTTACTCGGCCGGTAGAGGCGCGTTCGAGTTCCAGCGTACAGCCAGCCGTCTCATGGAAATGCAGGCTGATGACTATATCCGCCGCCCGCACCTGACGTAGTCGCACAAGCGGTGGAAACGTATGGTGCATTTGGGCCGTTCCGCACGTTCTTCCCCCCTTGAGGGGGTATCTGGGCGCTTCCCCCCCCCCCGGGGGGGGCTTTCCCGCTGGGGGATGGCGTCCTGGCACGACGGTCGGGCTATGCCACCAGCCGGCTGCAGATCCGATCAAAGGATTCGACCCTGCCAAGGGGGCCAAGTGCGGCAAAGGTGGGCGGACTGTCCAGGATCCGACGGACGAGCCGGGTTACAGCCTCCTCATCCACAGCTTCCACACAAGCCACGGCTTCCTGGACCGGAATAGCGCGGCCGTAAAGCAGAAGGTGGCGGGCAAGCTGTTCACACCGCGCGCCGCTGCTTTCCAGTGCCATCAGGAAACCGGCCCTGATCTGAGCCCGCGCGCGGCGGATTTCGTCTTCACCGGCGCCGGCGGTCATCTTAACGAGTTCCTGACACAGGATCGGGATCAGCTCCTCGACGTCCTCTTCGCCCGTTCCGGCATAAACACCGAACAGGCCACCATCTTGATAGGGAGCCATGAACGAATAGACTGAATACGCAAGTCCGCGCTTTTCGCGCACTTCCTGAAACAGGCGGGATGACATGCCTCCCCCGACCAGGGACGAGAGCACCGAGGAGGCGTAGAAATCGGGATCGCTGTAGGAAACGCTGCTGAAACCAAGCACGACATGCACCTGTTCCAGGTCACGTTCTTCGCGAAAATCGCCTCCCTTGTAACAGGCTGCTTCCGCCCCAGTCAGATGATGCGAAGGCAGTTCGGCAAATGCCCGACGCGCCAGATCGACGAGCTGGTCGTGCTCGACCCGCCCGGCGGCAGCCAGCACCATGCGCGGGGCTGAATAGGTGCTCTGCATGAAACCAGCGATGATGTCGCGGCTCATAGACCGAACCACTTCGGCCCGTCCCAGCACGGGCCGCCCCAGGGCCTGATTAGGGTAGGCCACCGCCTGGAAATGGTCGAAAATGATATCGTCAGGAACATCAAAGGCCTGGTTGATTTCCTGTACAACCACCTGCTGCTCGCGCCGCAGTTCCTCGGAATCGAAGACCGAGTGCTGAAGGATATCGGCAATGATATCGACGGCCAGCCTAACATCCTCCTTCAGCACTTTGATGTAATAGGCTGTATGCTCTCGCGAAGTGTAGGCGTTCACCTGCCCGCCCACATTCTCGATCTCGGTTGCAATGTCAAGGGCGCTGCGCCGCCTGGTGCCCTTGAAGGCCATGTGTTCCAGAAGGTGCGAAATGCCGTTGCACTCTGCGGACTCGTGACGGGCACCGACATCGACCCACACCCCGAGTGACACCGTCTCGATTGTGTCCATGGGATCGGTCGCCACACGCAGGCCATTCTCCAGGATTGTCACTTTGATGGTCATAGGGATTGTCATCTCCTCGCATGCGCACGCATGTAGCCCTGCACTGCTGCTAGATCGGCTGGCAGGATGGTAAATCGTTCCGTCCGGGCGAGCAGTCTCGCCAGACGATCTGGCAGTGCTGGTTCTCGTCCGGTGGCTTCCCGGATGGCCTGCGGGAATTTGGCTGGATGGGCGGTAGCCAGCGTGATCACCGGAATGTCCGCCTCCACCCAGCCAGCCCGCGCTGCGGCAATGCCAATCGCCGTATGGGGATCCACGAGCTCGCCGGTCGTTGCATGGACGTCGGCAATGGCGGCCCTGGTCTCGCTATCATCCAGGGCAAAACCACGAAACAGTTCGCGAATTTCCTGCAAAAGGTTACATGATACGGAGAACGTTCCCCTATGATAGAACATCTCCATCAGCTCTACAACTATATCCCCATTCCGACCATACATTTCAAACAGCAGTCTTTCGAAATTCGAGGACACCTGAATGTCCATGCTGGGACTCAAAGTTGGGACAACAGGCTGGACAGCCATGACGCCGGTTGCGAAAAAGCGGGTGAGAATGTCGTTGCGATTCGAACCGATGACGAATCGGTCGATCGGCAGGCCCATGGCACGGGCCGCGTAACCGGAGAAGACATTGCCGAAATTGCCGGTCGGCACCGCGAACGCAACTGGCCTGCAACAGCCACCAATAGCAAGCGCTGACCAGAAATAATACACTACCTGGGCCATGATCCTGGCCCAGTTGATGGAGTTCACCGCCGAGAGATTCATGGCCTCCCGGAAGGGCATATCATTGAACAAGCCCTTGACCAGACCCTGGCAGTCGTCAAAGGTTCCGGTGATGGCGATGTTGTGGACATTGTCCGCCTGGACGGCGGTCATCTGCCGTCGTTGGATCGGCGACACCCGTTCGTGCGGATGGAGGATAAACATATCCACCGCGGCGTGGTTGCAGAAGGCCTCGATGGCAGCTGAACCGGTATCGCCCGAGGTTGCGCCAACGATCACCACCCGCTCCCCCCGCTGTCGCAAAACATGATCGAACAAGGGCCCAAGAAATTGCAAGGCGTAATCTTTGAAAGCCAGAGTCGGCCCATGAAACAGCTCACACAGCCATTCGTTATGATCAAGCTGTTTCAACGGTGCCACCGCGGGATGATTGAAATCCTTATAGCTGGCGGCGACGATGTCGGTCAATTCGGTCTCGGTCAACGCGGCGCCGACAAATGGCAGCATCACCTGGACCGCCAGGTCCGCATAAGTCAAACTGGCCAGGCCGGCCAGCTCACCCCTTGTGAACACCGGCCATCCCTCTGGTACATACAAGCCGCCATCGCGGGCAAGCCCGGCCAGCAGAACCTCCTCGAAGGTCAGGACCGGGGCCCGGCCCCGGGTGCTCACGTATTTCAAAGGACAACCTCCGCACCACCGACCCGACGGACGACACTATACAGCCTCTGCCTGGCTGGCAACAGATCCGCCCTTCCAGGCTTTCCGCTTTCTTCCGGAAGGGCAGGCGTTTCACCTGCCATGGTTACGGGCGGGAGGCTTGCATGCCAAGGGCAATCCATGAACAGGAGAGGCAGAAAGTCACGAAGTGTCATTCCATGCATCTGATATATAATCCAGCTTGCGACTTGTCATGCCACCATGCGTCAGAGTCCATTGGGGAGAAAAAACACCCATGAAACAAGCCTTGCCATCCTCCCTGATCGCAGCCGGTGTCATGATCAGCATTGTTGCGGTCTGGATTCTTTCCGGTCTGTTCAGTAGCAACGCCAAGCCTGCAATTGCGCCCTCTGACATGGCGGCAGTTGGAACGTCTTTCGCCGTTCCACGCGTGCGAACCCGTGTGATCACGGCCGAGGAACGGATGGTTCACTTGACGGTCAACGGCCGCACCCAGGCGCACCGAACCGTGGTGGTTAAGGCGGAAACGGCAGGGCAGGTGGCAGAAGTTCTGGTTAAAAAGGGGGAACAGGTCGCGGCTGGCCAGGTCATGGTGCGTCTGAAGGAAGAAGAGCGTCCGGCACGGCTTGCTGAAGCTCGTGCTCTGGTCCGCCGACGTGCTGTTGAACACGAGGCTGCGAAAGCCCTGGAGCAGAAAGCCTTCGCTTCGCGCATCCGTTTGGCCGAAGCGGAAGCCGAGCTGGACGCTGCTAGGGCGCAGTTGGTCCGCATTCAGATCGATCTTGATCGCACCGCCTTGCGTGCGCCTTTCGCCGGCCTTGTCGAAACCCGTCCGGTTGAAGTGGGTGACTTCGTGCCGATCGGGGGAACCATCGCCACGGTGGTAGATCTGGAACCGGTAGTGGTGGTGGCCGAAGTGACGGAGCGGGACGTGGCCGCCATTACCCCTGGCATGCCGGCAGAAGCAGTGCTGATCAGTGGGGAGCGCCTGGCCGGCACGGTCTCCTATGTGGCCACGGTGGCAACGCCAGTCACCCGGACTTTCCCGGTCGAAGTCACGATTGCCAACAGCCCGGGGACCGTGCCGGCCGGCCTGACGGCTGAGGCCCACCTGCCGCTACGGCAACGCCTTCTTTACGCGGTTCCCCCCTCCACCTTGACTCTCGATGAAACCGGTCGTGTCGGGATCAAGACGGTGACCGAATCCGATCTGGTGACCTTCCACCCCGTCACCATTGTTGACAGCGGTTCTGACGGCATGTTGTGGGTGGTCAGTCTGTCACTGCCTCCCATCGCCCGTTTGATTACCGTTGGTCAGGAATTCGTGAGGATCGGCCAGAAGGTCGAGGCCGTGCCCGAGGCGCCGCTGGTTGATGGAACGACTGTTCCCTCTGGGCCCGCCGTGTCCGGTACCGCGTCATGACCTTGATCGAAACGGCCATCGGCCACGCCCGCACCGTGGTCACAGCGCTCGTCCTGATCCTACTGGCCGGGACGATCGCCTTTCTTGACATCCCGAAGGAAGCCAAGCCGGACATCAATATTCCCCTCCTCTATGTCTCGCTCATTCATGCCGGCATCTCGCCGCTCGATGCCGAGCGGCTGTTGATCCGGCCCATGGAAACCGAGCTGCGCAGTGTCGAAGGTGTCAAGGAGATCCGTGCCACTGCCTTCGAGGGCGGTGCCAATGTACTTCTGGAGTTCGATGCCGGTTTCGATGCGGATCGGGCCATCACCGATGTGCGCGAAAAGGTTGATCGCGCCAAACTAGATCTGCCTGATGAAACCGAGGAACCATCCGTGCACGAGGTCAATTTCAGCCTGTTTCCCATCGTCACAGTGTCCCTCTCCGGTGGTGTGCCCGAGCGCACCCTGTTGCAACTGGCTCACGACCTGGAAAGAGCTATCGAACGCCTGCCATCGGTTTTGTCGGTCACCACCGGCGGTGATCGCGACCAGCAGGTCGAAGTGATCATTGAACCCAGCCTAGTGGAAAGCTACGGTCTGCCGGTACAGGGAATCGGCCAGTTTCTCGCGCGCAACAACCGGCTGGTGGCGGCCGGCGTCCTTAATGCGGGCCGGGGACGGTTTGCGGTAAAGGTGCCAGGTCTGCTGGAGTCAATTACGGACGTAATGACGCTCCCACTTAGGGTAGCAGGGGATGCCGTTGTCAGAGTCAAGGATGTTGCCAGCGTCCGTAAAACCTTCAAGGATCCCGAGACCCTGGTCCGCATCAACGGCAAACCAGCGGTGACTCTCGAAGTGTCGAAGCGAATCGGCGAGAACATCATCAACACCATCGCTGCCGTACGCGCCGTGGTGGAGGCAGCCCAGAAACAGAAGGAATGGCCGGCAGCGGTGCAGGTGGACATCTTCCATGACCAATCGGTCCACATCCGCGAGATGCTCTATGACTTGCAGAACAGTATCATCACCGCCGTTGTCCTGGTCATGGTGGTAGTCGTGGGCACGCTGGGACTGCGATCCGGGCTGATCGTGGGGGTGGCCATTCCCGGCTCGTTTCTGCTGGCTATCCTGTTCATTGCCCTGATCGGTTCGACTATCAACGTGGTGGTGCTATTCGGTCTGATTCTGGCTGTCGGCATGCTGGTGGATGGCGCCGTCATCGTCACCGAATATGCCGACCGCAAGATGGCCGAGGGCCTGCCTCGTCACACTGCCTATGCCTTGTCAGCGCGGCGCATGGTCAGGCCAGTGCTGTTTTCGACCGCCACCACCGTGGCCGCCTTTCTGCCACTTTTGTTCTGGACTGGCGTGGTCGGCGAGTTCATGAAGTACCTGCCCATCACCCTGACTGCGACGCTGATGGCCTCCCTTCTGATGGCACTCGTGTTCGTGCCCACCATTGGCGCCTTGGTGGGCACAGCCAGCACCACCGATCCCGAAGCCCTGCGGGCCATCGTGGCCAGCGAGCATGGCGAAGTGCGGGCCCTGACCGGCTTTACCGGCTGGTATGCGCGGATTCTGGATCACGCCCTGCACCGGCCCGTCTTGGTGATTTGCGTTGCTCTCACCCTGCTGGTGGGGGTGCAGGGGGCTTATTGGACTTTTGGCCGCGGGCTTCAGTTTTTTCCCGATATAGAGCCCGACAGTGCCATCATCTATGTCCACGCCCGAGGAAACCTCGCAATGGTTGAGAAAGATCAACTGGTCCGGGAGGTTGAAGGACGGATTCTTGCCATGGATCAGCGCGAATTCCGGGTCGTCTATGCCTTGTCTGGTAAGGAACCCGGGTTCGTCGATGTGGCCGAAGACATGATCGGTCGGGTGACCGTGGAGTTCGCCGACTGGCAACAGCGCCGCCAGGTCGATGTCATCCTTGACGAAGTGCGCCATCGCGTTGCTGACCTGTCTGGCATAGGGATCGATATCCGCAAGAACAAGGAAGGCCCGCCGGTGGGCAAGCCGATCCAGGTTCAGCTTTCGGCGCGCAACCCTGACCTATTGCCGGCGGCAGTGGAGATCGTGCGTCATGGCATGGTAGCTCTCGGTGGCTTCGTCGATATAGAGGACACGCGGCCGGTGCCGGGGATCGAATGGCAACTCACAGTGGATCGAGCCCAGGCTGCCAAGTACGGAGTGGACGTGACCGCTGTGGGCGATATGGTCAACATGGTCACCCGTGGCCTGAAGTTCACCGACTATCGTCCCGAAGACAGTGACAAGGCAGTGGACATCGCCACCCGCTTTTCTGAAACTTACCGTACCCTTTCGCAACTCGATCGGCTGCGGGTCAACACAGCCACAGGGGCGATGCCTCTGTCATCGTTCGTGGAACGCCGTGCCGAACCCAAGACCGGGACATTGCGTCGTGTCGATGGCCAACGGACCCTGACGGTGCTGACTGATGTTCCACCGGGTGTCCTTGTTGACGACAAGGTGCAGATCCTGCAAGCGTGGCTTGCCACGGCTCATTTGGATCCGGGGGTCACAGTCCGGTTCAAAGGCGAAAATGAGGAACAAAGCAAATCGAGAAACTTCCTGCTGAAGGCATTCGGGACCGCCCTGTTCCTGATTGCCATCATCCTGCTTGCCGAATTCAACAGCTTCTATTCTGTACTGCTGACTCTGTCGGCAGTAATTTTTTCGACGATTGGTGTGATGCTGGGGCTGCTGATGTTTGATCAGCCGTTTGGTGTGATCATGGGTGGCATTGGCGTCATCGCCCTGGCAGGCGTGATCGTCAACAATAACATTGTCCTTTTGGACACCTATGACCGGCTGCGACACGAATTTCCCGATCCGCACGAGGCAGCTTTGCGTACGGGCGTGCAGCGTCTGCGGCCGGTGCTTCTGACCGCCTTTACCGCCGTGCTGGGGCTGCTGCCGATGGCATTTGGTATCAACGTCGATTTCGTCAACCGGGTTGTAACCATCGGGGCTCCCTCCATGCAGTGGTGGAATCAGCTTTCCGTTGCCATGGTCTTCGGGTTGAGTTTCGCTACGATATTGACGTTGATCGTTACACCCTCTGCCCTGATGCTCAAGGTCAGGGCTGGTCGTCTGTGGTCCCGCCTGAAGAGTTGCAGGAATGGTTGACAAGCTGCTCCGGGCGTGCTTCACCCCCCCCCCCCCCCCCCCCCCCCGCAAACCCCGGAACCGGGACAATCATGGGAGAGGTTGCTTTGAGGATACGTCTTTCCCTTACGTTGCGTCATCCGGAATTGCGTGCATTGTATGATAGGTGGCTTCGGCACTGCGCCGGCGAGACTTTCCCCGTGGCTGCCGATATAGATCCTATCGGGCTGCGTCGCTGGAGCAGTCACCTGGTGCTCATCGACGTGGTCGAGGCGGGAAATTTCGTCTATGCCTACTACAGTCGTTCATTCACCTCCACTTTCGGCGCGGACAAAGTCGGCTTGTCCATCGATGCCCTGCCGGCGGAACAGGCCCGTCTTCTGAAAACGGAATACGACCACGTATGCAGGGAACGTCTGCCCGTCTCCCGTACCTATACGGCTGACTTCGACGGCGTGGTCCAGACGTGGGAACGGCTGGTTCTACCTTTCTTCGATCCGGAGGGAAACGTGGTCAAGCTGCTGGTTGCAGCCTATGAACTGGTTCCCTCGTAATCTCTTTCAATCCCTGTCTTTCGCGGATGCCCTCTTATGCCTCCTGATAACTGTAATTCATCCGACGAGTGCAACAAAATTTTTCCATGGCAGGCTACACTAGCGGAAGAGAAGCTGACCGCTGATGACTTCAATCTATGGTGTGCCTTCAACGACCGGCCTTTCCGGCTTGCGCGCTATGTCTGGCCTGACGGCCTGACCGAATGGGATGTGGAAGCTTTTCCGGGCGCGGCCAGCCAGACGGTTGCCTATGGTACCGGACAGCAAAGAGAGGAATTAGCGGCCATGGCGGCATTTGCTTTCGTGGCCGGCGTGGAGTGGGGCGAACAGTTCTCAAGCCTTGCCGGCAATGAGGAGACGGACGCGGACGCGACCGAACCCATGCACGGAAGCCTGGATGAGGAGGAAAAGCAAGGCAAGGAAGAGAAAGAGGGAACAGATGAAAGCGGCCCTGTCGTTGCGGACAACGAAAACACCACCGCCAACGAAGCCACAGCCGTTGAAATGAAAGACGGTATCGAAGCGCTTGTGGCCGCAGGCCCGGCGTCAGACAGGCTGGATCCCGGAACCTTGGAGATGCCGCCCTTTGAACTGCCCCCGCTTGCGCTGCTGCAGGAGCCGCTTGACCGCAAGGACCGGGCCCCGGACGAAATCCAGCTTGCCGCCAATGCCCGTGCGCTAGAAACGGTATTGCGCAATTTTCGCGTGCGAGGCGAGATCATGGACGTGCGCGTTGGGCCAGTCGTGACTCTTTATGAACTGGAACCGGTTCCAGGTACCAAGTCCTCCACGGTCATCAACCTGGCAGACGATATTGCCCGTTCCATGCGGGCCATTACTGCCCGTATTGCTGTCGTTCCGGGCCGCAGCGTGATTGGTATCGAACTGCCCAACGATTTGCGTGAGACCGTTTATCTGCGTGAAATTCTGGCTTCACCGGCTTATCAAGAGTCGACTGCCGTCCTGCCGCTAGCCCTTGGCAAGGATATCAGCGGGACCCCTGTGGTCGTCGATCTTGCCCGCATGCCCCACCTTTTGATCGCCGGCACAACTGGTTCGGGAAAATCAGTCGGCATCAATACCATGATTCTGTCACTGCTCTACCGTCTTCCCCCAACCCGCTGCCGTCTGGTCATGGTCGATCCCAAGATGCTGGAACTGTCGGTCTATGATGGCATTCCCCATCTGCTGACCCCGGTCGTGACCGATTCGCGCAAGGCGGTGATGGCCTTGAAATGGACGGTACGCGAGATGGAAAGCCGCTATCGGGCCATGGCAGCTCTTGGCGTGCGCAACATCGAGAGTTACAACATGCGCCTGCATGAAATCATAGCTAGCGGCGAGACGCTGCCTCTGCCTTCCGTTGTTCCGGCCATTGTCCGTCCCGAGGATGGTGTACGGTTGCCAGAGCTGCTGCCTTATGTGGTGGTGGTGGTAGACGAAATGGCCGATCTGATGCTGGTGGCTGGCCGTGACATCGAAGCGGCGATCCAACGCCTGGCGCAGATGGCCCGGGCCGCCGGCATTCACCTGATCATGGCCACCCAACGGCCATCGGTTGACGTGATCACCGGGACCATCAAGGCTAATTTCCCGAGTCGGATCAGTTTCCAGGTCACGTCAAAAATCGACAGCCGCACCATCTTGGGAGATGCCGGCGCCGAGCAGCTCGTGGGACAGGGAGATATGCTGGCCATGTCAGTAGGAGGACGGGTGATGCGTGTGCATGGGCCGTTCGTTGCCGATGCCGAGGTCGAATCGGTGGTTCGTTTCCTGAAGGTACAGGGTCAACCCCACTATCTGGAGACCATAACGACCGAGGAGGAAGAGGAGCGCATCACAGCCGTGCCGGAGGATTCCGAATCCTCCGGTGATGGCCTTTATGACCAGGCCGTTGCGCTGGTCGTTCGTGAACAGAAGATTTCTGTCAGCTTCATCCAGAGACAGTTGCAGATCGGCTACAACCGGTCGGCCCGGATGGTCGAGCGGATGGAGAACGAAGGCATCATCAGTTCTGCCAATCACGTTGGCAAACGCGAGATTCTGGTCAGGCGCGGGAATACCGAGCGCTGAAACGGGGTCAGCACCTCGTCGGCGTAAAGGTATGAAATGGTTGCTTTCCAGCTCAGGCACCCCCCTTCCCCTGGAGGGGGGTGGAGCCTGCTAAGGCGACTTGGAATAAACGCCATACCGAGAATGGCTGACTTGCAAGGCATCATCTTTGCCTTTCTGCGACGGTCAGTTAATCTTCCTTCGTTGATTTGCCTTGAGAGGGAAACTATGAAACGTGCCCTTGCCTTATCCGTCTGTCTGATCGGCCTATGGCTGGCAGGACAGGCAGCGAGTGCCGATTCCGACGCTTCCCCGTTTCTTCCCGAGGGAACCCGTCTCTGGCGGGGCGTGCAAGGTGGACCGACAGTCGGCGGCAGTATGGTGATCCATACCGAAGCCGGCTGGAATGAATTATGGAATCAAATCGGCCATGACGTGCCACAGCCCGCCTTCGATCCGGAGAAGGATATCGTGATTGCCATCTTTCTGGGACAGCGTCCGACTGCGGGATACGATATTCGCCTGACCGGCACGGAGATCCGCGATGGCTTTCTGCATATCCTCTACGAGGAAACCGTACTTGGCGCGCCAACCCCGCAGGTCATCACCACGCCGTACCTGGTTTTCATCATCCCCCGCCCCGAACTGCCTCTGCTGGTGCGCGAAGTGGAGGATGAGGAAGGAATCAAGGGACCCGAGCCATGACTATCAGGCGTTCTATCTGCCTGATGTCACGTACCGCGCCACGCGCTGCACTGGTTGTCAGGGCAGCGTAAGCCCGCAAGGCAGCCGACACCGGACGGTCACGCCGGAGCGGCTGCCATGCCTTTTCTCCCCTGGCCAGCATAGCCTGGCGGCGCCGTTCTAGTTCGGTGTCATCTATTGCCACGTTGAGGGTGCGGGCGGGAATGTCGATATGGATGACATCGCCCGGTTCCACCAGGGCGATTGCCCCTCCCTCCGCCGCCTCCGGCGAGACGTGACCGATGGAAAGTCCTGACGTGCCTCCTGAGAAACGACCATCAGTCACCAGAGCGCACACTCCGCCCAGTCCCTTTGCCTTCAGATAGCTGGTCGGATAGAGCATCTCCTGCATGCCAGGTCCGCCCTTTGGTCCCTCATGACGGATGATCACCACATCGCCTGGCTTGATCTCTCCCCCAAGGATGCGGGCAACGGCATCCTCCTGGCTTTCGCAGACCACCGCCGGCCCCGAGAAAACAAGGATCGAAGCGTCCACGCCGGCCGTTTTCACGATGCAGCCATCGCGGGCGATATTGCCGTAAAGCACCGCCAGTCCTCCATCGGTACTGTAGGCATGGGCCCGATCGCGAATACACCCTTTCTCCCGATCCAGATCAAGGTGCGCATAGCGCTGTGTCTGGTTGCAGGCCGCTACCGTGCGCACACCGAGGGGGGCGGCACGGTAGAAGGCATGGACCGCCGGGTCGGTGGTTTGCCGCACGTCCCACGCCGCAATCGCCGCGTCCAGAGTCGGCGCGTGCACGGTTAGCGCGTCACGATGGATGAGATCACCCAGTTCACCCAGGATGGCCATGATGCCGCCTGCTTTGTGAACATCCTCCATATGATAATCCGGCGTGGCAGGTGCAACTTTGACGAGATTTGGTACGCATCGTGACAGGCGATCGATGTCAGCCATGGTAAAGGCCACCCCGGCCTCTTCCGCTGCAGCTATAAGGTGCAGAACAGTGTTGGTGGAGCCACCAATGGAAATATCAAGAATCATAGCGTTCTCGAAAGCCTGGAATGAGGCGATCGCACGCGGCAGGACGGCTGCATCATCTGCTTCATAATACCGCCGCGTGATGTCAACCACCGTGCGGGCGGCGCGCAAAAACAACTCACGACGGTCGGCATGGGTGGCAAGCAGACTGCCGTTACCAGGCAGTGCGAGCCCCAGCGCTTCCAACAGACAGTTCATCGAGTTGGCGGTAAACAGTCCGGAACAGGACCCACAGGTAGGACAGGCCGAACGCTCGAACCGTCCGACCATGGCATCCGTCTTGCTGTCGTCCCCGGCAGCAATCATTGCGTCGATCAGATCGATCTTCCGCCCGTCTCTGCCTTCTTTCGCTGCCACCCTGCCGGCCTCCATGGGGCCGCCGGAAACGAACACCGCTGGAATGTTGAGGCGCAGCGCCGCCATCAGCATGCCGGGGGTGATCTTGTCGCAGTTGGAGAGGCACAGCATCGCATCGGCACAATGGGCATTCACCATGTACTCGACCGAATCAGCAATGATTTCACGCGAGGGCAGACTGTAGAGCATGCCGGCATGACCCATAGCGATTCCGTCATCAATGGCAATCGTGTTGAACTCCCGTGCCACTGCGCCGACACGGTGAATTTCCTCGGCCACCATTGCTCCAACCTCCCGCAGATGGACATGACCGGGCACGAATTGCGTGAACGAGTTGACGACGGCGATGATCGGTTTGTCGAAATCAGCATCCGTCAAACCCGTAGCCCGCCACAGGCTACGGGCGCCGGCCATCATGCGGCCATGGGTGGATGTATGGGAACGATAAACTGGCATGGCATGCTGCTCCTTCTCCCCGCCTGTCCTCGTTTCCCTTGCATCTGCGCATGCTGCGCTGCAGAGGCAACGCCAGAAGGGAACATAATGCGCGTAAACCTCTTGGGAGTCAAAGCTGGAACACCCTGAACAGCAATTCCCAGTATGGCGTTTATTCCAAGTCGCCTTGGCCGGTTCCACCCCTAAACCCTTTCTTCCCCCGCCTAGACCGTGTTAGCCCCCCGTTTGGATGGGGGAGGGGTGGGTGGGGGGGCCTCTTCTGCAAAACAGTGTCATTCCCAATGATGAGAATCGTTGCACCCTGAACGCAGGGCAATCGGGCGAGAGCCTGGTTATGAGAATACACATCTTTGTCCTACCTTGAGCGGCATTTGCCTACCCCGACCGCAAAGTCCTCACCACGGCGTCGCGTGCGAACAGGTACAAAAGGGTCCGCAGGGCCTGTCCCCGCGGCGTGGTGAGGTCAGGATCGCGGGCAAGAACCAGGCGGGCATCATCCCGTGCCATGGTCAGGAGGTCGCCATGGACGGCAAGATCGGCCAGGCGGAAATCGGGTAGGCCGCTTTGCCGGGTGCCAAGCAGCTCGCCAGCACCGCGCAGGCGGAGATCTTCCTCGGCAATGCGGAAGCCATCATCGGTTCCACGCAGGATGGTGAGGCGCGCGCGCGCCGTCTCGTTCAGAGGTGGTGCATACAAAAGCAGGCACGTTGAGCGATCTGGACCACGCCCAATACGACCGCGTAATTGGTGTAATTGGGCAAGACCAAATCTTTCCGCGTGCTCGATGACCATGACAGTGGCCGCTGGCACATCCACGCCCACTTCGATCACCGTCGTCGCGACCAGAAGGGTGATGGTTCCATCAGCGAAGGCCGTCATCACCGCATCCCGTTCAGCTCCCTTCATCCGTCCATGTACTAGGCCCACCCGTTCCCCCAGGGCAGCGCGCAGATAAGCATGACGGTCTTCAGCCGCGGCAAGATCGGTCGCCTCCGACTCGCTCACCAGCGGGCAGACCCAGTACACCCGCCCCCTTCCCGCCGTGACCCGTCCCACCGCCTGGACCACCTCTTCCAATGCCGACACAGGCTTTACCGCGGTTTCGATGCGCTGACGGCCCGGTGGTTTTTCATCGAGGCGCGAGATGTCCATGTCGCCGTAAAGAGCAAGCGTGAGACTGCGGGGAATGGGGGTCGCCGTCATCACTAGCATGTCGGGAACCCGTCCCTTGCCAGCCAGGGCCAGCCGCTGGTGGACACCGAAACGATGCTGTTCATCGATCACAATGAGAGCGAGATCATGAAATTGCACGTCTTCTTGTAGCAGGGCATGTGTCCCGACGACAAGAGCGACGGAGCCATCCGCAAGGCCAGACAGCACGGTCTCGCGCGCCCTGCCCTTGTTGCGACCGGTCAGAAGATCTACCTGCACGCCAGCCAGCCCGGTGAGTGGTGCGAGCACGGCATGATGCTGGCGGGCCAGGAGTTCGGTTGGCACCATCAGGGCGGCCTGGGCACCGGCCTCGACGGCACTGAGAAGCGCGAATAGGGCCAGAACCGTCTTGCCGCTGCCGACATCGCCCTGCAACAGCCGCATCATGCGCGTCTTTGCCGCCATGTCAGCCTGAATTTCCCGCAGACAGCGTTCCTGCGCTCCGGTCAGGGCGAACGGCAGGGCGGCACGCCCTCGTTGTTGCAGGGCGCCATCACCACAGAGGGCGCGCCCGGGCTGTCGACGCCCTGCCTCTCGTACCAAGGCAAGGGTCAGTTGGCTGGCCAGGAGTTCGTCATAGGCAAGGCGCTGCCGGGCCGGCTGCGTAGGCGCAAGGTCGTCGTTCCCGGCTGGGGCGTGGACAGCCCGCAAGGCCTCGCGCCAGGATGGCCAGTTCTGTTGCCGTATCAGCTCGGGCGCATGCCATTCGGGCAGATCGGGGATCTGTTCCAGCGCCGCTCGCACGAACTGCCCCACCACCCTGGCCGTGAGACCGGCGGTCAGGGGGTAGATCGGTTCCACCGTCGTGACCACATCGGCTTGGTCAAGGGCCGCGATATGGTTGGGGTGGGAAATCTGGATTTCGTTGTTGAAATGCTCCACCTGTCCCGAAACGATCCGCATCGTACCCTCTGGCAAAAGACGCTTGAGATGGTTAGCCTTGGCGTGAAAGAAGACCAGATGTAGGTATCCGGTTTCATCGCTACAACGAACCCGGTAAGGGTGGCGGGGCGAGAGGGGAAGCAAATGCGTATCGACCCGCACCGCCAGGGTTGCTACCCGCCCCGCCGGTGCCTCCATTACCTTGGGCATGAAGCGGCGATCGATGACGGCAGTCGGCAGGTGCCAGAGCAGGTCTACCACATGGGGACCGGCTAGCCGTTCCAGCAGACTGGCAAGGCGGGGACTAACCCTAGGCAGGGTCGCGAGCGGTGCGAACAGGGGGTAGAGGCTTTCCGGGCGCATGGAGCGGGGTGACCGACGGGGCTGACAGAAAAACGGAAAACCATTATATGGTTTCCTGAAAATTCTGGGGAGCATGGGCATCCCGCTCGCGGGCTTGGGCGAGGTGCAGAAAGGGCTGAGCATGACGGCAGCGACAGAAATCAGCAAAATAAGGACTAGGTCCATGAGCGAGATGCGAGAAAACTTGTGCAGACGCCTCTTCTATCAGGCCGCGCACCGCGGCATGAAGGAAGCCGACCTTCTGCTCGGCGCCTTTGCAAGGGTTCATCTGTCCCAGTTCGATGAGAGCCAGCTCGCCGAATTCGACAGGCTCTTGCAATTGCAGGACCGTGACATTCTCAACTTGCGCCTGGGAGGGATGCTGCTTCCTCCCAAATATGATGGTCCTGTTATGCAGCTTCTGCTGGCCTTCGATCTGGTGGCAATCTTCGCCGGAGAATCTCCCTGACTGTCAATGTCATTCCATTTAAGCTCTCCTCCTTGGATCAGTGGGGTCTTCTCTCCAGGGGGAGAGAGGGGCTTTTGCGAGGACGGAGTCCGTCGGGAGAGGATCAAGGGGAAGAGGGTTATTTTTGATGTGAAATGATACACTTTCACCGGCCACAGTGCCTGACCTATGTACATGCGGTAGGGAAGAAGACGAGAAACCGGGAGCGTTCCTTGTTGGCATAAGAGCGGATATGACCAGACATGCAAGCCCCAGAAAACCGCGCTAGGTGTACCGACGCTCCCCTGGCTTGCGGCCCTGCAGAAGACAGACGCGTCGATGAAGTGCCAGACCTCGCAAGGTGTTGTGATGTTCCGACCTTCAAAAAGGCGCACCCGACCGGGCCGGGGCGCTTCGTTATCGCCGGTGTGCCGGAAGGGTATGACGCTCTAGTGTTGGCTCATTTCGTGCGCTCCACTGGACGGGATGTCCTGCACGTGGCCGCCGATGCGGTTTGCCTGGCCCGGATGGTGGAAGCGGTTGGTTTCTTCGCCCCCGATCTTCCGATGCTAGCTTTTCCGGCCTGGGATACCGTGCCCTACGACCGGGTCTCCCCAAACCGCGAGATTCTGAGCCGACGGGCCGGTGTGCTAGGCCGGCTGGCCGAGAGGAACACAAGTTCTGCCCCCTGCCTTGTGATGACGACGGTGAGTGCGTTGCTTCAGCGCATTCCCCGTCCTGAGGTCTTCCGAGGCTTGCGTTTCCTTGTCAGGGCAGGTGCGCCCCTTCATACCGACGACCTGATCCGGTTTCTGGAACGCAACGGCTATCACCGGACCGATCAGGTGATGGAGCCGGGTGCGTATGCCGTGCGCGGAGGCCTCATCGACCTCTTTCCACCTGGAACGTCGGAACCGTTGCGGCTAGAGTTGTTTGGCGACATGCTCGATACCCTCCGCTCCTTCGATCCTATGAGCCAGCGCACGACGAGTCGTCTGTCTGCCTTTACCTTGCGACCGACCAGCGAGATTCTGCTGGATGATGCGGCCATCGTCCGGTTTCGCAGCCGTTATCGGGAGATGTTCGGCACGGTTTCCGGTCCCGATTCGCTTTATGAATCGATCTCAGCCGGCCGCCGCTTCCCCGGGATGGAACACTGGCTGCCCCTGTTTCATGATGGCCTTGACACCCTCTTTGCCTATCTGCCCGGGGCGGTGATCGCCCTGGATTATCAGGCAGAGGGGGCCCGCCAGGCTTACCTTGACCTGATCCTCGAGTACTTCAAGGCACGTCGAGCCCATACGGTGATAGGATCAGTTGCAAGATCTGGTACAATCTACAACCCTGTACCCCCACCGTTCCTGTTCATCGCACCGGAGGAATGGGAACGGCTCCTGGCGGACCGGGAGGTGGCGACTCTTTCGCCCGGCCCGTCTTCCGAACAGACCCGTCCTGATGCCATGCTCGATGCCGGCGGACGCCGCGGACATGATTTTGGTGCTGTCCGCACTCATCCCGACTGCAACGTCTTCGACGCCTTGCGCACGCATGTGACAGCCGAACGAGCAGCCGGCCGACAGGTGGTGATAACCGCCTTCAGCGCTGGTTCCCGCGAACGGCTGACGGCCGTCATGCACGAGCACGGCATTGCAGATGTCCGACCCGTGGACACGTGGGCCGAGGCCACGGCTTCGCCGGCCACGGCCACCGTGGTTCTCGGCCTAGAGACAGGCTTCGTCACGCCTACCCTGGCCGTGATCAGCGAACAGGATATTCTGGGCGAACGCATGACCCGCCCAGCCCGCAAGCACAGGGCCGATCGTTTCCTCGCCGATGTCTCGGCCCTGACCGAGGGTGACCTGGTCGTTCACGTCGATCATGGCATCGGCCAGTATGATGGCCTGGTCACGCTCTCGGTCGGGGGAGCACCACATGACTGCTTGCGCATCCTGTACGAAGGCAACGACAAGCTGTTCGTGCCGGTTGAGAACATCGAAGTCCTGTCCCGCTATGGCTCGGAAACGGCCGGCGTGCAACGCGACCGGCTGGGCGGCACGGCCTGGCAGGCACGCAAGGCCAGACTGAAACAACGCATCCGGGACATGGCCGGAACATTGATCCGCATCGCCGTTGAGCGGCAACTCCGGCAGGCCGAGGCACTGGTGCCGCCCGGGGGTCTGTATGATGAATTCTGCGCCCGTTTTCCCTATGTGGAAACCGATGACCAGCTTAACGCCATTGCCGAGGTGATGGCGGACCTCGCGGCGGGCCGGCCCATGGACCGACTGGTGTGCGGTGATGTTGGCTTCGGCAAGACCGAGGTCGCCTTGCGGGCGGCTTTCGCCGTTGCCCTGGCTGGCATGCAGGTGGCCGTGGTGGTGCCGACCACATTGCTTGCCCGACAACATCATCACACCTTCGTGAACCGGTTCACCGGATGGCCCGTGCGGGTGGAGTCGTTGTCACGACTGCTTGCCCCGAAGCAGGCGGCGGCGGTCCGGCAAGGGTTGGCCGATGGCACCGTTGACGTCGTTGTCGGCACTCATGCCCTGCTCGCCAAGGGGATCACTTTCAAGCGACTGGGTCTTCTGGTGGTGGATGAGGAGCAGCATTTTGGCGTGGCCCACAAGGAACGGCTCAAGCAGTTCAAGACCGATGTGCATGTTCTGACTCTGACCGCCACGCCGATTCCCCGCACCCTGCAATTGGCCCTTGGAGGCGTGCGGGGAATGAGTCTCATTGCCACGGCTCCAATCGACCGGCTGGCAGTGCGGACATCCATGCTGCCCTTCGATCCGGTGGTAGTGCGGGAGGCGATCCTGCGCGAGCGGTTCCGTGGTGGCCAGACCTTCTATGTCTGTCCCCGTGTGGCAGATATCGACACGGTGGCAGGGCGGCTTACCAGGCTGGTGCCCGAGGTGAAAACGGCGATGGCCCATGGTCGTATGACGGCGCAGGCCTTAGAAGAGGTGATGAATGCCTTCACCGAACGGGCCTTTGATGTGCTGGTCTGTACCAATATCATCGAATCCGGCCTCGACATGCCCCTGGTCAACACCCTCATCGTCCATCGCGCCGACATGTTCGGGCTGGCTCAGCTCTATCAGCTCCGGGGCCGGGTGGGACGCGGCAAGGTCCAGGCCTACGCCTACCTGACCATGCCGCCCGAGCGTCCCTTGACCCGGACGGCCGAAAAGCGCCTTGCGATCATGCAAACACTTGATACGTTGGGCGCAGGCTTCACGCTTGCAAGCTACGACCTTGATATCCGGGGAGCAGGCAACCTGCTGGGGGAAGAACAGTCCGGTCATATCCGCGAGGTCGGCATCGAACTCTATCAGCACATGCTGGAAGAAGCCATGACGGCAGCGCGATCGGGCGACCATGCGGGGATAAAACAGGACTGGACGCCGCAGATTACCATCGGCACGCCTGTCCTGATCCCTGAAACCTACGTGCCTGACCTGGGGCTCCGGCTGGGCTTGTACCGGCGTATCGCCGAGCTGTCGGATCGGATCGAAATTGATGCCTTTGCCGTCGAAATGATTGACCGTTTTGGCCATCTGCCCAAGGCGGTTGACAACCTGCTCGAAACAGTGGCCCTGAAAGGCCTATGTCGACGGGCCAACGTGAATAGGCTGGAGGCCGGTCCCAAGGGGGTCGTTCTCGGTTTTCGCGACAATCAGTTTCCCGAACCAGCCGGCCTGGTTGCCTTCATTACCCGCCAGGCCGGCACGGCCAAACTGCGTCCTGACCACAAGGTCGTGATCATGCGCAATTGGGAGGATCCGGACGTTCGCATGCGCGGCGTGCGAACGGTGATGAAAGCCTTGGCCCTGCTGGCAGCCGGCGAAGCACCTGTTCCTGGATCGGCGCCAGTTCCGGAAAAGGATCGAAAGACGAGGGATCGAAAAGGCCCGAATAATCGGACATTTCCACAAACCCTCCGCCCTTAAATCGGAGGAGGGGATGGCCCTTAGGGATGTTCATTCTGGTTCGTAGCTAAGGCTAGTGGTCAGTGATTAGCAACCAGCTACTAACCACTAACCACTCTCATGACGGAGCGTATGATTCGAAAATCATCCCGCTCTAGCCCGTAGCCGATTCCCCCGGATCGGCCGTGTCAGCCTGAAACCAGTTCAATGTATCGGCCAGACTCACCACGCGACCGATGATGAAGATCACGGGTGCTGACAGACCGGCTTCCCGCACCCTGGCCGCCAGATTCCCCAATGTCCCCAGCACACGCCGCTGGCGGAGCGTGGTTGCGTTCTGGATCGCTGCCGCCGGTAGGGCGTGGTCAAGGCCATAGCCGATCAGGGCAACGGCGATGTGCTCGAAATTAGTCAGCCCCATGTATACGACCAGAGTGGTATTGAGATCGACAAGACTGCTCCAGTCGTGATCAAGATCCAGGCCATCGCGCAGATGACCGGTCAGATAACGCACGCTGGTTGCCAGGCCGCGATGCGTGAGCGGAATGCCGGCATAGGCGCTGCCACCCGAAGAGGCGGTAATGCCGGGCACCACCTCGAACGGGATATTATGGCTGGCCAGGTACTCGGTTTCCTCGCTGCCACGGCCGAAAATATAAGGATCACCCCCCTTGACCCGCACCACAATGCGCCCACTGCGGGCAAGGCCTGCCAGAAGTTCGTTAATCTGCTCCTGCGGCATGTGATGGTTCCGTGGGCTCTTGCCGGCATAGATGCGCGTGGTTCCTATCGGCACCAGGTCAAGGATTTCGGGACTCACCAAACGATCGAACACCACCACCTCGGCCTGTCGCAGCAACCGGACCGCTTTGACTGTCAACAGCTCCGGATCCCCGGGACCGGCGCCCACCACATAAACACGCCCCCTCCTCATGCCAAAGCCTCCGACCTCTCTTCCATGAATACCTGCCCGTGCCGCCCCTCTGTCTGCTCCCACACCCGGCACGATCCCATGCATATCCCCTAATGTAATGACATCTTGCTACGATACCAGAGCCATGGTCTTTCCGCAGACGCGGTTTATCGTAAAAGCGCCTAGGTCGGGTTGTCGAACGTCATGTCCGGTTCGTGGCGCAATACCTCCCGTCTGTTTCCCAGAGACACGAGACGGGCCCGTGGGCAGGAGATAGAGTCACAGCCGTACCCGTATAACCCAGGCCGGCGCGCAAGCGTCTACGAACCCTCGTGCATCTCGATCAGACATTTGGCAAGAGGCAAACCCAGGCCGATTCCATCGTGGGCCTTGGTATAGGTGCTGTGGATCTGACCGAACGCCGTCAAGGTGACAGGAATATCCTCGGGCGGCATGCCGATGCTGGTATCGGTGGTGGTAATGCGTAAATTCTCTTCCGTCAGCACCGCTCCCACCGTCACCGTGCCGTCGACGGGTGTGAATTTGATGGCGTTGGCCAGAAGGCTCAGGATCACTTGTTTTAGGCGCCGTTCATCTCCCATCACCACGGGCAGACCGGCAGTGATATGGGTGCTCAGCGCCAGATGTGCCGTCTCGGCGTGTTCGCGCATTAACTGAACACAGCAGTCAACCAGTGGGCCTGGATCGACCAGCTCACAAAGCAGCTCAAACTTGCCGGCTTCGATCTTGGCGATGTCAAGCAGTTCATTGATGAAATCAAGCAGCAGGGTGGCCGAAGTGTAGATATCTTGGTCCGAACACCTTGGTCTGCATGGTTTCGGCAAAGCCCATGATGGCGTTCAGAGGCGTACGCAACTCATGGCTCATGTTGGCGAGAAAGTCAGACTTGGTGCGATTGGCCCACTCGGCGTCTTCCTTGGCGGCACGCAGGGTTTCCTCTGCCCGCCGTAGTTCAGTGATGTCGGTGCGGATGCTGACGACACCGCCGTCACCGGTGCGGCGTTCGTTGACCTGCACCCAGCGATCGCCGACCAGATGCTGGACGAAGGTACATCCGGCACTAGCTCGCTGTTTCAGAGGACAACGGACATAGGACCAGCACGTCGCTGATTCGGCTGTAGAGCTGATGAAACTTGCTGTTTGAAAGAACCAGACGCCCTTCCGGATCGTGGAGAACGAATCCTTCCGAAATGCTTTCGATGGTATCCACCAATTAACATTGCGTCCTCAGGGCGCGTTGTTCGGCTAGCACTTCGATGGTGACATTGCTTACCATACCACAATAGCCGCTGAAATGACCTTCCACCGTGAAAACCGGCTTGCCACTGATGCGCAGATAGAGCAGGCGACCGGTCGGCGTGACATACTTGAACTGGAAATCGCGGAAGGGACGGTGAGCGCGAAGATCTTCGAGATGGCGGGCCAGCCTTTCCGTTCCCTCCTCATCATTGGTCGTAATGGTGGTATGCATGCAGCTGATCAAATCAGCTGGATCAAGCCCCAGCACTTCCCGCACCCGCCCCCCCCTTCGAAACCGGAGAAGCGGAGGCCAGGTCACATTTCCCAGAACCAGTTGGGCGACGCGGTAACAAAGTCGCGGAATTTCTGTTCGCTTTCCAGCAGGGCCTGCTCAACGGTCCGCCGTTCCTCCACCTCGGCAAGCAGTTCGGCGGTACGTCGATGGATTTGCAACTCCAGTTCATCCTGGGCCCGTTGCAGAACGGCGGCCATGCGACGGCTGTTGGTAGCATCTCGACCGATCACAACCATGATCCGTAGCAGACCTTCGGCATTGGTCAGTGGTTTACGCACCACTTCCAGGATACGCTCCCCTGAGGCCTATCGAGCCGTGGCCAGAACTCATCGACCACCGTAGCCGAACCTCTGGCCCAAACGGTCGCATCGGCAACTATCGCATGCATCAACACAACTGCCATTATAGGTTGCATGACGGCCAATTCGGCATCGGTACGACCGATCACTTCGGTGGGGGTCAAATGCAGCAGGCGCGCGCCGGTTTCGTTGACGAACAGCCACCGCCCGGTCTCATCCTTGATGCAGACCGGGTCGGGCAGATGTGTCAGAACGATATCCCCCTACCGGCGCTGCTCACGCCGTTGCCTGCGCGTGATGCCGGCGTGCACGGCCCGTTGGCAATGTAGAGCGATTATCCAGGCCTTCCACCACCAGAACATCCTCCGCCCCTTCGTCGAAAGCAGTGGGCGCCGCATTCTCGACATCGGCAGTACCAGCCAGCACGATCACGGCCACCCGATGGTCGAGGCGCGCTACCCTGGTAAGGGTTGTCAGAGTGGACGGGACCACTCCAGACCATCAATACGGCGCTGACCTGCCATCCCGCGACAATTTCAGCTGCTGCTGCCGGATCGGTCACATGAATTCGTTTACAGCCCTTTTCTGCCAGTCCATCCAGACTGGCTGTGACTGTCAACGGGAGGTTCTTGTTGATCGCCACTACACGCACCGTCGCGTCCCTGCCTTCTGCCTGAGTCGCGGTTCTCCGATTCGATGCCTTGATGACCGTAACTCTTCGTAAAAAGGTAGCAAAGGATTTTTGCCAAGGGGAGGGCAATTTTCTAAAAAGTTGAAAATATCTTCCGATATCAATGTCTAACGTTGCAATGGACAGAGATGATAGGCTTCGAAACTCGTCGGAAAGACACAGCCGGTTTCATCCATTTGCAAGCCATATGCACCTGCCGTCTGATGGGCACGAGAACGGTCATGCGCCACGAATAGCATGAATAGGGCTCCCTGGTGGACAAGAATTTCGCGGTGCACGAGACGAGTGAAACCGTTATCCTCCCAAGGTGTTGCAAACCAGCCGTCAATGCGAACAAAGCGCACGTGTGGCGGAAAGGCCGGGATCAGGAATGACAGGGCACCGCGTCCCGTCATCAGAACCATGCTGTGGGCAGGCAGGACAGGCAGGCCTTGAACAGTGAGATAACGGTCGCTCCAGGGAACCCGACCCCAGTCAGCGGGACAGGTGCTGGCCACCATCATTCCCAGCACGAGGACGGCAATACCTCCCCGTCGCGGTAGCGGAAGCCAGCCGATCGCCGCAACCAGTGCCAGGGGTGCCAGCATCTCCAGACCCACGGCATAACGATAGATGGCAAAGACGGCAATCCAGGCAAGATAAGTGAAAACTGCGGCGGTCAGAATACAGCGGGCCGGACCAGGGTGGACAAGGGATGCTCCCCGGCGCTCCCTGCCAGCCAGAGGAGCCGTTAAGCGGGCAAGCACAGCCACCGGCAAAAGCAGGAATAGGGTCGTGATGCGGAGGTCGCGAAAGGGCACCTCAGCCGTCTCTTCCGGTGCGAAAGGGTAGACCAGCGCAAACGTCAGACGTTCCCACATCCCAGAGGGTAGAAACACGTTGCCACGATAAGGGTCGGGCGCCGCCCATGGCGACTGGAAGATATCGTTGAAGGCGGGGAACACCGGATTGCCATAGGCCTGCCACAAGTGCCAGTGCCACCAGCCCCCGGCAAGCCCCATACCGGCCAGTACACCCAGGGTAAGGAAGGCCGTGGCTGTCAGTCGCCTAGATAGTGGTCCTGGCACGGCCAGCACGGCCAGACAGACTCCGACCGCCGTAACGGCATGGGGCAGTTTCAAGATGGCAGTGACGCCCACCGGCCAGCCCGCCATGAAGGCCAGTCCGACCCCCCGGCCAATCGGTCCCTTGACTATGCGCGCTCCCTGACGGACTACCATAAGTAGTGATACCAGAAAACCGATCGGCAACAGGTTATCGTAGAACACTGTCCCCAGTGTGCCCAAGGCCATGGCACCAGTCGTCCCGGTCAGGGCGATAAGGGCGGCAGCATGGGTGCGGTGCACCGGATTGTCGATGGCAAGGGTGTGACGGGCTAGACACAGCAGCAAGGTGAACGGGACTGCCTGCAAAGCCCCGAGTCCGCTTCCGACCGCCCACGCTGGCAGCGCCTCGGCAGCCAGAAAGAACGGAACATCAAGCAGAGGATTGAAAAAGGTGGGAGACTGCGCGGCCAGTATGTCGTAGCCATGGCGATGGTTCAGAAAGGCGTACGGCAGATAATAGTGATAGTTGCGCATGTCCCAGTTGGCGTCCATACCAAGCGCCAGGGACAATAACCCGAAGGCAAGGGTGGCGACCGCGATCCAGGCGCCTGCGACAAGCGACGGCGCGGCCGCGAGCCGCACCGGCCCCTTGACCCCGGCCCGTAGGTCGGATGAAGTGTCAGATATGGGGTGCACCAGAATCACAGGCCGTCAAAGAAACAAAGTCAGCACGCCGGTGCATCCATACAGCCGGCTGTGGCTGATTTCCCCGTTGGCATAGAAACCGGTCAGGGGAATATCGCCTAGTTCTTCGCTGATCATGGCCAGCTCAGCCTTTTCGGTTCCGAACATGTGCGGTCCGCGTCCGATACAGCTGACATACAAGGCCCCACGTATGTTCCCGTCCGCCTGCCGGCGCAAGGCTTGAACCATGCGCCGCAGATCCGTTTGGGCCGTGTTGGAGTCACGGTGAACGAACAAGAGGGGCATATCGCGCACGACTGGTACCCCAATGGCGATCCAGCCACGGTTGCGGTCGATGCCCAGCAGGGGACGTACCAGGAAATCCTCGTCCACCGGCAGACCGGCATGAATATAGCCGGCAATACGGCGCAAATCGCGTGCCAAAGCCTCGCCGATGTCTTCCTTCAGCACATCCAGGGCCGGCCGGTCATCGAGGGTCATGAGGATGTTGCCATTGCTGGCGGTGATGGTGCGCCGGGGACCGATCGGGGAGCACCCCTGTGTCAGACCGGTCAGGACCGGCAGATTCGCCCGCAGGAGCACCCCTGAGAGACCTCCCCCTGTAAGCGAATCCGCCACCTGTGCCCGTTCCCGCGGGGTGGCGGTCAGACCGCCCATCAAATGGCCTCCGGTGGATCTTGTCAGATGATCCATCACAGCGGGCAGCCGGCCATTGCGCGGATCCCCATGAATGACGGCCACGCCAGCCTTGCCGTCCGCCAGCCACGCCTGGATGGCAGGCTCCAGAACCTCCCTCTTATCCTGGACCGTATGCATGACCTGGAACGATCCTGGCGACAAGGGAGCCATCATGACCGACAGCGCGGCATCGCGATAATAGGCCGTTTTGCAGGCACATACGCCCATGCCGACCGCTCCCACCCAGTGTTCGACCCTGGTGATCTGGCGCAGGAAGGCAAGCACGCTGGACAGATCGTCTGCCAGGGCCTCGGTGACATAGATGAAGCCGAGTGTGTGATCCGCTGTCAATACCCCCAAGGATTCAGCACATGCCTTGACAACCCTGGCCCAGTCCGGACCAACAGCGTGAGCGGCTCTGAAGGGCGTCCGGTCTGCCATGACGGTCAGTATTCCCATTGTATCGCATCTCCCGGGGCCACCATTCTTTCACAAGCAGCGCGGAAGTCTCAACGATAACATCATTCCTTCTGAAGCCGGGGGCATGAAACAGATGAGAGCGCGCGGGGAAAGAACTTGCATCCCCCCTGAGCCCTTCGCGTTATCGACATTTCGTCACTCCCGCGAAGGCTCGTTCCTCGCGCAGGCGGGAGCGGGAATCCATGCTTGATCAGCCTATCACGGATGCTTCCTTGCGCAGGCATGACGATCCTTCAAGGTGTCCGGGGAAAGGGCTTGGTGGTGGGAACCGTACACCTTTACCCGCTTGCCCTGCCTCGGGTTGGTGGACGAATGACGCCGACTGGTCTACATTGACGATGTACTCGCTCTACGAAAGCATCGGGGCTGGGAGAGCGCTTCGGCGGCAGCCTCTACCTCCATGCGGGTCGCTTCCGTTATGTTTCTTGTCAACCGTCCCGCCCCGCTGTCACGAATGCTCGGACGGATTCTCAGAGGCTGTCCGGAAACATGTCGTTACTTTCAATGCATGGGTCATCACCCCCGCGAAGCTCGTCCCCGCGCAGGTGGGGAGCGAGGGTCCAGGGACAGCGCGTTGTGCCGGGATCCCTGGAGTCCCACCCACGCCTGCGCGAGGACAGGCTCTCGCGAAAACGACGGCGGATTTCCTTGACACGTTGAAAGCACTCATTATATTTCCGGACGGGCTCTCAGAACGGAAAGAAATCCATGGGCCGTGACATCTGACGCATCCGCCAATTCATTATGGATATCTCGCCGTTCATACGCGCAACATCCTCTGCCATACGTGCTACACTCGCGTTCATCATCGGCATGATGCCGGTGTTTCGGCTCATCGCCTTCATCTCCCCGCTCATGGTGTCCATGTCTTTCATCATGCTCTTCATATGCTTACTCATATCGTCCATGTTTCTGGCCATGGCCCAGGCGAGCAACCCCATGCCTATGGCCATGATGACCAAGGCAACCCGACTCTCCCAGGGGAGACGAACGATCACCACGTTGTTCTTGTCCCCTTTACCGATGACACGACTGGTCCCCGGAGCGGGCTGTTCCACCTTCTGCTCTGCCATGTCATCGTCCCTCCTCTGTCATAGAGATTGTCATGGGGATCGTCGCGCCTGCGCAGGAGCGCATTGATCCCTTCCTCATGGATGGCATTCGCCCCTCTGACCCCAACCGAGGTCGCAAAACCACTCGCTCCAGGAGGATGTCTCGTAGCGACGCTGGCGCTGAAAAGCGAGACAGCCAGAAACGCTGTGAAATTTGCCCGGATATCCCCTCACGAGTTCCTGGGCCTTATCCTTTGAGCCTTGACCGTGACCTCCCCAGGCGCCGGTGGGCCGCATCTGCGGCCCTTGGCTTTTGCGCGCCATTCGGTGGCGCCGCCGCGATCGTGACGGTCCCATGAGCGCAAGCCAGGATTTACGCTCATGGGTATTAGCTTCTCCCGTACCCCTCGGCACTCAGCATTAATCGTTTCTGCCTGTCTCAACAGTTCCCCGGAATGGATACGCCAATGCATACCTGTCATTATGGGACCTTAAGCCAAGGAAGACAGAGGAATATTGTGCACCACGACCAGGCCAAGCTAAGAATCCAGCCGGTCAGCGCCTGCTGATACGATGGCAGCAAGATGAAGTCACACTGGCGGATGAGAAAAGCAACGCCCTCGACCGCCCGGGCGATCAGGAAGCTGCCTGTATCCAGGCTCGCCCCTTGCGATCACAAAATCAATAGACAAGTTAGGCAGGTGACCACCAGAATTGAAAAAGAACTGGACCAGTCTGGCTTAACCATGTGAGCCCCTCGCATTATTTACATTTCGTCATTCCCGGGAAAGCCTGTCCTCGCGCAGGTGGGGGTGGGAAGCCATGCTTAATCAGCATGTCATGGACACCTGCTTGCGGCGGGCATGACGATCCTTCGAAATGTCCATGTGGTTTTGTTGGTGAATATTTGGTGGATATAAAAGATCCTAACCTCGGGCACGTCAACCAGAGGTCACATCATGGGGTGGCCATGGACAGGGTGATATACGAGGTGATATAAAAGAGCGTCATGGCCAGGAGTTCCTTGTCCGTTCTTGATTGACGTTCTCCTGTAGACTCGATGCGGTACTGTCCAGATTGGTTACGTTGGCATCATGGATACTCTTTTAAGTTTTATCATGTGTCGCAAGCGACTTGCGAGAGGAAATACAGGCGTTTCAGTGGGTTGCTCTGCACGTTAAGAAGATATTCGGGATGGAGAACAGCTTGCGTTGGGTCATGGATATGATTTTCCACCGTGACGGCTGTCGAATCCAGAACGGTCATATACCTGCCATCCGCACGACAATAACAACAAGATACCTAGCTCTGATTCGCGCCGATAACAGAAGGAACCCCATGCATCGCGGGGTTCCTCCCTCGCCCCGACCTTCCCCCATCCAGGATGGAGGAAAAGAGTTCCTGGAGGTGTCCGCATGATTTTTTCACATGATTCCTCTGAAACCGCCTGCCCCCTGGCCGGGTGAGATCTCCTGCCTCAAGAACAGCTATCCATTACCCATGCGTCCACTCACTTTCTCTTTCGGCAACCAAATTCTGCCCCGTTCTGCCGATCCTGACCGCTGCCAGCGCGGAATGGAGCGGTGGCGCAATCTATCCCACATCCTGACCGATCCGACGTTGGCCGCGTTCGTGGCAGAGGTGGCCGAACATTCTGTGGGTCGTCCATTGCTGGAAGCGGTGTTTGGCAACAGCCCGTTTCTAGGCGGTTGTCTGTTGCATGAACCGCAGATTCTGCACGCCCTGCTGACCGTTGGCGCCGATCAGGTTCTAGCCGAGTTGATCGCGGGTTTCAAACGGGATCTGGACCGCGAAACCGATACCGCCCGGCTGATGCAAGGCTTGCGGGTGGGCAAGCGACAGGCTGCCCTGTTGATCGGTCTCGCCGACATCATGGATCTGTGGCCACTTGACGTGGTAACCGCTGCCCTATCGCTCGTGGCCGAATGGGCCGTCAGCCTTGCGGTCCGTCATCTGCTGCGACAGGAGGCGGCAGCGGGTGAAATCGTTCTTCCCCATCCCGACGATCCGGAACGGAACTCTGGCTATGCCGTGCTAGGCATGGGCAAGTGCGGGGCCAATGAGTTGAACTATTCCTCGGACATCGACCTGATCGTTCTCTACGAGGAAGAGTGCGGCACGGTTTATACCGGCCGGCACAGTCTGCCGGAATGCTTCATCCGTCTAACCCGCAATCTGGTCCGCGTCTTGGGCGAACGGACCGCCGATGGCTATGTGTTCCGGACCGATCTCAGGCTCAGGCCCGATCCCGGTTCAACAGCTGTTGCCGTGTCTCTCGCTGCCGCCGAATTCTATTATGAAAGCTTTGGCCAGAACTGGGAACGGGCGGCAATGATCAAAGCCCGCTGTCTTGCCGGTGACGGCCTTGTCGGGGCCACCTTCCTTAAATTCCTGAAACCCTATGTCTGGCGGCGCTCCCTGGATTTCGCCGCGATCCAGGACATTCACTCCATCAAACGTCAGATTTACGCCCACAAAGGCGGTGGCAGCATCGCCATTCTTGGTCACAACATCAAACTTGGCCGCGGCGGCATTCGTGAGATCGAGTTCTTCACCCAGACCCAGCAGCTCATCTGGGGGGGACGGGAACCCTCCACCCGCAGTCCGCGCACCTGCGATGCCCTGCTGGCGTTGGCCGAGGCAGGCCATGTGGGTCGCACCGTCGCCGAGGAGATGATCGCCTGTTATCACTATCTGCGCCGGCTGGAACATCGTCTGCAAATGGTGGACGATCAGCAAACTCACGTTCTGCCCGGTGAGGCAGCGAAACTCGACCATATCGCCGTTTTCATGGGAGCCCCCTCGGCAGAATCCTTTACGGCGACGTTGCAACGCGTCCTGGAAACGGTGGAACGCCATTATGCCAACCTGTTCGAGGGTGCGCCTGATCTCAGCACCAATGGTAACCTGGTCTTTACCGGCGCCGAAGATGACCCCGGCACACTCGAAACGCTCTGCCGGATGGGTTTTGCTAATCCGGCAAGCATCTCTGCCGCCGTGCGTGGTTGGCATCATGGCCGCTATCGGGCGGTCTGGACTGGCCACCATCGCGAGTTGTTGACCGAATTGATGCCAGCCCTTCTGGCCGCCCTGGCGCGCACGGCCCATCCCGATCTGGCGTTCGTGAAGTTCGACGCCTTCCTGCGCCATCTGCCCGATGGCGTGCAGATCTTTGCATTGTTTTACGCTAACCCGCATCTTCTTGACCTGGTCGCCGAAATCCTGGGCGATGTTCCCCGTCTAGCCGAACAGTTGAGCCGCACGCCGGCGCTCCTGGACGCCATGCTGGCCCCGGGCTTTCTGGAGCCGCTGCCCGACGACGCCGTGCTGATGATGGAGCTGGATGGCCAGCTGGCCGAGGCCGAGGATGACTATGAAACCATGCTCGACAACGTGCGCTGCTGGGCTAACGAACGTCGTTTTCAGGTCGGTATTCAGATTCTGCTCAACCTGCTCCATCCTTATGAAGCGGGCCAGGCCTTGGCGGTGCTTGCTGATACCGCCCTCGCGCGGCTCTGTCCACAGGTGGAACGGGAATTCGCCCGGGGCCACGGCCACATCCCGGGCGGAGGGCTGGCTATCATCGCCATGGGTAAGATGGGTAGCGGCGAGATGACAGCGGTCAGCGATCTTGACCTGATCTTGGTCTACAACGTGCCAGAGCGTGCGGAAACCTCAACCGGACCGAAGTCTCTGCAGTCAGCGGTATTCTATACCCGTATTGCCCAACGTTTCATCAATGCCATCACCGCTATGACCAAGTTCGACCGTCTGTACGAGGTTGACATGCGACTCAGGCCCTCTGGCAACAAGGGGCCGCTTGCGGTCAGTCTGGAAGCGTTCGAGAAGTACCAGGCCGAAGCGGCGTGGACGTGGGAACACATGGCCTTGACCAGGGCACGGGTGGTCTGTGGACCGGCTAAAACGACCCGCCGTCTGGAAGAGGTCATTCGTCAGACGTTGCTGCGCGCACGTGATCCCGATCGGCTGGTGGTTGACGTGGCCAAGATGCGGGAACGGCTGACACGAGAGAAGAAGGTTACTTCCCTGTGGGTTGTCAAATACGTCCGGGGCGGTCTGGTCGATATCGAATTCATCGCCCAATACTTGCAACTTCGCCATGCGTCGATGTATCCGCGGATACTGTCGCCCAATACCGCCACGGCCCTGCACAGGATACAGGCTGCCGGCCTTTTACATGCCGCCGACGCGCAGGTCCTGCTAGAAGCTCATGCTTTCTGGATGGCGCTGCATGGGATGCTGCGTCAGAGCATCGACGGTGTTTTTGATGACAACGCGCCGCCCGGTTTGAAGGAGAAATTGTGTCAGGTGGGAAAAGCTAGCGACTTCGAGGATCTGAAACGGCAGATGGAAACCCATGCAGCGCGGGTCTACGCCCTGTTTGAGGATCTAATCGAGATCCCTGCCCGTCGCCTGCGCGGGACCATTCCCGGGTAATCGGATGGAGGAATTCGTTCCTCCATTTTGGTCGCCTTCCGGGAGAACCACGCGGGAAAACCTTCGACAGCCTTCATAAAGGCTTGCGAAAGCTTGTTCTCACGCAGGCGCTGGTAGGAGTTTATACCTGACAACATGTCATGGATACCTGCTTGCGTGGGCATGATAGTAATTAGAGGTGTCCACGCGGGACGGATTCTCAACCCTAATATCTTTGAGCCTTGAGCGGTCACGCTCAAGGCTCAAAGATATTAAAAATATTATCGTGAAACGACTCTCGGATCATTCAGGCGACGCAGCCTCAAGTATTTCTCCAGAGGATGCACGGAAAAGCCATACCACCCCTCCGAGACATGGGGGGCTATGCCTTTTTTCTCCATCCATATCAAAAGAATCTCCTCTTCCCGGACCGGTAAACCGGGCAGGGATGAGTAGCCAAGCACATACAGATGATTCTTCCGCAATACGCCTGCCGAGGCTACTGCATAATTGGCGAGCAGGGCGAGTTCGGCATTGATGGGGTCAATCATTCCCATCGTCAGGCTGAAACCGTCTCCGCGGAAAAAGTTGACCGGGAACCCCCGCGCGATGAGAACAATGGTTTTGTTGCGCCCCTCGCACTTGAACTTGTAGGCAAGACCGGACGTGTTGACCTCGATACTGATCTGACGGATATCCGCCAGTCGTGCTTCTTGTGCCAGAAGGCGGGCATGTTCGTCGTCCCCTCCTTCGAAGAACCGGATGATTTCCTCAAATTCCACTCTTTTGGACGACGCACTAACCAGGAAGATTCGTTCCGGAGGCGCATGGGCGAAAGCCGCCAGCATGGAAAGCGTGAAGGACCGTTCCCCCGTTGCCCCGATCACCACGAGTTCGGTGTCGAAAAGATCCGTCAGATCCTTGTGCGTCTTGGGCAGGACTTCGTAACCATCGGCCCGGGCAACGGCGGAAACCTCGTCGTTACTGTCGAGGACCAGGATACGACACGCCATGCCTTTTAGGCTCAAGGCAATGCTGCGCCCAATGATACCATAGCCGATGATGAACACATGCCGCAGGGCCAGGAATTCATTGTAGCGGTACAGAAGGTAGGCCAGTTCGTCAATGACCCGCCGACCAATGAAGAAGGTTTCATAGCGCATTTTTATGTTCGAACGGGCGATCGTCAGAGCAGGGTAGGACAGGCCATGCTTCTGTATGGCGTCGGCACAACGTATGGCCCCTGACATGGTTTGCTCAACGGCGCCGACGATGGCCTCGGGAGACAACAGGCCCTCTGCGCAACATCGGCGCAATGGTTCATAATGATAGCCTCCGTCTTCAACTATTAGTAGCCTGTGCCGGTCGGTCAGCGCTGGCACAATCGAATCGCACAGGGCTCTGTAAACGAGACGCTCCATGGCCTCGCCAAATGTCGCGGCACGTTCTGCAATGGATTGCCCAGAACGGAGCAGTTCAAAACTGTTCTCCTTGATACGGGCATGATACACAGTACTGGGATGGTTGGCGGGGATGGGGGTCACCATTCTGTATGGCACGGCAACGAAGACCGACTTCGCGAACAGGGCGTTGAAAAGCCTGTCGAGGGTGAACACGTCTTCCAGGCAGTGATTGATATGCAACACGATGGTGTCAGCCAGCCACTGCGACGGTTGTCCCCGTTGGATCACTGTCGAGAGCACGGGAAGATGCAGGCCGGCCGCCTGGAGCGCGGTATGAACGACGATCGCGCGTTGAACATTTGCCGAAAGCGGTGTGCATGCTGGCAGGGTGCCGGCACAGTGAACGACAGCCTGTTCCACCTCCATGGCACCCTTCAGGGTACCGGCCACAAGCTTGTAGCCAAGCGCATGGAGTGTCTCGCTCAAGCTATTCCAGACTGACGGCGGGGCATACCGGCCGAGCCTTTCTGCCACGGCGATGGTCATATGCAGGGCATTCAGCACATCGGCCGTCTTGCTGTCAGGGTGGTAAGAATATATTCCATTTTTTTCTCTGCATGAAGCATGTTCCGGCACACCGAATTCGGCAAGACACAATCTGTTTTCGACCAGACACACAGCATCCCAGCGGACGTGATGGTGCACGAGGTCTGCGGCATGCGCTACGGCGAGCGCCTGCAATACCTGCCTGAGCATCAGCAACAGTTCAGAGGAGGTGAGGAGACGAATCTTTTCTTCGGAAGACAAGTCAAGCTGGGAGAAAACAGGTGTTGTCCAATATAAATATTGGTTCTGTCCTGGAAGACCTACCTCGTGGATCGGCATGAGATTCGGATGGTTCAATGCCTTAAGTGTCATGGCAGACCATGATACCCTCCCCATGATGGATGAGCTAACATTGTGAAGGATATGAAGGGCAACAAATCTATGATTAAGCAGGTCATATACCATGTAACGATCAATCGTTGGGAGCTGTACGATTATTCCTTCATTCCTATACCTGTTTTCAAGTTCATGAGGAATAGACATGACTTTCTCCAGTCTCATCCTATCATGGATGTGTCCAGATTTGTTCTGACCCGGCCGCAAAGAGCCCTGTTCTCTCCATGCGTGAAGGGGCACCGTATCGTGTGGTTTCCAGGAGCGATCCTCTGACAGGGAGCCATGACGGAGGGGAATCAGGAAAACCCTGAATCCCGTGTCCGGAAAGGTCTGGTCAGGATCCAGACGGCAAGCACACGGCGCCGTGCAATCGGAGAACAGCCACGATCCCCCCTTGACAATGTGGCGATAACGCTCTGCCTTACCGACTGGCGTTGCCCCGCCAGGATACAATCCAACAGAGGTCGTATGCCCCAGGGATAACGCCGGGCGAGAAAGGCGTTAGGGGTTCCATCCGGCAACCATGTCCCGTCCCGGTAGGCCTTTCATCCACTCCGCCTCGGCGGGATCCGGAGCACGCCTCGACCAGATGTTGCCGTCATCCACAGGGGGATTCGCCGCAAGGAAACGGGCGAACTGGGCGTTGGTCACCGGATATCTGGAGGCCCAGAAATCACAGGGGATATCGAACCGGTAGGGCATGGTCCCGGATAATCCGTCTCCCCCCAGCATCATCGGACCGGCTGGAATACGACACAGAGCAAGAGCCTCGTCACACACACCTGACCGGGGATCCCCCCCCCCCCAGTCGGGATAAGACCATGCCCACCGCATGCCTGTCCTGCACCGACAGGGCGCCCTGTTCGACCAACCGCACGAGCCATTGCCGGATCCGGTCCAGAATCGCCTGACGGGCCGGGCATGCTTCCATTCCGGCTAGAGCCGTGCCCGCCGTCCAGGCTGCATGCCATGTGACATCATCTACCGCCTCCGCAGGTGGCAGGGGGGGACAGAGTGTCTGCACCGCCGCAATGCCCGTTTCCGGCGCAACAAGGCCGACCGCCAGAATGAATGCCTGGTGCCAATGGGTCTCGGTGGTTCTGGACAGCGTTGCAGCAAGCGCAAGCAGATCATGATGTCCATGCAGCACGGTGGCCGCGAGAAATGCCTGGAGGGATCGGCTGCTGAAAACCAGTTCCCCTCCTGGCATCCGCTCCAGAAGACCCGATTCGCTTTCAAGGAAATGGTGCAGGGACTCCCGTACCGCCGGATTCCATGAAGGCAGGCAGGCATGAAGCGAGTTCTGTAGAATGGCAGAAGGGAAAGGTTCCCCCGCGACAGAACAGGCAGCCAGCGCTGTACAGGCCGTCCGTGCCGCGACGGAAAGCGGCGCATTTTGTTCTGCCGGTTCTCCCTTGTCTGGCCCGGTTCCGCACGTCTGGATTTGATGAACAGCGTCAGGAGACCAGCGAGCCATGATGACCTGGAAAATAGTTTGATACAGGGACTGTTCGCGGGTCAGCCATGTTTCTTCGCCATGCACCTGAAGGGTGACAAGATGGGAAATGATTCCTGGTGAGAAGGCCAGGCGAGTCACATCAAACCGGTCGATGGCTGTCCAGATGGCGCCAAGCGCTGCCAGGCTGTCGTCCTCCGGAGCGGTCCGGCGCAGGGCTGACCACCAGACATGGATCAGCGTGTCTCTCGTTTCAGAGGTAATGTAGGCTAGGAAGACCGTTTTAAACCAGTTGGCAAGTGGCGCATGCTCTCCTAAAGAGAGTCCAATATTAGATGTAAATAACCAGATGACTGGCGCCGGCTGAAGAAGGCTGGCGCTCTGATAGGCCAGATAGCAAAGTGTTGTTGTCTTGCCTGAACCCGCACCTCCCACGAGCAGGACCCTTGAATAATGGGCGATGGTCTCGATGGCGGGCATGGGGAGGATCTGCCAATCCTTGCCTATCTCCAAACCTTTCGTTTCAACCTCCGACGGCAGAATCCGGTGTCTGCAGCCGTTGTCGTCTTCGCAGACAGCAACTCTGTCCCTTGTAGAAAGAGGAATGTGAACATCACACAAACATGGAACTGAACAGGCCTGGCCGCCTGTATTGCCAGTGCAATGCCAAGCCTGTCCTAGAATCTTGTTAGTCCAGTCCAGTATATTACTCAGATATAGGTTGACCATCCTTTCCATGAGATCCTCCCGTCTATTTGTGCCTGTTTGTGCTGTTCTGTCGTCAGAAACATCTCCTTTATAACCCGGCCACTAGGCATCCTCTTCCCCGGGGTGGAAATATGGCCCGGTGGCGCCTGCGTATCGCAGCATCCTGCCTGCATCGAGGGCGGTTCAATTCGTGCCAATATTTCCTGCAGCGGGATAAAAATCAGGCTGGATCACTTTCTTTTGGAATGTGGGCATCCCGCCCGCGAACGGGTGGGCGAGACCCCCACCCTCCCGGGTCGACCTGAAATCATCCCACTCTAATATGAAAGAAATACTTTTTCATGATAGAAGCACATGCTTAGTCTTCAACATCTGCATACGAAAAATTGTTAATGAACATGGAGAAACATAGAAGCATCCGTGACAGGAAATGTGGTGATTCGTTGCCATTTTGAAAGGGGAATACGGAACTTATGTTCTGGAATTGCTGCGAATATCAGAAGGGCACCTAATGATGCCGACAAGCCGGTGCAAAGGACACGTCCTGGCCCTCCCTGGAGGGGAGACTCCCAACCTCCTGGAGAAGACCCTTCCTCCCCCCCCCAGGGGGAAGGCACACGCCCTTCCCCCTGGGGGGGGGGTGGGATGGAAGTAAATATATTCACATGCGCAGGATCGTCACTCCCACGAGTCCTTACTCCCACGAGTCCTTGACGCAAGGCACGTACTCGGTCACCAATAGGCATCAGGAATAGACCCGGATTCGTTCGGTGACAAAAGGCGTTTCCCATGCATGACCGTTTTCACGAGCGTGCGAACGAAATTGCCGCGGCCCTTTTTAGGCCGGCGACCCGATGCGGTGATTCCGGTCATGGGCGGCAACGATAACCGGCTGTGGCAGGTGCGCGTCAGCGATCAGGTCCTGGCCTTGAAGCCCTATCTTCGCCCGGCGAACGCGCCGCTTGATCCCCTGGCAGTCGAGTTCATCCGTGCTGGCCTTCCTGCGTCGCCATGACATCGTTGACGTCCCAGAGCCGGTGTGGAAAGCCGATCCTGGCTTCGGAGCCGCCCTGTATGGCTGGATCGATGGTACACCGGTGCGGGTGCCAGGCCGTGCTGAAATCGATGCCATGGTCGGTTTCCTGGAACGACTTCAAGTCTTGCGGGCAACGGGAGGCGCCGCGACCTTGCCATTGGCGGCTTCTGCCTGTTTGTCAGCCCTGGTAGCGGTGGAACAGGCCGATGCGCCCGTCTGGAACACTTGAAGGATGCGAGTGGCTTTCCTGAACGCGGTAGCCGCCTATCACGGTTCCCAGGACCTTGGCCTGTCTTTCAACGAGTCGGTTGCCGAACGATGGCTGTCGCCGTCTGATTTCGGCTTCCACAATATCCTGAAAGACCGCAATGGCTGGCTTGTTTTTCTAGATTTCTAGCATTCCAGGTAGGATAACCAGATCAAGGCGGTGGCCGACATCCTTCTCTACCTGGACAGCTTTTCATTCCAGCTTCTGGCGCAACGCTTTTCCAAAGGCGTAGAAGGGCTGTTCGATGAACAGGCGTGGGCTTGCACATTCCAGGCCCGCTTCCGGTTGCTTTATCGCTGTACGGTGTCATCTGGTGCATGGCCCTCCTGGCTGCCTTCCTGCCCGAGCATTGGGAACGGCGCTTTCTGATCGGTGCGCGCACTGAACGGGAGGCTCTTCTGGCGCAGCAACTGAATCGCGCCAGATCAGCCCTGGCACGGACGCAAAAAGGGGGACATGACTGCGATGGTGTCGTCCCGGTCTAGCCTCCGGGACATGCGTGAACGAACGTCCCCGAGACTGCCTTGGCATGGTGTTTCGCGCTAGGTGATGCAAGCATAAGGTGTCCCCGTCTTTCCCAGGCGTTCTGGCACCTACCGTCCCATCAGCACCGGCAAGGTCATATGCCGCAGGATGTGTCGTGTCACGCCCCCCGTGACCAGCCCGCGCAGCCGCGAGTGGCCGTAGGCTCCCATGACCATCAGGTCGAACCCCTCGGCAACGGCATGAGACAGGAGCATGGCGCCAACGGCCATATCTTCGGCTTGCAACGCGAAGGCCTCCGCCCTGACGCCGTGCCGGGCCAAGTGGTGACAAATGTCGGCGCACGGGATGTCACCATGTGAGCCATTGACAGGGTTGACTGTCACGACCTGAACGTGACGAGCTGCCACGAGAATGGGGATGGCATCGTGCACAACGCGGGTGGCCCCGCGACTGGCGTTCCAGGCTACCAACACCCGTTCTCCCACGGTCGCGAAACGCCCGACATAAGGTGCCACCAGCACGGGCCGGCCGGTTTCCAGAAGCAGATGATGGATCAAGCCACGCTCGCCCTGCGTGGACACGTGATCCGGGTCGCGCTGTCCCAGCACGACCAGGTCGACATAACGGGCATGCAGGGTCAGCATCGCCGCAAGACTGCCATCTACTGCACGCCATTCGCTCACGGCACCTTCCCGCTCGGCGGCGGTGCGGAATATGGTCTCAGCGACCGTGTGGACCGACTGGGCGAAACCTTCCTGGATCTCAACCGCCTGCGAGTCCAGTTCAAGCATGAGATGTTCAGGCAATGATTGCCACGGCCGGATGAACAGGCCGATCAGACGAGCCTCCTGCAAACGGGCCAATCGGGCTGCCACCTTGAGGCGTATCAGGTTGTTCGTGCGGGCGTCCACATGGACAAGGATATCCCTGTAGGCCATGGTCTCTTCCTGTCAGGGCCGATCGTTTGGGAATCTGGTACAATGTACCCAATATACGATATGCGACGTAATGTACACAGTGCGATGGAACAGAGGCAAAAACGTGTCTCTCTCATATCCTGTTGCAGGATCTATTGTCAGATCAATCGTTCAATGATGTCATGACACTTCCCGGGCACTCAGAACGATTGCTCACAAAGAAAGAGTCATCCCGTGGCCCATCTGCCCGTCATTCAGCCCGTCATTCTGTCCGGAGGCGCCGGAACCAGACTGTGGCCACTGTCGCGCAAGCATTATCCGAAACAGCTGGTCGCACTGACCTCCAGGCACAGCCTGTTGCAGGAAACGGCGTTGCGCGTCGCAGAAGGCGGTTTTGCCCCGCCGTTGATTCTTTGCAACGAGGCCTATCGTTTCATTGTCGCCGAGCAGCTACACGCGGTGAACATCAGGCCGGCCGGCATCGTCCTGGAGCCCGAGGGCCGCAATACGGCGCCAGCGGCAGTAATGGCGGCCTTGTTGGCAGCGCCAGAAGCCATTTTGCTCATCATGCCTGCTGATCATGTCATTCTGCACAAGGACCGTTTCCATGCCGCCGTCGTGCTGGCTGCTGCCGCTGCTGCGCACGGTCTGCTTGTGACGTTCGGCATCAGGCCCGATCGGCCGGAAACAGGCTATGGCTATATTCACCGTGGATCCGCCTGGGACGGCCTGCCTGGCGTGTATGGGGTCGAGCGATTCGTCGAGAAGCCCGATCAGATGACGGCGCAATGGTTCCTGGAGAGGGGAAACTATCTATGGAATAGTGGCCTGTTCGTCTTTCAGGCAAGACGTTATCTGGAAGAACTGGATCCCTGCCAGCCAGAGATGATGGCCCTTTGCCGCATGGCACTGGAGGGAGCCTCCCATGACCCCGATTTCTGCCGTCTGCCTGCTGCCCCCTTCCATGCCGTGCCGTCCGTCTCCATCGACCATGCCATCATGGAGCGCACGCCCCATGCCGTGGTAGTGCCCGTGGAGATGGGGTGGAGCGATGTCGGTTCCTGGGCGACCTTATGGAACATCGGTGACAAGGATGCCGAAGGAAACGTTTTGCAAGGGGATGCCCTTGCCATCGACAGCCATGATTCATATGTCCATTCGGAAGGGCTGCTGACGGCCGTGGTTGGGGTTGAGAACCTGGTTGTCGTCGCTACCAGGGACGCCTGTCTCGTGGTTCCCAGAGGCAAGGTTCAACAGATACGGGCAGTTGTTGACCGCCTCGAGCGTCAGAAGCGGTCAGAGGCCATGACTCGTCCGACCATCTATCGACCCTGGGGCTGTTATCGCTATATTGACGCCAGTCCGCGATTCCTGGTCAAGCACCTCATCGTCAACCCGGGCGAAAGGCTTTCGTTCCAGAAACATCAGTATCACGCCGAGCACTGGATCGTCGTCCATGGCACCGCCTCTATCGCCTGTGGAGAGAATACATTCCTATTGCGTGAGAATCATTCGGCCGATGTTCCGGCCAACGTACCGTATCGACTGGAGAACCCCGATCGGGAACCGCTGCAGGTGATCGCGGTGCAGCTCGGAACCTGTCTGCCGGCAGAGGATATCGTCCGCCTCGAAGAGGCTTATACCTTTGAGCCTTGATCGTGACCTCCCTCCGGCGCCGGTGAACCGCATCCGCGGCCCTTAGCTTGTGCGCCATTCAGCGCGCTGCCGCAGTCGCGGCGCGGTCCCATGAGCGTAAGCCAGGATTTACGCTCATGGGTATTACGGGCGATCATGACACGATCTGGCTTCGCAAACTCTCGTAATACCAAATATACCCACGAGCATCAGCCAGGACATACGCTCACGGGTATCAGTCATGCCGATGCGCGCGATATCTGGCCCATCACCCGGCTGGCCAGGATCAATCGGTTTCCGCCTGCAAGCGACAACGCTCCTCTTGCAGGGACTGGAAGTATTGCCATGCTTCCGGGGACAATTCGCGTGCGATGATGGTCTGTACGGCCTCGCTCTCATGCGCCAGCGCCTGGTCGCGGAGAACGGAAAGCATGCGCCGATAATCCGTTTCCGGATCGGGACATTGCCGTTGCAGCTCAGAAGCCAGGTGACGGCCAAGCGTTGCGCGCAGCGTTTCCTCGCCGGCGTGTTCCAGAGCCTCTGCCAGACGGGCTCCATCCATATCGGGGTGGTTGGCCAACATGACAAGCGCGGACTCGATCAGCGCGCTCAGCGCCTTGTCACCGGCCAACGCTTCAACCGCCTGTTCCGCATGGTGGAACAGGATCTGCGGATGCGCAAGCAGAAAGGCCACGAAGACACGACCGGCCAGTTCCGCCAGCCGTGGTGCGAACGGGGGACCAGCAGGAGGAAGCCGACGGTCCAGGGGGGCGTATCCCGGTGGTTTGCGTTTGTCCCGGGCCTTCTGGAAGAGGGTACGGTTCCGTTCGTGCAACAGCGCACGGTAGTTCCTGCGGATCGTTGGATCGGCGATGCGTTCGGTCACGGCATTGATTGCCTGTTCCAATGCCGCCCGTCGTTCCGGCGTGTCGAGGGTGCGGCCCTCTCGCACCATCTGCCACGTTATCTCGAACAGAGGCACGGCGTGTGCCAGCACCGCCGCCAGGGCTGACGTGCCTTCCGTCCGCACCAGGTCATCGGGATCCCTGCCCTCAGGCAGGAGGGCAAAGTGCACCGACAGCCCCGGTTTCAGAAGCGGCAGAATCCGCTCGACAGCATGGACAGCGGCGCGGCGGCCTGCGGCATCCCCATCGAAGCACAGGATCGGCTCCGGGGCAAGACGCCATGCCTCGGTCATCTGCGCCTCGGTCAGGGCGGTGCCGAGCGGCGCGACAGAGGGAAAGCCGGCTCTGGCTAGGGCGATGACGTCCATGTAGCCTTCCGTCACCACCACCGTCCCTTTCTCAAGGGCCAGGCTGCGTGCCTGGGCCAGACCGTAGAGGACTCGCCCTTTCTGGAACAGAGGCGTGTCGGGCGAGTTCAGATATTTCGGCTGCGCTTCTCCCAGTACGCGCCCGCCAAAGGCAATGACTCGACCGCGGGCATTGGTGATGGGAAACATGACCCGATCGCGGAATGTGTCATAAGCGGAACGACCGTCGGGTCGGACCAGCAGGCCGGCCTCTTCCAGCAGGGCTTCGTCAAGGCCATCCCGTTTCAGGGCAGTTTTGCACGCATTGCCCGCAGGGGCGAAACCGAGCCGGAAGCGGGTGATCGTCTCCTCTTCGAGACTACGCCGGCGCAAATAATTCTGTCCGGCCTTGCCAGCCGGCAGTCGCAACTGTCGTTCATAAAAAGTGGCCGCTGCCTCCATCACCTCCAGCAGTGTCGCCTGCCGCCGGGCTTTCTCCCGTTCCTCCGGACTGGACCGGGGCACTTCGAGCCCAGCTTCGGCAGCCAGGCGCACTACCGCTTCGGTGAACGACAGGCCGTCGGCCTGCATCATGAAGCCGATTACATCGCCGTGGGCGCCACACCCGAAGCAATGATAGAATCCCTTGTCCTCGTTGATCGTGAACGAAGGGGTTTTCTCGTTATGGAACGGGCACAGACCGGTATGCTCACGGCCCCGGCGGATCAGGCGCACCCGTCTGCCAACGGCGACGGCTAACGGCACACGATGCCGCAACTCATCCAGGAAAACAGGCGGAAAACTCATGATCTCTTCCACACATTCCCTATCATTCGGCAGTCCGATCCCTTGATGACATGAGGGGGCGAGCCTTCCGTTCACGGCTCCCTTGCCTTGGTCAGGATGACAGGCGTTCACGCACAAGGGTGCTGGCCCGTGAGAAATCCATCTGCCCGGCATGGCGTGCCCGCAGGACGCTCATCACCCGCCCCATGTCCTTCAGTCCTTGCGCACAAAGGTCACCGATAACGGCCTTTATGGCCGCGGCCATCTCGGCCTCGTTCAACTGGCAGGGCAGAAACCGTTCGATGACGAAGATCTCCTCTTGTTCCTGTCGTGCCAGATCAAGTCGTCCGCCCTGTTCATACAAGGCGATGCTGTCCCACCGCTGCTTGATCATGGCCTGTAACATTTGCAGAATATCCGTTTCGCCAATGCCTTCGGTATGGCCCTGACCACGCGCGGCAATGTCACGATCCTTCAAGGCAGCCAGAATCAACCGCGCGGTTGAGACCGTGCGTGTGTCCTTGGTCAGCATGGCCTGTTTTAATGCATCGTTCAGGTTCGTCCGGAGCATGCTCAACCGTCCCTCTGTCTCCAGCACGGCGGCGTGCCGTGCATGCTTGCGCCGTGTGGTCGTCCATTGTTTCTCCCCAGCCCGGGTGCGACACGTTCGCACCTAGTACGCCTAGTCACAACCCCATAACGCTACAGGAAAAACAAGGATAGCAAAACCTTGCTGTTTTGGTAACGTACTGAAAAGATGAAAAATCTGGCAAATCTTGGGGCTTGACGAAAGGCCATGCCTTTGCTTAGTGAGCATGTCCGCAGGCCCTCGGATGCGGGAGTAAGCCGCAGGTTTCAGGGCAAGACCTTTATGCAAGCCTCTGTTTCAGGATGTCAGCGTCATGCCGTCTGCCTTGTCCTTTCCGCCTGCGGAGTCTTGCTATGCGCTACCTCCTCCCGGGGCCAATGCCTGTCTGGTACTGGCCGACGGAACCATCTTCTGGGGACGCGGAGTCGGTGCCACGGGCACGGCGGCGGGCGAGGTGGTGTTTAATACCGCGATGACCGGCTATCAGGAAGTGTTGACTGACCCCTCCTATGCCGGCCAGATCATCGCCTTCACCTTTCCGCATATCGGCAACGTTGGCACTAACGGTGAGGATGGTGAGTCCGTTACCGCTGCGGCGCGGGGGTGTGTTCTGCGGGCTGACATCATCCCTCCGTCCAACTGGCGGGCGACAGCTTCCCTGAAGGCCTGGCTTGAGGCCCGGAACCTGATCGGCCTATGCGGCCCGGACACGCGCCGTCTGACCCGCCGCATTCGTGACTTCGGTGCGCCCAACGGTGTCATCGCCCATGCCCCGGCGAACGACAGGCTTGATGTGGCCGTTCTGCACGCCCAGGCACAGGCATGGCCCGGCAGTGCCGGCCTCGATCTGGCAAAAGATGTGACCTGTCGCCAGACGTATCAATGGGACGAAACCATCTGGCAGCCCGGACCAGGCGACCCGTCCCGCCCGCCGTCCCGTTGGCACGGGGTGGTCGTGGATTATGGCGTCAAGCACAATATTCTGCGGAGTCTCGTGGCCGTAGGCGGCCGGATCACGGTGGTCCCGGCCACCGCCACGGTCGAGGACATCCTCATGCACCGGCCCGACGGTGTTTTGCTGTCCAACGGTCCGGGGGACCCTGCGGCCACCGGAGTCTATGCCGTTCCGGTGATCCGGGCGCTTCTGGGTACCGGCCTGCCGCTGTTTGGCATTTGTCTGGGTCATCAGATGCTGGCCCTTGCACTGGGCGCGCGCACGTACAAGATGGCAATCGGCCACCGTGGCGCCAATCAGCCGGTCAAGGACCTAGCCACCGGCCGGGTCGAAATCACCAGCCAGAATCACGGCTTTTGTGTTGATCGTGCTACCTTGCTGGCCAATGTGGTGGAAACGCACGTCTCGCTGTTCGATGGATCTCTGGAGGGCTTGCGGGTCAGGGATCGTCCGGTATTCTCCGTTCAGTACCACCCCGAGGCCTCACCGGGACCACAGGACAGCCATTATCTGTTCCGGCGTTTTGCCGAGGCGGTATGCCAGGTGCGAGACAGGGAAGGGAGCGCAGCGCCTTGACGGCCACGCAACGGCCGTGGGGGGAATCCTGACCGGCTACGCATCCACACCTCTTTGACGATCTGACACGCAAAAAGCGTACGTGCGTGATTTCTTGCCAGCGGTTCTTGTTATGAGAATAACACTGATTTTCAGAAGAAGCATCACTACACCGCTTCTCCCCCTGGAGGGGAAACTCCCTTCCCCTTGGATCGGGGGATGGAGGCCGTTGTGAGTGTGAAAGGATACACTTCTACAGTCTGAAGTAATATGTTTGTGCGCATACGGCATCTTTCGAAGGACAGGCACCTTTCAACATGCGGGCAGGTCGTGTTTCAGAAGGCCGGGCCAGCGTTCCACCTAGCCATCGGTGTGGGTGGCCTCTGCAACCGGCACGATGACGATGCAGCGGGGAGTTCGCACCCGCATCCGTCCGGTAGCTTGCCGCAACGGCGGCAGGGACCACCGTGTCCGCCTGCCCAACGAAATGGAGCTGGGGCAGGTCTGCTATCGTGTCCGCCACGACCGCGGCATTCAGCGAACCGGTCAGGGGGCTGACGTTGGCCAACCAGTTCAGGAGCACATGATCCAGATTGCCGGCAACGGTTCGCAGGCTGGCCACGTCTTTCCGCCGGGTTGCCACCAGGGCCGCAACGGCAACGCCACCTGAAAACCCGATCAGGTGGATCGTCCCGCCGCCGGCCCTGGCCTTGAGCGCGCCGAGCATGGCATTGACGCTGGCCACGACTTCCAGGGCGAAACGCCGGCCAGTTCAGTAGTCCACCGTGCGCCGGCCTTCCTCCTGGCCTACTGGCAGGGCCTCGGCAATATAGGCCACGTTCGGGCCCTGGTCCGCTGCGGCAAGACGCAGCGCGACCGGATTGTTGGGCGTTGGATCCAGCGAGGGGCGGATCCGGGTGATCCAGGCGAAACCGTCGCCCTCGATGTAGACATGAATCGATGCACCAGAGGGGCCTAAAGCCTGGCGAAGGCTTGCAGGGCACAAAGGCTTCCCCCTGGAACCGTGTCGCGGTCAGACCCGCCTGTGCCGCGATGGCGCGGGCCGTTTCGTGCCGGTTCATGCCCAGGCACCCCGCCAGCAGCATTCCCGCCGCAATCGTTCCGAAACAGAGTCGGACACGCCCGGGAACCCTTCCCCGCGCGGAAGCCTTTCCCCTCGATCGACCGTATATACACAGGTCAGTCACAGCAGCCTGCATGAGGTGTATCATTTCATGCTGGGAACAACCCGCTCCCCAGCGTCAAGGAGGGAGGGCTTCCGACAAAGTCGAATTTACTGTTCCGGGTTTGAATGCTCAAGAAGGCATGCAGCAATTCCCAATATGGAATTTATCCCAAGTCGCCTTGGCAGGCTCTCCCCTGGAACCTGTCAGCCCTCCCCTGATCCAAGGGGAAGGGGGTCTTCCCGTCAGGGGGAGAGGATCTTTATCTCCGGGGGGAGGGCGTGTTCCGCCCGGAATCTCCGCCGCTAGCAGAACGAGTCGCATGCAGGCATGCCGCGTCTTGAGCGGCAGACGTCAATTCCCCGTGACGGAATGCTACCTGCGAGGGAAGGCAAGGCCGGCGGCGGGCATGGCGATGAAAAGCGGCGAGCCGATGGGGAGCCTTTCCTGTTCGCAGACGCAGAAGTCTCTTGACTGCCGGAGGAATTGCGGGAAACGTAGAAGTCTGTCACGCTTTCAGCACGTATCAAGGAGGTGTTCTGCAAATAACGTGGCGTATTAATAGAAATTTTCACTCCATGGACCCCTGACTCCCTTCTTCTTGATGAGGGGCCGGGGTGGAGATGATGGGAACGCCCCGAGATGCATGAGGTTCCCTCTGCCGGGACACAAATCGGGGGACAGAACAACTCTCTTCCAGATTCGAACATCACCCCCCTGCAACTCTCCTTGCAGGAGCGTTGGAAGCAACTTACTTACCTAGACCCATCTTTCCCGGATCGGAAGGGGCACCAGGGGTATTGCCAGCACTGCCTGAAGAACGGCGGGCCACTCACCCGCAGACCCCCCTCGTTTCCCACGTCCGCCAAACCAGGAAGGAACCAGGATCATGAGTCTCCAGACCACCATGGGCCAGATCAAGGTCGGTACCCGTATCTATGTCGGTGTCAGCAATAACCTGGCGCGCAACCTGACCATCTACGGCAACCTCACCGATATTATATAGAATTCTATTCAATTTATGGAAAAGGGCGATGAGAAGGCCCTGGACAGGGCCCACGAACTGCGCAGGCTGCTTGAGGACGATGTTCAGGCCGCCCTGAAAGCCCTGGTATCGGAGGAGCGCCGCAGATCGCTGGGTATTCTGGAGACATCGCTTCGCAGCTTTTTCAGCAACTTCGACAAGGTGGAGCAGGAACGCACCAGGCTGGGGCTGACGCACGACAAGGGACTTCATGGATCACTGCGCGAGTCGACGCACGAGGTTGAGAAAGCGCTGCAGTCGGTCCCGGCCTTGACTATCCTCATGCTACAGATGCGACGCCACGAGAAGAATTTTCTGCTCCGTGGCGAGGACAAGTATATGAAGGAGATGGAAGAGCGCGGCGATGAATTCACCAAGGTCCTCGCCGCGGCCACCTTGCCTGCAGCCATCACAAGTCGTATCAAGATCCTGATTACATCCTACCAGCGGGATTTTAAAGCGCTCGTGTCCACCTGGACGACCATGAAGCAGATCGATGAGACCATGACCAGCCAGGCCGCTGAAATCGCCAAACTGATGAACGAGACCGTCGCCTCGCAGAAAAAGGATCTGAAAACGCGGCTGGCGGATACCCGTAGGGACATCGCCGCCGTCGGGACCACCGCCCTGACTACCTCCGCCACGCCGTAGCGGTGCGCTCGTGGTCGGCGCAGGCGCGGCGTTCGTGACAGCGGTCAGCATCACC
>CAZUWH010000020.1:0-51371 GCA_964624075.1 uncultured Rhodobacterales bacterium
GGGGGGGGGGTGCTCCCACAAATGCGGGAATCCAGGCCACCGATCGCGCCTTGGCACCCTGAGCCAGTCATTCATCAAGCTGGCAGCCCTCCAGTACCCGGACACGGCTCTCGATTTCAGGCGAAACGGCCCCCCCACCGTCGGCCAGGCTGGCGGAGCCAAGCCTCCACCTTACCCTCGGCCTCGCTCTTATACGGAGTCCGGAAAATTTCCAGGCTCCGAGCCCGCAACGCGGGCCGGCGTCCCTGCGCCGAAAGCCAAGCGCCAAGCGCCAAGCGCCAAGCGCTCGGCGACTGAGGGCAGGTTTCCGGAAAGTCCGAGGACCTTCCGGATAACCGTATTAGCCATCCATTCCCTGGCGGCAATCGACAGGACACCTCTGATTACCGTCATGCCTGCGCAGGCATGACGATTTCTTGAGGAGTCCCAATGATAAGAGGAGAAATGCAGTGGGAAGGAAGCTTACTGATAGAGGAGTGAACGCCTTTATGAATTCCATTTCTTGACAGAACTGCTTGACATTCATCACGTAATAATAATTACGAACGCTCCGCTGGAGAACGCCAAGGACCAAGCATGTTTCTGATCATCGGCACCATATTCATCGCTGGGCGTGATCCATAACCACGGGCTCGATCACCGAACCACCGGAGATTCTGGGCCATCTGATCGGTGGCGCCCTAGTCGGCACCTTTTCTGGAGTGCTCGCCTCTTATGGATTCATTGCCCCCATGGACAAACTGCTGGAACAGATCTATCAGGCTGATACCCAATACATGGTATGCATCAAGATTCAGTCTACTTGCCCACATGCAAGGCTATGCGCCCCAGGTATCGATCGAATTTGCCCGCAAGATCCTGCCAGACTCAGCGCGGCCGCATGTTTGCCGAACTCGAGAATGCGGTCAACAATCTGAGCAGCGAATAGGTCCGGACCGAACGCCGGGGAGAGCATCATGGCCGAGGAGGGAGACTGCCCCCAGCCCATCATCGTCAACACATCAAGAAGAGCGGCCATGGTCATCATGGCGGAGCCTGGAAGGTGGCTTATGCCAACTTCGTGACCGCCATGATGGCGTTTTTTCTCCTCCTGTGGCTGCTCAATGCCGTTACCAAGGAGCAACTTCAGGGCATTTCGAACTATTTTGCGCCAACTACCCTTTCGAAAAGCACGACCGGAGGAGGGCAGATCCTGTCGGGTGGCACGGTGATCGGCGAAGGCGCCATGCCCAATGCCACGTCTTCCCTCAGCATCTTGACGTCCATGCCGCCGCCCACCATCGGCTCCGGAGGAGAGAAGCTCACCGACCCCAATCAAGGCCAGATGGAAGCCGATGCGGAGGCAACCGCCCGTTATGAACAGGAGCGGTTCGAACAGGTGGCAGCGGAGCTGCGCCAGGCGCATCCTGCGCACGCCGGAACTGGCTGGACTGGCGCAGAACATTCTCATCGACAAAACACAGCGGAAGGCCTACGAATCCAGCTTGTCGATGCTGAGGGGCTGGCCATGTTCCCATCCGGTAGCAGCAGCATGTACGAATACACCAAGCGGGCGCTTGGGCTGGTGGCACGTGCCGTTTAGGAAATGCCCCAAAAGATTTCCATTTCCGGCCATACCGATGCCGTTCCTCTCAATGATCCGGGGGAAAGATCCAACTGGGAATTGTCTGCCTACCGGGCTCTGGCCAGCCGTCGTGCCCTGATCGGTGCTGGCATGTCGGAGTCCCGGATCGTCCGTATCCGTTGGTCGGGCCGAGACCGATCCCTTGATTCCGGCTGACCCCCGCGCCCCTGGCAACCGCTGGATCAGCATCGTTCTTCTCCGGGAGTTTGGCGGTTTGTAGCGCCTTCATGCGGACGAGATAGTCCGCACCGAGCAGCATGCCAAATACAACCCACACAATCTCCTGTACCCGTCGTAGTAGTGCCACGGCCATGGCGGTGGGCGCCGGAATACTAAGAGCCGTAAAGACGATCAGAAAAGCACCCTCCTGTGCACCGACCGAGGCCGGAATGAAAAAGGTTCCGGCCCGCACCATTTGCACCATCGCCTCGACGATCCAGGCATCGGCCAGGTCGAGGGGAGTGCCCAGGAAATAGGCCGCCGCGTAAACCTGCAAGGCGCCTAGGACCCAGGCCCCTATTGCCAGAACCAGTGCCAGAACAAACCTGGAACTCAACCTTGTATAGAAAGCCGTCAGACGATGATCCATGTCCTCAATGTGGTGCAACACCACGTCGACACGACGACCGATAGCAGTTCTGGACAACCACCCGCCGATTCGCGAAGTGATCTGCCACCGCTGAACGGCGAAGAAGGCAAAAATAGCCACCGCAAACCCTCCCAGACCCACACCCGCCATTGTCGTCAACGACGCCGGCAAGGCCGGATAAAGGAGAATCAGCCCGAAACCGATCCCGAGAAAGAAGACCAGAGCAATCAGATTGATGGTCCTGGCCAGAATCAGTGACGCAATGCTGTCACGGTAATCCAGACCATGGCGGCTTTTCATCAAGATCGCCTTGACGGGTTCACCCCCCATGCCACCTGCCGGCAGCACCATGTTGAAAGCCTCTCCCACCATCCGCACTTTCCACAACCTATACAGCCATAGGATGCGCAGAGGCAGTATGCTCACGGTCAGGTGCCATGAGAACGAGTCAAGTATAAAAACGGCTAGATAAAGGCCTAGGACCACCCCCGTTCCCGTCACGCCTACTTCAACGGCCTCAAAAAAGGCTGCGACAAGGTCGGCGCACACCAGGACGTACCCAAACAGACCCGCACTCAGCAAAACAACGCAAACCTTGACCAGGTGCACGAGACGCTTCCATCTGCTGTTGAAGGTGACGTTCCCATCATACCCTGATCGTGACTGCCAAGGCTGTCTTCCGCGTAACACGGAGTCCGGATAAGAATTTGGAACCGAGGGGTATGGTGGAGGCTCTGCCTCCCCCATATCTTGTTTTAATCGGAAGGCAAGGGACCAGAACAGGGGAAGGGCAAGCCTCCCCCCACACCCCTTTAGTATTTAAGGGGAAAAACCTGCCGCTCCCCAGGATACCGGTTTCCCTGTGCTACGGCGGAACAACCCGCAGGGAAGCGCCCATCCGTCCCGTCGCGTCCGTCTTCTTAGTCGATGCTAACCGGCGGATCAGGGTCATGATCCCAGTCCGCGGCCGGCGGTGGCGAACGATCCAGCCACGCACGAACTAGACGGACATGTTCGGCCTCCTCTGTGGCCAACTGGGTGGCCAGATTCTGCAAGACGGGATCATTAGTGCGTGTGCGGACCCCGTCATAATAGGCAAAGGCCTGCTCTTCCGCTGCCAGGGCCATCTGCAAAGCTTGGTAGGGTGTCATGAGATAGTGGGCCTCTTCCATTGCCGCCTGTTCAGGACTCGTGTCCCTGCCCTTCCAGTCGAATTCCCAGCTTTTCAGACGTGGCACATCATAATTCCTGGCTATGGCCTCGACCTCGGCCAGATGGTGGCGCGCGTAACTAGCCATTTGTTGGAATAGCGCGGTTACTGCCCGATTGTTGTGAACATCCATGGCCGCTGCCAGTTCATCGTAGCACAAGGCCGCATCGGCTTCCAAGGCGATAGCGTGCGCCAAAAAATCCGCAATCGAGAGATGCGTCATGGCACATGGCTCCTCTTCCAGCTCAAGAGACTGCCTTCACAGCACGAAAGGTCTGCGCAATATCGTCCAGACTGACGTTCGATTCAGACCAGATCTGGAACGGCGGGGTGTCGTTCTTGAACAGAATCCCCAGCGCGAAACCATCATCATCCAACAGCCGGATAAAGGCTTCGCGCCGCGTCGAGGCCAGGCTGCCGAAACCTTTATGCACTCGGCCCTTGTAGGTGCTCTGCTCCGGGCGATAGGTAACGCAGGGGCTCAAAACCTCGATGAACGCGAAACCAGGATGGCGGATGCCTTCAACGATCATTCGTGTAACATCGTTGGGCTTGCCGGCAAAACCGCGGGCGATGAAAGTGGCGCCAGCCGAGAGGGCCATCTCCAGGGGACGAAAGGCCGCGACACCGCTTCCATGGGGTGTGAGCTTGCTGTGGTCCCAGTGGGGCTCGGTGGTTGGCGATGCCTGGCCTTTGGTCATGCCATAGACGGCATTGTCCATGACCACGTAGGTGAGATCGACATTGCGGCGACAGGCGTGGATGAAATGGTTGCCACCAATGGAATAGCCATCCCCGTCCCCTCCCACGGCGATCACGGTCAGATCGGGCCGGGCCAGCTTCAAGCCCGTGGCAGTAGGCAGGACGCGGCCATGCACGCCATGAAAGCCGTAAGCAGAAGTATAGGCCGGCAGACGCGAAGAACAACCGATACCAGAGAGGATGGTAGTCATCTCGCGGGGAAGTTCCATGTCGGCAAGAGCGCGGGTAATGGCGGCCAGGACCGAATAATGACCGCAGCCAGGACACCAGACCGGTTTCAGATCAGACTTATAGTCCCGCGGCGTGACACGGGCCGTTCGAACGGTAACGGGCGCATTCATGATCTTGCGGGCTCCTTGTCTATTCGTCCATCAAGGTCAGGATCCGGCTTTCGATTTCTCCCGGTCGCAGGGGCAATGGTCCGGGCCGGTGGAATGTCTGCACCCTGCCGGGCAGGTGCATCCATGCCCGCAGGTAGTGGTAAAGCTGACCACCATGGTTCTGTTCGGCGATCAACACGGCCTGGATACCCGCCAGTGCCTCCTCCAGCCATCGCGTCTGAAGAGGCGCGAGCAGACGAAGGGCGATCATTCGCACGGCCCGTCCCGCCGCGTCCAGACGACTGGCGGCCTCGTGGACCGGACCGGTCACCGAACCGAAAGTGATGACCGCTCCCGCAGGGGCACCATTCCCAAAGTCCTTGATATCAGCCCAATAGGAACCGTAATCAAAGGCCGTTACCTTGCGGGCGCGCTTGTCAAGCTGTTGCTGGTGGTGATCGGCGCGGGTGGAGGGCATACCGCGGGGTGAATGCTCCAGGCCGTCAGCGGTATAGGTGCCACCGATCATGCCCGGCAAGGACATGGGTGAAATGCCATCTTCGGTAATGGCATAACGGTTGTAGTCTACAAGTGGAATCTTGGCAACGCGTCTGTGTCCTGTAAAAATTCTCGTAGGAGGCGGGTCGATGATAGTCCGTCCCTGTCCCAGAGCCTGATCGGACAGGACAACCACCGGTGTTTGCAGGGACTCGGCCAGATGGACGGCCCACTCGGTGACATGCAGACAATCCGTGATGGACGTGGCCGCAACGACCACATGCGGCGCATCCCCGTGCGTGCCAAACAGGGCCAGGTTAAGGTCACCTTGTTCCGACTTTGTCGGAATACCCGTCGAGGGACTGCCCCGCTGCACGTCCACGATCACGACCGGCAACTCGGCGGCAATGGCAAGGCCGATCTGCTCGCTCATCAGGGCAAGACCGGGGCCTGATGTGGCGGTCAGGGATGGTACACCCCCGAACGAGGCCCCAAGGCACATGGCGAGAGAGGCCAGTTCATCCTCGGCCTGAACCAGAATCCCCCCCACCTTGGGCAGGTTGGGAGCCAGCCATTCGAGGACGTCAGTGGCCGGGGTGATGGGATAGGCCGCCGTGAAGCGCACGCCGCCTCGCAAGGCCCCGAGACCGGTAGCTTCGTTGCCGGTAAGGCTCCAGCGTCTGCCTGGCGCAGATGGGGGAACAGCCAGTTTCGGCGAAGATGTAATGAGCCCCCCCGCCGCGGCAAATCCTGCATCAATGGCGGCCGCACCAGCGCTGCGGTCAGCCTCGCCCTTGCCGTGCAGCGAGTCGGTCACAGCTTCCCGCACTGGTTCTGGCGGAAGGCCGACCAGAGCGGCGGCAACTCCCAGTCCTACCATGTTGGCGCGACCGCCAGGAATACCCTTGGCGATATCTGCAAGAGAAAGCCTGGCAACCCGGGCGCCGCAGGCCATGACAGGCGCCGGCACCTCGCTTTCAGCCGCATCGCAGACCACGAGACTCGCAGACGTAAGCGGCAACTCGGCCAGGAAGCGCTCAATGTTGAGCCAGTCATAAGCAAGCAGAACATTAAAGGCATCATCCGGCCCCTGGATGGGCCAGGTGGCGAAGCGCAACAGCGCAACCGATTCCCCGCCACGGATCTGTGGTCCCAGCGATCGTCCCATCAAGCCGTAATAGCCAGCTCTGGCAGCAGCGTTGAGCAGAATCTGACCAGCAGTCATCACGCCGGCACCACCACTGCCTGTCAGCGCAATCGATACGGAGGCGAAGGTCATAAAACCCCCTTAGTTTACCATGCTGGCAGCAACATGACGCAACCCTTGTCATCCTGCAACATAAGGAAAGCAGATTACGCCATTTTTCTGCGCAGATAGCCCACCTGCCTATCGCGAGGGCACCCGGGGCTCCTGTCGCAAACATCTGCAAGAAATTGCCACTTGCAGAAAGACACTCTACCCAGACCCTCCCCCTTGGATCAAGGGGGAGGGCTTTTGTGGCTCATTTCAACGGCATTGGGGGCTCCCCTCCCCCGCCAGTTGCCTCCTCAGTGAACGTCCGACCAGATCTGCCGCTTGAGGGCATAGAACAGGCCGGCCAGCAGAATCAGGAAAGCCAGAGTCTTGAGCCCGAGACCATGCCGCGCATCTAGCTCAGGTTCAGCCGCCCAGTTTAGAAACGCCGTTATATCCTTGGCCATCTGAGGCAAAGACGCGGGGGTGCCATCGTCATAGGTCACTATGTCTTCAAACAAGGGTTGTGGCATGGCAATCTGTTGCCCCGGGAATACTTTGTTGTAATTCATGCCGGGCATCAGGACGACATCGGCGGGCGGGTCCGCATAGCCGGTCAGCAGGCTGTAAAGATAGTCCGGCCCTCCGGCCCGCGCCTTGGTAATCAGCGAAAGGTCGGGTGGCAGGGCACCGTTGTTAGCAACGCGGGCCGCCTGGTCGTTTGGATAAGGCGGCACGAACGGGTCGGAAGGACGAGCGGATCGGGTGAACATCTCTCCCTGATCATTGGGCCCGTCCTGCACTTCCTTTTCAGCGGCAATGACCCTGATCCCCTCCTCCGTGAAGCCGATGGCGGCCAAGTGGCGGTAGGCGACCAGATTCAAACTGTGACAGCTTGCGCATACTTCTCTGTAGACCTTGAAACCCCGCTTGATCTGGGCCTGCTCATAGCTGCCAAACAGCCCCTGCCAGGACCAGCTTTGCCTATCGAGCGGGAGCCTGTCGGAGGAAGCCACGGCAGGAGCAGCCAGAGCCACGATGGCCAGAATGAAAGCGAAAAACCGGCGCATGTCGTGCTCTCCTCAAACCTTGACCGTCTTGACCACGGGAGTCCCGATACTGTCAGGCAGTGGCCGCGTCTTCTCGAACAGGCTGACCAGCGGCGTGAAAATCAGGAAATGAACGAAGTAGTACACCGTCGCCACCCGCCCGATGACGAGATAGGCGCCTTCCGGCGGTTTGGCCCCGATCCAGCCCAGGATCAGGCAGTCGAGCAGGAAGATCCAGAAAAGCTGCTTATAGACCGGACGGAACCGGGCCGAGCGGACCTTCGACCTGTCCAGCCATGGCAGGAAGAACAGGACGAGGATGGCAGCAAACATCAACACCACCCCGGACAGCTTGTCCGGCACTGCGCGCAGAACGGCATAGAATGGCAGGAAATACCATTCTGGAACGATATGTGGAGGCGTTACTATCGGGTTAGCTGGAATGTAATTGTCTGGCTCACCGAAGAAGTTTGGCGCGAAAAACACGAAGAACAGATAGAACAACAGGAACAACCCGATTCCATACAAATCTTTTATGGTATAATAGGGGTGGAAGGGGATGGTATCCTGCGGTCCCTTGATGTCGATGCCAAGAGGATTGTTCGATTTGACAGTATGCAAGGCCCACACGTGCATGCCGACGAGGGCGAAAATAATGAACGGAAACAGGTAATGGAGAGAGAAAAAACGATTCAGTGTCGGGTTGTCAACCGAGAAACCTCCCCACAGCCAGGTGACAATCTCCTGGCCCACCAGCGGCACGGCCGAAAACAGATTGGTGATCACGGTTGCGCCCCAGAAGCTCATCTGCCCCCAGGGAAGCACATAGCCCATGAAGGCGGTCGCCATCATCGTGAGGAAGATGATGATTCCGATCCACCACAATATTTCGCGCGGTGACTTGTACGAACCGTAATACAATCCCCGGAACATGTGGATATAGACGACCAGGAAGAACATCGAGGCACCGTTCATGTGCAGATAGCGCAGAAGCCAACCGTAGTTGACGTCACGCATGATCCGCTCGACGCTCTCAAAGGCATAGACCGTATGGGGGGTGTAATTCATGGCCAGAAAGATGCCGGTCAGAATCATCACCGTCAGGATGAATCCGGCCAAGGAACCAAAATTCCACCAATAATTCAAATTCTTGGGCGTTGGATAGGCGGCTGCTGAGTGATGAATCATCGTGAAGATCGGCAGGCGATCATCGATCCACCGAACGATCCTGTTGCTATGCGCCAAGGCACTCATGCGTGAAAGGCTCCTAACCGATCCGGATAGTAGTGTCACTGGTGAAGGTATAGGGTGGAATGGCCAGATTGAAGGGCGCTGGGCCTTTGCGAATGCGTCCGGAGGTATCGTAGTGAGATCCATGGCAGGGACAGAACCAGCCATTGTACTCTCCGCGCGGATCGGTTGGTTTCTGGCCAAGCGGAACACATCCCAGATGCGTACAGACCCCGACAAGGATCAGCCAGTCCGGATTCTGGACCCGCTCCTCGTCCTTTTGCGGATCAGGAAGCGTGCCGACAGTGACGCCGCGGGCCGCCTCGGTTTCCTCGGACGTCCGATGACGGATGAAGACCGGTTTGCCGCGCCAGGTTACGGTGATGGCCTGTCCCGGAGCGATCGGTGCCAGATCGACTTCGGAGGAGGACAACGCCAGCACATCGGCGGCCGGATTCATGCTGTGGATAAACGGCCACAGCGCCAGGGCCGTCCCGATGCCCCCCATTGCCGAAGTCGCATAAAGCAGGAAATCACGACGAGTCTGTGCCTCGCCGGGACCGATTTGTGGAAAAGGTGTCGAGTAAGCCATCCTCTAACCTCAATGCTTGAGTTCTTCCTGGATTCCTTTCCTTGCCCGGAACACGATATCCCACCTCTGGCAAGCGAACCAGTCAGGAGCACATCCCCCTCTGCACGGACTCCTCACTTCCACCGTGCGCTGGATAGCCGGATATAATCCAATCGCCACGCCTTGAAAAGACGAAAGATTAGAAACATCTAAACTGATCTAAGACTAAATTGTTCTGGCGCGTTGTGCGAATACTCATGCGGCTCGCTCTCTACCAACCCGACATTCCGCAGAACATGGGGGGCCTCCTGCGCTTGGCTGCATGCCTGGGCGTGAGGGTGGATATCATCCGAATCATGTAGCTTCCTGCTGGACGATCGCTGCTTACGGCAGGCCAGCCTGGACTATATCAGAGCGGTAGAAGTCGTGCGGCATCCGTCCTGGCCGGCGAACCTGGCTATCCGGCATGGTCGCATGGTCCTGCTGATCCGTTATGCCGCGACTCCGTACCTGGACTTCGCCTTCCGGGGAGACGACGTGCTGCTGCTGAGGCGGGAAAGCCACGGCGTATCGGACGAGGTGCGGACAGTGATCGATTGCGGCATCAGGATTCCCACCCGGCCCGGTCTCCGCTCGCTCAACGTGGCGACGGCCGCGGCCATTGTTTTAAGCGAGGCCCTGCGCCAACTCGACGCCTTCCCCCGTCCCGATGACGGAGAAGATGGCTTCCGGCGGTGCAAAAGCGTATAAAATGCACAGCGCATGAACGATCAGGAAGCAGCGTTTGATACCAAAGTCAGCGTCTTAACGTGTCGGCTTCAGAGCCCGCGACAGCGGGGTAGCGCTTGGGCACCGAGCGCCAAGCGCGGTGCGCACCCGGCGCCGGAGGACGAGTGGGTCAGGATTGGCTGGTCTGCATACGAGACATATCATTTGCAACGGGCCCGGCCTGGTGCTTAGTCGTTGGGAAAACAGAAGAGGGTGGTCGTGCGCATCATTGTGTTTGGAGCGGGAGTCGTCGGTGTCGCAACCGCTTATCGTCTGGCCCGGGAAGGACACGAGGTGGTGGTCATCGATCGCAGGCCCGGGGCCGGACTGGAGACGAGCTTTGCCAACGGCGGACAAATCTCGGCAAGCCATGCCGAACCATGGGCAAGTCCGGCTACCCTTCTCAAGGTGCTCCAATGGCTGGGACGTCCTGATGCGCCGCTGGTCTTCCGGTGGACGCGCTGGGATCCGTTCCTGTGGGTCTGGCTGGCGCGATTTTTGCGCAACTGCACGCCGGCCCGCACCCACCGCAATATCGAACGCACTTTGCGTCTTGCCCTTTACAGCCGGACGATGCTGAAGGCATTGCGAGCCGAAACCGGGATCGCCTACGACCACCGCACCAGTGGCATCCTGCATATCTACCGCATGCCACGCGCGTTCGCCCAGGCTTGCGCCGCCGCCGCAACGATGCAGCTTTATGGTCTGGAACGCCGGGTGTGTCCGGTCGCTGCCTGTCTTGCCCTGGAGCCGGCCCTGGTGAGTGTTGCGCCACAGTTGGCCGGTGGTCTGTACAGTCCTGACGATGAGAGCGGGGACGCCCACCTGTTCACTGTCCGGTTGGCTGAACTGGCCCGGACCGCAGGCGTTGATTTTCGTTTCGGCGTCACCGTGCGGGGGCTGGAGGCCGAAGGAGGTCATATCGTCCGGGTCGTCACCGATCATGGAGCGGTGACCGGAACTGCCTATGTTCTGGCACTCGGCAGCTATAGCGCCTTGGTCGCACGAACGGTCGGCTTGCGCCTGCCCATCTATCCGGCCAAGGGGTACTCCCTGACCGTAGATGCGACCGGATTCGCCGGGGCCCCCGCGGTCAGCATCACCGATGATGAATACAAGATGGTCTATACGCGGCTGGGGAACCGTCTGCGCATCGCCGGCACCGCTGAACTGGCGGGATGGGATCCCACGCCGACGCCGATTCGGGCCGAGACCCTTCTGAAACGCGCCCATGCCATGTTTCCTGAAGGAGGCGACTACGATCACGCCGTACTTTGGGCCGGATTGCGGCCCAAGACTCCCGACAGTGTGCCCATCATCGGCCGCACGCCGTGGCCCGAACTGCTCCTGAACACCGGTCACGGTACGCTGGGATGGACCATGGCCGCCGGTTCAGCGTGCATCATCGCCGATCTGATAGCGGATCGTCCGCCTGCCATCGCTCTTGAGGGGCTGGGAGGGGAACGATTCTGAGTTTAGGAGGATGCGCGGAAGGCATGGCCTCGAAGCCACAGCGACAGCACAAGACCAATACTAGAACGCGAACGTGCCCTCTTCTGCGGAGTTGAATCATTTACATTTCGTCATTCCCGCGAAAGCTTGCCCTTGCGCAGGCAGGGGCGGGAATCCATGTTCACCAGCATGCCGTGGATGCCCACTTGCGCGGACATGGCGATTTTTTCGAGGGGTCCGAGGGGTTGGCTCAGGAAACAGAACGGGGAGAGGTTTGAGCCTCCCCCATTCCTTTCAAGTTTTTCCTATTTCCAGCTATCGGCAACGACATTTCTAAACCAGCTATGAGCGTAGGAAACTTCGCGCTTCAGCATTTCCGGCGAGGCATCGGAGGCTGTTACTTCAGCCTTACCGACGATCTCTTTCTTGGCTTCGTCAAAGGTATAAACAGCCGCTACCGAGAATCCGTAATCATGCCCGGCGATGCTGTAGCAGGTATTCACATAAGAGGGCGTCCCCGGCTCCCTGCCGGCCAGGGCCGCGACTACGGCAGCCGCAGCGACCTTGGCCTGGGAGTTAGCGGAATAGGCTGACTTCGGCATGACACCGGCGAGACAGGCATCACCGATGACATAAATGCCCGGATGTTTGGTGGACTCGAAGGTCTTCTGATTGACTGGACACCACCCCTTTTCATCGACCAGACCGGCGGCCGTAGCGATGGCCCCCGCCTTCTGGGAAGGAATGACGTTGAGAACGTCAGCCTTAAAGTCTTCCGTCTGGGCCTGGACCGTCAGGGCCTTGGGATCGATCTTGTCCACCTTGCCGCCTTCGGCGCCGGGAACCCAGCGGATCATGGCCTCTGGTGTACCATAGCCATACATCCGCGTCCACGCCTGGGTGAACAATCCCTTTTTGGCGAAGTCATCCTTGGGATCGAGGATGATGACTCTCGACTTGGTTTTGCCATGCTTCTTGAAGTAATGCGCAATCAGCGAAGCCCGTTCGTAAGGCCCCGGTGGACAGCGGAACGGATTTGGCGGTGCAACGATGATGACCGTTCCCCCGTCTTTCATGCTCTTGATCTGCTTTTGCAGGAGCAGAGTCTGTGGGCCAGCCTTCCAGGCATGGGGAACGGTCTCACTGGCTGCCTCGTCATAGCCCTCGATGGCATTCCATTTGAAGTCAATGCCGGGCGACACGATGCAACGATCATAAGCGTAGGGTTTTCCCCCCCTGGTCGTTACCAGCTTGCCAGCCGGATTGATTCCAGTGACGGTATCAATGACGATGTTGATCCCCCGCTTTTTCAGATCGTTGAAACCGATCGTGAGCGACTCGATCGTGCGTTCCTCGGCAAGAACTTCATTGGAGAGGAAGCAGCTTACATACTTTTCGCTTGCCTCGATCAAGGTTACATCGAGCTGCGGGTTAGCCATTTTCAGGTATTTGGCGGCCGTGGCGCCACCGGGGCCACCCCCGACGACCACCACCTTCTGGCCGGCACTACGGGCGATGAAGGGTATGCCGACGGCGGGTACGGCGGTGGCCGCCACAGCCGTGAACTTCAGAAAATCACGGCGATTAATGTTGAACATGGGTACCGCTCCCCTTACTGTCTGTGCTGCCGTAGAAATGCACGAGTGCTTCAATACCGGTTTCCTTGGGGTGCTCGCTCAACACCGCATCGATCTTGGCCTTCATCTTCTTGTCCATTGGCCTGGTGCCGGCGATATAGTCGTTCATGGTCGCCTGGAGATAGGGCATCCACTGACCTGCCAATATGCCGCTGCCTTCGCCGCTGGCGCCGTCATTTTCGTGGCATTTTTCGCAATGGTGCTGGTGCAGGGATTTCCCCAGCTTGGCTTTGGTGCCGTTCGCCTTCTGGCTGGCAGAAACAAACTTCTGACTGGCGAAAAATTCCCCCATGGCGGTGATTTCATCATCACTGTAGGGCTTAGCGAGACGGCCCATCACCGTGGAGGCCCATTCACCCTTCTTGTAGCCCTGCATGGCGGCAATGAAATAACCGGCATCCATCCCGGCAATGGTGGGAATCGAAGGACCATCGCTGACGCCGTTGGTTCCATGGCAACCGGCACAGGCATTCGCCAACATTCCAGGAGCGGCAGGACCAGCAGCGAAACTGTTGCCCGCTATCATGAGCCCCCCCAGCAACATCAAAAAGCTTGCTTTGTTTCTCATGGTCTTCCCTCTGCCTTAACTAAATAAAATGCAACCACCCCTGCAGGGTTTTACGCGGGTGGCTTCGACGTCTACATGACGACAAACGATAACACCTCCCCGCCTCCTCATGGCGCTGTCGTTTTCCGTTTTACCATCGCTTACAAACCCGACCGTTCGCGGGCAGATCTGAAACCATCCCGCTGCTTCTGGCCAGCTCAGTGGCAGCTTGACAATCGACACGTTATGCTCCACTGGTCAACCCTGATCTTCAGCGAAAAGAGCTGAACACACCCTTACCTAGTCACCCCATTCTGACCCGCAGATTGCGGTCACGCCACTTTCTCTAAATACCAACCTCTTAAAGTATCGTGCCCCGGCCACGGTCGGCTGAGATTGTCCTGCTTGCCATACCGCATGCTTGTCGTACGGATCGATTCCCTTCTCAATCCTCAATGCCTGGCGGGAGCTTATGCACGACTCCCTTGTGACAGTCGATGCAGGTCTTCCGTTCGCTGCTGTCATCCTTCATGGCACGCTGATGCTTTCTGGCAGCTGTTTTATCCTGTTCGTCGAATTCCATGGCCTCGAAAGCATGACAGCTAAAGCACTCGCGAGAACCAGCCTTTTTCATGTGCGCCCACACTTTCCTCGCCATTTCCGAACGCCGGGCCTCATACTTCTCCGGGGTATCGATGACACCCGTCAGGCTGCCCCATACATCCTTGACGGCTGCCAGCTTGGCCAGGTATTTCGGCAAACCGGTTGCCGGCACATGGCAATCAGGGCATTCCACCTGAATGCCCACCCGGTTGGAGTAATGTTTCGTCTGCTGCATCTCGGCCAAAGCGGTTTTCATTTCATGGCAACCGGTGCAGAACTCCAGGGTGTTGGTATAGGCGAGCGTGACGTTGAGCGCAATGAAGCCCCCCCCTCCGATCAGGAAACCGATGGTCAGCAGCACACCTCCCACCGTCCACGTACTCGGCCGCCACAACAATCCCCAAAATTGCTTTATGACGTTCAAGGTCGTTCTCTCCCTAGATTCATTACATTTTTTGGATATACCATGAGCCAGGTTGACACGCGTGTCAACTGCAGATTGGCACTTGGACATGAAGTGAGTCGGGTCACGCGAGGTCATAGGGTATTGCGAGAGACAATTCATGCCATCACGTCATGCCATATCCATTCTTAACTCGTAGAAGATGTATTAAAGGATTTCGCTTCTCTATTACCGTTTTCTGCAAGAGCAGAAACCTCCCTGTCATCCGCTTCGTAAAAACATCCTGGGGAAGTGAACAAAGACAGCCTCCCTGCCGACAGTGCTTCCAGGTGGTCTCGACTCGAATGTTAATCTTCCTCACGCAATTCTCTTGGCGGAAGGCAGATTTCACGCTAGAATGCTGCGCACGGTTCTCTAGTGTGCCGGTTTGCAGTTGGTTCTTTGCGACTGGGTTCATCGGGTGCGGGGTTGTGGCCGGAGGTGCTGGCTGTCACGGGCGTGGGAACAAAAGCAGAGATAACGGGACGGTGCAGAACCTGCCCGAAGGCAGGTCGGAAGGGGCGAATCAGAAACACGCAGAACAACGTTTTAAAGACCAGGGGCATAGAACCCGTCGAAAGTATAATCCTCTAACGGAGAGAGGGGTTTTTGTCCGTTCCCGTCGCGGCTCAGTAAATACGGTGAAAGTGACGGGGCGCGTGCACAGGGAGGGGTGGATGTCAGAGAACGCCAAGAGCGCCAAGAACATGTCAATCATTGTCACCAAGGGAACGCTGGACTGGGCCTATCCCCCGTTTATCCTGGCAACCACGGGAGCTAGTATGGGGCTTAATGTCACCTTGTTCTTCACCTTTTACGGGCTGGCTTTGTGCAAGAAAAAGCTCGACCTGAAAATGACCACTCTTGGGAACGCCGCCATGGAGATGCCAATGATGGGCGTGCACCTTGCCATGCCCAATCTGATTGGCATGCTGCCGGGCGTCGATGGCTTTGCTACGGCAATGATGAAGGATCTCATAAAAAAGAAAGGGGTGGCGTCTGTGGAAGAATTGCGCGAGTTGGCAAAGGAAGCCGAGGTGCGCATGATCGCCTGTCAGATGACCATGGATCTGTTCGAGTACAAGGCATCAGACATGATGGACGGTCTCGAATACGCCGGGGCAGCTACGTACATTGAAGCTGCTTCCAAGTGCGATATCAATCTGTTCATTTGATCCGGCCGACGAACGACCGAGGCAATGCTGCGTCACGGCTCTGGACATGGTTCGGTGAGATGTCCGTGTTCTTTACATCTACAATGGAACGGGGAGAACCATCAATGAGTACGACCACCCTTCTCGACGTCAAGGGTCTGAACTGTCCCCTGCCAATCCTAAGGGCGAAAAAAGCTCTCAAGGATATCGCAATTGGAGATATACTTGAGGTTCATGCCACCGATCCAGGTTCAGTCAAGGATTTCGAGGCCTTCTGTCGCCAGACCGGCCATGAACTGGTGCAGGGTGTTGAGGAAGGCGGTGTTTACAAGTACCAGATCAAACGGACAAGCTGATTCCTCACTAGGATTGGAAAGGGCAGGGCTGGTGGCTGCTCCGTTTTGGTGTGTGTCCTGAGCTGTTTACTTGAAACTAATAGTAGTACTTCTGGCTGTCGTTATCGGTATGCATGGCACGCCGATCCAGGCCGTGGAGCTGGTGGTATTCGGAAATGTGGGCTGCGGTTGGTGTGCCAAGTAGTGGCGCGAAGCGGGTTGCGTCTATTCCCGTATAGCCAAAGGGCAGCGTTTGCCTTTGCGGGTCGTGCAGGGGATGGAGGTGGGGGAGAGTGATGGAGAGTGGTTTTGTCCTGGTCAAGCCCGTCAGTTTTACCAAAACATTCGTTGTAGTCGAGCATGGCCGGGAAGTTGCTTGCATTACTGTCTACCATGGGTAAGCCTCCTTCTGGGAGGTGCTTGACGGCATTCTGCGCAGACTGCCGGGGGCCTTCCGCCCACTCTCCCCCTCTCCCCCTCTCCCTTCTCTCTGAAGGGGGAGGGTCGGGGAGGGCATGGAGTTCTCCGCCTGGAGCTACACCAGCCCTCCCCCTTCCGCCTGGATCTTGTCAGCCCGCGCGCCCGATGGCGTGACTGCCACGAGCCTTCTCGTCGCCTGACCAGACGTCCTCTTCACCCCGACTCTCCCCCGAGCTCTAAGGGAGAGGGGGGATGCCTGGAAAGCAACGATCCCACATCGTGCCGGGGCAGATTTGCGTGCATACGGCAGCCTGCCCCCACACCCCCTTAAGTATGATTTCCATCCGAGATCCATATTATTTTCTCCCCCCGTCACGAAGGAGACCGCACACCATAGCATATGGCGACTCTTCGGAGTCTGTCTGACTCTTGCGCAAAGTCTCCGGCACCGCAAAGTCCTGCGCAACGGCCACGCCTGTCCACACGGCAGCGAGCAGGAAAATGGTCTGCCGATAGATTGGCAGATCCGCAACTGCGGCGCCAGGCATGCCGTGAACGATGGCAGCCAGTCACCGGCATGGTCGGCCACGAACGCCGCCAGGGCGTCGCGGGCGATTTTCCTTTCTTTTCCCTGTCACAGCCTTGGTCTGCATCACCAGCCGGGCCGCCATGAACTCCAGTTCAGCGGCCACGTGGTCGGTCTTCTCGCCCCCGACCGTCGACGCCGAAAGCGTGATAGAATTCGGTGATATCTCCCAGGACCGCCCCCTTGTCGCAACGGACGTAGGCGGTTTCGTTGGGTGGACACAGGCTGGCTTGCCCTCGAACAGCCGCACGTATTTCACCGCCAGTTCCTCCGTCGGTGTCGTTGCGACCGTTCCGGCCAGGGATAGCCCATGGTTGCCGCGGCCGGCATCCCTAGCCACGGGGAATTCCAGGGCCACCGCATCGCTGAAACGGCTGGTTTCCACGTTGCCCCGTCCAGGAAGGAATCCTCCCATGTCAGCCGTCAGGCAATCGACCGTCCGTCTGTCACGGCCTGAACACCCAGCGTGCTGATGGTTTCCCTGGCAAGGCCGGGCGTGGTCATCTGTTGCGGCTGAACGTCGACGGACACGACCGGCCATGCCGTCCACGCCTTGTCTAGGGGCGAGGCAGGCAATTTGACCTTTCATGACCGTGAGGGTGTCGGTCTGCCTGGCCGGCAGAGGAATGAGGGTCCCAGACGGGGGGCGCCACGCCGTCTCGACCGCATGGACGGCAGGGACAGCTGCTAACAGCCCGGCGAATAGGTTCATGGCGACAACTATAAAGGGGAAAAGGCGTACAGGCTTTGTCATGGCAGCGGCCTCCGTCATGGCGTGTTGTGGCGATAGACGGCGAAGCGTTCGTCGCAGTGGTCGCGGACATAGACTAGCTCGGTGAACGGCACCCGTGCCACCTCCCGGTCCTCGACATCCCAACCGATGACGGTCTCCCCTTCCACCTTGAACCTAGTTATGATGCGCGTGCTTGCGCCGAACAGCATCATGGCCCCCAGGGGCTGTTTGTCATCCTTCAGCATGCGATAGGTCTTGCGTGCCTCTCCACCACGCCCGGACTAGAACATCTGGGTCAGGAACTTTTCGGGCACGCTGAGCGGCGGGATGTAATATGAATTGGGGCCGGTAGCGAACTGCGGATAGAGCGGCAGAGCCAGTCTGCGGATGCGCACGATGTAGTCAAGAGGGTTATCCGCGCGCAGGGTATCGGTGGACAGAAAGCTGTGCAGACGGATCTTGCCGATGCAGCCTTCCACACACAGCGGCACCTCTCCCTGTTCGAGGCGCAGGTAGCAGCCGATGCATTTTCCGATACCCGGGCCGCTGCGTTGAAAAAGGTCTTCTTATAGGGGCAAGCACGGACGCATTTCTGATAACCGCGGCACCGTTTCTGATCGACAAGAACAACCCCGTCTTCCTCGCGTTTGTAGATAGCCTTGTGGGGGCATGACGCTAGGCAGGTAGGGCTGCCGCAATGGCTATAGGTATGGGCAAGGTAGAACATCCACATCGGATACACTACACCGTTAAAACTTGTGCAGCATTCAACACTTCCCGCGATATCGTCCTCCACCAGGGTTAAGCTAGCGTAATCGGTCATGGCCGAACACGGTTTCCAGCGGATCGTCGCCTTCGAAGATGGTCCTGGAGGCGAGGCGTTCACCCTCTTACTGCGCCTGCCCCAGATGTTCCAGCAGCTTCAGGTTCAAGCCGACCGGATAGCCCTCATAGGGCTTGGTTTCAACATTGTTATAGAAGATGTGTTCCTGTCCCTTGCCGCTGGTCCAGGTTGTTTTGCAGGTGACCGAACAGGTCTGACAGGTAATGCACCTGTTAAGGTCAAAAATAATGGCTGTTTGCCGCTTCGGCGGTTGGGCCTCATAGAGATAGGCCATCGTGCGCCCGATGGACGATTGTTGCGTGCCATGATGATGGGTCCTCTCCTCAAGCCCCAGTCTGGACGAATTTGCCAGCGATGTAGTTCTGAACGACGGACGTTCATAGGTGGGATGTAAGCCCTGCGCCGCTGGCAGCCACAGGCCGTTGCTACCAAGACCCGGACCCGCCTTTTCCGCCTGGGTGGATGCCGCACCAGCGCCTCGCGGGGGGCACTGGTCGGGCAGTGGACATCGCGGGCACGAACCCCTGCACCACCCACTGACCAAACAGACCTTTGACGGTCAGGCTGTTGGTCATCCAGGTTGGTTTGATCCGGCCGCGGGTACAGCTTTGGTAGCTGCTGCTGCGGAACATGGCCTGATAGCTGGTGCCTGGCGCCTTAGCAAGTCCATTGCCGTTTTTTGCTGTATGCCCGGCATGGGAACTGTAGGTGGCCCCATACATGTTGTGCCACATGCGCGTTACCCCCCCCCTCCTGCGGCGTGCCGGCGTAATAGCGGGCACGGACTAGAAGCCGGGCTATCTGGTAGGAATCGGGCTTGTTCTGCCAGCTTTTGAACTAATGATCGCGTTGATCGGCGTCTATATACATGTAATAGTAGTACTTAATCCCCAGATCCTTGGCATCTTTCGGGTTGATGTCAACGAAGGCTTCCATGACGAAGGGCTAACGCCTGTCGGTGCGATACACATCGCTGAACGGGCTGAACCAGAGGGCGACGATATCAGTATTGACCGGTGTCGTGTAGGTGCCGTTGCTGTATTTTTTAGTGTGGAAAATGAACTGTGAGATCGTTTCAAGCACAAAGTAGTGTTTTATTTTCAATAATTAATTGACATGGTGACATCATTGTACTTGAATTCAACAAAGCTATCGACCGTGAACACGATATCGGCGTATTCATAGCTCGCCGTCCACCACCATTCCCTGATGGCAAGCAACTCGACCTTGGGCAGGCCGTTGACCACCACTTCGTAATGGCCCTTGACGTTGCCGATCAGCGAGTTGGAGTTGGAGACATGGATGAACTTAGTCGGTGCCGACAGGTGGCTTTTGCCGGTCAGAACCGCATTGCCAACTCGCAAAATCCGGTCGCCGTGGTTCCAGTAATGGACGCTTTCCGCCTTCCAGCGGAGTTTGACCCGGGCGGGCTTCGCCGGGTCGTTCTCGATGGCAAACGGATCTTCGGCGGCATATTGCGGCAGGCCGTTGAAGAAAGCGGCGCGGAAGTTGCCGCCGACGCGGCCGATGTTCCGGGTCAGAGCCACGGCCAGAAATACGGCACGATCCTTCAGATCATTGTTGAAAAACTGGTTCGGCCCCATGCCCATGGCAAAGAGGGTTTTTTCCTTGCCGGGCAAGGCTCCGCACGCCTTCCGCCGGCGCCCAGGTCAGCTTCTCGACATCGGCGGGCGTGTGGCGCTGCCATCGAGCATCTCCTTCGTCACGTCGAACACCGGCCGGCAGGGGATCGTCCGGCCATCGGCAAGGGTCACTTCCACCGTTCCTTCCAGGATCTGGTCAAGGCCAAGGGCTAGGAAATGTCGGTCTACCTGGTCGCGGTTGATGGCAACCGAGGCCTTCCGGCGGCTGTCCCAGATGACGTAGTCGCCCCATTTCCTGCACATACCCTCTGGGATGGGGCAGCCCAGGACTCCTGGGTGCCCTCAGGCAGCGCCTCGCTCTCTTTCAGCACGGTGGTGCCGTTTTTCAACTCCACCAGTTTGTAACCGGTGAATACATCGGCGGCCTGCAACAGATCCCCTGTATTCATGCGCACGAGCAATGGCAGGTCGGTGGCACTCTTGATATAATCGGCACCACAGAGTTTCTCTGCCATCATCACCTGTGCAAGACCAAGCGCGAGGGCTGGAGTCGTACCAGAGCGGACGATCCGGATCTCGTTGGCCTTGTTGTAGGTGGCACTGTATTCGGCGGAGATAGCCACCACTTTCGTGCCCTTCAGGCGGGCCTCGCTCAGCCAGTGCCCGTCCGGCATCTTAGTGGTGATCCAGTTCACACCCCAGACCAGGATCAGATCGGCATGCTCAGCGCACGACAGATCGAAGTCGTTGGTTCTGATGGCCGGTGACCATCGGGTGCCCTGGCGGCAGGTCGGTATGCCGATGCCGGGAATAATTGTCCCAGCCGCGACCACCGACGGCCTTCTCCGCACCCGTGCCGCGGATCGTGTCGTCAAGAAGCACCATGGCGTTGGCCATGTGGTACTGGGCGAAGATTACGGATAAATGCCCAAGGCCGGCATGCTACCGCGGAATTTCAGAACTTGTGTGCCGGCGCCGCTGGTTGCCTCGATCACCAGAGGATCGTACCCTTGTGCCAGAGCAATCTCTGCATACCAGACTCGCCAGGGTAGGTCCTGGCGATGTCCACGGTAGCTGCCGCTTCCAGGGCAAAGGCTTCTTTCCAGCTCACGGTCGCCCATGTGTCACGGCCACGATTCATATACTTGGGATCGGGTGCACCAGTCTTGGCATCGCGCGGAAAGCTGGTCTTGGCCCAGGCGAGGAATCTCTGGCGCACCATGGGCCGCTTGACCCGGCGGTCACCATAAAAAGCGCCGCGCCAGTGCTAGACCCTTCTGGCAGCAGCGTGGGTCTCAGCGGCCGCTTGCGGCCTTGCCATTGAGATCCATTGCCTTGCCGAAACCATAGGTCGGGCCGATTCTCGTGATGACTCCGTTCTTGACAAAAGAGTTCAATAGATAGTTGTGCGTATCGTTGGGCGCACAAAGAAACGTGAATGCCAAGTCGTGAGCGTATAGATTGCAATAGATCTTTTCCTGGTTACGATCCGGGCAGTCCTGTAAGGGACTATCCACGGCCAGAGGCACAAGGTTTCCCATGGCCGCCACGGCGTGTTGCGACAGACACAGGGCCGCACTGCCGGCGCCGCCAGAGGCCAGGGTTGTTAAAAATCGCCGTCTGCTGAACCCTTGCGGGGATGTGTCTTCCTTCCCCATTGTTTTTCCTTCTTCCTGGTTTTTGTCCCTGCCCGCCAGGGCCCGCGTTATGTCCTGAGAGGTTATAGGATGAATGCCCGATGTGAATTGACTTTGGTCAAGACACGCGCAATACTAATGCGATGGGGTATTGGAGAAATCCCTCACGTTTTCGTTTCTAGAGAGAGGAAGGTTGAGCCGCTTGATTAAAAGAAATGATATAAGGCAATGGAACTATCATAGGTCTTTAGTTGTACTATGCAGGAAAATATTATACCATTGGTAACGGTCGGACGGACAGAGAGCGCCGATCTGATAACAGCCTATATCGCCTGCGGAGCCTATTCTGGCGTTTCCACCGCCGGACAAGATAATAGGCTTGATGCCGGAACAATCGAACGCCTGCGGAGTTGCCTTTGTTTGCGGTGCTGGATCGGGTCAGGCTTGTCACCCTGTTGGAAGGAGCCACGCTCTGCACTGTGCCAAACGTCAGGAGTCGTTGTGTCGATAGGGAGAGCCTGCCGGCCGTTTCTATATCATCTTGAACGATCGAGGTGCCATTCACCTAGTGGATGGGTCTTGACAGTGAGGCATCCTTTAAGTTGTCAAGCCCGGTGACACCTTTGGTGAGGAAGCCGTGTTCGATCAGGGCGTTTCCTCCTTTGGCGCCTGGACGATCGATCCGGTCCAGCTGGTCCGGATTCCCGCCGAAACGTTTCTGTAGGCCTTAGCCGCGGATTTTCGATTCGTCACTCGTGTCATGGCCAGCATGGAGCAACTCGGCGGCGCACCTGCATTGCCTGGTCAAACAGGTCTAGGAATTGAAACTGAAAAGCACCGTCTGGCCAGCTATCTAGCCAGATTGGCGCCTAAAATATCGGGTCCGGTGCACATCACGCTTCCCTATGAAAAAAGCCGTGGCAAGCCAGCTTGGCGTGCAGCTGGCAACTTTGTCCCGAACACTAGCCAAGTTACACAAGATCGGCGTGCGCGTCTGCAACGATATTTTTATCGTGGAGGATATCATCCGGCTCCGCGCCTTCTGTTACAGACCGGATTTTTCTAGATGAAAGATCAGGCCCTTCCATCCCAGGCTCCGGCGACCAGGATCATGAACGCAAGGAACCTTTCTTCCCTTGTCGATTACGAGGAACTGCGACACTTTGATCTTTTCTCCAACTTCACAAACGATGAATTGCAAATATTACTGCGTGGCATAGTATATAAGACGTACCAGTACGGGAGAATCCTGTTCATACAGGGGGGCGAGCGGCGTGGCTCTTTCTGGTGTTGAGCGGCTGGATCAAACTGGTCCAGAGGGCGGAAAACGGAGATGAGGGAATCGTCGAGATCTTCAAGGCTGGTCAGTCCTTTGGTGAAGCCGCTGTACTGACGATGCGCCCTTTTCCTGTGGGTGTGGAAGTTCTGACCGACAGTTGGCTGATCCAGATGGCAAGCGAATCTTTTCTGGCCGAATTGGCCCGGGTCCCGGCGTTGGTATTCAAGGTTCTGGCCAATCTGGCCCGGCTGCACTGACGCCTGATCCAGCAGCTTGGGGCGTTGCGATTCAAATCTCCTCGCCAGCGGCTCGATTCCTACCTCCTGACACTCACACCATTGACGGAAGGACAGGCCATTGTACGACTGCCAGAAGACAAGAACGTGATTGCGAGCCAGATCGGCATTTCCGCCGAACGCCTGTCGCGGATCTTGATTTGTTTACGCGCAAACGGGGTACAGTGTCGTGGACGAGAGGTCGTTCTGGAAAACGTGCATGATCTACACACTTTTTGTGTGTAAGAGTATGCGATCGCGAACAGCCCTTGCAGCGCAAGTAGCATTGTGCTGCACTGGTGCAACGCCAGAGCGGACGTTCTACGCACCAGCCAGGTCGTTAAGACGTTCTTTCCAGCCTGGAATTATGATTAAAATCATTAAATCACGCTGTGAGACTGTTGTCCATAGATTATTCCTCTGCTAGTTGTCGAATGTTTTCATGAAGGCAAAGTCCAGGCGCAGGTCGATGAAGGTCACGGGAGCGCCCCCGACGGTTGTTCAATTCTTTTTCTATCCTCGTTAGAGCTATCCACAGTCCATAGGAATACAGCGTGCAAACAGGGGGACGCCATGATCGAATAGGTGAGTTTTTTCAGGTACGGGAAACGAGTCATTGATCATGACCGGCCGGGCATTCACCCGCCTTGCGGCGTGCGCCTTTGCAGCCAACACGTCAAGGCATGTACCTATTGACTGTAGTATTGTTCTATGATTATATCATTAGATGAAATCCTACTTTACGCTTGGGAGTCTGCTACAATGGTAGGGCTTTGTGGCCTGGAGAGACGATTATCGCTCGATGCCAAGGCGAGCGGAGGCCGCGCCCAGACGATTCAAGGGAAGCCTTGGTCAATCATAATCAAGGCGAAAAATGTTATTCTGTCGCGGTGAGCGCAGGAGTTATCTAATAACAGTCCCCTTCCGAGCGAAGCTGGATCCGAAATGGTTTAAGAGGCTGGCGGCGCTCCTGATAGTCGGGAGTCTGTTGACTGCCGTCGCGGAGCCCGGGTTCGCCGAACCCAGTTTCAATGCCGTTCATGGTCACTGGTGCGGTGCCGGCAATCGTCTGGGACCAGGAGGGGAGGCGTTTCCCCCGATCGATCTTCTTGATACCGCCTGCATGCACCATGACATGTGTGTTACCAGGCTTGGATGTTTTAATTGCGACTGCGATAAGATCTTCCTGTATTAGGTGCTCCACCTGCCCTATCCCGATCCACACCAGGCAACCAAGGCCCGGGCTATCTATGATTCCATGAGCTGGATTCCCTGCATCGGACCTGAAGCCGTGACCAAGCCACTGTGGTTCTTTGGGCAGTTGTTGGAGGATCTCCATACCGGTGGTCCGCCACCCTGGGATGTATTGCGGCGCTTGTTCTATATGGCCGAGCATCCATGGTAGCTGACCCGCAACTATAGTCCAGATATTTTTGAGCCTTGATCGTGACCTCTTCCAGGCGCCGGCGGGCTGCATCCGCGGCCCTTAGCTTGCGCGCCATTCGGCGCGCGCTGCCGTGGCTGATATTTTAGCGTGTGTTATGATTGATACTTAGGAGTATAAGGCATGTCACCTTGAAGGCAGGCCGCAACTAAATTACGAAATGCTCTGGTACGATGACTGATAGAGTGTTTTACATGTGGTTCCATCTCGGAAAAAGTGATTGTCTGGCCATCTGGCTGGAAAATTGGATCATAGCCGAATCCATTTTCCCCTCGGGGAGGCCATATGATCTTTCCAGCCACGACGCCCTCAAAGCTCTCCGTGTGCCCATCAGGCCAGGCCAAAGCTAGGGCGCATACGAAACGAGCGGAACGGTCTGCCGCATCGCCCAGTGCGGCATTGACCTTGACCATGGCGGCGGCAAAATTCCGGTCCGGTCCGGCCCAGCGCGCCGAGTGGAGCCCCGGCGCACCATCCAGAGCTGTGACCACCAAGCCTGAATCATCGGCAAGCGCCGGCAAGCCTGCCGCCGTCGCCGCGGCCAGGGCTTTGAGAATGGCGTTGGCGGTGAAGACCATGCCGGTTTCCACCGGTTCGGGCAGGCCGAGATCTGCTGCGGCAATGACATCTACCGCAAAAGGGGTGACCAGACCAGTAATCTCCTGCACTTTACCCCTGTTATGACTTGCCACCACCAGACGCTTCTCGGTCAACCGACGGGCCATAGTCAGGTGCCCTCGATTCCCAAGACCAGACGCTGTACGCAGGCCAGTTCGGCTACCCCTTTCTGCGCCAGATCCAGAAGGTGGTTGAACTGCTCCCGTGTGAAAGGCCGCTCTTCAGCGGTACCCTGGATTTCGACTAGAGTGCCAGAGGCCGTCAGGACGAAATTGGCATCCGTTTGGGCCGATGAATCCTCGGTGTAATCCAGATCCAGAACCGCCACGTCGTGGTAAAGACCGCAAGACACCGCCGCCACCTGATCCACCAGGGGAAGCATCGCTAGGATGCCAAGCCGTACCAGACGCTGAAAGGCAAGGTGGAGGGCGACATAGGCGCCGGTGATAGCGGCGGTCCGTGTGCCGCCATCAGCCAGAAGAACGTCACAATCAACCTTTATTTGCATCTCGCCCATGGCCTTCAGGCTGGTGACTGCCCGCAGCGAGCGACCGATCAGGCGTTGAATCTCCTGCGTGCGGCCGCTTTGCCGGCCACGGGTCGCCTCGCGTTCGGTACGGCTGTGCGTGGCCCGTGGCAAAAGGCCATACTCGGCCGTGATCCACCCCTTGCCGGTGCCGCGCAGAAAGGATGGCATTCTTTCGTCTACCGAAGCCGTACACAGTACACTGGTTGCCCCAAAACGCGCCAGGCATGAGCCTTCCGCATAGCGATTGACGTCGGGTTCAAGGACAATGGCACGAAGCTGGTCCGGCGCTCGGCCTGAAGGTCTCATGGTTGCACTCCCGTCCGTGAAGCATGGATGAACATGAATGTATGATAGCGCAGGATGATTCTAGGAAAGATTCAAGGAGGGGGCGGGAGAGACCGGGTCTCTCCCGCGTTTTGTTTTCTTACCGGTCTCATGCCGCCGCTACGAGCAGCGCGAGCAATCCTTCGAGCAGATGGGTTGGGGTCGGCGGGCAGCCAGCCAGGTGTAGATCGACCGGGATGAAGTCCTCGACCCGCCCGGCTACAGCATAGGAACCGGCGAAGACACCACATCCACAGGCACAGTCCCCTGCCGCCACGACCCATTTCGGATCGGGCGTGGATTGCCAGGTGCGGACCAGGGCCTCCCGCATGTTATGCGTCACAGGCCCTGTGACCAGTAGCACATCGGCATGACGCGGCGAGGCCACGAAACGGATGCCAAATCGCTCCACGTCGTAATAAATATTGTTGATAGCATGAATTTCAAGTTCACATCCATTACACGATCCTGCATCGACCTCACGGATGGCAAGGCTGCGACCCAGGTGCCGACGGGCGGTCCTGTCTACGCGCGCACCGAGTTCGGCCAGGGCCTCGGCCGATGGTGCGGGAGAAGGGTTCGTGTAAGGCCCCTTAAGCAGATTATCGACGAGAAGAGTTTTCCACATGGGCGATTGTCCCTTGCAAGGACTCAAGGAGCTGCGAGTCCTAATCGTGATCAATCAAAGCTTCCCTCACGCATCGGGCGGCAACCACCCTGGCTCACCAGGCCACAAGGCCGCGTCACTGCCATCGCGGTGGGCTCTTGAGCGTAAACCCTGATTTGCATATGTTGGTGTCACAGATCATGGCCGGCATAGGAGCAGTTGAACGATTTGTTGCACAGGGGAAAGTCGGCAACGATATTGCCCTCGATCGCTGCCTCCAGAAGCGGCCATTGGAACCAGGACGGATCACGGGCATGGCAGCGCGCGACGGTGCCCGCTTCGGTCAACCGCACCCAAACGAGAATCTCGCCCCGGAATCCCTCGACCAGCGCCATGCCTTCGCCCGCTGGGGAGGGAGAGACCGGCGTCGTCATGATTGGCCCGTCCGGGAGACGGTCGAGAATGATCTTGATCAGCTTCATGCTCTCTTCCACCTCCACCCGGCGTACCCCCACCCGGGCGTTGACATCGCCTCCTTCCAGCACCGGTACGACAAAATCCAGGTCATCATAAGGCGGGTAGGAAGGCGCGCGGCGAGCATCGAAATCGCGCATGGCGGCACGGCCGATGAAACCGCCGGTGCCAAAGCGATGCACGAGATGACTTCCAATCGTGCCCGTCCCGACCATGCGGTCGAGAAGGGAATTCCGGTCGTCGTAGATCGTCATGAGATGCGCAAACGCCGGTTCTATGACGGCGACCAGACGGCGTACCGCTGCCACACTCGCCGATGACAGGTCGGTGGCAACCCCGCCTGGCACAATGCGGTCCATCATCAGCCGGTGCCCGAAACAGGTCGCCGCCGTGCGTGCCACCTGCTCCCGCAGGCCGTGACAGCGAGTCAGCAACAGGGGAAAGGCCGCGTCGTTGCAGATGGCGCCAATATCACCCAGGTGATTGGCAATGCGTTCCATCTCGGCCATCAGCGCCCGCAGCCAGACGGCACGGAGAGGAACCTGGAGCGCAAGCGCCGCCTCCACGGCCTGGGCGAACGCAAGCGAATAGGCCACCGTACTGTCGCCGGAAATGCGGGCGGCGATCAACGCTGCTTCGGCTACGGAGCGCCCCTGCATCAGACCCTCGATCCCCTTGTGCACATAGCCAAGACGGGCTTCCAGCCGCACCACTGCCTCGCCGTTGGCGTGGAAGCGGAAATGGCCGGGTTCGATGATTCCGGCGTGCACAGGCCCCACCGGAATCTGATGTACCCCCTCGCCCTCGACCGGCAGGAACGGGTAGGGCCGTCTGGAGGCCGTGGCCGTATCGGGGGAAGATGCGAGCGGCTGGCTGATTCCCCAGACTCCGTGATCGAGCCAAGGGCGGGAATCAACAAGCCCTATAGCCTTTAACCCGAACAAGTCATGAACAGCCCGTTCCAGCCGTTGCGCGGCCGGTCGCATGACGGAAACGGCAGGGAAGCGCCCTCCCGGGCAAGGCAGCGATATCACAGCAATGTCTTGCGCCGTGTCATCGCGCAAGGCCAGGTATATCCTGGCCGGTTCTGCCCACAGACCCAGGAGCGGCCAGGGGGAAATCGCCATCTGTTCAATCAGCTCCTGCCATTCAGCCTCGGAGACTTCGAATCGCGGCCAGGGATGGTGGCACGCCTGCGGAGCGAGACCCGCTTTGTCCGTCAACCACGTCAGCAGGGTTTCAGGAAGTGTCATGGCGACCTTCAGGCACAGGAGAGGGGAAAGATGAAAGCAGGCATAGTTTCATCCCAACAGCCGGGCGACGTTCTCAAACCACCCGACCAGTGGTGCCGGCAGATAAACACCTGCCACCAGCACCAGGGTCAGGTGGGCATACACCGGGATCAGTGATCCTTCCATGCGGTGGCGCACGCGACCACGCGGTTCACCAAACGCCAGCCCTTGCAGGCGCAGAACCAGCGCGCCGAAACCGATCAACAGACCAAGGACCAACGGCGCGGCCAGCAGCGGTTCGCGGGCGACTGCCGTTGTCACCATCAGGAATTCGCTCGTGAACAGGCCAAAGGGCGGCAGGCCGGCAATGGCCACTATCCCCAGCACCAGGGTCCAGCCCAGTTGCGGATGACTGACGGTGAGCCCCCGTAGATCGGCGAGATTCTGCGTGTCCCGCACATGGGCAACATGGCCGACCGTAAAGAAAATGGCCGACTTGGCCAGGCTGTGCAGGACCATGTGCAGAAGACCGGCGAAATTGGCAAGCGGTCCGCCCAGGCCGAAGGCAAAGGCGATAAGACCCATATGCTCGATCGAGGAATAGGCGAACAGGCGTTTGATGTCACGGCGCCGGTAAAGCATGATGCTAGCGAGCAGGAGGGAGCTCAGACCCATAGTCATCATCAGGGGACCAGGAGCGATCGCCTTGCCGTTGGCGATCAACAGCATCTTGAACCGCAACAACGCATAAAGAGCGACATTGAGCAGAAGCCCCGACAGCACCGCCGAAACGGGCGTCGGTCCCTCGCCGTGGGCATCGGGCAACCAGCCATGCAACGGTGCCAGCCCTGCCTTGGTCCCGTAGCCGATCAACAGGAAGACGAAGGCCAGGTCAAGAAGAACCGGATCGAAGCGGGGTCCCCATCGCATCAATTCCGACCATGCCATGGCATGGAGGCCTGCGCCCATCACCGGCTGGGCCGCCAGATAGACAAGGATGGTGCCAAATAGGGCAAGGGCAATGCCCACCCCGCACAGGATGAAATACTTCCAGGCCGCCTTGATCGAGGCATGGGTGCGAGACAGGCTGACCATCAGGGCCGTTGCGAGCGTTGCCCCTTCGACGGCAACCCACAGGAAACCAAGGTTATTTGCCACCAGCCCGAGCAGCATGGTGAACATGAACGCCTGAAACATGGCGTGATAGAAGCGCAGGTTTCGCGCTTCTAGGTGCCCGCGCACGAGTTCCTGGGCGATGTAGGTGACGCTGAAAACGCTAGTGGTGAAGCCGACGAAGGCCGTCAGAACTACTAGGTAGATGTTGAAGTCATCAATGAAGAACAGAAGATTGGCCTGCGGTCGTGTGAAGAACAACCCGATGCTCGCGCCGAAGGTGGCCAGAGAAATACCAACGTTGGCCATTGCCCCCGTCCGGTAGGACGGTACGAAGCTGAGCAGCAGGGCAGCGGCCGCGGGAAGGCCAAGGACAAGAAAAATCACCATTACCGCCGCTCTCCCCGATGCGACTCCAGATACTGGAGGTCAAGGCTTTCGAACCGATCCCGGATGTGAAAGAAAAAGATGCCAAAGATGATGAAGGCCACCATGACCTCGAAAGCAATGCCCATCTCGACGACGAGCGGCATGCCCTGGACCCCGACCGCGGCCAGGATCAGGCTGTTCTCCAGGGCCATGAAACCGATCACCTGGGTAATGGCGTTGCGCCGCGTGATCATCATCAAAAGCCCGAGCAGTACCGCCGACAGGGCAAGGGCGAGCTTTTCCCGGGTCAGGGCCGTTGCATCCGCCGTCACCGGCAGAACCAGCATGACCGACAGGGCCACCAGGCTTGCCCCTGCAATCAGACTTGGGCCGATCCCGAGAGCGGTATCGATCGTGCGGTGAATGCCGAAATGAATGATCATGCGCCGGAGTGCGTAAGGGATAACCCCGGCCTTGACGACAAGGGCGATGAGCGCCGTTGCATAGAGATGGAACTCGCCATGGATATGGGCCTGCCATGCTGCGGCCAGGGCCAACATCAACGCCTGGAGGGCGAAAATGTTGATCAGCCCGAACATCCGCCGCTGATAAAGAAGCAGAAAGCCCAGGAGCAAGACCCCGCCATCGAGCAGGTGGGCGATGTCATAGTGAAGACTCGTCATCACACGGCCCAGGAAATATACAGATAGATCATGGCAAGAAGCCCCAGCAGCAGGGCCCCCCCGAGAAATTCGCCGACACGGAACACCCGCATCTTGGCAATGCTGGTCTCAAACACCGCAAGTGCCACACCACCGAACGCCAGCTTGCCCAGATAGGAGACAATCCCGAGTCCCGTCATCCCCCCTTCCCGCGTATCGATGCCAAAAGGCACGAACACACAGAAGATCAGAGAGATGTACAGGAGCAGCTTCACCATCGCGGCAGTTTCCATCAGGGCCAGATGCCATCCTGAATATTCCAGTACCATGGCCTCGTGCACCATGGTCAGTTCCAGGTGCGTGGCGGGATTGTCTACCGGGATGCGGGCATTCTCAGCGATGGCCACCATGATCATGGCCAGAAGCGCCATCAGCAGCGAAACCCGGATACCAATGGCAGTGCTGGTCAGATATTCAGCGACCTCGGTCAGCGAGGTGGAATGGGCGACAAGCGCTACCGTGAAAATCACCATCAACATGGCCGGCTCGGCAAGGGAGCCGATCATCACCTCCCGGCTTGCGCCGATGCCACCGAAGCTCGTCCCCGTGTCCATTCCGGCGAGGGCCATGAAAAAGCGGACGCTGCCCAGAAAGGCCACCAGCGCGATCAGATCGGCTGTGGGACCGAGAAGCAGAGCCGTGGTGAAGGTGGGCACCAAGGTGGCAGCAAACCATACCATGGTGAACACGATATAGGGAATAGTACGAAACAACCATGAGGCGTTGTCTGCGATCACCATATCCTTGTGGAAGAGTCGCACCAAGTCGCGATAAGGCTGAATCACGCTTGCCCCCCGGCGCCCCTGCAGGCGCGCCTTGACGAGCCGCACGAGGCCCGTCAGGCCCGGCGCCAATACCAGGACCAGAATCGCCTGCAGAACCTGGACCAGGAACGCGGTCACCATTCCCCCTCCGCGCTGGCCATGAACACGATTTTCATCGGATCACCACTATGACAATCAAGAGAACGATCAATGCCGCGAACATCACCGCTAGATACTCGCGAATAGCCATGAGCTGCACGGCGTTGGATTTGTCTGCACTCCAGCCGATCAGTCCCGTCACGGGGCGGTAGATCCATTGCCACACGGGATCCTGCATGCGCATGGTGAAGCGGGCGGGCGAGACGTCTCCGGGCTCCGGCATGTCCACCTCTTCCCGGGCGCGGAAAACCGTTGCCGCGAAGACCCGCCGGATCGGCTGGCTGAAGGAGGAGGCTGTATACTGGGTGAGCAGGCTGGGATCGGGACAGCCGCAGTCCCAGGCATGGGAACGGCGGACTCGCCCCGAAGTCAGCTGCCGCACGAGAAGCGTCAAGCCGGCCATTCCCATCACGGCAACCAGGAGAATCAAACCGCCGTAGGAGCTGTCACGCTCCACGACCGGCTCCAGCCACAGAAACCGGATTCCACCATCGGCCAGGGGGGGGGCACCGATCAGGGCTTCCACCACCGGCGACAGAATGGACAGAACGAACATCGGCGCTGCGCCAAGAATCACACAGGCGCTTGCCAGAATTACTAGCGGTACGTGCAGGCTCCAGCTCGGTTCCGTTGCGACCATCGCTTCGGCGGAACGGGGGCGTCCCAGAAAGGTGATCCCGAACACCCGCACGAAACAGGCCGAAGCCAGGGCAGTTGCCAAGGCCAGCATGGCACCGACCACAGGCACGGCCAGCTTCAAGGCCCACTCGGGCAGGCGCGGCCCGCTCAGCACCGCCTGAAACAGCAGCCATTCGGAAACGAATCCGTTGAGCGGCGGCAAGGCCGCGATGGCCGCGCAGCCGATTAGAAAAGTGGCCGCCGTCACCGGCAGGCGATGGATGAGTCCCCCCAGACGTTCCAGATCCCGGTGGCTGGCAGACGTCATCACAACGCCCGCGCCAAGAAACAGAAGGCTTTTGTACAGAGAGTGGTTGACGGCGTGAAACAGCCCCGCCACCAGGGACAGGCCGGCCAGCGTGGTATCCCCATTGGTGTTGAAGGCGATTGCCAGGCCGATGGCAGTCAGAATGACGCCAACGTTCTCGATCGTACTGTAGGCCAGGAGGGTTTTGAGATCCTTTTGCACGATCGCATAAAGAACGCCCAGCACGGCAGAGAGAGCTCCCAGAATCAGCAGGGCGAGTCCCCACCCCCATCCCACGCCGTCCACGAGGTCGAACAGCACCCGGATCAAGGCATAGAGTGCCACCTTGGTCATCACGCCACTCATCAGGGCCGAGACATGGGTCGGCGCGGCGGGATGGGCCAGCGGCAGCCAGGCATGCAGAGGCACCATGCCCGCCTTCGACCCTGTTCCCACCAGGACGAGCGCCACTGCCAGCGTGGTTGCGAGCGGTGACAGCGTATGGCTCCGTATCGCGGCAAAACTGTAATCTCCTGCCGCGCCAGCCAGGATGCCGAAGGCCAGCATCATCGCCGCCGTTCCCAGTGCCGCCATGATCAGATAGACAGCCGCGGCCCGCCTTGTCTCGTGACGCTGGTGCGAGGCAAGAACCATGAACCAGGAGGCGAGCGACATGAACTCCCATGACAGCAGGAAGGAAAACGCATCATCAGCCAGTGTGAGCAGCGTCATGCCCCCCAGAAACAGAGGGAAAAAGAACCGCACCCACCGGGGGTCATGATCATGCCGGGCATGGCCAAGGCCGTAGAGCGCACTGATCGCCCCGCCTGTGCCCACGATGAGCAGGAAGACCGCTGATAAGCCATCAAGCCGGAAGTGGGCTGGCAGCCAGGGCAACCCGAGCGGAACAGTCATCGTCATCACACCATCGCCGCGGGTCAGGAAGCCTACCATCAGAACGGCATTCAGGCCGCAGGCTACCATGCTGCCCGCATAGACCCCGATCGTCCCTCTTTGCCTTTCGGCCAGGAGTCCCCATCCGCTCAAAGCAAACAGGAACACCACCATCATCAAGACAACTTGCAGCACTGTTGCACTCGATCAAATCAGGAGGAAACTAAAAACAGCCACCCGCAGGCAGCAACCCCTGCCCTGCCTGCATACTCTTTTCGTTTGAGTCCTGCCGAAACTTCCCCTGAAACGCCGCTGCGCCTATCCTTCCGCCTGTGGGCGGATAAGGCACGCATGGCCATGGAAAGCACAGAGAGTTCAGACGTGTCTTTTCTTTTAAGCCGCCTTGCAGACAGGAGTCCACCCCGAACGTGCACATATGGCAATTTTGATTATTCCACGAGAGGAGCACACGAACACCTTCTTCGTCCCCTTGCGGGCTGGTCATGGAGGAGAGGTCGATGAAGCGCCAGAAGTTGTATCCCACATTTGTCTGCGCCCGGATGCCAGACCACGAACAAGGAAGACTCTTGATTCTCCTGGCGGTGGTAGCGCTGCCCTGACTGGGATGCCGGTCCGTGGACGGCCGAATCGCAGGACAGACATCACCAGCATGACCCGTATGATCGCCCCCCTCAGCGATTCCCATTATGGGAATGACACTGATTTGCAGAAGAGGCAGCCCTGCACCACCCTCCCCCTCGATGGGGGAGGGCTTGCCGTACTGAGAATTGCTGGTCCCCCTCCATCGCCTTACAGGCCGGCTCGTAAAATGACAGTATCCGCCTGGACCATTTCTGCTTCTGGATCGGAAGGGAAACCTATGAGCCACGAAAAGCTGTATCCCGTGTTCAGGCTGCCTCCGGCGGCCAGACCATGGACAGGGCGGACGCCCGCGCCCCTGGCTGCTGTCGTGGTGGCGCTGCTTCTATCGAGGTGCCAGTCCGTGGTGCACAATGCTGCCGGTACGCCGACCACCTACAGCAACCCACGCCTGCCTGCACCCCTGGCACGAGGTGTAGGCATCGAATCACAAGACGTTATTAGCATGACGGACCAGATGATGCGCGGCATGCTCACCACTCCCCGTCTAGCTGCCCAGCAGAGACCACCCCGCATCATCATCGACTCTGAGCACTTCTATAACGAAAGCGCCTCCCGTCTCAACAAGAACATTATCACCGATCGCCTGCGCGTCGAATTGAATCGTGCCGCCAACGGGCGGATGACTTTCATCAGCCGTCACCATGCCAGCATGGTCGAGCATGAACGCAAACTCAAGCGTACCAGTGTGGTGGACAAGGGCACCCTCCCGGCCACTGCCGCCCAGATGGGAGGAGACTACCGGCTGGGCGGGCGCATCACCTCCAGCGAACAGCGCGACGCCAGGACTGGCGCCATTCACCGCTTCACCCAAATCGTGTTCGAAATGATGGACCTGGAGACTGGCGAAATCGTCTGGAATGGCCTTTATGATTTCGAGAAAACATAACAGTATAATATACTCTATCGTTGATGATATCCATTTCAATCCCTTGAAAGATGAATAATGAGACGATATGGTGCCGCAAGTCTGACGTGTTAAGTGGCACTAGATCTTCTTTTAGGGGTAGATGCCTGTGCACGTGGCCGCGAAGGCGAGCAAGCTGTCGATCCGGAAATCGTGCATGCTTTCCTTGAGGATAAGCCAGGCTCGTTGCATCCGCATCTGATCGTGACTTTGCGGCAAGGCCCCCGCAACCGGGTCCTGAACGACATGCGGGTGGGGCTAGCGCTGTTTGCCATGGGGGAGGATCGGCTTGGCGGCTGAATTCTTCGACGAAGCCTTGTCCGTCATCGAGACCGCCTACGCCAGCAACCAGGACGCGCAGCTGGCCCGCCATCTGTTCGTCCGGGAAGCCAGCAAGGACTTCAGAGGCGAACCCTATGAGCGGGCCATGGCCTATTACTACCGGGGCCTTCTGTACATGCGCGCCAGCGATTATGAAAACGCCGGTGCCAGTTTCAAATCGGGCGTCCTCCAGGACGCCCTGGCCGAGAAGGAAGAGTACCAGGCCGATTTCAGTCTCCTGATGCTGCTGGAGGGATGGGCCAGTCATTGCCGCGGCCAGCAGAGTCAGGTACAGGAGATCTGTGCCGAGTTCAAGGCACACAACAGGTTCCGTTTCCCCCCGCCGGTAGATGGTCATAACACCCTGATTCTGGTTGAGACGGGATGGTCGCCCATCAAGATTCATGGTGAGGGCAGGCAGGCTGAGGAATGGCATGCCCTGCGTTTCCGTCCTGGCGGCGAGGCCGACTCGCCGCGCCTGCTCCTGCCGACAGGACATAAAGAGCGGTACGACGGTGGAGGTGACGCCAACCCAGATCGAGGACCTGTTCTTCCAGGCTTCGACCCGTGGCGGACGGGCGCTCAATTCCATTCTAGAGGGCAAGGCCCGGTTCAAGGAGGCAAGGTGATGCCCTTCTGAGCGCAGGTCTTGCGACCACCGGCATGGCTGGTATTTACGACAACCCCAATGCCGTCTACGTTGGCCTGGGCATGATCGTGGCTGGCCGAATAGCCAAAGGAATCGGGACCGCTGTGCAGGAGGAGGCCGACATCCGCTATTGGGACAACCTGCCCGGCAAGGTATTCGGCTACACCATGTTCCTGCCGGAGTCGGTCGAAAGTGTCGATGCAACCTTCCTGAACGCTGATGGCACGGCCAACGGGCGACGGCAGATAATTCCGATCAGGACCACCGGATCCTGCCGACTGGCCTGGGCGCGCTCCGGCCCGACGGTTCCGCTTTCGCCGCGGGCACCGTTTTCCGCGTCTGAATCGGTGATGAACCAGCGCGTCACCGTGCCACCGCGGCCGAAAGACAGCGACAGTGGCCCGAACGCATCACAAAAGGCGGACGCACTGCAGAACGAAACACCAGCAGAGATAAGGATCAAGGAGTCATGGTGCCAAACAGCGACCGGAGTGACCTTCACCGATGCCCCCCCCTCTCCCAGGGCATGTCCGGCCTGGGGAAGGCACATCCGTCGTCTCGGCGGTACTCTTCTGCTCCTGACGCTTCTGCCTGCCTGTCAGCAGATGGAACCGGCTCCCCTGTGCAACATGGACGCCATTGTCAACCAGCGGACTCTGGTGTCCGTCCCGGCCACGGTGCCGGGTCAGGTTTCGCCCCTGCAAGAAATGCCCCTCAATTTGGTCACCATCACCGATCACAACATCATCAACAAGATCTACATCCGCAGCGTCAATGCCCGCCGCACCCCTTCCGGTACGGCTGAGGTTTACGCACAGGTTATCAACTGTACAGATTCTCCGTTGCAGACGGAAGCGCGCATACAGTTCTACGATGCGAACCAAACCCCTTCGGAGCCGGTGAGCGCCTGGAAACGGCTTCATCTGCCGCCGCGGAGCAGCAATACGTATCAGGCGTTCTCGCTCGGGACCACCAGCGTTCACGCCTACAGGGTGAAAATGCAGGAGGGACGGTGACATACCAGCCTGGCCGTACATCGGTTTGTTCACCGCTGTCGTGCTGTGCGGCGGAGCCGTCCTTGCGCAGCAGGTGGGCGGGCCCGTGCCACCGCTTGCAGAAGACGTGATCACTCCGCCGCCGGTCCGCATAATTCAGATGATGCCGCGGGCGCAGAACGACAGGGATGACCATCGGCAGACCGGGGCCCTCATCGCCCACTTCCGGGCGGCCTACACAGCCCGCGGATGGCCCCGCCTTACCCTCCTGTACCGGAACCGCCAGCTGGCCGAGACCATGAACGAATAGTATATACGGCCACCGAGCGTCTAGTCGTGGCCGGCAGCGGCACCGTCTCCAGTGACAAGGTGCGACAGGAGCGCAGCGAAGCGGTGTTTGAGCACCAGACCTGCCTTCCCGACGTCACGTCCGGCCGCCCCCGGACCAGCGAAACCTGGGAATGGACGTTCCAGGACAGCTTCCAGAAACCGTTCCTTGACGCCAACGCGATTCTGGTGGACCGGGTGGCCATCGACCAGCTGATCGGTGCGGGTGCCGTCGGTTCTGCCTTCGGAGACGGGAGCAGCTATGCTGCCATCAACGCCCTGCGCCATCTGGCCGACTACATGATCGAAATCCTTTATGCGTCTTCAGGGCATTCCACCATCGGCTATGAACTGCACGCGCGCGTGCAGGATAACCCGCACAGGCTAGGTTGTCGCCAACGTCAACAGCCGCAACATAGCCGAGTGGGGACCGCCCAGGGAGCGCTACCTATCCGGACTGGAGGGGGGTTCATTGACCTGGAGGAGGAAAACGAAGACAGGGCCGGCCCGCATGGTTTCCGTCTCCGGTACCGGACCCCACCAAGCCCGTACCAGGTGGCCAACCAGCTGGCCTACAATGTCATGAACGCTCTGGCGGATGCCTGGCGCTGATACGACGTCGGCCCGGTGTGCCTCACACGCGTGACATGCCCGTTCCATGCAAAACTGTCAGGGGTTGCGGAAATGGCGCATGAGCCGCACCCGGCCGTCGTCGCGCAAGATCGGCTTGTCCAGGCCCAGGAGTTCGGCCACGTGGGGGGGGGGGGGGGGGGGGGCCCGGCAACCGGGTTTGCCACATCGGCAGGCAGCGCGCGGTCTGGGCGGCGGCATCCCGGGTCAGGGAACGCACGATCGGCATCGCCCGGGCATGATCGGGAACGGTGGTCATCTCTCGCTTGGCACTGGCAGCAACCGGACGCTTCTCCGGCGGGACGGCTGGCGGGGTGGCCTTCGGAGCGGGTAGCAGGGAAACGGCACGAATTATGCGGCGGCGGTGCTCGGTCTCGCGGCCACCCTTCACACCGACCGCCGTACCATCGCGGCCGCCGCCTTCTTTACGGGCCTGTTCGAGACAGCCCCTTGCCGCAGGGGAAATCATCACAGCCGTCACTTTTCCGGTTCCAGTCTGGTCCGGCTATGCCCGGTTTGCCAATCCAGCCTCCCGTTACGCGGTGGTCGGTGTATTCATCGCCCTCACCGCGGGGGAACTGCGCGTCGCCGTAACCGGCGCCAGACCGTGCGTGTTCTGGACACGACGCCCGGAAGAAGCCCTGCAGCGGATGGTTTCCGGCCCGAGGCTCTGGACGATCCGGCAATCCCTGCCGACAGTCTCAATGCTGACCTGCACGCTACGCCGGCCTATTGGGCGCGTTTGATCAAGGTCATGGGCCGGGCGCGGGTTCTGCACGCCGCTGCAGCTCCTCCCAATGGTGTGGGGAATGAATGAATGCCACGAGAGGCCTGGAACGTTTCCGGGCACGCGGGGATCTTTAATCTCCCGCAAGGTCTACTTGCATCCCAGACGCTTCTTTTCGAGAACGGCATGCTGCTTGATGTCGCTCGATGTGTTTGGAAATTCGACAGCCAGCCGGTTGAAAGCCGTACAGGCGTCCTGGACTCGTTCCAACTTGGCGAGCGACAGGCCCAACTTGAGTACGTTGGCCGCTGCCTTGCCGCTTTTCGCGTACTTTTGGTATCCCTTGGCAAAAGCCACCGCCGCCTGGCGAAAATCACCGCGCACGTAGTAGGTTTCCCCCAACCAATACTGCGCATTGCCGGCCAGGGGATCTTCTGGATGGACTTCCAGAAAGGCCAGGGCAGCCCGTTCAGCGGCACCGTAATCTCCCTGACTCAACAGGGCGGAAATGTGTTCATACTGTTCCTTGACCGATCCCTTGGACAGGGAAGCTGACTCCGATTCGTTTCCCTTTCTAGGAGAGGGAATGGGGGCCTTGGCTGATCCCCCGGCCGGTTCCGCCTGACCAGTCGACTTGCCGAAAGCAGCGATAGCCTCCCCGTCCGTCTGGTTTGCCCTCCCCGTGCCGGGACCAGTTCCCTTCGCGTTCGTTCGGGTTTCGGCAGACTTCACGGTGGTCACGGAATCTGCCGTCGCATGCGCACCCTCCGCGGGGTGCTCGAGTTCGTTCAGGCGGTAACCGACATCGTTGGTCAGCTTTTCCAGCCGGCTGCGAATCTGGTTGATCTCGAAGCGAACTTCCTCCACTTGGCCAGTAAGGCCGGAAAGCACACCTTCCATGTCCACGAAGCGTTGCTGCAGACGCGTGGCCACCTCTCCGTCTAGATTCCCCTCTCCTCTGGAGGGAAAGCTCTCTTCCGCGCTACCGCGATAGAGACGGCGCTGCACCATACCCAGATCCCGTTCCAGATGGTCGACTCGTTGCAACAGGGTACGGCTTTCCTGAGCGAGGGCTGTTCCCGACGGCAGGCTCCCGCCCACAGCTAGCACGATGCCTACCCTGGTCAGCCAGCGCGTGATACGGCTTGCGGAAGATCCTTGGCACACGTCCCGGAAACCCACTTTTCCTACAGTAGCATTACCCTGATTACCCTGCCTGCCCGGGGGCCTGAACCCTGCCACCCCCTTGTCGAGGCGGCGGGGTTCTCCCTGTCATGGCATGACTTTATTCAGGTATTCAGGACGCTGTCCCTCCCCCAACGGTAGCCACAGCCCGACGGTTCTGGGACCAGGCGGCTTCGTTGGAACCGGGGACGGCTGGACGCTCCTTGCCGTAGGAAATAGTGGTGAGCTGACCAGACGACACCCCATGAGCGGCTAGGAACTCCTTCACGGCATTGGCCCGCTTTTCACCTAGGGCCAGGTTGTACTCACGGGTGCCACGCTCGTCTGCGTGTCCTTCAAGGGTGACCGGATACTGCGGATGATGCTTCATCCAGTCGGCCCACCGCATCAGCACAGGCTTGGCATTCGAACGCACGGCATACTTGTCGAAGTCGAAGAAGACACGATCCTGACCGACAGCCTGTTCGAATTCCTGCTGCAGTGCCACGGAAGGTGTCGTGACGGCGGCGATACCACTGTTCAAGCCCCCCATGCTGCCTGCACCAGCAGTGCTGGCGGTTCCTTCGGTTGTTGATTCGCACGCGGCCACCAGCGCAACGGCCGCAAAGACACTCAACAGGCGCAGCTTCATTTGTTTACTCTCCTGACCGGAACGCTGAGCTTCCATGCTCCTCAACACACCCTCCTCTTAATACGGGGTCTGACCCACATCTAAACGACGACCTGCTCGGTTGTCAACGTTCGTATCGACATCTCCGATACTGGCAATCAACCGATTTGCACGGACCCTGCATGGGATTATGCTGGCATGCTGCCCAGATTGGGTAATACTTTCTAGAAGTTTTACGGCGTTGCAAGGACTTTCTTACCGTGCTTACCGCGCTGGTGGGGACAGCAGGGGAGACCAGGCCGGATCCGATGCGTCCTGCGGTGTCACCACAAGGCGTTCGTTATAGCCCGTCAGATCGATGCTGTACAGACGGGCCGATCCGCCCCGTCCGGTCGAATCACGTGGCGTTTCCCGGAAAAACATCAACACCCGGCCATTGGGGGCCCATGTTGGCGATTCGACCAAGAAACCTTCGGCCAACTGACGCTCGCCCGAGCCATCAGGTTTCATGACGCCGATGTAGAATCGGCTACCCTTGAACTTGGTGAAGGCGACCAGGTCACCGCGGGGGGACCAGACCGGCGTGGCATAGCGACCATCTCCGAAGCTGATCCGCTGAACGTTGGAACCGTCGGTGTTCATCACATAAATCTGCTGCGTGCCGCTGCGGTCGGAATTGAAGGCAATCTGCAGACCATCGGCAGAATAGGACGGTGAAGTATCAATGGCCGGATGGGCAGTGATCTGTCGCACGGCCCGGGTGCGCAAATCCATTTCATAGATTTCACTGTTCCCTTGCCGGGCCATGCTCATCACGACCTTGTTGCCGTCAGGTGAAAAGTGTGGGGCAAAGGTCATACCTGGAAAATCCCCCAACAATTCCCGCCGGCCTGTCTCAATGTTGAACAAGTAAACACGCGGCACGTTGCGGAAATAGGACATGTAGGTGATTTCCTGCACCGTAGGGGAAAAGCGTGGCGTCAAAACCAGCCATGATCCGTCGGTAAGGTAACGGTGATTCTCGCCATCCTGATCCATGATGGCCAGACGTTTGACACGCCGTGTTGGAGAGCCGCTTTCGGCGACATAGACGATCCGGCTGTCGAAATAGCCATCCTCACCCGTCAAGCGAGAATATATGGCATCCGCAATCATATGAGACACCCGGCGCCAGTTCTCAGCCTGGGTGAAAAACGCCTGTCCAACCAGCTGTCCACCTGAGAATACATCCCACAAACGGAACTCGACTCTCAAACGACCGTCAGATTGCACGATTGTTTGCCCACTAACCAGTGCTTGTACATTGAGAACCTGCCAATCTACAAATTTTGGTTGCATTGCAAGCGAATCGGGTGTCTGAATAAAAGTCTTGGGATCGATCGGCCGGAACAGACCGGAGCGTTCCAAGTCGGCGGAAACGACTCTGGCAATGTCACGACCGGATCGATTCTCCCGTTCAGATGTGCCAAGTAGATCGGTGATGGCAATCGGCATTGGCTGTGCGTGACCGCGAGTCACATCAATGACCAGTTCGGCGCCAGCCTTTTCCATCAGGACAACAACCAGTACTACTATCAAAAGTAGTATTGTGAACGTGGTTCCCATGGCGGCACGCCAACAGTACCGCCTTCCCGCATTGAATTGTACCATGACATGCATTGCCGTCTTTCCTCTACAACTCCGGAAAGGTTTCCGGCCATGTTGTATCCGACGCGCCGCCGTCTTGCGGGCGGCCCGTAAGTGTCAAGTCCTGACTTACGCTTATGGGTCTTACAGGCCAAGCATCGCCTGCGGATTGAAACGCAATCGGACCTCCCGCCACCGCTCATATTTTGTAGGCGGGGCTTTGATCGGGCTACACTGATGGACGGCCCGTTTGGCCGAATCGGCCGCTGCCCGGTAGAAGCGGTCGTTCTGATAGCGTGCGTCCTCGACAATCTGGGCACTGAGCACCTGCCCGTTGGGTGCGAACTGCACCCTGATTTCGACAATCAAATTCCCGGCATCCCGTGCCCCGGCCGGCACATTCCAGCAACGTTCAATCTGGGCCCGGATGGCATCGATTTCTGACAGGCTCAAGGGCAGATCCGGCACATGCTGCGTTGAACCCGCACCAACCAGGCCGGCAATGGTTTTCTCAAAGTCCTTGGTCAAAGGATTACTGTCCGAAGCATTCCGGGTTGGCTTGGCTTTTCTGTCCTCCTTTTCCGCCTTCTCCCTCTTCTCCGTTTTGGCTAGCTTCCCGACATTCCTCAACAGGGCATCAAAACTGTCTGGTTTCGACTCCTTCCTGTCCTTCGCTTCAGGTTGCGGCGGCGGTTCAGTTTTCGGTTCTGGCTTCAGGTTCGGCCGCGGCTCCGGCCGGAGCGGTTCGGGCAAGGGCGGCGTTGGGGGTGGCTTCACCTCGGGTTTCGGTTCTGGCTTCAGGTTCGGCCGCGGCTCCGGCCGGAGCGGTTCGGGCAAGGGCGGCGTTGGGGGTGGCTTCACCTCGGGTTTCGGTTCGGGCTTCAGGTTCGGCCGCGGCTCCGGCCGGGGCGGTTCGGGCAAGGGCGGCGTTGGGGGTGGCTTCACCTCGGGTTTCGGCTCGGGCTTCTTGACCTCCACCGGCTTCTCCACCCGCTGCGGCAGGTTCGTGACACGCGCAATCTGAACCGTCTTGAGGAAGCTTGGATCGACAATCTCGACCACCACCGTCCTCTCGATGATCGGCGGCTCAGGCCTTAACCAATCCGGCACACCGAAAACCACGAGCAGAATGATCGCCACATGCAGAAGGGCCGAATAGAGCGCACTTTGTCCCATGAAGGTCAAGGGCTCCCTTTGCGGCCTTTGTTGGCGGCGTGCGCAGCATCCGGCATTTCTGCGACCAGGGCAACCTTGGAAAACCCGGCTGCCGTAACGGCGCCCATCACCTCCATTACCCGCCCGTACTGAAGCCTCTTATCGCCGCGTACGAAAATGCGGGTGTCCGGCTTCTGGCCAACGATGGCTATCAGACGCGGCCCCAATTCTTCGACCCGGACCGGCATCTCGTGAAGGAACACCTGTCCTTGTGCGTCTACCGTTACCGTCAACGGGCGGTCATCGCCCTTGAGTCCGCTAGCCGCGGTCTTGGGCAGATCAACCTGTACCCCCGTCACCAGCAGAGGTGCGGTCACCATGAAGATGACGAGAAGGACCAGCATGACATCAACCATGGGGGTGACGTTGATCTCAGCTATCGGCCGGGTGCGCTTGCGACTGCGACCCTCGCGACCATGGCTGCCAACGAACATGGTCATCAGCCCCGCTCCTCGATCTGGCGCGATAGAATGGCACCGAACTCGCCCGAAAAGGCTTCCAGTCGTTTGTAATAGCGGTCGATGTCACTTGAGATCTTGTTGTAGGCAACCACCGCCGGAATAGCTGCAACCAGCCCAAGTGCCGTTGCGAGCAGTGCCTCGGCAATGCCTGGGGCTACCACGGCAAGACTTGTATTCTTGGACAGCCCGATGGCGTGAAAGCTGTTCATGATCCCCCATACCGTGCCGAACAGACCGATGAAAGGGGCAACCGACCCTGTCGAAGCCAGAAAGCCGATCCGCCGTTCAAGCTGGTCCAACTCGCGGCCAAGAGTCACCTGCATCACCCGATCGATGCGTTGGGGCAGACTGAGCCTCCCCGAGTCGCGCGTCAGACCGCGGCTCGTGGCCCGTCGCCATTCCCTCATAGCGGCGACAAACACCGATGCCATGGGATCGACCGGCCGGCTGCCGATCCGATCGTACAGTTCGTCCAGGGATCCCCCCGACCAGAAACTTTCCTCGAATTGATCGGCACGGGCATTGAGGTGCCGCAGACGGATGATCTTGTCGAAAATGATGGTCCAGCACCAAAACGACGCCGCGATCAGCAGCAGGATCACCATCTTGACGATTAGATCGGCACGGATGAACAGCGTCCATAGGGACAGATCCGGCACCGCCGCTACATTGCTGCTCAGATCCATGAGTTGCGTCTCCATGGTTGTTCAGTCCCTGTTGATGTATGGCTTGAATCTATTCCGCAACATCGCTGGCAGGCGAGTCGGCCGGCCTGTGTCGCGGCGCACGCAGGCAACCAGAACCTTTCCCCGGGCGACAACGCTCTCCCCTCGGATCAGGGTATGCGCAAAGGTAAATGACGCACCCCCGACCGCCGCAAGGTGCGTATGAACCACGATCACGTCGTCAAGCCGTGCCACCCCTAGACAGTCCATCTCCAGGCGATGCACCTGGAACAGCACCGGGGGCCCTTCCTCCCCTGCCAGAAAGCGGCTGCTTTCGATCCCGAACGTGCGAATCAGTTCAGTCCGGGCCCGTTCGGCAAAGCGAAGATAGCTCGCATGATAGACCACGCCGCTCGCGTCGGTGTCCTCGTAATACACCCGGACCGGCCATAGGTGCACGCACGTCCCCCCGCCCGTTTTCCCGTCAGCCATCGTCATTCTCCCCGGCCAGAAGATCCGGCTGCCGGTGGGCCGGCGCACGCAAGCCCAGGCGGCGGAAACCGGTCTCGGAGAGCAGGCGCCCCCTGGGGGTCCGCTGCAACAGGCCCCGTTGCAGCAGAAACGGTTCCACCACTTCCTCAAGTGTATCCCGCTGTTCGGATAATGCGGCCGCCAACGTATCCACGCCGACCGGTCCGCCCCCATAGTGTTCGGCAATGCAGCGCAGATAGCGGCGATCGAAGGAATCAAGCCCGTGATCATCGACATCCAGTCGCACCAGTGCGGTATCGGCAACCTTCCCATCGACCGGCCAGGTGTCGGCCACGGCAGCGAAATCACGGATCCGCCGCAAAAGCCTTCCCGCCACCCGCGGCGTGCCTCGTGACCGCTTGGCAATTTCGGCGGCGCCATCGGCAGTGACTGCCATGCCGAGTACCCGTGCCCCGCGTTGCACGATCCGTTCCAGGTCGGCCGTGTCGTAATAGTCGAGCCGCAAGGGAATGCCGAAACGGTCCCGCAAGGACGTCGTCAGAAGGCCGGTGCGGGTGGTTGCCCCCACCAGGGTGAAGGGCTGAAGGTCGATACGCACCGAACGGGCAGCCGGTCCCTCACCGATGATCAGATCGAGCTGGAAATCCTCCATGGCCGCATACAGTACCTCTTCGACATGGACCGGCAGACGATGGATTTCATCAATGAACAGGGTGTCGCGCTGCTCCAGATTGGTCAGAAGGGCAGCGAGATCACCGGCACGCGTGATCATCGGACCGGAGGTAGCACGAAAACCCACCCCCAGTTCACGGGCAATAATCTGGGCGAGAGTCGTCTTCCCCAAACCCGGCGGCCCCGACAGGAGCACGTGATCCATCGCCTCGCCCCGGCTGCGGGTGGCAGTCACGAAAACCCGCAGGTTCTCGCAGACCGTCTGCTGACCGATGAAATCACCGAGCGTCTGCGGACGCAACAGGCGTGCCTCGGCATCATCCTCAGGCTGCCGAACGCCGCTTACCACGCGCGTCTCCGGCCGGTCCGTCCGAGTCCGTGCCATTGGCTAGTCTCCGTCCTTGCGCGCGCTGTCCTGCAAAGCCGTCCGTACCAGCGCTCCGACCTCGGGCGGTCCGTCACGCATCAATCTCGTCTCGGCCTGTGCCACCATGGCCAGGGCCTCCGCACGCCCGTATCCCAGATTGACCAGGGCCGAGACGGCATCGCTGGCGGCAGCGCTCCGGGGTACGAGGAACGTTTCCTCGCCGCCGGCCTCGGCGGTGGCCAGATCGGCAACCTTGTCTTTCAACTCGGTCAGCAGCCGGGCTGCCAGACGTGGCCCCACGCCAATGGCACGGGTCAGGACTGCCGTGTCCTGAGCAGCCAGGGCCCGGGCCAACTGGTCCGGCGCCAGGACCGACAGAAGACGCAGCGCCACCTTTGCCCCTACGCCCTGCACGGTGGTCAAGAGACGGAACCAGTCCCATTCGGCCTGATCCAGGAAGCCGTACAGGGTGATGGCGCCTTCCCGGACATGGGTTTCCACATGCAGGGCGACGGTTCCGCCCGGACCTGGCAGGCGGGCCAGGGTACGGCCTGAGCAATAGGTGATGTAACCAACGCCCTGTACATCGAGGATCACCCAGTCATCACCGCGCGACTCGACAACGCCCCGCAAACGGGCGATCATAGACCTGTCTCCCTGATCGTGTCCCGATTAGCCCGTTCGGCGTGGTCTCTGCCCCTGCCTTTGCCACCGGCCGGTTGGAGGACAGTAGCGCGGTGATGGGCGTGACAGATCGCAACGGCCAGGGCATCGGCGGCATCCGCTCCGCCAAGCTGGCACCCCAGCAGCAACCGGCCCACCATCATGGCCACCTGGGTCTTGTCGGCGTGGCCGACTCCCACGACGGTTTTCTTGACAAGATTAGGAGGATATTCGCTGACAGATAAACCAGTGCGGGCCGGCGCAAGAAGGACAACCCCCCGCGCCTGGCCGAGCTTGAGCGCAGAGGCAGGATTGCGGTTTACGAAGGTTTCTTCCACGGCGGCCTCATCCGGGCGATGCATAGCAATCACCGTCTTCACGCCTTCATAGATCTGGGCCAGCCTCATTGCTAGCGATAGATGATTTTCTGAACAGACGACACCACTGGCCACGTAACACAGCCGATTGCCTTCCATCTCGATCACCCCCCAGCCGGTCTTGCGCAGGCCGGGATCCAGTCCCAACAATCTCATCCTTTCCTGCCTTCCTATGGCGAACGGGGCTGTCCCGTCATCCTCCCTCGGCTGGTGCAGAAGGTGCGGCCCTGTCCCGTCTGTCTTCAGAGGCTCAGACGCTCCATGAGGGCATCCGGAATATCGAAGTTTGAAACTACAAGTTGCACATCGTCGTTATCTTCCAGGACATCCAGAAATTTGAGCAGGCTCTGGGCGGTTTCCTCATCGGTGACCGGGACCGTTATCAGCGGGCGCCATTCCAGCCGGGCCATTTCGGGTGTACCAAAACAGCGCTCCAAGATTTCCCGGACAACGCCCAGATCGTCAGAGGTGCAATAGATCTGATGGCTGCTGTCATCGGAGTTGACATCATTCGCACCCGCCTCAATGGCTGCATCCAGCATAGCTTCGGCCGAGGCAACGGCAGCCGAATAATGAAAGGCGCCAACCCGTTCGAAGTTGAAGGCCACACTGTTGGTTTCCCCGAGCGTGCCGTCATTCTTGCCAAAAGCGGCACGAATTTCGGCGGCGGTACGGTTGCGGTTATCGGTCAGGGCCTCCACTATGATTGCGACGTTGCCAGGACCATAGCCTTCGTAGTGGACTTCTTCATAAGTCGTATTATCACCGGCCGTACTAGCCTTCCGGATGGCACGTTCGATGCTGTCTTTGGGCATGTTCTGGACGCGCGCTGCCTGAATCGCCGCACGCAGACGCGGATTCATCTCCGGCTGCGGCAGACCAGTCTTGCAGGCAACCGTGATTTCCCGCGCCAGCTTGGCGAACATCCGTGCCCGCCTGGCATCCTGAGCACCCTTGCGGTACATGATGTTCTTGAACTGGGAGTGGCCTGCCATGAGTTGACACCTGATCCTTGGTTCTGAAGACGGGAGGGTTTTATCATACGGCATGATGCATGACGACTGCTCAGACACACGACCACTCGTAATTCACTGCCAGAATCTTTTGATAACGGCACAATATGGCAGCTTTGGGGCATTCTGCCGGGCAGGGAAACAGTCTCCCATCACGCTGGCAGGGCAGACTGTAAACGGCCGCCAAGGCGTACCGGCTGAATCGTTCTGGCGTGTCCTTCCACTTCATCGGTTTCCACATAGACCCCGCACAAGGTGCCCTCCCCTTCGGCCGGGTGCAGGCGCTCCGTCGGCATCTTGTGGGTGAAGCGGATCAGGGGCTGTTCCTTGACAAGTCCGATCACCGAATTGTAATCGCCGCACATGCCGGCATCGGTCTGATAGGCGGTGCCCTGCGGCAGAATCTGGGCATCGGCCGTTGGCACATGCGTATGGCTGCCCACCACCAGAGAAGCGCGTCCATCCACGAAATGACCAAGCGCCATTTTCTCGCTGGTCGCCTCGCCATGGACATCGACAATGATCGCCTGCACCTTCCGCCCCAGGGGATACTGATTCAGCAGGGCATCAAGCACCGCGAACGGATCATCGAGTGCTTCCATGAACAGCCGCCCCATGACCTGGACCACGAGAACCTTGCGGCCCCCCGGGATATCATAAACGGCTGCCCCGCGGCCGGGCGTTCCGGCCGGATAGTTAAGAGGGCGCAGAAGACGGATGTCATTATTGATGTAAGGGATGATCTCGCGCTGATCCCAGGCGTGATTGCCAAGCGTGATCACATCCACGCCGGCCTTGTAGAATTCATCGCACAGACGGGGTGTAATTCCAAAACCATGAGCGGCGTTTTCCCCATTGACCACCACGCAATCGAGCCGTAGCCGCGTCCGCAGCATCGGCACACGCTGCAGAACCACCTCCCGACCAGAGGCGCCAACTATGTCACCGCAATAGAGAATCCTCATTGTCCCATCACCATTCTTCCTTTCCTGCCGCACCGGAGATGAGTCCGGGACTGTGCGCGGGTCGCCTGCGGCCGGATCATACCCCGTTCGCTCCAGATCAAATCCATAGCCATGTCAAAGCGGTGACGCGGGACCTGGCGCACTTCCTGGCTGGCAAAGGCAACCCCGATAGCAACGACCCTTCCTCTGCGCCGCCGCCGGCGCAGACAGGCCAGGGTGCGATCATAGTACCCTCCCCCGAAGCCAAGACGAAAACCGGCCCGGTCGAAAGCCAACAGCGGAACCAGCACGATATCGGGAACCAGCCGGAATGCTCTGGCCGGTGGATGACTGGTCCCGTGCGGTCCAGGCCTCAAACCATGACCGGCGCCCCAGACTTGGAAGGCCAGGGGCCATCCCCGGCCCACGACCACCGGCAACACCATCTGGCATCCCAGCGCCGACAACCGCCCCATCAGCGGGCGAACATCTATTTCACCTGCCATCGGCCAATATCCCGCCACCACGAGACCTTTCCAGCGGCGCTTGCCACGTGCGACACACTTCAGCATCCATGCCGCTGCCCGTTCCAGGGTCCGCGCGGCGGCAGGACCCTGGGCGGTGACCAATCTGCGGCGGTGCGCCAGCATCTGGCGACGCAACACTGCTTTTGCGGCGACAATATCCTCTTCTTGCTTTGGTCCGCATCCTCCCATACTCATGCCTGACATAGGAGGGCACCTTGCTAAGTGTCCCATCCGGAAACATATCGTCCTTTTTCAAGGCGTTCGTCGTCACTCCTGCGAGGCTTGTCCCCGCGAAAGCGGGGAGCGGAGGTCAGGGGACAGCTCACTGGGCCGGGCTACCCGGGATTCCCGCCCCGCCTGCGCGAGGACAGGCTTTCGCGGGAATCATGGCGGATTCCCGTAACGCGTTGAAGACATGCATTATGTTCCCAGACGAGCATCCAAGGGATGCACCCGGGCATAACGCATTGGAATATTGGAACGGTACCACGCCCACCGTTGGCGTTCGCAGCTTCCACCCTGGACCTCGCTTATGAGGCGGGAGCCGTGTCTCCTGACCAGACTCAATGACAGGGACGGCCCCCCTTGTGGGATCGTATCGCCCCCGGGAGTTCACAGCCTGACGCACGGGGCAGCAGCTACCGTTCGGCATTGGTTCTAGGCTTATTCCAGACGTTCAGCAAGAGTCTCGATCCGTTCTGCAAGACGCTCAATACGGGCCGCTATCTCCTCCTCGGCGACTGCCCGAGCAAAGGCACCATCCTTTCCGGTACGGCTGGTCACTAGGCGAATTTCTTCCATTTCCCGCCGGGTTTCCGCCAGTGCCTGCGTGAGCTGGTCCCGTTCCTGCGTGACCTCATCCAGGGCATGCCGGCAATCCCACAGTTCATCAGCGATCACCAGGCCAGCAAGGGTCAGCAACAGAGCCTCACTGACATGACCAAGAACACGAGCCAGTTCACAAGCCCGATGGTCCAGGTAATCTCCTAGTTCTGCAACGTGGTTCTCCTGGCCATCGTCACAGACCACCCGGTAGGTGCGGCCAGCAATAGTGACGGACACCTGCCCCACGGTTTCACTCCCCAAGTCGATTTATTCCCCAAGCAAAACCTTCAGATGCTCGATGGTGCCATCGAGACGATCAGCCACCGAGCGGGCGGTGGTTTCAAGGCGGGTGTGGCTGGTCTTGATCGTTTGCAGTTTGGCCTGCAGATCCTGTTCAACCATGGACGCCGCAGAGAGCGCGGACTGTACAGACTCCTCCTGCACCACCACCGCATGCTCCAGGCGCGCAACAGCCTGCTCCAGCCGCCCATGGGCGGTTTCGATCTTTCCCAGCCTGATGACGGATATTTCTTTCAAGACTTCATAGCCGTTGATGGGGACGGAAACAAGTGTACGGCGCCCGGCAGGTCAGGTCAATGACTGCTGTTTTGTCCGATCCTGGACCCCCGCTCCCCGCTTTCGCGGGGATAGGCTTCGTGGGAGTGACGACTCATCATGCATTGAAAAATAACGATATGTCTCCGGACGGACACTCAGATGTCGGGTGGATTGCATCCGCGGCCCTTGTCTGACGCTCCGCAGGACCTCAACGGTCCGGCTTCCTGCCTTCGTCCTGCTTTGTTACCGCAGTCTCTTTGTTCCAACGCGATTGTCCTATTCCGTCTGACGGGATACGAAGGGGGATGATGAAAATCCCAATGTTTTTGGTTCCTCGACGTTTCAAGTGGATTTGAAGAGTTGGCCGAACGGGGCGGC
>CAZUWH010000021.1:0-45764 GCA_964624075.1 uncultured Rhodobacterales bacterium
GAACCCTCGTCGTAAGCTTGGGAAGCTTCTGCTCTGCCATTGAGCTACACCCGCCACCGAAGCAAAGCGAAGAATAACCACTCCGATAAAGGTGTGCAAGAGAAACTACAGCGATTCTCATTATGGGAATGACACTGATCTGCAGGAGAAGTATCCCTGTACCACCCTCCCCCTCCAAGCCACTGTATGCACACAAACCTGCCCCGGCCCGGTGTGGAATCGTTGCTTTCCAGCTTAGGCATATATCCCCCTGAAGGAAAGGCCCCCATCCCCCCTTGATGGGGGAGGGTTGGGGTGGGGGTGATCGTGACGTCTGGTGCGGCGGTGAGGGAAACTCGCAACGGTCACGCCATCGAGCTGGCGGGCTGACAAGATCCAGGCGGAAAGCTCCCTGCCCTCCCTTGATCCTCTCCCGCGGGAATTCATAGTTGGACGGCGCAGCATATTGCGGCCTGGCAACGCGCCTACCCCAATATGGGCCGCCGTCTGCGCGGGGGTGACGGAAAGAAGCTGATTGTGCGAGGGGGGATGCGAACGGTTACCCGCCCCCAAAGCCCTTCCGGGTCAGCCGGAAATCATCCCCTTTCCGGCAAGGCGTCACATTGACAGGCATGCTTTTGCATGACGTTTCTGCTGCATATTATTTCCATGTTGTTTATCTTGAATAAGATGTGGAGGTCTCCCCTGTATTCTACGTGCTTGTCGTTTTCACGGGATCCACACCATGCTATCTCTTTCCTTCCCCTCGCCGTCGAAGATGTCAAGGTCGCGTTCGGTCTCATCTGGTGCATACGCCGCGATGACCGGCTTACCCGTGGCTTCGGCGACAAGGTCTGACAGGGTCTTGATCCGGTAGGCGAACAAGCCCTCGAAATCATCGGCGCGAAGCAGCGCCGGTTCGATTAGGTGAGTCCGCAAAATATCGCCGAGTTTCCCCTTGCCGGTAACACCCCCGCGAACCATTCTAATCCGTACGATTTCGCGCTTTCCAGTAGTCACGCTACGCGTAGAACCAGTCGCGGCTGTCGAAAACATGATTGAGTGGAAAGACGTTGTGCTCGAACTCTCGCTCGGGAACGGACAGATCGAGCAGCTCGATGTCCCGGCCGAACTCGCGTCGGATCATGCGATCAGCCGGAACGCCGATGATGGCGTCCTCGATGTTGGCCGTGCCGCCCACCGCCTTCTGGATGTCAAGGTAGTAGAAATCGCTTGACCTCTGTGTTTCTTAGCGTGCGCGTGTGAACCGGCTTCCGGAAGGATATTGCCTAACAAAGTGACATAATCCGCTGCTGCCCATCCAGAAGCAGTTTGTCCGGACGGATATTCTTCTCCGGGACACTGGCCAGAAGGCGTGGCTTGAAATTGACCTCCTGCTTCCAGCATCAAGAGTGCACCCACCGGATAGTCCCTCGGCGACCGAGGCAGTTAGGCACTGGACGTCTTCATCCCCTCATACATAGTCACGCTGGAAATCCGGCAACTGGAGACGCCCTTCATCGGCATGGCGGAGAAGGTTCTTAAGATCTTCTTTTGTCAAATCAAACATCACATCATTCCCCCAGCTATACATACGAATTGTGAACAGACTCAAACGTCCCCGGAAACACTAGAGCGGGATGCAATCAGGCCGGACCACTTTAACATGCCCAACCCGGTTCACCAACCGACGCCCAAGCGGGAACCCGCCCAGCGGGTCAGGGCATTTGAGGGAATCATCCTTTCGGGACACGAGCGTATCCTTCCGCCCGTTCGCGGGCGAGACCCCCGCGCTCCCAAAGGAAGGGGATCCAATCTGTAAGCTATACCAGACGTTACGATCCACTCTACCCCACCCTATCAAGGGGGAGGTCGTGTTCCCTTCAGGGGGGTCTCTTTCGGGGCGCGGGGTCTCCGGCGGAGAGCGGATCAACGGCAGGTGGCAATGGTTTGCAGATAGGTGACAATCCTGGCGCGCTGCAGGTCATCGGCCATTTTAAAAAACATGTTATGCTTCACGTTGGGGTCTCTGACCATCCTGGCCAGGAAGCCTCGCGGATCCTTGAGATATGCATCGAGCTGGGCCGCGTCCCATATCACGCCCTGGGCAGCCGCTGCACGCAGGCCTTCGGAATAAAAACGGAAATCATCGACACTGCCGATTCGGCGGCCGAAGATTGTGGCCAGGTTGGGGCCGGTCGGACGGGAAGCCTTGCCAACCTCAAAGGCATGGCATTTGCGGCATACACCGGCTTCCTCGGGTTCTTCCGCCGGCGGGCAGGGGGCGGCAGAGTCGGAAGGGGCGACGTACCGGCTTTTCAAGACATCGAGTCTGGCACGCGCCATTGGGGCATAGGCGCCATTGGGAAAGCAGGCCAGGAAAGCCTCATAGGCAGTCGGGTCGGCAACGGCTTCGATACGGCTCCAGGCGGTGGCCTCGTTCTTGTCTTCCAGGGCAGAAGCGGACTGCGGGGAACACGGCAGGATATCTTCTGCAGCAGCGGCCGCGACAGACAATGCAACCTTGCCAGCAAGAGGCACGATGGCCCCCCCGATCAATCCGGCCAGAACGACTGTCAGGAATACTTTTCCCATTGCCATACCCTTGCCGACAACCGGTAGGCTGACCAGCCGGTGACGCAGGAGACTCCTTATAGCAGGATATCAGGGGACGGAAACCACCCCTTTTCGCCGCCGCCTAAAAACGGCGACGGCGCAAAAACGGACTTGAACCGGTACGGACGCTGCTACTTGAGGCTGCTCAAGTAGGCAATCACATCAGCCAGCTGCTTATCGTCCAGCTTCTGCGGGGTCATACCCTGGCCCTTTTTTCCGGTCAACTCCTCGAGAAATTTACTGGCATCGACAATATATTTGCCGATATTAGCCGTCTCCCAGGCCAGACTCTTCCCGGCACAGGCTTTCATCCCCGCCGAATAGCGTGAAAAGTCCGTGCTGCCGCATGAGCGTCCTATCACCCCGAACAGATTCGGACCGACCTTGTGATTCCCTCCCTTCTCAGCGGTATGGCAGGACTTGCAGCGGGCAAACACTTTTTCGCCGGCGGCCGCGTCTCCTTCGGCCCGCGTACTGCCTATGCCTATGGCCAGGGCAATGGTTGCAGCCACTCCTATAGCAAACAGCTTGTTCGTCCTCATTGCAGCATTTCTCCGAAGGCGGTTGACGAAACATTAACGGCAGTCATCATCACCAAAACAGAACCGATTGCAACTGTCGCATTGATGCCACATCTGGTCCTCGATAATCGTCAAAAAAGACAATTTTAGGGCACATTCGGGACAGCCCGCCTTAATCTTCTAGCCCCCGATCCAGGGGAAAGGGGGTTCACCCGATTGCCCAACCGGAAAGGACGGATAAACGTGCAGATACGTACAGATAAATGTACAGATAAATCCTCGTTACCGTTGTAATACGAACATGGAATATATGAAAATCTGGGCAAGCTAACTAAGGTAACACTGCATGGCGATGGTGTTAATCAATGGCGGAAGACAAATTGACCGAAGGGGATGTCTAACGACTGTTACAAAACCCTTCGGCAACGGCGCGTGCAGCCACGGCCCACCAAGATTGCCCAGCAGTTTGATAGCAATGCGTTTACGCCAACCCAGCGCGAGATCGCCAAGGATATCTTCCGGTTGATGCTCCGTGATGCCGAGGTACGGGTCGTCAGGCCCTGGCGGAGAATCTGAAGCAGAATCCAGATGTGCCCCATGATATTGCCATGACCCTGGCACGGGATGTCGATGTCGTGGCCCTGCCCATGCTCGAATTTTCCGATGTTCTGACGTCAGAAGACCTGGTGACCATTGTCCCCGCAGCCAGGGCGAGGGGGGGGGCCGTCATCCGTCGTCGCAAGGTGGACAGTCTCGTCTCCGAAGTGCTGGTTGACGTCGGCAATGAGGAGGTCATCACCACCTTGGTCAGCAACCAGGGAGCCGGCATTTCCGATACGTCTTTCCACAAGGCGGTAGACCGTTTCGGAAGCAGCGAGACGGGCCAGGTTCCCCTGGTGCAACGGCCGTATCTGCCTGTTACTGTTGTCGAGCGCCCGGTCGCTACGGTTTCCGAACTTTTGTAGATACACCTGCTGCAGCGTCACGATCTGCCGGCCGATGTGCCTGCACAGCCGTGAACGCGCAACCATCAGCCTGTCGGCCGAATCGAGTGAGGACGAGGTGAGGAGTCCCATCCGTCACCTACGGGTCAATGGACGCTTCACCCCTTCGATCATCATCCGGGCCGTCTGCATGGGGGATCTCGAATTCTTCGAATATACCCTGGCGGAACTCTCGGACATTACAGTCGTCAGCGCCCGGATTCTGATCCACAATTCCGGCGCGCCGGGCCTGCAAGGCGTCTTCAATAGGGCCGGCCTGCCCCCTGACTTACTATCAGGCGGTACGGGCTGCCATCGACGCCTTGCGCGAAACCCATTACGATGGGGAGCCTAATGATCATAAACGCTTCCGGCGTCGCATGATCGAGCGTATCCTGACTCAATATGGCGACCGGGGGATTGATTTCGAGAAAAATGACCTGGAATATCTGCTGATCAAGTTGAGGCAGCTTCCAGCTGTTCATTTCCCGTGAAGGCGTTCTTGGTCCTCTTTGCATCTTGCAAAGAATTAAGGAGATCTGGAAACTCCCGGCAGAGGATACACGGCACGGAAGTCGTGCGAGGACAGGAGACATGCAGAACCAGGAAAAAAAAGTGGCTGGTGAGGCGGCGGCAGCTCTGGTGACGGGGGGTATGACCCTGGGACTTGGGACCGGTTCCACGGTAGCCTTCTTTCTCAACGCCTTGGGCGAGAAGATCCGGCAGGGCATGAAGGTGCGCGGGGTCCCCACATCAGAGCAGACAGCTGCCTTGTGCCATGCGCTTGGCATCGAGCTGCGCGACATTCATTCGGTGGACAGGCTGGATCTGACCATTGATGGTGCCGATGAAATCGACCATCAGTTCCGCATGATCAAGGGCGGAGGTGGTGCTTTGCTGCGCGAGAAGATCGTCGCCGAGATTTCAGAACGGGTAGCAATCGTCGTCGACTCGACAAAGTTTGTAAAAAGACTGGGCGTCTTTCCGGTTCCGGTTGAAGTAGTCCGTTTCGGCTACCAACAGGTTCGAAACCGACTCGCAGCGATGGGCATTGCGGCAAAGCTTCGTTTTACGGGAGACGATCCTTATACAACGGATAATGGTCATTACATTCTGGACTGCCCCATGGGCTCCATTCACGAACCGGAAGCACTGGCGGCCGAGGTGAAAGCCTTGACCGGAGTCGTTGAGACGGGCCTGTTCATGAATCACTGCCATACTCTGATCATTGGCAAGGGGGCCGAGGCTATCGTCCGTTCCAAAGACGCTTGAGCGGAAGCCGCGGGTTTCTTCGCCCGGGTAAAATGGTCGCTCCTGCACGGACCATTTCTCCCATCCGGGTCCGGTGGCGTGGGGGAGGGTGCTGTCGTGGGCGTAGCGTGGGAATCGTTCTTCAGCGGGGCTTATACCGTGGCCTTGCTTGTCACCATGATCGTGGGTTTCGTTCTAGCTCTGTTGCTGGTGCGTCGCAAAAACAAGAATACCGAAACGAAACTGCTGGCGGCCGTCGTCACCGGTGTAGCCATCGGCGTGGGCGCTCCTGTCCTTGCCATCTGGCTACCTGACTGGGCCAGGGGAGCGGGGATACTGTTCGCAACGATCCCCCTGACAGCGGCAGCCTTCTTGCATTTCTGCACCGTCTCGGCCAGGGCAGGTCCAAGCCGTCGTGGTTTAGTCGAGATCTATGGTCTGGCGGGGGTCACCCTGGCTGCAGCGTTAGTCATGGAGGGAACCGGACCACCTGGTATTGTTTATCTCGATCCCAGCCTGAGGCCTGTGCTGATCATCCCGCAAGGAGGAGGGTGGATGGTCGTGGCCGTGACAGTTGTGCTGCTGGGCGTGGCGCATGGTATTCTGCTGCGCGGCTTGCGGCACCGACCGGGGGTGTCCCGCCGGCAGGGAATAGCGGTGGCGGGATCCAGCCTGCTCGGTTTCGTGGCGTTCAGCGGTTTTTTATGGCCTGCCGGGGGTGCCCCGCCAATGCCGGTTCTGCTGTTGCCAGCCTATCCGGTAGCCCTGGTATATGGCGTGTGGCGTTACCGAGTGATGGAGGTCAATCTGTGGGCACGCCGTGGCTTGCTGGGCGGACTGGTGATGGGCGCCGCCCTGGTGGCGGCTGCTGTGATCGCCGCTTTCCTGCTGTCGTTGGCGGGGTGGAGCGATCTTGTCGTTGCCCTGGTGGCATCGAGTGTGGCGGCCATCGTTGCCGCCCTGGTGCTGCGGCCAGCCGGCCAACTGGCCACCCGACTCATCTACCCCGGCGGTGCCATGGGACCAGGAGCGGTCGAGGCATGGGAACGCCAGTTGGCGGAAGCCAACGATCATGCCTCCTTGGCCGAACTGGCAACGACGATCCTCTCCGTCCACCTAGGCTATTCGGTGACTCTTCTTCTGACAGCCAATCGCACGGAGGATTCGCAAAACGATGGGGTCGGTGACGGTTCATCCGGCACGGTCCTGCCCACTGAGATCCCGGTGGGACGGCCGGTGGTCGTATGCGAACACGGGCCAGTCGGTCGACGGGCTCGCCTGGTGGCCTGGGATGATGTTGCACCGGGGCCACGCCTGGCTGTGCAGGTCATGGCTGGCCTGGTGACCGTGGCGGCAGACCAGCTTGATCGTACTCAAGCAAAAATTGAGCGTGTGCGGCTAGAAACACGTGAATGCTGTCTTGAAGAATTCGGAGCCCTAGCGGCTACGACGCAGGATCTACGTGCAGTGGTTGATGCCCTGGCCGTGACGACGAAACTGCCGCCTGAGATAAAGGCCGAATTCGCAGTCTGCTGTCGCCAGATGGACCGCCTGCTCAACGAACTGCTGTTGGATCCGATGGTCCTGCCCCCGCCGATGCCAGAATTGGAAGGGGAAGAGGCGTTTCCATCCCCTGCAGACTCAAGGGAGGTTTGCGCCTTCCCGAACACCGTTCTGCCCGCACAGGTGGCCGCTCCAGGAGACATGTCCGGAGCGCCGGACAGAAGAAGGCAGAAGAAAGACAAAAGAACTTTCATGCCTGCCCCAACCCCCAGGTTTCCTAAATGACAGTTCACGTGGTTGGGGCGGGCCTAGCCGGTCTGGCATGCGCGATCATGGTTGCCGATGCTGGCGAACGGGTGATCGTCTATGAAATGGCAGGTCAGGCGGGAGGGCGCTGCCGCAGTTTTCATGATGCCCGGCTGGAGCGGAGTCTCGACAATGGCACGCATCTGATCATCGCTGCCAATACCCAGGCGCTGCACTACATCGACCAGCTGGGCAGCCATGATCATTTCACCATGGTGACACCGGCTGTCTTCCCCTTTCTCGACCTGGCAGACGGCAAACGCTGGACGCTGCGGCCCAATGGCGGTCCCGTGCCGTGGTGGCTGTTGCATCCCGGACGCCGGGTCGCCGGGAGCCGATTGGCTGACTACCTGTCCGTGTGGCATCTGCTGCGGGTGCAAGGGAACAGATGCACGGTTACCGATTGTCTGGATGGCCCCCTGATGCAGAGGCTGTGGCGGCCCCTGACCGAAGCAACCCTCAATACCGCGCCAGAGAAGGCTTCGGCAGCTCTGTTCGCCCGGGTGGTGCGTGACAGCCTGATGCAGGGTGAGCAAGCGTGTCGGCCCTACCTCGCCCGCCAGGGCTTGGGCCCGGCGCTGGTTGAGCCAGCCTTGCGCCGGATCACTGCGGCAGGAGGCACGGTGCGGTTCGGTATGCGACTGCGTGCTATCAGGGCTATTCCACCCGTCATGCGACTGGACTTCGATGGCGGGACAATAGACACCGAATCTGGTGACAGCGTGGTCCTTGCCCTGCCGCCGTGGGCCGTCGCTGCGCTGTGGCCGGGGTTTCCAGTGCCAACGGCCTTCCAGGCCATCGTCAACGTGCACTACCGTCTGGAGCATCCGGTTCGTTTGCCGAATGGCAGCCCGTTCCTGGCCATAGTCGGTGGACTCGCCCAATGGCTGTTTGTCCGTGGCGACGTACTCTCGGTAACGATCAGTGCAGCCGATGCCCTGGTCGGTGAGGCCAATGCTACTGTGGCGCAACGGGTCTGGGCTGATTGCGCGATAGTGCTTGCACTGCCCTCTACGCAAGTGCCATCTTCACGAGTAATCAAGGAGAAACGGGCCACCCCAGCCCACACGCCTGCCGGCGATGGGCGGACGGTCCCAGCCCCCCCCCTGCCCGGCCTGGTGCTGGCTGGCGACTGGACCTGTCCTGATCTCCCTGCCACCATCGAAGCGGCCGTCACTTCGGGCAGACGCGCTGCAACCCAGGCTCTAGCATCTACCCGTAATCGCTGAGGCAGCGGTTGATCTTCATGCCAGAACATGGTAAAGAATTGTCCTATGAATGCGGCATGACGATCATGTCAGAGGAACGTGACATCCTAAAGGAGATGTAGGCTGGCTTGTCATGCAGCCGGAAGACTGCAGAAGGAAACGGACTATGGCGAAGGTAGACATCAGTGACTTTCTAGCCGCACGGGCCAGACTATTCAAGAACTTTCCCGCGGGACGTTTACATCAATTGGCCGAGCAGGCCTAGGTGCGCACCTTCGAACCCAACAAAGCTATTCTCGAGTTCGGTGAGGAAAACAGGATCCTTGGCGCACTGATGGAGGGGCAGGCGATTGTTGCCGTCACCGATGACGGAGGCACGGGCATCGTCTGGCGGAATTGAATCAAGGCGATTTTTTCGGTGAAATGTCGCTGATGACGGGTGACAAGGCATGTGCCGACGTCATCGCCATCAGTCGCTGCACGGCAATCACCATCGGCGAGGAAGCCTTTTGCCGCCTGGTGACCACCCGCCCGTTGTCCGAACCCTGGCGGAATTCATCTCCGAACGGGCTAGGCAGCAGGCAACCATGCGGGGGACCTTTCGTCAAGGCGAGGATCCTTACGGTTTCAAGCTGCGTACCGATTCGCCAGTCCAGCTTCTAGTGCTGAGTTGCGGATCTTCGTCGCTGAAATACAACTTCTATGACACGAGATATGAAATCCATTCCATTCATGGCGTGATCGAAAACGTCGGCGAAGAAGGAACCTGTCTCCATCAGGTCAGTGCACTGAGCGAGAAGGTGGAGAACCTGCCGCGTGGGCGATCACGCCAGCGCTTTCGAGGCCATGGTGGCCGCCCTAACGGGGGTAGAAGGACCGCTGACTTCGTCAGGGGAGTGGTGGCTGTCGGCCATCGGGTGGCGGCATGGTGGCGAACGGTTCCACCACGCTGTTCCCATTGACGATGCCATCGAGGCCGAAATCGAACGACTCTCTCTTCTCGCCCCTTTATACACAATCCGCTTAACCTGGCTGGCATCCGGGCGGCCCGCCGGTTGTTTCTCCATGCCCAGCATGTGGCGGTGTTCGATACCTCGTTCCACCAGACCCTGTCGCCGTATGCCTATCTATATGGTCTGCCTTATGAATATGCTAAGAAGCGCATGATCGCGCGCGAGATCCTGCGCATCCTTGAACGCAGCTTTATCAGCAGCCTGATCAAGAAGCCGGATCAGCCGGCGGTGCCGATCGAGGCCTCGGCGCACCATGTCCACTTATGCCAGGAACATGTCGAGATCCTCTTCGGCCCCGGTCATGCCCTGACCCCGCAGGGCAGCCCGTCCCAGCTTGGTCAGTATGCCTGCGTCGAGAGACCGTCAATCTGATTGGCCCCAAGGGGCGGGTGGACAATGTACGGGTGCTGGGGCCGCCCCGCCAGGAAACCAAGGTCGAAGCCGCCATGACCGAGCAGTTCAGACTCGGCATTCATCCCCCCATTCACGAATCGGGTGACCTGCGCAACACACCGGGGGTCACCCTGGAGGGTACTGCGGGACAGGCCAGCATTGCATACGGTGTCATCTGTGCCCAGCGTCACATTCACATGTCACCAGCCGATGCCCTGCGCTTTGGGTTGCGTGACCGCTATGTCGTGCAGATCAAGGTGGGGGGCGATCGTGAACTAGTCTTTGGCGATGTGCTGATGCGGGTACATCCCGACTATCGTCTGGCCATGCATATCGACACCGATAAAGCCAACACGACTAACATCGTCACCGGCACTTTGGGAACCATCGCCAAAATCCAGAGCCGGGCCTGATATCTTTGGTCCTTGATCATGGCCTCCCCCAGGCGCCAGCGGGCCGCGTCCACGGCCCTTGGCTTTTGCACCATGCGGTGGCCGCGTCGCGGCGGTGGGCATTTGAGTGGGTGTCACGCGTGACACGCGTTGGCATAACGGGATGTTTCGTCACTACCCATAACAAATCCTTCCCCTTGGGTCGGAGGAGGAGGTCGATTTTCTGCAGGAAACAGAAGCCGTTACGATGTTTCCTCTTCACCCGGCCGTTCCGGGATTGCGATCAGGAATCGTCCTGTCCAACACTGTCCGTGGCTGGGGTTACCATGAGGCCGTACGGCAATCGACAGGGGGGGAAGCACAGTGACCAAGATCAAAATCGAAAAGCCGACCGCAGAACAAGTCGCCATCATGGTCCATGAACCGACCTGGTCGGCTGGAGAAAGTATGTTCGACTGGGAATACGACAGTGCGGAGACCTGCTATATCGTCAAAGGTGATATTCGTGTCACCACCCCGGAAGGAGAGGTCGTCACCATTGGACCGGGAGACCTCGTCACCTTTCCGAAGGGACTACGCTGCCAGTGGGAGATTCGCGCGCCTGTCCTCAAGCACTACCGCTTCAACTGATCCTCGGGAACCGGGTACCAGGATGAGTCGTTTCTCCCCCTCACCGGCCAGGGGGGAAAGTACGCCGTCCCACCAGACAGGCCCATGACGGGTAGCCCGCACGGTCAGGGGTACCGGCGGGGCCCAACGTATGGAAATGATTTCCGCACGCGTGCGGAACGGCAGAGGGCCCTCCGGACCGGCATAGTACGAGTCGCCTGCGGCACGCTCGATGAATATGTCCTGCGTATCGGCATGGGTGGCGGATCAGACCCCAGGCCACTCGACCATTGTGACCGAGAACGTAGAACGGCACGCCTGGTACCGTGGCACCTGCCAGAGTGAGGGTCAGCGTTTCGATCCGGACCAGGTACCATTGACAGGAGACCGGATGAGGGGGGCAGTGAGCGGTACAGCAGCCACCCTCCGATCCCGGCGACCCCCCTACCAGCACACCCAGAAAAACCACCCCGGCTACTGCCCCGGGCTAGCCGTCGTCGCCATCGCACTGTGTACCGCCTTTGCACGGGTCCTCCGGGGTCATCCGCATGGACCGGTTTTCTTTATCACATCAGAGCAGCCGAATGAAGGGACACGCCCGGCGCAATCGGGCAAGGGAAGCGCCCTCCCCTCCCCCGCGTGATCAGGCGATGGTCTCGACGGAGCCGTCCAGGGCCATCAAATACAATTCCACCTCCAGCACAGGGTGTTTTTCCTTGATGGCCATTCCGAGTCTGCCCATCTGTTCCGCGTGCATCGCCCGTTCCGCGTCTCCGGTCAGGTCCTTGCCAAGGAGGACCTGGTAGGCACCGCAGTCACGGTGGTCAAGCACAATCACCTTCCTGATATGGTGGAGCTTGATGGCGACATCGAGATGCGTCCAGAAAGTCTGACCCCAGTTCGGGAACTTGTCGGTGACGGCACCGAGAGAGGCGCCGGCCAGCACGACGTGATCGTATCGGTTTGTCAACTGCCGCCCGCCCATGTAGCGCACGATGTCATCGACAAGCCGGTAATCCATGCAGCTGAGGAGCAGCGCCTCGGCATGGCCGCTAGCCCCGGCATCCGCCCACGGGAGAATGGTACCGACAATCGTGGCCCCCGCCCCCAGTAACGTCAGCCTGAGGGCCCCGCGGCGGGAGAGGATGCCGCCCTCATTTGTCACCCCATAGTCATGCCCGCCTAGGCACTGACAACCGAACCCCTTATGACTCATAAGGGCCTTCCCTGTTTTCCACCGTTCCTGCGACATGGCCCTCTGCCCCCGCGGTCAATTGATTGATGAATCCCCCTGCGCCTTGATCATGACCGTTCAAGGCGCTTCACGCAGCACCTTGCAGCAATCAAAGGTTATATTGGCTCATTGAGCCACCGAGGTTGCGCTGATACTGAAGGAGGGCAGCTTTTCGATGCCACCGGCCCTATTTTGCGGGTCTTGTGAGAGGATTTGATTGTCTGCTTCACGCCCGGCTCCCCGGCGTAACCCCGGATCGGTGCACTTTACAGGAACATGACCAGTGTGGCAACGGCGCTCCCCGCCACCGCCAGCATGGTGCCCAGTTTGATCGTCAGGCGCAGCTCCGTCCCGCGCATTTCCGCCCGCATGGCAACGACCTCAGCCATCAGGCCGCTGTTTCGATTCGCGTACGGCCTCGCGCATTTCGCGCTTCTGGTGGCAAGGCCGGAACTGCCTGCGGCTTCCCGGATGGCCTGCGTGACTGCATCGGCCTATTGTTCGCTGAAGCCGCCTTCGCGCAGACGATGGGCAAATTGCAGGGTGTCAAAGGCAACGGCCAGAACCATGGCGGGCTCCTCCCCACTCCTCTACGACAGCATGGGAGCGAGGCACAGAGGAGTCAACGGGACTTTAACACCCATATTCCCGGGTTAACCTCAGCTCCGGGACCCTTGAAATCCTGGGCTTTCCACGACACCTCTCCTCAAAGATTCTCCGGAAAATTTCCGGGGGTCCCTTGTCAGCATTGGCGGGCGAGGTGTCCGTGTTCCAGGAGTCAGCCCGACAGAAAAACCGCCCTGGTTTGCAAAAGCGCTTCGCCCCGGGGAGATTTCCTTTTGACAGGCACGGGAAGACGCATGAACAGTCGTATTCCTTTAAAACAGCTCGTGGCCCAAATCCCCAAGACCGAACTGCATGTTCATCTGGAAGGATCCATGTCCGCCGCCGATGTCATGCTTGCGTTGGGGGAGAAGAATGGCCTTTCCCTGCCGTTCGGGGACGAGAAAACGTTTCTGGATCTTTGCCGTCTTTCTCCAGCCGGGAACTTTAGCAGGCTTTACCGGATTCTAAGCGGCTGCATCAGGGAACCAGCGGATTTCGAACACCTTGCTTTCAAATTTGCCCGGCGCATGCACGCAAATAATATTGTCTATGCGGAAGTGACCTGGACACCCCAGCATCACCTGCACAAGGGATACCCTTTCGAGAACTGGCTTGATGCCGTAAATGTCGGTAGGCAACGTGGCAAGGAACAGTTCGGTGGCGAAATGCGTTGGATCCTGGATATCCTGCGGGACGATCCGGAGGAGATGATGCAGGTTCAGGCCTTCGCGCATCCAGCCGCTATGCCCGGGACAATGGTGTCGTCGCCCTGGGGCTTGGCGGCATCGGGAAAGGGGATCCGCCTAGTCTATTCACCCGAGCCTTCGCTGCGGCACGGCAAAGCAGACTTACCGTCGTGCCTCACGCCGAAGAGCACGCAGGTTCCGAGGCCGTCTGGGCCGCCCTGGAGGACCTCAAGGCTGCACAGATTGGGCACGGTAACAGAAGCGCGGAAGATGATCTGCTGATCAAACGATTAGCTGGGACGGATATCGCTTTGGAACTGTGCCTGTCCAGCAACGTTCATCTTGGTGTCTATCCGACCTACAGGGATCACCCGATCCAGAAATTTGTTGATCAGGGAGTCACGGTCACATTAAACGCGGACGATCATGGCATATTCGGTTCATCCCTGAACACGGAATACGAGATATCTGTTCTTCAGTGTGGCCTGACCGTCGCCCAATTGATCGGGTGCGCGCGGAATGCCCACAGGGCTCCCCTTGCAGAGCCTGCCTTGAAAGAAAGATTCCTCCAGGTGTTCGATAGGACGATTCCTACCCTGGTTTCCAGTCAACCCCAAACGTGCCCCGCATCCCGCCCAGTCCAGGCGCAGACAGGAAGACCCGTGCCCCCAGAAACTTTTCAGAAAGCGCAGCACACACTCCAGACCGTCAAAGATGCACGCATGCGAGTACCTCGCGTTATTTACACTTCGTCATTCCCGCGCAAGCCTATCCTCGTGCAGGCACGACGATTTTTCAAGGGGTCCAGCGGTAGCGCACGTAAAGGCAGAGGGGATGATCATGATCGTGAATGTGAATGGGACCTTGCAAACGGCAGCGCTGGCACGGATCGACCCGACCGACCGCGGCTTCACGCTGGGCGATGGCCTGTTCGAGACCATGGTTGCCCGTGCAGGCCAGATTCTGCATCTGTCTGCGCATCTGGACCGCCTGCGGGTGGGAGTGCAGATTTTGAGGCTGCCGTTCCGCGTGAATGATGCCGAACTGAATGAACGTCTGCGCATCACTCTTCTTGCCAATGGACTCTCTGCTGGCGTGCTGCGTCTTACCCTTACCCGTGGACCAGCTGGCCGCGGGTTGATGCCGTCTGCCAACCGGACGCCGACGGTGCTGATCACGGCCACGCCTTTGCCATCCCCCCCTCAACCCGTCCGGGCCGTGATTGCAACTATTACACGCCGCAACCAGCATTCTCCTTTGAGCCGTATCAAAAGCCTGAATGCCCTTGACAATGTTCTGGCGCGCCAGGAAGCCGATGACCGCGGGGCAGGGGAGGCCGTGCTCTTGAACACTGCTGGACGACTCGCCGAAACCACCATCGCTAACATATTTTTAGTTGTGTCAGGAACCGTGCTGACCCCACCGGTGGCCGATGGCGCGCTTCCTGGTGTCATGCGGGCTGACGTCATGGCTCGGCTGGGTGCGATCGAGGCTCCCCTTATGCCCGCTGATCTGTTCCGGGCGACAGAGATCCTTCTGACCAATACACTCAGCGTGCGGCCGCTGATCGCAGTAGACGACCAGCCGGTGGGAGGGGCGACACAGGTACAGAGTACACTTGCACACAGCTGATTCACTACAATCGAAGCGGCAGGAGACAGGATGCCTCGTCATGTCCGGTTCCTCTGAACGAATCCTCGATAGAAACATTCTATTATTGATTTACAATCCAGCGCCTTGCATGTCACCATGGTTTGTGCCGTATTCGCGCCAGAATTATCATGACGGAATCGAGGTGTGTGCCCGTGTTGCCTCTTGTGGCGCTATTCTTTTGCATGGTTGTATCTTTTTCGGTTCTTTCCCTGCTTGTCAGGACAAGGTGTAGAATGCAGCATCAGTCTCGTAGAAAGTGAATTGTCCGTTGCGCTGGCAACGGGGATGATGATCCTCCTGACGGTCCTGCTGGCCTGGCAACGACGGTGCATCCTGGCAAGCCATGCCATTTTGGAATCGACCCTGCGCGCCCGCATGTGTGAAGCGGAAGAGCGTGCAGACGAAGCCAGCGGGGCGCGGCACAGGACGGAAGCAGCGGAGTTGCAGACACGTCTTCTGGCTATCGAAGTTCAACGCCATGCCGACAACCTGGCTGCCCTGGCTACAGAACTCCAGCGGCCAAGAAAGATGCCGAACGGGCCAACGCGGCCAAGGGATGCTTTTTCGCCATTGCCAGCCACGATCTGCGCCAGCCGGTACAATCCCTTTTGCTGTTCAGTACCGTCCTGGGCACCAGACTGGCTGGCCACTCGGTGCAATCAGTACTAGAATCGATCTAGACCGCCATCGAATCCTTGCGTAATCTGCTCGAAGCCCTCCTCGATATGTCCAGATTGGAATCTGAGCTCATCTGCCTCCGACCTGTCTCGGTAGCCGTGCAGGATCTGTTGCAGCGCCTGGCTGCTGAATATGGACCGCGCGCCCGGGCGGCTAGCCTATCGTTGTAGACAGTGCAAATATCGGCAATGACGGTTACCGATCCAGCCCTTCTTGAAAGGCGTGTTGCGCAATCTGCTGGAGAATGCTCTACGCTATACCCGGCGCGGCGGCGTGGTGATGGGGCAGCGCAATGGCTTGCGCATCGATGTGGTTGACAGTGGAATCGGTATTGCTGCTGCTGAACAGGCAGCGATTTTCGAGGCGTTCTATCAGGTTGATCATCCCGGTCGAACCCGTGGCCTCGACCTGGGTCTCGGACTGTCCATCGTGCAACGTCTGGCGCATCTGCTGTCGGCAACCGTGTCGGTTGCATCTGTGCCAGGGCGGGGGTCACGTTTCTCGGTCGAACTGTCTTTCCGGCAGTAGGAAGGCAGCCCACGGCCCAGATCCTGTCCTGCCGTGTGCTGATCATCGAAGACGATGCCCTGGTGCGGACGGACCTGGGGCTCTTCCTGTCGGAATGGGGGCTCGCGGTTATCGAAGCAGCCTCCCAGGCCGAAGCCGTGACCAGCCTGATCCAAATCAGCCAGCGGCCGGACATCATCATCGCTGACTACCAGCTCGTGGGCAGGAAAACCGGACTAGATGTTGTGGCAGCCGTCACGGCCGTGACCGGACCACCCCGGCATACCTTCGTTTTTATGGGGGGCCCGCTCCCTCGGGGAAGACAGGGTTGGGGGGCGGAGCCTGCCAAGGCGACCTGGAATAAAGTCCATACTGAGAATTGCTGCATGATCCGTGGCAGCCTTGATCAGGGTGTCCGTCCGCTATAAACTTGTCCGCCTGATCAAGGGCGGGGGAGCTGATGAGGCACGGCGGCTGGTAATGGTTTCGAGAGTTTCGAAAGACGGTGAGAGCCGTGTTGGGCGTCGTGCTCATGGCGGCGGGCTTGGGGCCTGTCGGACAGGTCTAGGCGGGTACGGTCATCGCTGCTGCCGCCGATCTCTAGTTTGCCCTGGCTGAAATGGCGGAAAAATTCAGGATTGATACAGGCGAGACGGTGGGCCTGTCTTTCGGGGCGTCAGGCAATCTCGCCCGCCAGATCCGTGAGGGTGCCCCGTTCGAACTGTTCCTGTCGGCAGACGAAACATACGCCCTAGCCTTGGCGTAGGAAGGTTTTACGCGCGACGAGGGCGCTCTGTATGCCATCGGGCGGATCGTTCTCGCCCTGCCGCACGGTTTACCCCTCGCGCCGGGCGGCTCGCTCGCTGACCTGGGGGCTGCTCTTCCGGAAGGGCGACTGGCGCGATTTGCCATTGCCAACCCCGTCATGCCCCTTACGGCAAAGGGGTAAGAGGAAGTTCTGCGCCATGTTGGCCTGTAGGAACACATCACGCCGCATCTGATTCTGGGCGAAAATGTCGCTCAGGCGGCGCAGTTTGCCGTGTCCGGTTCGTTAGAATCGTCTTTGCCATTCGTGTTGTCCTGCATCATGAAACATGAGTCGGCAAAGTCTCTTTACATGATGTTTGTTCGTGTATGATGTTAAAAATAGGCGTATATGTCAAACACAACATACGTTGTGATCGATCGTTCAGACTTGATTGCTATCTTTGATAGCAACAGGCTGGCGATCTGCCGCTGTCTAGGCGGGGACGCCACAGGCATCACGGCCATCTAGCAGGGATATTCCCTCTCTTCACACTATTTGGCCTCTCCATTGTAAGGGATATATCCCTATAAGGGTAAATCATGTCTTACGCTCACGGTAAAGAGGTGGCGCACCGCATGGCGCAAAAGCCAGAGGCCGCGGAGGCGGCCCGCCGGTGCCTGGGGGAGGTCACGATCAAGGCTCACAGGTATCAGTCCGTTTCTGGAATCCGCAACAGAACGCCTCGCAATGGCGATTGATTTCTAAGAGCAGACTGCACAAAGAAAAAGGCCAGGCTTGCCTGGCCCCAGTTTGCTCTTGATGGAAAAGAGGATACCGACAATTGGCAAACCCTATGGTTTCCGATGCCGGAGGCTTCATCACTGTTTTTGAGTGAATCGGCTTAAACTAGTTACTTCACAATTGCCGCCATATTCTCAAAAATCGTTCTCCAATGCTGTGATAATCATCACATGCCGTAAGATTTCCTGTGCCTGGATCCGTCCTGCCAGCCTGGTGCTCTCGTCGTCATGCCCCAAAAGACTGGTGGATCAAGAGATTACGCCACTTTGCGAACGTCGTGGGCGCGGTCATTCCCCGCGCACCTCCTCAACCAGGGATTCCAGACGTTTCATGTCGGGCATGACCAGCGTCTCCCCGCTCTCGCCGGATAATGTGACTGCGCGCCAGCTCGTTCAGGATGTGGGCCACGGTTTCACGGGTGGGTACTGACGCGACTCACGATGTCGCTGTGAACGGGAATCGGCTGCAGCACCACCTGTCCCGATGCGTTGCTGCCAGCGGCACGGGCCTGCCGCAGAAGTTCGGCATGAACGCGATTGTTGGCCCCCAGGGTGGACAGTTCCATGATCCAGCCGGTCGCATGACGCACGACAGAAGCCAGCTGACGCATGACGTCCAGGGCCAGGATCGGATGCGCGCTGATCAGGCGAACGAACTGCTCGGGCGTTATGGCCATGACCATCGTCTTGTCCACGGCTATGACGCTTGGCCGACCGGGGGCACCATCGATGGCGGCTAGTTCGCCGGAACATTCTCCCGGCGCCAGGCCGGCAAGGGTGAGACTTCGCATCCTCCTAGGGAATAGATGATGATCCGTACCCGGCTGGCAGCAATGAAGTAGATGTCCCACGAATCGGCCTGCCGGTCGATGATCTGCTCGCTGGGCGCAAACGTCTTTCAGCATCCCTGCCGGGCGATCGTCTCGCGCTTGCGCTGAGTCAGACTCGAGAAAAAGGGAATCCGGTCCACTCCCATGACGTCACCAGTCATCCTCTTCATACCCCCGTGACAGCGGGAGAATCTTCTCGTCCCTCGACGGCCCTTCCACTGGGGACATCATTCTATCGGAAGACGATGGTTTTCGGACCATTCAAAAGGACCCGGTGCTCGATATGATAACGAACCGCCCGGGCTAGGACCACGTTCTCCAGGTCGGCACCGATCGCCACCAGATTCTCTGGCGTGTGGGTATGATCAACACGTTCAACCGCCTGCTCGATGATGGGACCTTCATCAAGATTGCTGGTGACATAATGGGCGGTGGCACCGATGATCTTGACGCCGCGGGCATGTGCCTGGTGATAGGGCTTAGCCCCCTTGAAACTGGGCAGGAAGGAATGGTGGATGTTGATGCATCGCCCCCGCAGGGCCGAACATGCTTCCGGTGACAGAATTTGCATGTAACGGGCCAGCACGACCAGGTCGATCTCCAGTTTGTTCACCAGACCAAGCATCTTCTGCTCTTGCCCACCGCGATTCTCCCTGTCAACCGGCAATGTGTAATAAGGGATGCTATGCCATTCGACCCGCTTGCGCATGTCGTCGTGATTCGAGACCACGGCGAGGATGTCTGCCGACAATGTTCCGGATTGATAGCGGTGTAAAAGGTCGTTCAGGCAGTGTCCAAATTTCGAGACGGCGATCAACAGTCGTGCCCGTTGGCGGCTGTCGTGCAATTGCCAGATCATCTGAAAGCGCTGTGCTAGAATCGAGAATTTCTTGGCCAGCGCGTCCCGTGGTGGCGCAAGGGGGCCGAGGGCGAACACGGTCCGCATGAAAAATCGCTTCGAATAGGGATCGCCGTACTGGGCGGCTTCCGTGATAAAGGCGTCATGCTCGGCAAGGAAGCCTGAAACAGCAGCCACGATGCCAAATGTATCGGGACAGGTGATGGTCAGAATGTACAGGAGTGGCTCATCCATCGCAGGCACTTCCAAGGAACGCAACAGCCAGACGATTCGGAAGACGGGATTTGGCAGGATGGCGGTGATTGCAGCGCGGCGCAACCACTGTTTCCTGGCCAGTCACCGCCTAGTCAAGGCGCAGCTCAATGATTTCCGCATCTGCCCGCTCCGGATCGGCATCGGCCACGGCATCATCCACCAGCAGACCCGCCGCACTTCCGATCAGCGCCTCGCCCGCCGCCGCCCCGACCGAGCCCAGGCCGGAACCGAGGAAGAAGCCTGCCGGTCCCCCGATTGTCGCGCCAATCGCCATACCGACCGCTTCTTCGGCCTCCAGTCGGATCAAGGCGTTTTCTTCGGAAACACAACCACCTACGAACACGGCGGCCAGCATTGTGGCAATGATGCCCTTCACGATTTCCTCCCCTCTCCGTGGTGCCACTGCCCGGATTTATACGACCTGGGCTTATACACGGTCTGTAGGCCATTTCCTACGACTGGAAGAGACATTTCCCATGGAGCCGGTTCCATGCAGCCGGCAACCGGCCCGGAAAAAGTCACCAGATGGACCCCTTGAAAGATCGTCATGCCCGCCCCCTGCGTGCGGACAAGCATTCGCGGGAATGACGAAATGCAAATGCAAATAATTCGAGGTACCCAGACTGCCCGCGCTTGCAGGGATTTCCAATCCTGTCGCCCGCCATTCAGCCCAGCCGCCTCTTTGGTGCACACCAAGTCGTGGCTTTCCTTCCAGACCAGAAAGAGGCAGGCTCTTCCTGGACTTCAGGGTCGTGGAAAGTCGATGTACCTCAAAATCATACAACCCGATGGAAAGACTCCTTCCTCCCTGGAACGAGCCATGGCATTCACACGAGTCTGACTTGACAGCGTGTAGAATTGTTGCTCCTCATCTCAAAAACACTCCCCCCCCCCCCCCCCGGATGGGCTACCGTATGCACACAAGTCAATCACTGTGGCCTGTGGAAGTACATCATTTCACACCGAAGGTAACCAACTCCCTCTGGATTGTGAAGGGTTTCCGACAGGACGGAGTCCGCCATCCTAATCCATATTTTCAAGAAGATATACACGTACTAATATAACACCCCGAATCGTCAAAGATCATGTGAATGCCATGGTGGATCGAAGAGGGGGCTGGGTACAATATAAGCGATCTTCTCCTTGGATCGGGGAAGGGCTTTTCGCGCAAGAGTCCGCTGATACAAATCGGAATGAATTCCACAATAAGAATTGCTGATTTTCGCCTATGCAAAACAACGGATAGCCCTTATCTTCCGCGTTCTGGGCGTGTGCCCGATTGGAGAGGGGCCGTCACGGCAAACCACACGAACGGAGAGCAATGATCGAAATTCGCATTCATGGCCGAGGAGGCCAAGGGAACGTGGTGGCGGCGTACCTGCTCGCCTCCGCGGCCTTTGAAGTGGGACGATATTGCCAGGCCTTTCCGAATTTCGGTGCCGAGCGTCGGGGGGCACCGGTGATGGCCTTTGTGCGCATTGACACCAAGCCCATTCTGCGTCGCTCGCAGATCCGCACGCCCGCTTTTCTGATCATCCAGGATTCCGGCCTCCTGAGTGTGGCGGGCGTTCTGGATGGCCTGCATGAACAGGGTGGCGTCCTCATCAACTCACCCCTTTCGTCTGAGGAGCTGTCCCGGAGCACTGGCAAGACCGTGGTCTCCTTCGCTGCCACGAGCATGGCCTTGCAGATGACGGGCAAGCCGCTGGCCAACGTCGCGTTGCTGTCGGCGTTTGCCAGTCTGACCGGGTTGCTGCCCCAGGAAGCTCTGGTCAAGGCATTGTCGGCCCGTTTCAAGGGCGAGGTGCTGGACAAGAACCTGAAGCTGGCCGATACGGCAGCCAATCAGGTGCCGACCGGATCATGGAAGGACATTACCAATGCTCTCAGCGCTTGAAGGGTCGCAGGCCATCGCCCGTGCTGTCGGGCTGTGTCGCCCGGGAGTCGTTGCCGCCTATCCCATCACACCGCAAACGCATATTGTCGAGAACATTTCGAAGCTGGTTGCCGATGGTCGTTTGCACTGCGAGCTGGTCAGCGTCGAGAGCGAGTTCTCGGCCGCGTCCGTGGCCCTGGGGGCTGCTGCTGCCGGTACGCGGGCCTATACGGCCAGTTCATCGCAGGGCATCCTGCTGATGGCAGAGGTGCTTTATAACATCTCGGGCCTGCGCGTTCCGATGGTTCTGACCTGTGCTAACCGCGCCGTTGGTGCACCCCTCAACATCTGGAACGACCAGCAGGATTCCATGGCCGTGCGCGATGCCGGCTGGATTCAGCTTTATTGTGCCGATAACCAGGAAACGGTGGACACCACCATCCAGGCCTTTCGCATCACCGAGCGGACCGAAGTGCCGGTGATGGTGTGTGTGGACGGTTTCGTCCTCACTCATACGCTTGAACCCATCGACCTGCCGACCCAGGAGGAGGTGGACCGTTTTCTGCCGCCATATCACTTCAGCCGTGCCCTCGATTCGCGCCACCCGCTCTCGCTTGGCACCTGCGTCGATCCGCTGTTCTTCACCGAAGCCCGTCATTCCCAGCATCAGGCCCTGCTGCGTGCAGTGGAAGAGATCATGGCCGCTGACCAGGACTATGCCGCGATCGTCGGCCGTTCGTGCGGCGGCCTTCTGTCGGTCGCGGGGCCGCCTGAGGCCGATGTTGCTATCCTGGCACTCGGGTCAGTCTGCTCCACCATGCAGGAGGCGATGCAGATCTTCCCGCAGGAACGGGCAGTGAAGCTGATCAAGCTGCGCAGCTATCGCCCCTTCCCGATGACAGCCTTGCGTGAAGTGATGCGCGGTGTTCGGGAGTTGGTGGTACTGGAACGTGCCATTGCCCCGGGATCGGGTGGCATTGTCGGCATGGAAGTCCGCAGTCTGGCAACGAGCATGGATTATCCACCCCGTATCCACAACTACGCCGTCGGCCTTGGCGGTCGCGACGTGCCCATCGAAATTTACCCTCGCCTGATCGAGACGATAACCCGTGTGGTTAAACCTGCGTGGTTTGAAATCTTCGATGTGGAGCTGGAAAAGCTCCCGGTGGAGGACCGGTAAGGGAGGATCGTCATGACGACCACCGATGAGTCAACTCTCGACATCGAGATCCGCAAGGCCGCACTCCGCAACAAACTGAAGGAACGGCATGGAATGAATGAAAGTTCCTTGCGACACAATGATGAATCCACCATCGCCGAACTGCGCGAACGCCAGCCTGCCTTTCGTGGCCTGGAAGCCGGTCATCGCGCCTGTCAGGGCTGTGGTGAAGCCTTGGGAGCCAGGCTGGTGGTGGAAGCCGCCGGACCCGACGTGATTCTCACCAACGCGACCGGTTGCCTGGAGATCTTTACCTCGCCATGGCCGCAATCTGCCTGGCGGGTTCCCTGGATTCACTCGCTGTTCGAGAATTCGGCTGCCATTGCCGCCGGGATCGAGGCGGCCATGAAGTACCAGGGCAAGTCCACCAAGGTTATCGCCCAAGGGGGGGATGGCGGCACCTTTGATATCGGTTTCCAGGCCCTTTCTGGTATGCTAGAGCGCATGCACAACGTTCTATACGTGTGCTATGATAACGAAGCCTATATGAACACTGGCATTCAGCGGTCGGGTTCCACGCCCCATGCGGCCGCCACGACCACCTCACCCGCCGGACCGGAACGGATGGGCAAGCGGCATCTGAAGAAGGACCTGCTCACCATCATCGCCTCCCACCACATCCCCTATGCCGCCAGTGCATCGGTGGCCTATCCGCGCGACCTCCGTCGCAAGGTGCGTCGGGCCATGGAAGTGGAGGGCCCTACCTTTCTGCAAGTTCATTGCCCGTGCCCGCTGGGCTGGGGCCACGACAGCCATGTGACTATCGAGGTGGCACGGTTGGCCGTGCAGACCGGTCTGTTTCCGCTGGTGGAGTTCGAACGCGGGGAGGTCGCCAGTGTGATGCCTCTGCGCAATCCCAAACCGGTGACCGAATACTTGAAGCTGCAAAACCGCTTTCGCCATCTGTTCTCGACTGATCCGCGAGCTCGCGAGGAACGGGAGCACCTCCAGGCTCTGGCCGATCACAATATCGAGAAATTCAGCCTTCGCGGTGAGGGTATGGACCCTCTCGACAGTGAAGGCGCCGATACCGTTCGGCGCGGTGGACTCGTGGCTTAAGGAGAAGATCCCATGTCAGTGCTCACTCGAGGCGGCTATGCCTTGCCCGGTACATCTATCGACTTCAAGACCGGAACCTGGCGCACCAGCCGGCCTATGCACAAGCATTGGGCGGCGCCCTGTCACAGCGCCTGCCCGGCCGGTGAGGATCCCCAAGCCTATATCGCTAAGATTCAGGAAAACCATCCCCGCGAGGCATGGGAAGTCATTGTTCGCGTCAATCCGCTTCCGTCCGTCACCGGCCGCATCTGTCCACACCCGTGCGAGCAGGCCTGTAACCGAGGTCATTTCGACCAGCCGCTTGCCATTCATGCCATCGAACGATTCCTGGGTGACGAGGCCCGCCAGCAGGGGTGGGAGTATCCGGTTGATACGGGGCGCGGTGCCGCCGGGACAGCGGTAGCCGTGATCGGGGCTGGTCCGGCCGGCTTGAGCGCCACCTATCACCTGCGTCGCCGCGGTTATCAGGTCACCCTGTTCGATGCCCTGCCCGAGGCAGGGGGACTGTTGCGCTCAGCCATCCCCATCAACCGGCTGCCGCGCGATGTACTCGATGCCGATATCGAGCGCATCCTGGGACTCGGCATCGAATTCCGCGGTCGCACCCGGCTTGGTGTCGATGTCCATCTGGATGAACTGCGCAGCGACTATCGGGCCTTGTTCCTGGCTCCGGGGACGGCCAAGGCGAGGCCATGGAGCGTAGATGGCGCTGTGCCTACCGACCACCGCACCGCCTTGGAACTCCTGCAGGAATGGATCGCGGTCGGTTCCCTGCCCACACCGCAGTCTGTCATCATCCATGGCGGCGGCAATACTGCCATCGACCTGTGCCGGGCCATGAAGCGGGCCGGCGTGAAGGAAGTCCATCTCGTCACAGCTTCCGGCCTGCCCGGTCCGGACACCGAATCCGATGACATCATCAACATCGTTCCGCGCGAACTGGAACAAGCAATCGAGGAAGGGATCACCATTCATCCGCACCGGACCATTCAGAGGTTGCTGTTCCGTGGCTCTCGGGTGGTTGGCGTGGAGATGGTCGCTCTGCGCAAGCTGCCAACCAAGAGCGGGCGGACGGGCCGTATTGCTTTCGAAGGGACTGAAACCCTGCTGCATGCCGACATGGTCATTCCGGCCATTGGTGAAAGCGTCGATCCGACAGGTCTGGGCGCTCTTCTGGGAGGCAGGGATCACTTCAGGCCCGGCAATTCCTTCGGTCGTCTGGATCACACGCCAGGAGTTTTCGCCGGTGGTGATGCACGCGGCGACCGTGGTACGGTATCAGCGGCCATCGGCGATGGACGACTGGCAGCGGCAGCGATTGATGCCTATATCCGACAGAGCGATGACCCTGAGAACGAGGAACGCGAGACGATCGGATTTGACCACATCAATCCAAGTTATTTCGAGCCGGCGCAACGCGTGGAAGAACCAACCCTGCCGGTGGCAGAGCGAACGGATATCACTGAAGTCGACGGACCGCTGCACAGGACAGTCATTGTCAGGGAAGCGGCCCGCTGTTTCTCGTGCGGTAACTGTTTGGTGTGTGATAATTGCTGGACCTTCTGTCCCGACAATGCCGTCATCAAAACTCTGGCCAGAAATGGTTCCCATTATATGTTCGACTACGAATACTGCAAAGGCTGCGGCGTTTGTGCATCGGAATGCCCGTGTGGTTATATCGTGATGAGCACGGAACAGTAATCTTCCAAGAAGAATACTCTGCGGTTGGGTGGGCTTTTGCGTCGCGTACATACACAGCCCGAGTGGGTTTGTGTGTATCCGGTCGTCCGTTTAAAGGAGGGGGCTGTGCGGGGCTTTCGTTAAGGCAAGCCCAAATAGCCCCCCCCCAAAGGGGAGGTCGTATTGGCGAGGCGGTCCATGTCATAGGTCATCCGGCTCATGTAGGCATTCATGCGTTGGGTGGTGACGTTCATGGCGCCCATGTCGTGGCTCATGGCCTCGAGCAACGATCGCAGTCGTTCGATGTCCTCCGACATGGTGTGCTGAATCCCAGCGATGTCGCGATTGGCGTCGGCCAGATTGCGATCGAGCGAAACAATGCCTTGCTGTACGAAGGCGATGAAATCCACTATGCGGGCAGTATCCTGTTGCATGGTGGCCATAGTAGTTGCGGCCATATGCATGTCTTCCCCCAGGCGTCCCATGGTCGCATTCATGGTCTTGAGAGCCGAGGTGAAACCGGTCATGAACCATAGCATCACCCCTGCCACAACGAGGGTTAGCAGAGTCATCGGTCGGTTTCCTGTCATCACCGGCATCCATCCCTGTATTCGTTCAAACCACACCTCCCGCGCTTTGCTCATGATCGATCACGGCACCTGATAAAGCGCCGCGTAGCGCCCTCGGTCGCCTTGGCTCACACGGGCCCGGCGGGGGGGGGGGGGGGGGGGGGGGGGGGCCCGCCGACGTCTCCAGTGAGCGTGAATCGAGATCTACGCCCGATGATATTACTCTGCTGCCGTACGAGCCAGTTCGCCCGTGGGATGGACAACATGACAGGTTGGAGTCGGCAAGTCTTTGGTACGGGGGACACGTGTACAGGCCTTGTGCGCTTCCTTCTGCGTCATCCCCATCAGACGGGCCCGATAAAGCGTGACATTCTTGACCTTAGCGGTCACGATGACCGTGGAAGGTTTGTCCTTTACCGTTTTCAACCGTGCCATGAGCGCGGTAGCGCTTGCTTGTGCCTGATCGGCTTTGCGGAAGGAGCCGAGTTGAATGCCCCAGTCTCCGGAAGATGTCGCCGATGTTGTTTTCTGGGGTGCCGCCTTGGCCGCTGTCACCGTTTTCCTGGCCGCGCCCGGCTCGCTCCTCGGCGCAGTGGGCTTGCTGTCGGCCAGAGCTCTACGGCGGACCGGGGCATCGAGCTGGGCCTGACGGCCAGTGCCTCTGCCAGCCTCTGTCTGGGCCTTGCTAACATCCCCGGCTTTCCGTGTTGTCGCCTTCTGGGCGAGGGGCGGCACGCGTCCGGCCACCGCTATCGGCTTGCCTGCAAGACGCGCAAAAGCGCTGTCGAGCAGATCAACCATGTGCGCATCCCGCCAGCGTGCCGTGGCACCACCCAGCACGACACCAATCAGACGTTTGCCGTTCTGTCTTGCTGATGTGACCAGGTTGAAACCTGAGGCGGCAATGTAGCCAGTCTTGATGCCGTCTGCGCCCTCATAGCTGAGCAGAAGCCGGTTATGGGTGGGAATGTTCATTTCCCCATACTGAAACCGGCGCGTGGAAAAATAATGATAATATCGGGAATGGTGCCGAATCAGAGCCCGTCCCAAAGTGGCCATGTCCCGCGCGGTGGTCACTTGTGCCTTGTTGGGCAACCCGGACGCATTGCGGAACACCGTATTGTGCATACCCAGCTGGTGGGCAGTGGCGGTCATCATCATCGCGAATTCGGCCTCGCTGTTGCCCAAGGTTTCAGCCACCACACACGCCACGTCGTTGGCCGACTTGGTGACCAGAGCCAGAATGGTGTTCTCCACTGAGATGGTCGCCCCCGGTGGGAGATTCAGTTTCGAGGGCGACTGGGCGGCGGCGCGGGCGGAAACCTTCATGGGAGTCGCGAGCGTCAGATGGCCTTCCGCGAGGGCTTCAAACAGCATGTACAGGGTCATCATCTTGGTCAGGGACGCCGGATGGTTGATGGCGTCGGCACTATCGGCATGCAGGACCTGACCGCTGTCGGCTTCCACGACGAACGACGCGTATCCCGCCTGTGCGGCATCTGGCCCTATCAGACTAAGTCCGGCTACCAGGATCAGGACATGGACATACGCCTTGTTGCAGTTCAACCATTTGTGCCTGGCCAAAAGCAGCTCCCTTTGCTGCGGCAGGATCCTGCCCGTGATCGGTCTCACCGCCAATATTTCCCATGGCGAAAAGGCCGTCAACCGTCTACACGGCTGCTGATGAAAGATTGAAACCGGCAGCGGATGACCGGTGTGGCCGTTCTCGTTGTTCCGGCCGGGTACTTCTTGTATCATGTGTTGTATCATGCTTCCGTATCTCTTCCCGTCGGCCCTCGTTTGCGACCGGGGACGGGCCACTCCGGATGATTTGGGACTTGGCGGCCCGCGGCGAGCGCGGCACAATGGAGAGGTGCGGGAGGTTCTTCTATTTGCATTTTTGGCATCTGGAGAAGGTGGCATGTCCGGCGCATCGACAGCGTCTTCTCCTCCGCGAGGGAAGGAGGGGCGGGGCAAACGGGCGCGGACTAGCGAAAATGCGGCTCCCTGCGTGAGCTTGGTCTTTTCGTGTTGGCCGGAACACCAATATAATCAATGGATCAGGGTGCTGGACTTAATCTTGCCGGTTGGGATCATGAGTGACAATAACAACGACGAGGACACCAATACTAGCGTCGCCATCAAGAACCGGCCCAAGAGCAGAAAGCCGGCAATGTACAAGGTGCTGATGCTCAACGATGATTATACGCCAATGGAGTTCGTCGTGCACGTGCTGGAACACATCTTCAACAAGACCCATGAAGAAGCGACACGCATCATGCTCAACGTACACCAACGGGGGGTTGGCGTCTGTGGCGTGTTCACTTACGAAGTAGCTGAAACCAAGGTGCAGCAAGTCATGGCCATGGCCCGCCAGAATCAGCACCCGTTGCAATGCACGATCGAGAAGGAATAGCCATCGATGCTGTCGCGCAATCTAGAGCAAAGCCTTCATCATGCCCTCACCCTTGCCTCCGAACGTTGGCACGAGTACGCGACTCTGGAGCACCTTCTTCTGTCCCTGGCAGATGACCGGGATGCAGCCGAGGTGCTGCGTGCCTGTAACGTCGATGTTGATCGATTGCGGCGTGATTTGACCGAATTCCTTGACACCGAACTGACGTCATTGGTGACAGGACGGGCCGTTGACCCCAAGCCAACGGCGAGTTTCCAGCGGGTGGTTCAGCGGGCGGCCATTCATGTCCAGTCGTCGGGATACGAAGAGGTCACCGGTGCCAACGTGCTGGTGGCCCTGTTTCCGGAGCGGGAGTCTCATGCGGTCTACTTTCTGCAACTCCAGGATATGACTCGGCTTGATGCGATCAACTATCTCTCCCATGGCATCGCTAAGATGCCACAGCGGGGCGAACAGCGCGCGGCGCACGGAGCCAGCGAAGAAGCCCATGAGGAAAACGTGGTGAAAAAGGGACAGGACGCCCTGAACGCCTATTGCATCAACCTCAACCGCAAGGCCCAGGAAGGCAGGATCGACCCGTTGATCGGGCGGGAAGCCGAAATCGAACGTACCATACAGATTCTCTGCCGCCGGACCAAGAACAATCCGCTGTACGTGGGCGATCCCGGTGTCGGCAAAACCGCTCTCGCCGAAGGCCTGGCCCGCCGCATCGTGTGCGGGGAGGTTCCAGATGTTCTGGCCGTGGCAACCATTTTCGCCCTTGACATGGGGGCGTTGCTGGCCGGCACCCGCTACCGCGGGGACTTCGAGGAAAGACTGAAAAATATCGTGTCGGAACTGAAAAACTACCCCGAAGCGATCCTGTTCATCGACGAAATCCATACCGTGATCGGTGCCGGAGCCACCTCAGGCGGGTCGATGGACGCGTCCAACCTGCTGAAGCCGGCGTTGGCTTCCGGATCCTTGCGGTGCATCGGCTCGACCACCTACAAGGAATTCCGCAACTATTTCGAAAAGGACCGCGCCCTGGTCCGTCGCTTCCAGAAGATTGACGTCAATGAACCGTCGGTCGAGGATTCAATCGGGATTCTGAAGGGACTCAAGTCCTACTATGAAGCCCACCACCGCGTGTGCTATACGTCCGAGGCTATCCGGGCGGCGGTGGAGCTGGCGGTCAAATATATTCACGACCGGAAACTGCCCGACAAGGCTCTCGATGTGATCGACGAGGTCGGTGCCTCGCGCATGCTTCTACCGGAAAATCGCCGCCGCAAGACGGTGACAGTGCGGGACGTCGAGGAAATCGTCGCCAAGATCGCTCGCATTCCGCCCAAGAGCGTATCACGTGACGATACAGAACGCCTCAGGACCCTGGATCAGGATCTGAAACGCGTGGTGTTTGGTCAGGAGGCAGCCATCGATGCCCTTGCCGGTGCCATCAAACTGGCGCGCGCAGGCTTGCGCGAGCCGGAAAAGCCCATCGGCAATTACCTGTTCTCGGGGCCAACCGGTGTGGGCAAAACGGAGGTGGCACGGCAGCTTGCCAAGGCCCTGGGTATTGAGCTGATTCGTTTCGACATGTCTGAATACATGGAGCGCCATTCCGTTTCCCGGCTGATTGGTGCACCGCCTGGTTACGTCGGTTTCGACCAGGGAGGATTGTTGACCGATGCCGTCGATCAGCATCCGCATTGTGTGCTCCTGCTGGATGAGATCGAAAAAGCGCATCCGGATCTGTTCAATATTTTATTGCAGATAATGGATCACGGCAACCTGACCGACCACAACGGCAAGAGTGTCGGTTTTCGTAACGTGATTCTGATCATGACCACCAATGCGGGGGCCGCTGATTTGGCGCGGCCTGCGATCGGTTTCGCGCGCGAGATTCGGATGGGCGACGGCCAGGAAGCGATTGAACGCACCTTTTCGCCAGAATTCAGGAACCGGCTGGATGCCATCATCGGCTTCCGTAACCTGTCGCCTGAAGTCATGAATCAGGTGGTGGACAAATTCATTCTCCAGCTCGAAGCGCAGCTCTCAACCCACAATGTCACGATCGAACTGACACAGGAATCACGCCAGTGGTTGAGCATGAAGGGCTGTGATCTCCTTATGGGTGCACGTTCCCTGGGGCGTATCATCCAGGAACATGTCAAGAAGCCTCTTGCCGAAGAGCTGCTGTTCGGTTGCTTGAGCAACGGGGGAATTGTCCGGATACGCATGGAGAACAACCGGCTTGTCTTCGATTGCATGGAGGATGTCGCTGCCAAGTCCCGGAGCATGATGGAGGAAGGGCATAATCCCGAAGAGGATCTCGTCGAACCGGAGATGATCAGCGAGGAATGATACCGGCGCGCCGATAAGCCGGCCTGCCGGTCAGCATAACCGGCGCATCCAGTCAGGACGGTCGCCGCCAAGGTCGTGCGAGGAGGGTCTCGGCCGGTTACGACCAAAGCGCAGAGGGGATAGGGCGTACCAGACAGAAAGCCAGGGCAGAAGGGTTCCCTGCCTTCCGGCCAGAGGCCTTTTCTGGATGCTTCCCGAGCCTGGGATTCAGGAACACACCCGCAGGTAAGGTCGCTGGTGTGGCCACGAGCGCTGGAGACGTCCAGGAGAGCCTCTTCCTCCAGGGGGGGAGAGCGGGAGAAGGGAGGCTATCCGGATGGCGAGGGGGAAGGGGCTTCGCAAAGCCATTTTGACATGAAGGAATATGGGGGAAAATGCATGGAAAAGCAAGAGGATCTCCTCTATGAAGTCACAGAGGGGTGGCGCGCATAACGATCAATCGGCCGGAAAAATACAACGCCTTCTGCAACCGCACAATCGAGGAACTCATTCACGCCCTTCTGACGGCCAGCTGGAATCGGGACATCGGCATGATTGTCTTGAGCGGGGTCGGAGAAAAGGCATTCTGTACCGATGGGGATCAGCCCCTCCACGATGGCGCCGCTATGATGGACGGGGCACCATCGGCATTCCGCTGGAAGAACTGCACAGTGTGATCCGCGACGTTCCAAAATCAGTGATTGCCCGTGTTCAAGGCTATGCCATTGGCGGCGTGAATGTACTGGCGCTTCTGTGCGACCTGACGATCGCCTCCGAACGGGCAGTTTTCGGCCAGGTGGGATCCCCCCAGGGTCGGATCGGTGGATCCGGGATGGGGGGGCCGCTTTTCTGGCCCGGACGGTCGGCGAGAAGAAGGCCCGGGAAATATGGTATCTCTGTCGGCGCTATTCGGCGGCAGAGGCTCTGGCAATGGGGTTGTGCAACGTCGTTGTGCCCCATGATCAGCTCGATGCGGAAATCAACCTCTGGTGCGCCGAGATCCTTGACAAGAGTCCGATGGCCATTACCATTGCCAAGCGTTCATTCAGTGCCAACTCGGAGCATACCTGTGGAATCGGTGCCCTTGGTCTGCAGACCGTTTCCCTGTATTACCGGGCCGCTGAATCCCGGGCATGGGTGTAGGCATTCCTTGAAAAACGCCTGCTCTCCTTTCTCAACCGGGGAAAATGATCCTTCACCTCCATGCCGACGTCGACGCGGAAACCGGTGCCAGCGCAGTGGAAGTCGGCTGACGCTGGGTCAGGGCCATGAATCTGCTGCTTCGGCTGCTTTCGATACTGTGCATCACGGTTGCTGAAAGGAAGGGAACTGCCTGGATCAGCAGGGTCAGGGCAAACAGATTCAGGTTGAGCTCCTGATCGACATTCATGAACCTGACCAGCCCGGCCGATGCCAGCAACAACAGACCGATGCAGATTTCCACCCGGATGGCTGCATTTTTCGTGCGGGTGTCCTTCCCGCTGTTGCCACCCTTTTCGGTGCGCCGGAACGGCAGGCTGTCCTTGACGAAACCGTCATAAACCGCCTTTGCAACCGTGAGCTGAAGGCTCATGGCTGCAATCGCAGCCCCGAGCGTGTCGAGGAGACTCGCCTTGACCCGGACACGATACAGCAGAATATTGTGCAGAACATTGATCACAAAGGCGGCCACCAGCGGTGCGGTCAGGACAGGCGGGATGGCCAGGCCAACGAACAGCACTACCGGAACCCATGCGAGGCTGAGAAAGGCCATCAGGGTGCCCACGGCATCCGACAGCCAGTAGAACCAGCCGGTTAGATAGTGAAGCTTCTGGGGCCGGTTCAAGGTCCCGACCGCCGGCAGCATGTGCAAGCGATGTTTCCGGAAGATCTGTACGGCACCATAGGCCCAGCGGTGCCGCTGGGTCTTGAAGGCCATATAGGTGTCAGGCAAAATCCCCCAGCCATAGCGCGTGTTGGTGTAATGAGCGGTATAACCGGCCTCGAACAGACGTAGACCAAGCTCGCTGTCCTCGACGATGGTATCGGTCATCCAGCCTCCCACCTGTTCGAAGGCCGTGCGGCGGAGCAACAGCATGGTGCCATGGGCGATGATGGCGTTGTCTTCATTGCGTTGGACCATGCCGATGTCAAAGAAACCGTCATATTCCCACTTCATCATGCGCTTGAGCAGGTTCTCACGACCATCGCGATGATCCTGCGGCGCCTGGATGAAGCCCACCTGCGGGTCGGCAAAATGCGGCACGAGATCTTTCAGCCAGTCACGATGCACCACATAGTCGGCATCGATCACGGCGATGATTTCGGCATCGGCGGCCATGAAAGGCAGGGCTGCATTCATGGCTCCGGCCTTGAAGCCGGCCACCCGGGGCAGGAAGACGAACTTGAACCGCTCGCCCAGCCGCTTACAGTGCATCTCGATCGGTTTCCAGTACTCTTCTTCAGGGGTGTTGTTGAGGATGACCAGCACTTCGAAGGAAGGATAGTCCAGGGCCGCCACGGCATCGAGCGCTGCCTTCAGCATTGCCGGTGGCTCGCGGTAGGCCGGAATGTGCACCGACACCTTGGGCAGCCGGGCCATGGGAGGGCGCCCCCCGAACGGTGTGAGCAGGCGGCGTGGCCGCACGCCCAGAAGAACTTCAGCCAGCTCGTGCACCTTGGCAAGACTAATCAACACGAGCGGCAGCAGCAGGAAACTCCCCAGCCCCCACATGATCCAGATACCCCAGTTCATGTAGTTGAGGAAAGGATAGGCGCCTGCCATCACCAGCCCCACACCCAGGGCATTGGCGGCGGTGGCATAAGCGAATGCATGACCGAAAGTAGCACGGCGACGGCGGAGACCAGCTATTGTCAACGCGAAGCCAACGACCAGGGAGGCCACAGCGAGGAGACGATTGGTGCGATTCTCGACCACCCCGGTCAAGGGGAACTTGATTTGACGGTCGGCATTGAATATCCCCCAGTAGGGACCGACCCCGTGGTTCTCGGAATTCTTCCAGGGTTGGTCGAACGCCTCGACCACATTGTATTCGATTCCCCGCCGGTGCGCCTCGGCCAGGAATTGACGGATTACCTGTCCCTGGAGAACGGGGTCGGCCTTGGCCTTGAACTTGTTAGCTCCGTTGCTGGGCCAGCCAAACTCGGCCACCACGATCCGTTTGCCGGGATAAGTCCGGCGAAGTTCGTCAAGCTGGGTGAGGGCGTAGGAGACAGCCTGTTCGGCGGGCACGCCTTCCCAGTAAGGAAGGATGTGAACGGCGATGAAGTCCACAGCATTGACAAGCCGCGGGTTCTTGAGCCACTCGCTCCAGATTTCACCCGTGGAGACCGGCACCTTCACGCGTTTCCTGACGTGGCGGATCATGGCAACGATCTCGTCCTCCGTCTTGTCACCACGATAGAGCATTTCATTGCCGACCAGGACTGCCCGGACATTGCGATGGGTACGGGCAAGTTCAATGGCTGCCTCGATCTCGCGCCGGCTATGTTCCCCGTTCGTATCCACCCATGCCCCGATCGATACGGCCAGGCCATGCCTATGGGCAAGCATAGGGACAAGCTCCGGCCCTCCCGTGGTGGTGTAGGTCCGCACTGCCCTGGTATAGGGAGCAATACGCGCCAGATCGTGGTCAATCTGTTCAGCCGTTGGGACGTCGCCGTTGGCAGGGTCCTGGTCTTTGGCATAGGGCGCTAAGGAGAGGGACTGGAAGGTCGTCTCGTTTTCCGGGGGGGCCGTAACGCGATGGGTGAAGAACCACGCCGACGCATGCAAAGCGGCCGCGATCAGGGCTGCGACGACGACGGTTCTCATGGATGCTTCCTCTCCTTCTTAAATTCTCAAACCTTGCGGGTAATACCTTGCGGGTAATACGGTGACGGGGGGATAGGTCTCAATTTTGGCATAATAAAGGCGCCGTACAGCCAGGCTCGTGTGGTTGCAGGAACTTTTTGCGCTGTCGTCTCAGGAACGTTGCCAGCTGTGTTCGGAAGGGGAGGGAGCATCGTTGCGTCTCGGAGGCAGGGGTGGAAAAAGGCGGGTATAGGGATCCGTCCAACAACGGTCGATCCGCCCCTCAATGGCCTCCCGGTCCGATTCGGAGGCGACCACGCACCCGAAAGCCTTGCCAAGATGGGGCATTGGGCAACCAAAGATTGTATAGAAGCGGTCAAAGGTTTGCGCCGTATCAACGTCTTCCCGTTTTAACAGGCTGACGATCCGCTTGCCAAGCCAGACACATTCAGCTTCGAAAGGCGAAATGACGCTTTCTGCCGGATCCGGTTTCTTGGGCAGCGACTGTTTGCGTCGCGCGCCTGCATTCGAATCGGCAGCGGCGGCCACAACCGCGTCCATTTCCACCGCACATGCGACATTCCGCGCGGCCGCAAAGCCGGTTGCCATGGCAAGACCAAACCCCAGTGCTGCTGCCCAACGCGCCACCCTCCGGGGCGCGGCAAGCGGAACTTCTGTTTTCATGTCATCATCTCTAGGGCCAAGGAGAACAGGCGCTTATTTACTCTATCGCGCCTGCACACACAACAGCCACATGGAGAGCCGTTTGCGGGGGCCCACCGGATGAAAGAGAAGTCTTCTGTTTCAGGACAAAGACAATGATCTCGAAAAAGGATGAGGGAATTTCATCCTATCAATGCTGCTGGAACAGAAGACATGCCACGCAACACCCCCATCCCCGGCTTTGTGCAGTGTAGCACCCATGCCGGTCGTGCCCCGTCACGGCCCTCCCTCCTGCCCCGTATGCACATCGGTCCATCCCGGCGACGCGTGCATACGGGCCATCTCTCAGGCTGAAAACGAGCTTCTACACCCACAGGTCGCGGTGGCATTCGGGTTTCGCACTGTGAACATCGACCCCATCAGGTCATTCACATAATCCACCTCCGCCCCCTTCAGAAGGTCAAGGGAGGCATCATCCACGATCAGCCGGGCCCCATGATCTTCAAAGATTTGATCCGCTGCGGTGGTCATCGCTTCAAGCGAGAAGCCGTATTGAAAACCTGAACATCCACCCCCGGACACCGCAAGCCGGAGCATAAGGGCGGGGTTGCCCTCCGCCTCTGCCAGGGTCTGAACCCGTCGGGCGGCACTTTCGGTCATCCGTACAGTGGCATCTTCCATTCCTGTTCCCCTCATACCTGTATCCCCTCTTTCACACCGCTCCACCCCGGATTCGACCCTTGGCTAAATCGGGGGATGGCGGCTTCGTGCAAACGCCACACCGGCTCGCCGGCAAGCCGCTACGGTGTTTCGCAAGTCATTGCATTGACCTGCCGGAATCAGAGGCCGATAATAGCCTGCCTCAGGGACTGGCATGAAGTCAAGTTCCCGTATGGAAGAAGCGCAGGGCGATCAGGCGAAAAGGCTATTCCCATGACCAGGCCCTCCCCCCTGGATCGGGGGAGGCTTAGGTGGAAGTGATGGTTCCGCCTGGAGCTCGCCAACCCGTAGGCCAAGGGAGGCGTGACCGCTGCGGGATTCCGTAACGCCCGACAGACGTCCCCTTCACTTCCACCCCAGCAGCCCTCCCCCCGATCCAAGGGGAAGGGAGTGTTCCGTAACTACAGCTTCAGGATGGGCCATCGCAGTCGTTGCTCCCTGCCCGGCGATCCCTTATGGTGCAGTGCCGTACCGGAGATTCGTTCAAGGTCATGACCAACCTTTCCCATATCCGCAACTTTGCCATCATCGCTCACATCGACCACGGCAAATCAACGCTGGCTGACCGTCTGATTCAGCGTTGCGGCAACCTGGGAGAGCGGGAGATGAAGGAACAGGTGCTCGATTCTATGGATATCGAGCGTGAACGCGGCATCACCATCAAGGCCCAGACGGTGCGGCTGCACTATACAGCGCGAAACGGCTGCACCTATCAGTTCAACCTGATGGATACGCCCGGTCATGTAGACTTCGCCTACGAAGTCAGTCGTTCGCTCGCCGCCTGTGAGGGATCGCTTCTGGTGGTGGATGCCTCGCAAGGGGTAGAAGCCCAGACCCTGGCCAACGTCTACCATGCTCTGGAGGTTGGTCATGAAATCGTGCCGGTCCTGAACAAGATCGACCTGCCAGCGGCCGAACCCGACCGCGTCCGCCAGCAGATCGAAGAGATGATCGGCCTTGAGGCCAGTCAGGCCTTACTGATTTCGGCAAAGATTGGCCTTGGCATCGAGGAGGTGCTGGAAGCTCTTGTGGAACGCCTGCCTCCCCCTACTGGCACAGCCGATGTGCCACTGCGGGCGCTGCTCGTGGATTCCTGGTACGATCCTTATCTTGGCGTCGTTATTCTGGTCAGAATCAAGGATGGCGTGCTGAAGAAAGGCCAGCGCGTTCGCATAATGGCCACCAATGCGACCTATCAGGTCGAACGGATCGGCTATTTCACGCCCAAGATGATCGAATGTGATGCACTTACGCCGGGCGAGGTGGGTTACATCACCGCTGGCATCAAGACCGTTGCTGATTGCCGTGTCGGCGATACTCTGACCGATGAGCGACGCCCGGCGGCTACCGCGCTGCCCGGCTTCCGGCCGCATGTCCCGGTCGTGTTTTGTGGCCTGTTTCCAGTCGATTCCTCCGACCACGTGCTATTGCGCGACAGTCTGGCCAAACTGGCCCTGAATGATGCGAGTTTCGTCCATCTACCCGAGACCTCGGCCGCCCTGGGATTCGGCTTTCGTTGCGGTTTTCTCGGCCTTCTGCACATGGAGATCATTCAGGAGCGACTTGAGCGCGAGTTCGGTCTTGACCTCATTATGACCGCTCCCAGCGTCGTCTACCGCGTCCACATGACCGATGGCACCTTCTGCGAACTGCACAATCCGGTTGACATGCCCGATTCTAGCCGCATCGATCATATCGAGGAACCGTGGGTTCGGGCCACGATCCTGGTGCCAGATGCCTATCTGGGCGCGGTCTTAACGCTGTGCACCGAACGGCGCGGTCAACAGAGCGAACTGACCTATACCGGTAACCGGGCCCTTCTGGGATACCGATTGCCGCTGAACGAAATCGTGTTCGATTTCCACGACCGTCTGAAATCCGTCTCACGCGGCTATGCCAGTTTCGACTATGAAATGGCCGGCTACGTCACGAGCGATCTGGTTCGGATCAGCATCCTCGTCAATGGGGAACCCGTCGATGCCCTGGCCTTCATCGCCCACCGCGAAGCGGCAGAAAGCCGTGGACGGCAGATTTGCGAACGGCTCAAGGATCTGATCCCGCGTCATCTGTTCAAGATTCCGATCCAAGCGGCCATCGGCGGGCGCATTATCGCCCGCGAGACCATTCCGGCCCTGCGCAAGGATGTGACCGCCAAATGCTACGGGGGCGATATCACCCGCAAGCGCAAGCTTCTTGAGAAACAGAAGGAAGGGAAAAAGAAGATGCGACAGTTTGGCAGGGTCGAAATTCCCCAGTCAGCCTTCATCAAGGCCTTGCGCCTGGGAGATGACTGACTAATCGTAAGGATTAGTCTTATATCTTAGTACAACTACCAGTGAGATCTTCATGGGCTTTCGTGACCACATTGCTGCCTGCAACCTGTACGACATAGGACGTTTCCGTCCGTTTCTCGTGGGCCGTGAATCTGTGGGCTGGATCACCCATACTCTCGCGCAGCGTCTGGTCCGCTTTCCCGGCATTTTTACTGTAACGGCGCAGACGGTTTCCCTCAGCCCGACCTTGGTCACTGTGGACGAGCGTACCGCTGCCGTGGCCGAAGTCCTAGCCGTTCTCGTGCGCGAAGGCCATGCGCTACCTTTGCGTCGGGAAATGTTCCCGGTGGTCCAGCGCTTCGGTGCGCCCGAGCTTTTGCGTCTCGACCGTTCGGCTGTGCCGCTGTTCGGCGTACGAGCCTTCGGCATCCACGTGAACGGCTTCGTGCGCACCGCAGTAGGCTTGCACCTGTGGATTGGCCGCCGCAGCCGGACCAAGGCGGTGGCACCGGGCAAACTCGACAACCTGGTGGCCGGGGGGCAGCCTGCTGGCTTGTCGTTGATGGAAAACCTGATCAAGGAATGTGCCGAGGAAGCCGATATCTCCCGCACGCTCGCGGAAACGGCGCGACCAGTCGGTGCCATCACATATTGCATGGAAAACAACCATGGCCTGAAAACCGACTGCATGTTCTGTTTCGACCTCGACCTGCCGGCAGATTTTGTGCCCCGGAACACTGACGGAGAAATAGAGTCATTTGTTTTTATGCCCGTTGAAGATGTATTAGAAATTGTCAAAACAACTTCAGAGTTCAAGTTCAACGTGAATCTAGTCATTCTCGATTTCGCCATTCGTCATGGATTCATGACACCTGAACGGGAACCAGATTATCTTGACCTGCTCTTTGCCCTGCGCGGCCCGGCTCAACCCTTGCCAGGGCACCTTTTGGTTGATATGATCGGAAGAGATTAGCCTGGAATGTCAGGAAGACGCTTTCCGGAATCCGGATTTCTCCGGCGTGAGGAAGGAGGTGGCCGCGACGGACAGAAGGCGGAACCTTCCTCTCGAGGCGGCTTTGGGAAGCACGTTTCGGCGGCCCGGGAATGGGACGGAAAGAAGACGCCATGCCAAAACCGAAGGACAAGATCATCCAGGATGATTGAAGCCTATATCATGCGGTTCGGGGGCGAATTTCGTGCATGGTATGTGGGCTTTGCCAGCGATCCGAAGTACGTGCTGCAGGTCAAGCACGGCTTGAGAAAAGGGGGCCCCGGTCTGCTGCGCACTGCCTGCACCGAGGTCTAGGCAGCAGGTATCGTGCGCTATTTTGTCAGGCGATGTCACACGATGGGATAGACCAATTGGACTACGGGAAGTGGCAAATTGAACGTATACAGCTACAAGCTGCAAGATCGTACCAAACCGTGGGTAAGCCCCTCCTGCCAGGCGGCTTCGGACGTTGCCCCCCTTTGGCCGGCTGTCCGGTCAAAGGGAAGCGGTTCCACCGGGGGAAAGGCGGTTGCAGGGAGACCAGATGCGGAGAGGATGCACGCCATTAAGAGACGCCGCCTTGAGGAGAGGGGGCATGCGCGTGCGTGCCTGCAGAGATGCAAGACGGTAGGGTGGGGCCTACGCTTGACGGTGATCTTCTGCCATCGGGTCCCTTCCCCCCCCCCCCGCCCTTCACTTCAGCATCCCACAGCACTCTCTGGTGCTTGCCGGAAGTCTTGTCGGTTACGAGATCAGGATTTCCGGCCGAGGATGATGAGTTGGTTGAAGCATGTCCCGACAATCTTATCGCCGCGGCGTTTGCTGAAAACCGACAGAGTGGCTCCTCCCTGGCTGACCGACATCATATCTTCCCCACGCGACCTTCCCTGGCGATTGAAGGAAGCCATGGACATGGAGGGGAAACAGGCAGGACACGCACGACCGGTCTGCACAGTGGTCCGTGTACGCTTGAATTATGGAAGACTCTTCGGTACCCTGTCTGGCCAGACGAGGAGGGGTGGCCGAGCGGTCTAAGGCGCACGCCTGGAGAGCGTGTATACCTCTCAAGGGTATCGTGGGTTCGAATCCCACCCCCTCCGCCATTTATCTATTGCGAACCGCGAACAGCGCCGCACCAGCGCAGGAATTTCTTTTGGTTTCAAAGGGGCTTGGCCGTACCGACTGAACCTCGGAGACCCGCGAGGTTCCGATTCCTGGTCTCTGAACGGTTTTCGTCTCTTTCCGACCGAACCTCGCCGGATTTGGTTCGGTCGGAAAGAGCTTGGAGAAAGCGTGGCATTTTCAGTCGCTTGCGGATCTCACCCAACTGCACTTTCTGCGGCTGATCTTTCGGCTGCCACCGCATTCAGAGAACGCAAAGCGGGCGCAGTTCCAGGGATGCGCGCGTAGCGATCGTTCCGCTGAGCTTCCCGAACTGGGCACTATCGCGGAAACCGCTGATGACAAGTAATCTTTACGCCGGTAGTCTGGCCCAATGTCGAACGGGCCCTGGACGGATAAAGAAAACGATCTGATCGTCGCGGGTTATTTTACGATGCCTGCCGATGACCTCGCCGGCCGTCCCTGCAACAAGGCCGAGCGGAACCGGAACCTTCAGGCTAGGAGAAGCTGATCGCGGACATCAATCGAATACAGGCACCAGAGCATCAGTGCGGTCCTGAATAGCCTCGGCGAGGACTTGGTTCCCGGCTACAAGCCAGCTACCTTCCAGGTAACGCTCGTTGCTGCGGTTGCGCGCTGGCTTGCGCTTAACCCGGTACAGATCGGCCGCATGCCGATACGGGGGCCCGCGATCGGGCTCCAAGAGGCCGCGCAGCTATGGATCGGCCCGCCGCCGCTCAGCAACCAGCCACCACCACAGGAACTGGAGCAGATACTGGCCATCGCCCGTAAGTTCGATGTAGCTGCGCGGGACGAACGGAACTGCGCCTTGTTGGGCAAGATCCGGTGAAGAGTGTGTGCTGGCGTATGAGCGAGCTGTCCTGACCGGCGCCGGGCGCGACGATCTCGCGCGCCGAATACGCTGGGTGTCGGAGGAGAATGGCGACAGCGCAAGCTTCGCGCTGGACGGACGGCAACGTCTCATCGAAGTCAAGACGACGAATGGCTGGGAACGAACACCTTTCCGCATCTCGCGCAATGAACTCGCCGTGGCCGAGGAGCGCCGCGCGGACTGGTGCCTTCTACGGCTCTGGAACTTCTCGCGCGAGCCGCAGGCTTTCGAATTGCGCCCTCCGCTCAATGCGCATGTAACGCTCACCGCCACAACCTTTTAGGCAAGCTTCCCTTGAGCTCTTGAGACAGGGCTCCGGATCAGTCGAACACCCGCGCGCGCCTTGCGCCTCCGCCCGCGGCCGTTCGGCAACCGCAGCCAGATCGTTGAGTGACAGTGGCGGGGGTACGCGCCTGATGACGAGGTATTCGAGCACGTCTGGCGACAGATAGGCCAGCTGCATCATCCAGCTGACGAACCGGTCGGAGACCTTCTCCGCAGCTGCGATGTCCTGGGATCGTGGAAGCGGCGCCGATCTCCAGCTATCACCGCCAGCCCCAGGCGCGACCGACGGCGTGTAGGACATGCGGATCCTGCGCCCTGCCGTCCCGCATGCCCACGTCCTCGGGCGGCAGGATCTTCAGCCGCCCGTTGCGCTTGGCGGTTGTCAACGGAATGACGACGCGGATGGTGTTGGACGTGCTGGTCATGCGCAGGCCTCCGCCTTGCGTGGCGCGATCATATCCCGGAGGACCGAACCGAGTCCCTCGGTACGCAGGTCGACGGGGACGCCGCTCTACACAGATCTAGCATACCAGCCCGAGAAGCCACCGTCGTCATAGCCCTCGCGGATGGCGGACCAGCCCTCGGCCTTCTGACTCGCGACATAGGCCTCGCAGGCCTCGCGCTGAGCGTCGAGGCTGTTGAACTCCATGTCGAGCCCTTCCTCACTCAACTTGCGAGTGTAGATGGCGCAGCGTTAGCGGCGCAGCATCGTGATAACGGAACCCGGGGAACGGCTCATCGGCTATCCCTCTCTTGGCTTCGCGCAGTCCAAAATTGCGGGAATCTGCGATGACCGCCTTGCGACTGCTCCGGCCTTCGATTTCCATCGGCTAGAAGGTCCAGCGTCCGACACGTTTTGCAGGAAAGACCGCCAAAGGTCAGTTCCTGGATCCGATGGCCGAGCCTGGGCTCAAGGTAGCTCCGGCTGTTGTTCGGCGCGGATATACCGAAGACGGCCTCCCATTTCGCCTTCAGCTCGATCACGGTCATCTGCCTGAGTGCCGCGGGCTGCACAAGTACGCTCGCATCGGTAGCACCATTCTCGTCCTGGCACCATGGCCCTGTTTCAATCGCCGACATGGCGTGGGGCGGTAATGGGTTTGGGCCGGATCGAGCGTCGTGCATGAGATCGTTCGCAACAGGAGATGATCAGCGATCGGTAGTCGAGAACTACCAATGATCAAACATAATCAATATGCTTATCTCTGATAATATAAATCATTAGAATGACCGCGCAAAGTTTGCTTTCTTTCGAAGTTTGTAGCTCTATTAGAGTTAGTATCATGTCAGAAATACTTCTATAAAGATTTTATTTAAACTTGATACATCTAATGATAAACTTTCATTCCGCGCTTTGCTTCCCGGCGCAGAGAGGGCTTCGGCTACGGTGGTCCGCCCGGCCTCCCAGATCTCTAGCGTTCGGAGATTCTCATCCATCAGCACGAGGAGGACAGCTTCCCACTCGTAGTCTAGCTTGATCGACTCGAGGCGCGCTGGCTCTTGCAGCGGCCGGCATCAGAAAGGGCCCGTGCCTTGTGATCTAGTAGTACCGCCGCCCAGCCTGATCGATGGCGTCAGCTAGACCGAGAAGGCGTGCTGCCTTGTATTCGCCGACTTCGCCCGTCACGCCCAGCGGTTTACCCGTCAGACGGTAGTAGTCGATTGCTGCCTGTTTCGCCCTTTCCAGGATCTCGCCTATCTCGCCCAAGGGCACCACTATCTCGTTCATGGTTAGCCGCCTGCGATGAACCTGTCGTAGGTATCCGGCTCTTCGGGCTCATCAAGATCGCTGACGCGCTAGTGGGATCGACCTTCATTGGGGTAAAGCAACAGAGGAAATGGTCATCTCGACCTTGGGGGCAAAGATCGTCACCTCGTAGACATCCTCGTTGCCCTGCCCCCCCATTTTTCTCCTTTCTGTGCATAATGCCGACCTGCGCCGCCTCTTTGTCGCTCCGAAGGGCAGCAAGCGACTCGCTCGGCAGTTCGATCGTCTGTTGCCTCGCCGCATAGTAGATCCCGGATTTCAGTAGCCGTTCGCTCGACCATGCCCAATCGATGAACCAGTCTTTGCTAACGACAATCATAGCTTGCTGATCTGTGATGCTGAGCTACTTCAGAATCGCGGCAGTGATCGAAACCTCGTACCGATCGGATAGGTGCCGCAGCAGCTCCATCTCGATCTTCTGGCCACTGATCTGCTGCCGAAAATCATCGAGCGGCATCAGTAAGAACGAAGCGAACTTGTTTGCCTGGGCCTCGACCTGGCCATACTCGAATCGCCAATCGCTCATATCCCGGCTGGAGCAACGTATACCTTCAGGGAACAAATGTCGGTGCAGCAGATAGTGGCCCAGTTCGTGGGCGAGCGTGAAGTTGATGCGGCCCCCCGATGTGATCCCCCCTTGTTGTAGATGATGCCCCATTCACCTGCGCCCGAATCAAGGGGCATGAGCATGCCCTCAAATTTCCGCGATAGATCGAGGCCGTCCACCCTGGTGATAGGCGCCTCGGGAAACACGTTCCTCGAATACTCCTTCGCGATGTCCGCGACCCTGATCGGAAATCATGGGGAGCAGTGTGCATGATGATCTTGCCCGGCGCGGACGAGACGCTCCCCCAGGGCGGCGTTCTCGCGGCGCAGACGAACATTGTCGTCCGACAGCGGGGTTGGACCGGCTCGGGCTTCGGGCCGCGCGGCTGCAGCGTCAGCCCCTTGAGCACGCCGTCCTCACGCTGGCGCCGCCATTCGCCCAGCATCGACGAAGAGAGGCCCTCCCGCGCAGCAGCGTATCGCGCCCAGTTCGCTGCTGGCTGCCGCCTGATCGACCTCGGTTAGAATGCGCAGCTTCTCCTTCGCGGAAGAGACGCATCGGCGGCGTTCCCATTTCCGGGGCCGCCGCCTTCTTCATCTTCGCCGCCGCCAGGACAGAACCAGTCTTTACAGGCATAACCACGAGATATCTCCATCGGCGTCCTCAACGTTATTGATCTGGCATGATGATGTCTTGAACATCGCGCGATGGCTTTGTATTATTAATGGCAAACAGGGGAAACGCGCGGAAGCAATCGTTTGCGGAGCTCCGTGAGCGGCGCAGGCAGGTCATTCAGCTCTATCGCAAGAGCTACAAGATCACGCGGATCGTGGATTTGACGGGACTGTCGTGGCCGGCGGGGCGGGGAGTTATTGATCTCTACGAGGGGCTAGGCAGGCATGGCGGCGCTCTAGGGCACGCGGCAAGCGCGGTGGCGAAGGGCGCCGACTTACCGGCTGAGCTAGGGGCCGCGCGCTCTGGCGGCTGATTTTCGACAAGCGGCCAGAGCAGCTGAAAGTGGATTTCGTGCTGGTGAGACTGAAAGGGCCATTCCTCGGAGCGGCTGGTGGTCATGGAACTGATCGCGCGGGACTACGGCATCACGCTGTCGGTTCGGGCGGTGGGGGACTATCTGAAGCGCTTCACCCCACGGAAGCCGATCCAGCGTGCCGACGAGCAACGTCCCGAGACCATCTGGAAATGGCTGGATGGGGCGTATCCGGCCGAACGGCTCATCGCATTTCTGGAAGCCCTGATCAAGAACACGGACCGCAAGATCTTTCCGATCCTCGACAACCTTAGGGTTCACCATGCCAAGCCAGTCAAGGCGCATGGCTCGATGACAGTGGGAACGGATTGCCCCCTTTCTTCCAGGAAAGGGGGGTGATCTTGGTCGATCGGGTCAAGACAACCGCCTATTTGTTGAAGGCGTGCGGTGATTAGTTCGCGTCTAGAACTGGACGAACAGGGGGCCACCACCGTCATTCCGTCAGATCGCCACACGCTACGACAGGACCGATACCAGCTTCGCCGCTGCCATTCATCTCGTCAGAACCTTCCTCGCTCTCCAGTGAATGTCCACAAGCTAAGCAGAAAGCGTAAATTGCAGAACATCTGTCAATGCAGGCGTGTGCATGTCAACTGACAAATATACTATAAGTTCAAATATGACTAAGGAAAATGGAAATGGCAATCGCATTCTACCCGGAACGTAGTTCCGTATCATGCTACGCTTTCAATCTTGGCACGCAAACTAAGTTCTCAAGGCAATATGTTCAAAGTTTCCTCCCACCTGTTTGTTCTAGGAAATGATCAAGTCAAGGAATTACCGAATTATCACTGTGAAGTAACCTAAGCCTGTAAATCGCTTTGATATATTGTTAGCCCGTCTTATTCAAGACGGGCATTCTGATAGGCTAGTGGATGTAGCTTAAGC
>CAZUWH010000022.1:0-45303 GCA_964624075.1 uncultured Rhodobacterales bacterium
TTTTAATCAGCAGGTCCTGGGTTCGATCCCCAGCGCGCTCACCAGAGAAATCAAGAGGTTAGCGGTAATTTCCCTCCACATCCCCCTCTTCACATCCCCGCTATCATCCCCGTGTCCTGATGATACCCCCGCTCCGGGCCTCCCTGCCCGGCAGAGGAATCCCGGAACCAGCCAGCGGCAGATTCTTTCCTCCTGGTTCAACAGTAAGCCAACGCGCCCGAGAAACGGCGCAGAGATTGGATCCACACTTCCCCTCCGCACTCGGTAGAAAATTGGATCGCTGTGCTGACTGCAGTACGGACAACCGTTTCCGGGGAAGCGTTTTGCAGACGCAGAACGTGGGCAGCACCTGTGGCAAGATCATCGCCAGAGCCATTGGCTACCCACTCTTCACGTCTGACGTGTCCATTGCCGCCGATATCATACACCTCGCATGCAGATGCCAGGATAATGCGAACATTAAAGCGGATTGGATCGCCCTGTTCTTTCATCGGTTCCCATCCGTCCTCTCGCAGAAGTGCAAAATATTTAGAGCTAAAGGCGTAAGGCGTAATGTCAGGGCTTAGAAGTTCTCGGGCGTTAACTTCGATCAAGTCAAATGCCTTGGCGTTTCCGCATACTCCGGCTGCCCAATGCGAGCCGATAACCCACTTTCCTTCGAGGAGAGGAAGCGCTGCGCAACCGTACGTTTCATGAGTGTCTGACCCTATAACCGTGCCGTAACCAGGCTTGTGGAGCGCGCAAATGATGGTCATGCAGACTTACCTCCCTTCCAAGCTCAACAGCCTGCGGCCCACGCGCTGGGCACGGGGTCCGACCTGCGTGGCCCACCGGCTGTTTTGCGCTTCTTCCGCCGCAGTCGTGTAATCGCCATGCCGGAGGGCCTCCAGCATCCGGCGGAAGCCCAGCAGACGGGGGACCCCCATGTTGAAGGCCATGTTAGCCAGGGCGCGGGCTGGGGCATCGGGCAGCGTCCGCCACCAGGGCAAGGCGTGATCCAACTCGGCCTCGACGATCGCGATGTCGTTATCGAGCAGCACCATGGCCTCGGCCTCAGTGATGCCACGATCATCCAGGTTCCGCCCAATCCCGATCGTGAGCTTGCCGGCAGGGCAGCGATACGGCTTGAGCCGCAACCCCTCGTCAACGATCAGTTCGCCTTTCAGGGGATCTCTGTTCATGGGCATGTGTCTCTCCTAGAGCAGCAGGCTGATCAGAATGACCAGGCTATTGGCAACGCCGGTGAGGGCTTGCTGCATCTCCGGCGCCAGGTTGATATCGAACAGGCTGAGCAAGGCCATCAGGCCCGTGATGATGCCAGCCGTGAAGGTGGTGGAGCGCTTGACCAGGAAGGTCCGGGCCATAGTGCGCAGATTGTGCGCCGTGCTGGGGGAAGGCCGCAATTCGGTCATTGAGAGGACTCCAATAAAAAAGCCGCCAGAAGGCGGCAATGGGTCAGGGGGGCGGTGTGCGCCAACGCTTGAATCGTGCCCAGCCATCATGCAGCCCCAGAATTAACCGGAACAGAACCAGGAGCAGCCCCAGCCAAACGGTGGCGACTTGTGCCCAATCCGCCAGGATCGTGATCCAGAACGGCACAGTAATCGCCACGCCCCCGACAGCGACATCGGTGACGTCCTTGGTGTGGGCAAGCATGGGGAGGCCTCACACAGGCTAGGGATTTCTATAAGACAGCGTTTGTGTCATTATGGCACATTCCATAATCACAAGAGATATATCACAGTGTATCGCATTTTCTGGAATTCCTGTTTTATCTAAGTCATGGGTCTCTATGGCCGTTCCAACCATCATACTTTGACCATTGCTATAATATGTCTTAATTACATCAAGAGTTCTCCTATCATCCTTGCCTTGAGAGACATCATAATTCTTGAAAGAGTCGATGATTTCCAGTCCTCTACGAAGATCTATTCTGAATGTTATTCCTTTTCTATTTTCAAGGCCAATGTAGGTAAGAAAAGCGAAAAGCATGTAAAGTGTTCCACGATCTGTTGTGGGAATTCCTATTTCTGGGATGATTGATTTCCCATTCCTTATATTCCAGGGAGGCAGAGATATATTCAATGTATAGATATTTTTAACAGGGCGTGCTATCATACTCCATTCTGGAGGTTTGTTAGGTCCACCGTTTTTCAGGAATTCGCCATTAGCGTCTGGATATGGTATATAAGCTAGACTCTTCCCATCAGTAGAATTGGCATAAGCTAATGCATACTTTGGATTGGTGGTCGTCGTCGGACCGGTCACGAAGTCAGTAACCTGCCTGCCGCTGCTTTTTAGAGTTTTACCGTTTGTGCCGTCAAAAACGGGGAGTTCACCAGCAACGCTGCTAGAGGGGCCCTTGATAAGGTCAGCAGATGCAGACAATATGCCATCGGCATCGATGGAGACATTGTTACCAACCTTGACGCCCCCGAGTGTCGTGCCAGTTGCCGCTGGAAGCGTGTATGCATTAGCACTGGTAGCGATGCCGTCGAGTTTGGCCTTGTCGGTGGCCGATATAAAACCAGGAACCGTTGTCGTTGCCGGGGCATGGGTGTGGTTGGCAGCTGCCTTACCAGCCAACTCTGTCGTGACCGTACTGGCAAAATTGGCATTACTGCCGAGTGCATCTGCCAGTTCCTTCAGGGTGTCAAGCGCCGCTGGTGCCGCCCCCACCACTGCCTTGATACGGTCGTCTATATCGGCGGGAGTGGCTGCCCCAATATCAGCGGGCTTGTGTGTATGGCTTACAGCCGCCTTGCCAGCAATGGACTGTTCCAGATCGTTAACCGATTTCCCACTGTCCCCTAGCATCCTCCCGCTGGTATCTAGAAAAGAGGGGATATTCCCCGCCACAGCGCTGGCAGGCTTGGTCATAAAATTGTCAATCGACTCGCCGCTATCCAGCAGCGTTATGGCCTGACCGGAGGCAGGCGCTGCGAAGATGGGGATGCCTCCCCTTCTTTGTGAACGGGGGGAGGCGACCACCAGATTTCCGATTGACCAGTGACTATCCTTCAATGCTTTCCCGGTCTCATCGGCAAAGATCGCGAGATTCCCGCTCGTGCTTTGAGTCGGTCCGGTAACCAGTGAACTGGCGAGCTTCCCGCTGCTCGTCAGTAGTTTCCCGTCTGGGCCGCCAAGAACGGCGACAAAGCCGTCCACGCTGTCATCCAGCCCCATGAGTAGACGGATAAGTGTCGTATCCGCTAACAGCGTCTGCCGCAACCTATCACCAAAGGTATTGGTATCCACTGCATCGCGCGTGCTCAGGATCTTCACCCCGCCGCGTGTATTTCCATCGCCATAAAACAACGCATTCTCGTCGATATCATAGAACAATTCGCGTTGGCGGGGGGTGCAGCTCATCCGTTTTCGTGTAGTGGTCCATGACCATAGAACAGTAGTGGACAACATTGGCTAGGCTCCATGTTTTCTTTCAACACCTAGTTTTTCTTCGATACCAATCCATATAAAGTAAATGTTCCAGCGGCAATAGTATCCTGTTTCTGTGATGTTGTAAGTTTGAAAGTTATGCCAGTTATTGCTCTTGTATCAAGGAATACGCCGTCTTTCAATGAAGAGCAGAAACTATCTTTCCTCGAACCATCCACGTATGTCATGAACTGATGCAGAGAAATATATGTATGAAGACCTTCTGTAGGCCCGTTGAACACATGCATCATGAAAGAGCCGTTATACCCACTCCCTTGGAGTGTGGGGTTTATCTGGGCTGTGGGGCTTATTATAGCACTAGAATCATTCAAGGAAGACTTCTTATTATTCTCAAAATTAACCGTGCTGGATGCCCCGCTAGTGATGTAAAATGACCCTGTGATTTCATCACCTCCAACCATAAACCTAATGTCAAGGTATGTTGCTGCAGTGCCAGCCTGTATCCCAGTGCCAACCACGACATAGGTGTTGTACTCCTTCGTAATGCCCTTGAGCACAACAGAGGATTTCGGCGTGTCTGATGGTTTAATAATTTCAGATTTCCCGATTTGCACAAAGCTGCCAGGATCCGGGGCCTTGAAACTGGGCGAATCATCTCCAGGCTCTCTGCCGTTGCCGGTCAGGATATGACCCTTTTCGGCTTTCTCCAGGCTGGAGACAGGCAGAAGGGCGCATTTGACCATAGGGCCCTTAGCATTGTCCTCGACGAGAAGGACATGGCCAGGGGTTTGATCGATCGCCGACAGGTCAGAGACTCGCACCAACCTATATATGGGCAACTTGCCGATGCCGATGCTGTGCAGCGCAGTTCCCTCTACGCCGGGAGTGGGCCCATCGAGCAGGGCCAGACCAGAGATCCCATCAAAGAGAGCCATGGCAAAATTGGTTGATTGTTTCGGCCCCCTTACATTCCCTGTGCTGAACTTACCATCCCCCTCGTCCACAACGAGCGCCCTGCCGCCTGCCGTTACTCCGTCTCCCATATATAGAAGCTTCCGGTCTGTGTCGTAGACCACCTCTCCTCTCACAAGCACAGAGTCCGCGCGCTCCTCCATGGTAGCGTCTGGCATTTTGATAACGCCCATATTTATTCCCTTTCTCCAAGATCTATGACGCGTCTATGCGCGAATACGTCGTCGACTTCCGGTCGATGTCTACGCCAACCTCCGTCAATGACCTGTTTTCCATCGAGTCGGTTTCCCAGATCCAAATAAACACCTGGCATAGAACTCTCGCCCCGGAATCCCTTGTCGCGCTCCTCGCCGGGTGGCGTCCAAGGGCCGCCGTCAATGACATCAGGCACACCGAGCCACGATCCCAATGATGACAAATGTTTGCCGGGAGAAAACATCGTGCGAATCGCCGCAAGGGTCTTCTCAGCGGCGATTCTGGCTGTGTTAGCGGCCTCAGCATGAAACCTGCTATTGTCGATATGCTTTTCATAGGTTGGCAACAACTTGAAAGCGCGTTCAATCAACTCGTCTTGCTGCTGGTCGTGCATTACGCCAAGATCAAGCGCTCGTTCGATGTCCTCCGGGAAGAACGCGCCTTGATTGTGCAGTCTCGTCTCTTGTACCGCAGGCACATTGCGCCGGAGGGTGATCGTGTTGCCGGCTGCCGGCGCTTTAACGAATCGCACCTTCCCCCCGTGGGGGGAGATATCCATGACGGTATAATGCTGGCCAAGGACCAGCACCTTCTCGCGCCCGGACGAGTCGCTCAGAATCACTTCCAGGTGCTCTGGGGCATAGGCCATAAATGCGAACGTGAACTGCACGTTTTCGCCGTTACAGACGAAGGGACCGGAACGGGCTGGTGTTGAGGAAACGGCCATTGTTTACCTCAAAAAAAAGACTGCTCTCATGGAGAGCAGTCTTAGTTGGAAAAAGAGAAGATTTGCTACTTTATAGGCCCTAGTAGCTCAGGATTCTATCCAATTACAGCAGGACTTCGGGATGAAATGACGCCACGGAATCATAACTATTCCACCCATAAGAGCTATCGGTGTCATAGTCATTCCATCCATAAGAACTATCAGAGTCATCCAGAGTCGTCTTCGTCACCGCACTGATTGTTCCTTCACATTCCGGGCAATCAGGGCCGAGCACGAACTCTCTGATCGATTTCAACATTATTAGGTTCTTCCTCTAGATGTTAACGGGTAGTTAAGAGATGAGCATATCGTAGTGATGCATACCAAACATATCAGGATTACCAGAACTAGAGTCTACCTCTGGATAATCGCTACTCTGGTCTGCATAACCTTTGTCCTTCACTCCAAGGAAGGCACGAGCGCTGATAGTTTCAGGAGCGTCGGTGCCAAAAAAGTCAACGATTTTTCTGAGCCATCCCATCATTGTATTTACATTTCCCTCGTTACAACTCAGTTACACTCAACATCCAATTTAATAGCCAATTAATGGCTACCGCAATGCTACCAAGAAGTCACAGATATAATTGCACAGTCAATTCCTGCGGTGGCGGCCAAACAATGTTTCCTGAATCGGAATGCCGCGCATTCCCTCGTCAAACCACTGCCACAACGCATGCGCCGTACCAACCGGCTGCCCAAGGGGCAGACTAAATACATAGCCTGTCAGTTCGGCGGTGTGTCGTGCCAGCTTCGGGGCATCCGGTTCACCGGCCTTCAGTTTCTCAACGTCGTGGGCCAACTTGGTGAGCGTGGTGCCAAACTGTGTGACAGGAGATAGCGTGTAACCGTAGCCACTCCCAAGGGCAGAGGCAATATCCCTAACCACGGGCATCGACAAGAAGGGGAAGACCGCAATCTTGGTCAGAAGCCACTGGACCCACCCCTCATCATCATCTGGCTCTCTGCCGGTCAACAGTTCGCCCAGCACCGCCGGCCCGACCACCAGGAACAGAGCGCGGGACAACAGGGCGGGGAAGTCCCCGGCTTCCGCCGTTCGGATGTCACGCCCCAGCGTGCGCAGGCGGTTGTATAGGGCGTTGAAGTAGCCATAGAAGATCGTAAGCAGCTTCTGGAACTCGCCACCACGCTGGAGTGCGGACAGGTCCTTGACGCCACCGGCTGCTTGCGTCAGGCGGATGACCCGCTCGGCATGGGCTACCGCACCGGCTTCATCCCCTGGGTTCTGTTCCAGATGCTTGTGCGCCGCACCAACGAAAGTGGCCGTCGTGACCACCTGATCCATCAGGGCAATGCCATGAAAAGCGAACCGCTTCGTCTCTGCCAGCACCCCATGCTGGCCGGCCAAGCCGCGCATCTGGTCCCTGATATCGCGGTCCATGGTGTTATGGCGATGGCGCATTTCTCCGGACACGCTCTGGACGAACGCGACAGAATCCTGGAAGGCACGCGGACTGCGGAAAGCCAGGCGCATCCCCTTGGCCATGGCCCGAGATCCGATCATCTCGGCGGATGGAAAAAAGCCTGTAAGCTGAGCCAGCACTGTCGAGACGCGATATCCCAGGCCCATGATGGTGGCGGTGTGCCGACCGTAGCGGGCCAGCTTGTCCCAGTTCCGCAAGCCGCGATCATCAAACCCGTCGTTGGCAATCGCTTGCAGCCAAGGCCGGAACTGGCTGTAAATCTGCGGCCCCAGGACACGCTCGATCGCGTCTCGTACCGTGTCGTCCTGCAACAGCTTGTCCACTGCTGATACGGCCTCGCGGTGGGTGATGTCATGAATCACCTGCGCCAGATGACGCGGAATGACATCGAGGTCGAACAACAATGGGGCCGTGTAGCCGGTCCGCGCGATCGTGTGGCCCTGTGCGGTCTTCGGTCTAAAATAACTGTTCTCGAACAACAGGTTACCTGACTTCTCATTCCGTTGTGCCACATCGCGATTGCGGCGTGGGTCATAAACGATGGGGTAATATCCGCCCTGGTACGTGCCGAACGGTGTCGTGATCTCGCGGGCATCGACCTTGGGCGGCTTTACGCCCGTGAGTCGCTCTTGTAGCGCTTCAACCTCGGGCCACAGGCCGTTGATGGTATCCCACAGGCCTTGTACCAGATCCCAGTCGGCCTTGGTCAAAGGAGCGAGCACGGCGTCAAGCTGCTGTTGCGACCAGTTTTCGCCCCGGAGCATCTTGTCCAGATTACTCTCGCTGCCGGTATTAAGCGCTACCGCCAGCAGGTCAGCACGAGTGAAGTCTGTATTGACCTCCGGGATATGCACTTTTTCAGTCAGGCGGCGGCGATGAGCCGGATCAAGATTTCTGAACAGCCGTTCGACCGCCCCCACCTTTTCGACCAGAAGGTCGTTCTCATGCGCCTGCGACTCGACGATCGGCTGCCAGATCAGTTTCGAGACCGTCCCCGACGCGTCGCCGGCATCGAGCCAGTCTATCACCTGCTCGATCTTGAGGAGACTGGCATCCAGGCCACCAATCGTGTCAAGAAACTGGTCCCACTGGGTTGGGTTGCGGTTTTTACTTTCCCGCACCTTCTCGGGCAGGTTGGCCAGAATGCCGTTGACCAGTTCGCTCTTGACCGCCGTGAAATCGCGTTGTTTCTTGGCAAGCCGCAGCTTGGTTTTGAGTCTGCCCAGGTGCTCCAGATATTTCACCGCATCGACCAAGCCGCGCAGTTCGTCCACCGTCAGGTCCCGGACATTCACCTGACCGGCCCGTTCCAACAACCTGGCTGGCACCTCGACCACCTCCCCGGCATCCAGGCGCTGCTGGACGAAGGCCCGTAGTTTAGCCAGTTTGTCGAGCGTGCGCTGGCCGGCAGGACGCAGGTCGTAGCCTTCCAACAGGGCATCAATGCGCTCCACGTATTCGGGGGGCAGTTCCTTGCGTACCTTGGGCTTGTCGAACGAGCGCAGGAATTTCAACGCCTTGTCGGCTCCCTTCTGCACCACCCCTGCCTCATTGGCCAAGTGGTAGGCCAGGACCTGCCGGTCTTTCTGTTTGACCGCCTCCAGCAGGTTGCCCTTGGCGATGGCCTGTTCGGTCGCCCTGGCCGCCCGCACTTCGGCGGCCCGATGCAGGACCTCGTGCACATCGCGAAGCCGGCGACGGGCAATGATACGGGCTGCGGCTGCCCGGTAGACGGCAGCCGGTGTATCATGGTCGATCACAGCCTGGCGGGCCTGGGCCTGTGCTGCGACTTTATCGGACGCTTTCTTGCGCTCTGATGCCACATCCCAATCGCCCTGTTCTTTGGCCTCCTTGATCTTGTGCTTGGCAACGTCAAGACGCTCCTGCGCCTTCTCACGCTCGGCTTCGAGAGTTTGACGGGCCTTCTCCTTTTCCTTCCCCACGCGCATATCGGCGACAAGGCGCTCTGACGCCACATCCCAATCGCCCTGTTCTTTAGCCTCCTTGATCTTGTGCTTGGCAACGTCAAGACGCTCCTGCGCCTTCTCCAGGCCTTCCTCAAGGACCGCCTGGCGCGTCTGCCTCGCGACGACCTTCCGTAGCGTCTTCAGTTCAGCCTGCAACAGGGCTGTCCGGGCCTCGTTCTGAATTGCAGCCCGCGCTTCCTCGGCAACGGACCCGTCGGTCAGCATGTTGCCGTGGGCGGCATACATCCGGGCGTTCGTCTCCGCCTCAATCACGGTCTTGCGCGGCTGCATCTGCAACAACGCCTGGACCAGGGCGTCACCTGATCCGAAACCAAAAGCCTCGGCCACGTAGTCAGGATGCACGCCATTCTCACCATAAATCCGTCCAAAGGCCCGTGGCAGCCGGTTCAGGATTTCCGGACCATAATTCTCGACCAGCACTTTCCGTGACAGCTTGCCCAGAACCACGAAGGATGGTTCAACACCCTCCGGCAACTTGCCCTCGATCAGAAACCGGAAAGCCTGATAGACCGGACGTGCATCGACATCCTGCGTTACCTTTTCCTTGACCTGATCCCGTTCTTCCCGCCACCAGGCTTCTTTTTCGCGCGCCGCTTCGGCCATGGCCCGCTGCGTCAGCGTTTCCTCGGCCTCCATCCGGGCTTTGTGTGCCAGGCGCTGATAGGTTTCCCACTCGGTCTCTGAGAGACCCAGGGTCTTCGGATCGGCAATCAAGGGCCGGGCTGCTTCGGCATCCAGGGCCGCCTCAATCTGAGCATCACTGGCCACCAGCCGATCCATGACCGCCCGCACCTCGTCGGTCAGCTGGACATTCAGACCGCGGATCGTGCGATAGACCTGGATCAGCCAGGTCCGGAAGCGGGAGAAGACATCCGCCAGTTCCAACGAGGGGGCCTTGCCTTCGCGAAAATATGCTTCGACTCCGCGCGCCCACTGTTCGTGCTGGTCTGTCGTGGGGGCGGCCCCCTCCTCACCCCCGAGCCATGCTTGCACCGTGGCCCAATCCTGGCGCAACGACTCGGGCGCCTCGGGTCGCGCCGCATCGGCCTTCAGTTCCTCCAGCCAGACGTGACCGGTCTCGTGCAGGAAGGTGGACAGGTTGGCCTGATCGGTCAGAGTGATGGTGGTTTGTCCTGTCCCCAGCCCTGCGAGCGGGAAGGTCACATGACCCCGTGGAACATCGCCGCCATCGGCCTGGTAATACTTTGCCGTTTTGAGCGCGGCTTTGATGGTGGCATTGTCATTAGTCTTGACATCGAGACCCACCGCATCGATGGCCTCGGCTAGGTTATCGAGCGTCTCGTGATAGTGGGCCGCGACGAGATCCTCGTTTACGTACCGGGGCTTGCCGGCAGCTTCCTCGGCCATGGCGGCAAACAGGTCACTGGGGGAAGGGCGCTTCTCGCCGGCCTCGGGGAAATAGCCGGCCTCCCAGGACGCGCGGGTCACGTCGTCGGAGGTGTAGGCGGAGTTGCCGCCGCCGGCCATGCCAAGCATGAGTGGGCCAGTGGCGGTCATCCTCTCGCGCAGCAGTTTGCGCCGCCCGATCTTGCCCTTGTGCCAAGTGTCAAGGTCAAGGGCGGTCACCTCGCCGCCTTCGTCGATGATGCCACCACGCGCGGCGATCCATTCCAGCAACGACGGCCCCCGTCCCTGTGCTTTGGGAGCGGCTGTTCCGTTGCGCAGGGCATCAAGCCAGGCATCAAGCGGATCTTGATTCTTCGGCGCTAGCGGTTGCGGGGCTGTGGTGTCCGCCGTGATGGTCGGCCCGCCGTCGGTGAACGTCTCCTGATACAGGTCCCACGGGTCCATGCCTAGCCGTTCCGCCCGCGTCGCGGTGCGTTGGCGCCAGAGGATGGCCTGGGCTTCGGCGTCCTGGGGGCGGAAACCAGCCTCGACCAGTTTGCCCCGGATGTCCTCGAAAACTTTGTCCGCCGACGGGAGGGATTCCTGCTTCTGGAGAAGATCGGCCTCCATTTCGTCGGCACGTTTCGCCAGGGCATCGGCCATCTCGTCATCAAATGCCTCGGCTTCCGCCGCCGTCATGGCCTCGGGCGACAGCCGCAGGTGCGGCGCCAAGCCGGCATGATGATCGGTGCCGGCAAGCCATGTCCCGTAGTCCTTGGTTGCAATGCGCACATCGCCGCCACTGGCAAGAGCTTCCGGCAACTGCTCGGCGACATACTCCATGTCTGGAAAGTCGTTGGCAAACGCAAAGGGATCGACGTTCACGCCCTGGAAGTAGCGGACCAGTTCCTCCGCCGGGATGTAAAGGTTCTCAACCGGTCCATCGCGCGTAACGTGGTCGAGAAACTCCTTGTACTTTTCTGGCAGTCTCTCGCGGAGCTTCGAGGAGGCCGCGCCTTCGGCCAGGGCCTGGAACAGCGCCTGGTCCTCCCGCGCTTTTGCCGCCCGGTTGGCATTAGCGATGGAACGCGACCCGCCCCCCACCGCGCCGCCCATCAGGCCGCCAGCGGCGAACGCCTCAATCATCTGTTCCGCCAGTTTGGCGGCATCCACGGGCGTGTCGGTGGCGTAGGCTGCCACACCTTCGGAAACGGCCTCCTGAACCGCTTCCGTGACGCCCTCAAGCGTCACGTCCTTGGCGGTATCAGCGGCGAGCGTGCGGAAGGTATGGCGTGCCACCTGTTCGGCGGCCTCTCGCCCCAGAGACCGCGCTAGCATCGTGCCCACCTTGCCGGGCAGGAAGCTATCCAGGACCCCTATCGCCATGCCACCGCCGACCGCCCACCATGAAGCCTCGGCATTGGGGTCGCGATCCTTGATTGCCTGTTGCGTCTCGCCGATGCCAAGGAAGGCGGAAGGCACGAAGGCGCCGGCGATACCCCCGACGACCGTGCCCAGCGGGCCGGCCACCAGCGTGCCGATCCCAGCCCCCGCCAGCCCCCCTGCCAGCCCAGGCGCCATCATCGGCGCCTGTTCGCCAGCTGTCTCAAGCCCCCATTGGGCAAAATCGGACGGCGAGCGAATGTCCAGGAACCGGGTGCGCTGACCATCATGGGCCTCGGCCTCGATGGTGTTGCGTTCCCGCCCCTCCCGCCCCCAGGTCCGGACCGCGCCCGCGCCGGCCAACCCGCCTAGGTTCTCGACGGCGCTATACGCCACGCCCTGCAACTGGTCCACACCGCGGCCAAAGGCCTCACGGAGGTTCATCCCCCGCTCGACTCGGTACAGGGCGGCAATATCGTCACGCGCAAGAATGGCATTGCCGGGCACCCGCAGCCAAGCCGCCGATGCCGGGGCGTAGTCCAGAAGCCGTGCAGCTTCGTCGGTCCGCACCCGTGTTTCCACAGGCTTCGGATCTGCCGCCACCACGTCGGGCGGCAGGCCAGTCTTGCGCCCCAGGCGGACCGCATTGGCATAGGCGTCCGGATCCTGATCCTGTGCCGTCAGCAAAGAACCGTGAAGGGCTGCGCGCGCATTACGCTCATGGCTTTCCAGAATAGCATCATAGGGATTAACTGCCTCGCTGGGTGTTTGTTCCTGCCCTGTGCGCGCCTCCATACGTTCCAGAATAGCATCATAGGGGTTGGTCATGACGCATTCCCCAATGCCTGATTCAGGTACAATTTCATGATCTCATTTTCCGTTGGCGCTCGCCCATGCCGCCGCTGGTACGCCTTGGTGATCAGCTGGTGGTCTTCCGCGGGCACCTGGTCCGGGCGCCAGCGCTCACGTTCTTCTGGTGTCGTTTGGAACAGCATCTTGTCCGGATCCACACTCCACCAAGCCCCAGACTTAACCTCGCCGGGGGTCAGCAAATTGCCAATGAGCTTGAGAATGTCTGAATCGCCTAGCGGCTTCCCAGTCGTCTCGCCTTGTGCCTTAACCCTCTTGTTAAGCTCTATCTGGAAGTTCGCAACGGCTTCCGCCTCAGAACTGCCCGGCTTGGCTGTTGGCTTAAATCCAGCGGCCCGCAGTTGTTTGTCTGCCAGCCCCATGGCCCTTTTGATCGACTCGCTTTTTGCGAGGTCCCTGGCTGCCTGCGCGGTGTCTTTGGTCTCCTGGCGTGTCTGCAACTTACCCATTTCCTCGAAATCTTGCGACGAAAACCAGGGACGATAATCGAGCAGGTCCAGAGACTGAAATGCCTCCGGGTCCTCGGCTGACATCCGCAGCAGGTGGTATTGCAACTCCCTATCGGTCTTTGGCTCCTGACGTTTCAGGTTTGTTTCTGCCCCCTTCCACAACTTTGCAACAAGACCAGTGCCTGTAATCCGGCTGCGCAAGTCCGGGTCCAGATCGTCAGGGGTGCCACCCCGGTCAATGACAGCCCAGGCCTCCCGCTTGTCCGCCTCCAGTCGGTCCTTGAACCCCGCTTCCGCACTGGCATGAACGAGGCGTGCTCGCCTTTCCGCCCCGTCTCGTACAACCGGGTCCTTGATCGCTGCCAGCGGGGCCAGATATTGGTCGACCGGAAGCAGCCTGTCCGCCGGGACGCCGATCATCTGGCGGTTTGCCCAGTCTTGCAGGTCGGATGCTGTTTTCCCGTGCAGGAAGGGATTGGCGTCCACGACGGTCGGTCCCAGCAGGGCTTCTACCGGTGTGTCAGTCCGTGCTCCGAGCACCCGCTTCGCACCAGCCGACCCGGCGAAGTGGGCAAGGTAAAGATTACCGGGCGAGGCATCAAAGCCGGCATCCCGGAGCGCTGTGGCATTGTCCTTTGCGGAAGCCGCTATCATTTCCTGTGACAGGGCCGAGTCGGTGCGCAGGGCCAGCAACGCCTCGTCGCTCTTCCCCGTAGCCAGATCTGGCCGGTGTCGCTTCACCACATCACGCCACGTGGCTTCGGTGAATTGCCCAACCCCCGTCGCCGTACTGCGTGGGTTGCGAGCATCGGCCCGTCCGCCGGACTCGACCTGGGCCACCGCTTGGGCAAAATTCAGAAAGCTGCCTGTTCTCATGGGTAACGCATCAACGGCAGCTTGCTCCTGGAACTTAACGTCAACGCTTTTGACCAGCTTTTGCGCTTCCGTTGTATCGTTGCCCCAGAACGCACCAGCGTGCTCCTGATACCAGTTGGCGACGGTGCCAGGTTCTTCGACCGCCCGCTTGTGCAACAGGCCAGTGTGAAGCTTGGACACAAATGCCCGTGTTTCTCCGGCGGTCACTTCTGGGGGGGCGCCATTCCGTTGGTTGCGGGCAAGGATCTCGGCTTGCCCGCTAACAATGGATTCTGCGATTCGCTGGGGATCGTTGTAGAAGGTGACGGCGTTCTCAAAGGCATTTGTCTCCATCATCTTTGATGTCGCATCGTCGTAGACTCGCTGCTGCCCCAGTCTGTACTGGGCCATCTTATCGAGGTCGTGGCTGAGGGCGCCCTGCGTCGCGTCCCGGAACAATTCCCGCTGGCGCTGGTTGGCCAGAGTGTCCTCTGTTTCCTGCCGGCGCTTGGTCAGGGTCTGCACCATACCATCATGGGACCGAAGGGCATCTTCTCCTTGCAGGCTGAAATAGGCCGGAGTTTCACCGTCACCGGTCATAAGGGTCTGGCGGGAGAACTGGTCGAAGTTCACTATTGCCTGTTTGGCCGTAGTCCGATTTGCATCCTCCTGAAGGTGCTGGGCAACCTGAAAGAGCTTGTCGCCAGTAGCAGCCAGCTGCTGGCCACCCTGTGTGATGGCCCGTGCAGGAGCGCCCAAATCGGGAACCTGCACGGTGGGAAAATTCACCCGAGTCGCGACGTTCGGGAGGGGCTGCTGCTGAACCTGGGGGGTGCTGTAGACCGGAACGCGGGGCATGGTCGATTACCACCCCAAGTCCGTGGGGCTGGCATGCTCCATCTTCAGCCGCCCGAGTCGTTCTGTGTCTTCGTCCATCGTGATCGCTCCTCTCTGAAGTTTTTCCGATGCCTGCTTATCTTCTCCACAACGCCAGGATCAGGTTCTTGGGTGGGCCGAACCATACTGGTACCACTTACCGGCTATGTCGCTCAGGCCACTGGTCAGAGCCGTGCCAGCCCCAAAGGTGCCCGCCTGTGCCGCCTGCCGGCCTTGCAAACGGCCCATCTGGTACGACGCATCGCCGCCGGCTCGGGATACCTTGGCTTGATATTGTGCCAAATTGCGATTCGCCGTGTGTCCCCACACTTCGTTGGCCGTATTGCTGCGGATAGTTAGGGCGTCCATGGCGCCCAGGGCCTGGGTGTCACGCTGGATGCCCTGGGCCGACCCGTCATCAACCACCACACCGTTGGCCGCCTGAGTGGCCCGCTGCTCCCCCAGAAGCTGCCCGACATTCATCCAATGGCGTTCTTCAGTCTGGACGCCACGGGCCGCAGCATCTTTGGCTTGATACCCGGCCATCTGAGCTTCGTATTCAGCCATCTGAGCCTGGGCTTCAGCATTTTGTCGCGCCACCTGGGCTTGGTAGTAAGCTTGGGCCTTGGCGGCTTTGCCTCCTTTGTAGGAACCATAGGCGGTCATGGCTGTTCCGGTAGCGCTCGTAGCAAGTGAGCCAACCGCAAGTGCTGTCATTGGGTCACACATGGTTGTGCTTTTCATAAGGGAGATCAGAATGAGTAAGAAAACAGTCGGAAGTCTTGTGTTGGCATTGGTAATCTGTGTCATGACAGTCTGGTACAATGTACATTCTGCGACCTCAAGGAGCAGGGAAGACACAGAGATAGTCGTAGACCATGGGTCTTGGTCTATCAACTTCGGGAGACTCTGTTGGCTCTATCCGTTCTGTGGGACGGACAATTGACGCGAATAGCAGATCAAATCTGCACCATCTTTTATCTCGAAGGGCCTGAATAACAGGCCCTCAACACCCCATGGCTCGGGTTCACCCAGCGCAAACCCGAGCCACACCAGCCAGCGTTTCGCCACGGTGTGGCGGTCATCGACATAATTGCGCAGGGTCGGATAGACTCCGAACAGGTCAGAAAGGTGGTACCGGCAGTGGCGCAGAAAAGTCCGTGGATAGCGATCGACCGCATCGGTCGAGAGCAGCCACGGCGCACCCTTGCCGGCCAGCAGGTTGAGGGGGGCGACTCCCCACATAGCGAGGGGTTCGCCTTCAATGAATATGGTCCAGGCGTGGGTGGAGAGCCGCAGCGATCGCCGGAGGGCCTCTTCCGGCATCATGTGGGCTGAAGCCCAGACTTCGTCCCGGTCGGCTGGCCGCATCCGGGGTGCCAGCAGCGCGATGTGGTCGGGCGTTGCCGGCACGATGATGGTGTTAGCCACGATGAGTCCGACCTGTGATCCCGTTGACCATGGCGACCACGCCCAAAACGAATGCTGCCGCGCCGATCCCGACCATCAGAATGGATGTCCAGGTCGGCAGGAAAAACATTGCCCCTAGCATGGTTCCGATAGTGATGAACAGACCCACAAGAACGATTTGTGTGCTCGTCATACTGAATCCTCTCTTGTTTGTGATGTGGAGCTAAGGAGGGGCTGGGAGCTTTGCTGCCGCACAATGCGTTCCGTGGCTGGCGCCGTCTCGCTGTGTCTAGGCCTGCTTTTCGGTAGGCACAGGATAGCAATGCCTCCGTACATTAGGACTGTGCCAACCCCTTTCATGGCGCTGCCAATCGCTTTGAGAACCTCTCTTGCAGACATTAGAAATCCATACCTTCAAATATCAGCAAGAGTACCTGGTTCGAGACCCGGTTCAAGGTCTGGTCCAGAATGACGGTGCATCGAAAAAAGCAAACCTGGCGGCTGATATTGCGTGGGCTTCAGTACGGGAGTGACAGTAGGTTCGGGGGTGTCCCTTATGCTCCTGCCGCCCATAATAAGCCCCGTGAAAGCGGCTGCACTGCCGAAGATCGTGCCGACCAGCGTTGCGATATAGCCGATCAGCGAGAGGGCGCTTTCATTCTTTGCCATGCCATCAATGCCTATTGTTGGTCCCCAGGATCACCCTGTACTCAAGATCGTTTATTGCAGACCAGAAGGTACCTCGCTCATAGGATTACGTGGGCGAACCATTTCTAGTATTGGGAGGCGTCCTTTGAAGGCTTTGCGGGGATAGCCAGATCTCATGATCGGGCGTGAGGTGAGAAACCCCGAGGTTATTAGGGGCCTCCAGCTGGTCAAAAGCAGAGAATTGATCCGGATGCGTGTTGCCTGCGGCTATTGAGCGTTCCATAGTTTCTGCAAACGTTTGCTCCGCGACGGCAACGTCTGCCGCAATCGAGGGGGCAACTGGAATCGTGGCGCTCCCCTGGGGGACAACAGCGGGCTTCATGAGATTTCTTGCCATAATGGCCCCCGCAAAAGCAGCGGCCCCGCCGACGGCAGTGCCAATCAGCGACGCAATGTGTCCAATCAGAGAGAGAACGCCATCATCTTTTGCCATGCCATCAATCCCTAGTAGAGTTACTTATTGTTGTGCTCCAGGATCACCCTGTACTCAAGATCGTCTAGTGCCCTCTGGTAAGTGCGGCCATTGTCCGGGTCTTTGTGTAGCTCTGACATGCTGTGTCCCGGATCTTTTAGAATGGCGATTGTCCGTTGTTGGTAATCCTTCCCGCTGGGCGATATGCTGACTTCCAGTTCATTGCTACCCGGCAAGAGTTGTACGGACAGGTAATGGCCCAGCTGACCCTGTGGGAAAACCAGACTCCTCCATGCATCGACTGCTCTCGGGATTTCAAGGCGGTCCTTGCCAAGCTCGAAACCTTCAATGACATCCACACTGGGGTCATCGTCCATGGCGTAGAACAGAAAGCGGTCCCGCCCCAAACCGCCGTTCAGCACATCCTTCCCATACCCGCCAACGAGCATGTTGCCATCCGGGCCGCCGTACAGCGTATCGTCGCCGTTGTCTCCAAACAGCTTGTTAAAGCCTTCCTCGCCATACAGCGTGTCGTCACCTTCGCCGCCTTCGATTACGTCGTCTCCTTGCCCGCCATAGATCTCGTCATTCCCACCAAAGCCAACGAGGCGGTCATTGCCGCCCAGGCCGTAAATTTTATCGGGAAATTCCGTCCCCTTCAGCACATCGTCTCCCTCCGTGCCGGTGATAGTCTGACCCAGGGTGGACGGTGCCGGGGGGGCAGAGGGATCGTCAACGAGGCCTCCAATACCGGACACGACGTTGCCGGCTCCAATCGACGCGACACCCACTGCTGCCACGCCGAGAGGGACTCCAATACCTATGGGCGTCAGGGCAACGCCAGCGATACCGATGATCACACCGGTGGCAATGACGATGCCGCCTCCGACAATCTTGATGATATCTCCAAGAGCCATAATGGCCCCCCTCCTATGGCTGATTGGTCTGCGGATTGGTCTGCGGCTGGGCGTCCTGCATGGCATTATCGACAATGCCAGCGATGCCGCTCGTGAGAACCGGAATGGAGCCTGTGATCATTGGAATGCCCACCATGGCACCTGCCGGCGCACCGATACCGGTCAAAAAGCCAGCCACGATGACGGCAACACCCCCGATGGCGGTTCCCGTGCCAACAACGGTGGTCACGATGCTATCCAGCAAATTCATTGCACTCTCCTTTCTCTATTGACTTACAGCGACTTCCGGCGTGACCGCCAGGACCGTCATCGGGAGTGGGTCACGCTGCTGAATCAGCACTGTATTTTCCGGTCTCCAGGAGCCACTGAGGCGCTGCGATATCACACCTGTGGTTGGGCGTACCGGCTCGCCCCACGCCTCGGTACTGCGCTGCTTGTACTCGTCGAGATTCTCGGCATCCGGGCCAGCCCACAGCCCGCGGGTGTTCTGCACGTTCAGGGTCACGCCGGTAATCCGCTTCGGCTTACTGGGTGCCGCACCGCCCGTGGTCTGAGCGCCGAAGGACAACGGCAGGGTCTCAATTTCAGCCGTGTAGGGCAGGCCGACGTGGATGATGCTAGAGAGCCGCGGCAGTTTGACCTGGCCGTTCTTGACCGTCAGGTCGCGCACAACGTTGCCATCGGCTAGTGCCACCACCTCTTTTCCTTCCAGGTGATGCAGATTGCCCACGGATTGTGTCGGTGGCCCCTGGTAGGTCAGGCCGCAGTCAACGAAAAACTGTTCTGTCTTCTTGCGACTCGCTAGCCGCTCTATAAACCGAACTTTCCGGCCATTTACATCCCGGCGCACCACAAAGTAGACAGCCGTCTCTTTATCTTCCTCTACAGCCGTGACATCCTCGAAATATCCATCCGTGTCATGCTGGCACCAGGCAATCACTTGTTGCTCGGGGAGATAGGTCAAGGACAGTAGGACGCCGTCGTCGCGCACTGCCCATATTAGATTATGTGGTACCTTGGCGTAAGCCCAGCTTATGATCTCATGCTCTTCAAACAAATGGGCCGCCAGCAGTGATAGATTGTCGCTCCCGTGCTGGATCTGTAGTGCAGCATTCATTCGTGGCGCCAAGTTGCGCACCACGCTTCCTCTCGCGCTGATAAACAACACCTCGTCATTGATAATCAACGGCTTTACATCTGTACACCCGTTATGGCTATTCAGATAGAATGCGACTGTGTTGGGTACTAACGGGCCACTGCCACCCGAAACGGTCCATTCCGCCTTCGTCGTAAGGACCAGCAAGCCTTTCAACATCACAAGATGCTGGATGATGCCCAGTTGGTCAGACGCTAAAGTCAACGTGATGGCCTCGTCGGCCCTGACGGGCGTGCTGACATTGAAATTGCGATAATTTCCCGTCCCGCTCGTCCACACTGTCTGTGGCTTGCTGTGCGACCCGGCCAGGACCAGCCGCTGCTCACAGAAAGTTACCGCACGTGGATTATTCCTATTAGCAAAGGGATTCCGGAAGCCTGGCGAAGTAATCGTCATGTTTGGTAAAATATTATTGTCATTCAGGCTATTCCCCTCAGTTGAGCCAATGAACCCGAATGTTCCTCCCTGGCGCTTATAAACACGATATCGGACAGCCTTGGGCACTGGACTCCAGGAAACCGTGTTGTAACTCTGATCTTGGTCTTTTTGGAGGAAGGCCAGATTATTGATGCAGGAGGCGCTCGAGGAGGACTGGCTTTCTTCCCCGTCCTCGGACAGCGTGGTTACCTGGTAGACATGCTCGCTGTTTCCCTCGATATAACCCGCTTTTCCCACCACAGCATTAACGGACGTTGGTGGCGTGGCTTTCTGGGTAACGCGCAGCGGCGTTAGTGTCCAGTCTGTATGGCCCTTGCGCGACAGGGACTGAGGCGCATAACCCTTATTGGAAAGGATCATGACGTCAAAGGCTTGGGCATATCTGAGTCCGTTGAGGTCTTCACAGGAATAGGGCGTTTCCAGAGTGTAGACGCGGGCCACCTTTCCTCTAGTCCCGGTTTTCACCACGACCGTATTCTCGTCCAGATCCATCATGGTGATGATCTCTTCGGTCGCTTCGGTCACCAGACAATACTGTCCATTCAGAGCGGCATCAGAACAGGTCAAGAAAACAAGATCAGCATTTTTGAACCCATGCCCAGGAACAAGAATGGAGGTATCTACGGCGCCCCTGATCTCTTTGGCCTTTTCCAGCACAAACCCGCCTCTTGCGATGAAGCGGAGCGTGTTCTTGCCAAACACCAGAACGCAGGCTTCATCATCGCCAAACTGAAAGTCTATCTGCCGCACCTTCGTATCCAGAAATGGGATACGCCCCACACAGTAGGTGCCGGGACGATTGGATGCGCCACCATAAGTGTGCACGAACACATTTCGTGCCGTCTTCAGCCCGGATTGATACTTCCCAAGATCACCGCGCCCATGCAGGGCCGGGGTCAGCTCGCCGGCAGCAAAGCTGAACTGAGTCTGCGACAAGAGAGGCATGGGTCACCGTCCGGAGCGCACTGCAATCCACGGGGGGAGCGGCTGGGCAGGGGGCCGCCCTTGGTTGGCCTGGGTGGTTCGCGCCGTTTGCAAGGCGGATTGGTAGATCTGCAGGCACATCTTGGCCTTGGCCTCGTCCCCAGTCAGAGGCATAGCCAGCCCACTCGCCAGATACGAGGCAAGGGCTGCGACGAACTGGGGAGACAACCGTGTTGGGTCGGTGATCGGCTGCACATATAGCAAGACCGCCCCAGCCTGGTCCGTCAGAATCCCGTCCCCTTCCACCGCGAACGGAACGGGTTTGTCCCGTGTCGGTGATATGATCTCCTCCACGCGCAGGCAGTCCGCCGGCTTCTGATAGGCATACGCCCACGGCGTGGGGGCTGGCCCGGTAAGAGGAGCCAGCGTCTCGCGCTGCAGGGCAAACGACCACGGAAAGGACTCGAACACGGCATTGCGGCTCGGCTCATAGAGAACCCGGCAAGTCCGCGCCGCCTTTGACTTTTCGTCCAGGGAGGTGATGGGGTCTTCGCCGATCTGCAGCAGGGCGAGATTGCAGATCCCAACGGTGCTGATCATCGCGGCAGATAGACCGGCAGGATGTCCAAACTACCGGTTGCGGAGCTATCATCGGTCATAATCTTCGCGTGGAGATACCGCTTCACGGTGCTTTTCAACGCGAAGCGGTCCAGTTCCGTGTTCTTCGCCAACGATCCACTACCGCTACTGGCCGTCAGGGTATAAAGTGTTCCCAGGATACTCCAGCTACTATCTAGGCCCGTGTCGCTGTGTTCCAATGTGATAGTGATCTTCTTGCTATCTGCGATGGTTATGGCTTCGTTCACCAGAGCAAGGATTTCTATGCTCCCGCTGATGCCATCCACCTCGATGGGACCGCTATTGCCAATAACCGCCTTGTTTTGGGGCACCACCTGTGCGGTGGCGAGATCATGCTTGTAAATTCGGTGGTAAAAGCGCAACCCGTTTCCTGTGCTGTACATAGCGTGCTCCTTACGAGAGGGGAACTTTAGCCTCTTTTTTGTCGTCCATGTTGTGGGACAGGACGAACGGCACGCCACCCCACGAGTCGAGGTCTCGGTCAATCACCTTATCCTTGGGGCGGAATTGTACACCCTTATCCTTGAACTCGCGCACCAGCATACCTTTAACGCGGGGATGCATCACGAGCATCGTCCGTCCGGAGGTGGTGGACCGGATATCTGCGAGCATGTCATCGATCATTGTTGCAGTCGGAACTGCCGCCGGCTTTGTCTTATCGGCATCGTTTGGGGTCAGATCGATATTGACGATTGCCGCCGTATTCCGGGTACCGGTAATCATAAAGCCTATGTCGGATTTCAGTCGCACGCCATAGCCAAGTCTTTTTTCATCGTCAATTTCGTACAAATTGCCGCCATTGATTGGCACTTTGTCGAACATTGCGCCCTTTCCGAATCCCTTTGGATTGTATAGACCTTGACAGACACCCTCCTCGAAGCGCACGGCAACGATGGAATAGTTGGTATTTCCAGTTCCTCCAGCACTATAGATATTTTTCTTCGTACTAGAGTCGTAGTTCTTTATGGCATACAACCTCAGGTTATCATAGATGAGAGTTCGCTCGATCTTCATGAAAGTCTGTTTCAGAATCGGCCCCTCTTTATCGGCGAAATACTTAGCCGTCCCGCCATACTGACGCGCCCGATCCTCATGAACCGTGATCTTGGCACCCATCTTGCCCAGGTCGAATCGGACCAGCTTGGAGCGGCTGGTAACGTTCGGCAGAGGTGCATCCATCTCCACAAAGCCGATAGCATCCGCAGACTCCTGTTGTTCTGCATTATGCCACATATCATGGGTAGACTGCGCAAACGGGAGCAAATCCAGGAACGGGGTTTCCTCAGTCATGAAGTCCAGTTTCTTTTGCTGGACCTTACTAAAGCCCAGGGCGATTTCGCGGAGAGTTTCAAGAGCCATGGAAAGAATCCTTGTTTAAGGAGCGTTGGGAAACAAGCCGGCGTATTCATCTACGGTAGACATGGCGTTGCCCCCACTGCCGCCGCCCAACATGGGAACATCATTTGCGAGCAGTTTACCTAGGCGATAGAAGAAACGGACCACCTCGGGATGATTGCCTAGACTCAGCCCGCTCGGACTGTCCGGGGTGATGTCGCCCAGAAGCTGCTTCAAGCCGATTGGCACCAATTCCACGCCAAATTTCTCGCGCATCTTCACGTCGTCAAATGCCAGCCTGGCGATGGCGACGTTCTTCTCGAATGCACTGCCACCGTACTCCGGGTCCTTGGGCAGTATGTCGACCCAGTCGCCGATGGCCGTCTCCCACGCTTGAGCCTGGGCCTGCTGCATCTTCTGCGTAAGCTTGACCCCCAGGTCAGCCAGCTTTTGCGCTTCTGCCTGGGGCAGCTTGTTGGCGCCGGCCAGTTTTCTCAGTTCCTGGGTCAGTTCAGCATCGGGCGTAAAGTCTTTCGGGAACGCAAAGTCGTACTCGGCTTGATCGCCGGACTTCTCTGCCGTCTCGCCCGTCTCCTCGCTGGCCTTCGGATCGCCCTGCTGGTCCGCCGGCTTGGCATCACCCACGGCCTTCAGCAGCAGTCCGCGGTTCTTGTTCTGCGTCTGCCCGTCGTTGGAGGTTTGCTTGGCGGGCGTCTTCCCGGCGGGTGTCTGCTTTGCGTCAGCGGACGTTTGCTGCTCAGGGGGCGTCCCCTTTTCGACGGGCGGAGATCCCGTGCCGCCAGGCGCTGCCTGTTCAGTCGTCGCGGTGCTAATCGGTGTCGTCGTCTCGGTCATCGTTTCGGTCATGGCTGTTTCCCATAAATTCAGAGAGCAATCGTTGATAGGCTGCCGGGTCCACGGCCAAGCACTGTGCCTGGATCGACAATGCGACCCCGCGCTGGCCTTCCAGAATCAGCACGCGCTCCATTCCGGCCTCCAGGCTGCTTCGGAACAGGCCGCAATAGTCGATCAAAGCCCGTAGCACCATGCGTCCATCCGGGTCGTTCAGCGTCTTGCGCCAGGCCTCCCTCAGGCGCTCCTGATGGGCTTTTTGGCGCTCCTGCTGCTCCCGTTGCTCCCGCTGTGCCTGCTGGTATGGTGTCGTCATCCCCGCCCCATCATCATCTGTAGGGCGTTCTGACCGCCGCCCACCTCGGTCTTGCTCAACAACTCGGCCCCCTTCACCCCGGCCAGCCCCATTTGCGCGACCTGCTGCATTTGCTGCTGCTGCGCTGCCGCGGCCTGTTCGGCGGCAAGCTCCTCGTCTGACCGCAAAACTTTGGACGTGATCCCCAGCTTCGTCAGGTATTCCTCCCCCATCTTTGGCCAGATGACCTTGCGTCCCGCAGCTGGGTCCATTGCAACAATGTTGCCCATGAACGCAGCCCCTCGCTCGAGCGCCGTTAGGCTCCCCGCGCGCTGCGCCTGGGCCAGTGGCGAAATGAAATCCACTTGCAGATCCATGCCTTCCAACTCGGGTGGCGGCGGCGGAAGCATGGCCCGCCCACCGGTGCGCCATCCAGCCAGCGAATGATCGAGCATGAGATCCATGGTGAGGTCGATCAGGCGCTCAAGCAGACCGTGGTGCAGCCGCTCCAGCACCGGCCCCAGGGCAATCAGCTTTTCCTCCTGCCGCACGTCGATTTCGCGTGCGGTAATTTCGCGGCGGTCTAGGTAGGTAACAGCGAGGAAAAGATCAGCATGAAAGCCGGACTGAATCCGGCGCCTGATCTCCTCAATCTTCACAGAGAAAGAGGCAATGTTTGGCCTGACCTCGTAGAGAGGTCGCACGCCATTCGTCATGATCGGGAGGTAATTGATAGCGGCTGGCATCGTGGAAATGGGAAGTATCGCGTTTGCCAGTTCGCTAGGAGCCATGAGCGGCGGGTCGAGTTCCTTCTGCAACGCCCTGTGAAGGGTAAGCTCCATCTCTTGCAATTGCCTGATATCCGGCAACGCCCGCATCGCCGGGCTGCGACCATAGATATCGTACAGCAGGGCGTTCCAGCGTGGCGCTGTCACCGGAAAGACGTCTGTTCCTCGGACCGTCAGCAGCTCGTTCTTGGTCTCCTCCTCCTCCCAGTAGACGGACAGCCAGCATTTACCCTCCGGTCCCAGACGACGCGGTACCCGGTCGATGTTCGGCTCCAAGGCATGGATCACCGTGACCCACTCGTCATATGTTCCCTTATCCCACAGGGTACGGACCCTCTGGCTGACCTGATCCAGACCGAAGGTCCTGACCACTTGCGCCACTGTCATCCGGATCCGCCGGTACAGGGTGTCCACCTCCAGGTTTTCTCCGTTGGCCAGCCAGTATTCCCCGGCTGTCAACGTGGACCCGTGCATGAAGTTCTCGCGGTCTGGTTGCCACAGCGTCACGGCGGTGCCGAACAGCCCCAGTTCGGCGTAGGCAGAGGACAGGGCGCGATAGGTGTTGGTGCGCTGAAAGACCCATTGCATGGTCTCCTCGACCGCATCGAGCCATTCCCGCACGGGCTGGTAGTCGGACAATTCCGGGTCAGGCAGGCCGAGGCGGAACCAGGGCCGCGATGGCCCCGCCAAGCCACTCGTCAGGCCGGCGACCAGAATGTCCAGGGCACGCGTCGCCTCGCTATCGTAGATCTTATCGTCCAGCTCTCCGCCCCGGTTGGGATTGACGCCGAACCGTCCCATCCATGGCACGACGAGCTCTGCCAGTTCCCGCCACTGTCGTTCCCACGGCGCACGTTCTGTCTTCAGCGCCTCATATCTGCTCGTGAGGCGCTTGCGCAGCGTGGTGTCGTCCAACATCACTGACCCAGGAGCGTCTTGCGTGGCGCGTTGGCGGGGTTAAGCAGGCCGAGCGGGGAAGTCAGGATCGTGCCCCCCAGGCCACGGCGCCGGGCTACTGCGCCGGCCTCGTCGTCCATCTGGGCCTGCCGGGCCGGCTGTGGCACGGGCGGCAAAGGGAACGACGGAGGGGCCGGAAGGGGCGAAGGCGGAGGAAGTGCTGGCGTCTTGGGCCTGAACATACCCATGGAGGCTACGACCTTTTGAACGGGTTGAACTCGTGCTTGGCAAACGTGGGACCTGGGGGCTGCCTGTAGTCTGGCAGCGCATACACCACGGCGTCGCCTCGATCTGGCGAGCGGCCCAGGCGCTTAATGATGTCCTCTTTGGTCTCGACCTGGATGCGACTGGCCCGCAACGTCCAGCGCGGGGCGCACAGATCGGCGAGCAGGGCGCGATCCGGCGGTAGGGCGAGGTTACTGCCCGTTGCCGGATCGAGCGCCTCGCGGACCTTCCACCACAATTCGGCGCGACGATTGGCAAACTCGAGCCGTCCGCTGTGGTCACGTCCATAAGCCGCTTCGGCGCCATGGATGCCGGCGACTTGCAGCCCGGCCCCGCGCAGGTGGTCATAGACCGAAGAGCCGACGCCGATGACATCCACCTGGATCGGTGCACCGTCTCGGACATGCGCCACGGCCAAGCCGGCCACAGCGGGACCGTCCGGCGTAGCTGTGCCCGGCACAACAACAAGCTGTCCATACCAGTGACCATAGCGCGGCGCCAAAACCGTCGAGTCTCGCCCGCCGCGCGCCACGTCCACCCCCAGCGCCGACATCGGCACGCCCCGTGGCCGCTCTGGCGTCCACCGCTTCTGGGCGGCCTCGACCCACGCCGTCGGGATGACTTGCCAGACGTCATCGCCCTGGCCGGCGGTCATATCACCGTACCGCAAAGCCGACCGCAGCGGCTCTGGCAGAGCGTCAAGTGTGCTCACGTAATCTGTCGCCATCAAATGGGGGTTATCCTCGACATGGGCTGGGATAAACGTGCGGCTCTTGGGCTTCCGCCACTCGCCTTTAACCTCGACCGGCTCCGGCCCCGGCACGGCCATGTCCTTGCCGTCCGGCCCGGTCACGTACCAGCGCAGCTCGCCGGGCCGGGCCGGATCCGAGTGGCGGCGGTCCAACCATGGGCCGAAATAGTCGATGATCCAGAAGCCCTCGGCAGATGTGGGTGGATTGAAGGCCATCACGACTCGGCACCGCTGGTCAGGCACCGTGGTCCGGTTCCACCCCATCAGCGCCCGGACTTGCGTTTCCAAAAAGTTCGCAGCCTCGTCGAACGCGATCAGGTCATAGGGCCGACCCTGGTACTTGCGCCAGTCGTGCGCCTCTCGCACAGAGCCAAATTCTGTCATGCGGCCATTATTGAGGCGCCACACCTTGGCCGAGCCGTTGTAGCGGCCCGCCGCACCGATGATCTCTCGCGCCCGGTCCTCAAGACCTTTGACCTGTACTGCCTCCCGTCGGCAGATCAACGCCCTCTGATGCCGGGTCACCGCTAGCCCCAGCAGCAGATCTGTCTTACCGCCACCGGCTGCGCCTCCATATCCCAGCACATCTGCCTTACTCAGAAGCGCCTCAATCTGCGCCAGGCTCGCCGGCATCCAGACGGGGTGCCTGACCAGTCGCACCAGTTCCTTCAGCGCAGAGTCGCGCGAGCAGGTCGGCAGCTTGCTGGTCGCGTTTAGCAACGTCATCGTCCTGCTGTGTGCTCACCGCATCCAGATTGAACAACCGCCGCTCCGCGTTTTGCAGCCGCTCCGTCATTCTGGTGGCGCTCTCAAGAGTATCAGCGAGCTGGGCGCAGCTGCGCAGATCGACTGCATCCGGTTCCAGGCCTTCGAGTCGCAGCAGCATCCGGTCCCGCGACTCGGCCAGGCGCACGCAGTCCCTTCGGTGGCGCAGAATGACCTCGACGCCACGTGCCGCCGCTGCGGCGACAATCTCGCGCTCATCCGGTCCGCGCGCGTGGGGGGTGCGGACCTCGGTGCGGACCAGATCACTGCGGACCTTGGCAGCGACTCGATCGGTGAGGTCTCGCTCCCAACCCAGGTTCTTTGCCCGATTGCGGATGGCTCTGTCGCTGACCCCATACTGCCGAGCGATTTCGCGAATCGAGATCTGGCCGGCGCGGTACTCGCGCTCGATGGCCTCCCATTCATGATGAGCCATAGGGGACTTCTCTCACACGCCCGGCAGACAGGTGGCCAGGATCGTCAGGCCCACCCGCAGGGCAGCCAGTTCGTGGTGATATGCTGGGAGGGCGTCGTTCAGGATTACTCTGTCCACGGCTGTGCGCACTTCTTGGGGCTGGGCATACAGAGCACGGAGGGCGACGCGCAGCCATGTACAGGTTTTGCGCCAGTGGTCAGTAACTTCATCGTCTGTCCAGATGATCTGACACGGTGAGGACGGATAGTGGAGGATCCACGGCCAGCGCACCCCGGCTTGGCGGCGCCAGGACCACAACAGACGGCGGAAGGCCTCGCCGATTCGCTGCTCGTTCTCGGTGATTGCGCCTGCCCGGAACAGCCGGCCCAGTGCCCCTGGCCGAGTCGTGGAATCGCAGCCGACGACTCCGCCGTGGGCCAGGGCCTCAGGGGTGGGGCCTGGATTGGGGGCGTCCTTCACCTTCCCGCAAAAACGGCGCTGAACATCTACTTTGCGAGGCCGGCCTGAACGATGACGGCGGTGCTTAGCCATTGTCTGTTCCTCGCGAGCAATAAAAAATGCGCCCGAGTCACCCCGGACGCACTGAATCCATTATGTATTTGTCCGTTTAATAGAGTTCGTCCGCTCTGTCTATACGCCTTATGTCGTGGGCCTCAAGCAGTCTGTATCACTTGGAGTAATTATTCGGGGAAGCAGTAGCCTCCCCCCGCCTGCCTGGTCCAGGCTGGACAAGTCTTGCCTTTCTCGATAGAGAAACACACTCTCCTCCATCCATCCTCAACCGCCTGACTTGGGGATGCTCCCATTCCGATCACAGCAGTTGCCATCACTAGGACCAATATCATATCTCTCATCTTCGCCCCTCCGCACTGACTTGTGTGTTCGCCACCGTGACATCAATTTCTCCACTTCCTGCCGACGGTGCTCGCGCTCTTCCAGCGTTGGCGGAACCGGCTCTGTATCGTCCGGCCCGATCAGGTAGCAGGACTCCAACTGGAGGTGATCGGCAGCCCGGCGCAAGAGGCTTTCTGTCTTGCCGCGTTCTCCCGGATTGCGCAGACCAGGGTGCCCCGCTCTCATGCGCCCAGTCATGTGTTCTGTATACACGGTCACTGACAGCGGACGAATGAGAATATCCACGTCAGCACACCAAATTTCCCGGCGCCGCACCAGCGGCCACAGGATCTCCACGACGACATGCTCCGGGGGTGGTACCACCAGAGCCGCCTTTAGCCGATCCCGCGTTTGGGCGGCATCTCCGACGGCCTCCATGGCCAACGCTCGCACATCGTGCGGAGCTGGGCGGAAACTCTGCGTGCACAAATACTGTTGGCACGCTACGGTCACGGCCCATGCAGGCAAGTTGTTCAGTGCGACGATCCAATCCGCCAGCATCACGGCAAGATCTGCTGGAGTCGCGTTTGGCAAATGGTAGTGCAGCAGCAGACTCCTGGCACGTGCGGTTAGCCACTGATTTGTCGCCGGTCTCAAATAGGTCTCAAAATCCTGGAGGATAGATGTTGATATCTCCCTCTGCTCCGGGGTCAGGATAGGGGGCACCCATAGCGTCCCTCCGGTTGAATGCAGCCATGAGCATATCGGCTCCGGCACAGAGGGCTTCGGCGGCGGAACGAGGTTTGTTGGGAGAAGTGTGGTTGTCATAGCGGCCCTCCATCAGTTTGATAAAACTTGATTCCTGGATCAAGAAATCCAGATCGGCTCTCCAGCCGGTTTTGACGCCGGTGCAGAAATCCGAGGCGGCAAGCTTCTCCAGCGCCGCGTCCCAGCCATCGAGGCCGCCGCACTCCTTCAACCGGGCCTTGATTTTCGATCTGCGTCCCGGTGTGAGCTTCTGTGCAACCAGTAGGCCTGTCGTTTTGGCTGCATGGTTGTAACGGTTGAATGCCTGCTGCACGGGGTCCGCCGTTGTTGGCGTCAGGTCGAGGAGAGCGGGGAGAATTTCGGGCGGGTCTGCCGACGATGCGCTGGAGGCAGGCTCGGCAGGTGGTTCGTCAGGAGCAGGCTCGGCAGATGGGGTTAGTTTCTGTATTGTTTCCGCCTCGTCAGATTCACAAACAGGCACATGCGATACGCATTCGTGCGTTGTCGGCTCGCCCGACGACGAGATCGAGCGAAGCGAGATCTCTTCTTGTTTTTTGTTATCTTCTCTTATCTTATCTATTCTTATCTTATCTAGCGTGACGTGACGTGACGCGTGACGGTCGATTTTTCCGCAGTTTTCCTCAGTTTTTTCGACCTGATCCGTGGAGCCTGTAATGTCCTCTGTCACGCTCTTCGTGACGTCCGTCACGTCCGTCACGTCCGTCACGTCCGTCACGTGACGTGTGACGGGGCAATTTTTCCGTTGACGATAAGCGCGGGCGCGTTCGGCATCGGTCTTGGGCGGCTCTCTGTCGGAGGTCAAATGACCTCTTTGCCCCTGCCGGGAGTCCCACGTCGTCAGCTGCCCATCAGCTTGGATCATGCCGATCTGCTTAAAAGCGCTGATGATCGCGCTTGCCACCTTTTCCTTTTTGCGAATGACAATGGCCAAGACAGCGTCTAGAAGAGACGCTATAGACCCATCGTGTTCGCCAGCGTGCTCTAGGATATACATCCATGCGTGGAACGTAATGCTACGTTGTGTCGCAGGCATACCAGACAGCTTGGTGACCAAATCGAATTTTGGGTCGTATGCCGTCCCATAGTGGTACTTCATCCACGCCATAGAGTGGTCCCCATTTATTCGCCAGATCGCTGGCCGTACAATTTTGTCCCGAGCTGTCGGACTAGCTCCCGCTCCGGCCAGGTCAGGCGGTTATCATTTTCCGCCACGACCAGGACGCCTTGCTCCCGCCAGCCATCGCACTTGACCTGCTCGGGATTGCGGCGCGTACCGCCGTAGCCTTTAGGAAATTGCCTTGTCGTGATGACGGTCATGCCACGCCTCCTTTGCGGACGCGGGCGTGCCCCTCCACCGGTCGCGACCCGGCCCACGCGCGGGGAGGATGCGCGCAGGGAGCGGGAGGGAAGCTTCGGGCCAGGGGGAGGCCCGCCGGGTCGCGACCGGTGGAGGGGATCACGTGCGGGACCGATACGCCCCAATCGCGCAAGGTCCATTCCAGGTCATCGAGGCTTCGCACGATGGCGTAACGGGCGCCAGTCCCTGTCTCGGCTGCCTGGAACGCTTTCTGTGCCGCCGACTGTCGGCCCAGGGCCTTCAGTTCGACCCACCCCGTCTGTCCGCCGGGCAGCGTGAGGTGGAAATCGGCAGCGCCGGCTTCCACCCCCATTGCCTTCAGCTTCGCCGCCGTCCGCTTGTCACGCCGCTCGCCATTCGGGATGTGCCGCCAGCGCAGGCCGGGGCAGAGCCGGAGATACGCCACTGCGGCAAGGTGCAGGTGGTACTCGGTAAGGATCATGCCACGGGATCTGCCGTCGTAGCGCCATCGGAGGGGCGGATCGACCAGCCGGGTCCGCGGAATAGGTCGCTCTGCACGGGAATCCCAAAGACTTGGCACAAGAACTGTAGGTCGTCGTAAGCCTTTTTCTGCTCCACTGGGTTCATTTCTGTCATTTTATGGACAAAATTAAACACGCTTACTTTTATGTTATACTTCTTGAGAACTTCTCTTTTCTCGCTCAGGTCTTCTCGGCATGCACTTATTTCCTTGTTTATTCTATCTGTCTCTTCCCCAAGATACTGTATGTCATTGATCTGCGTCATTTTCTCATTCGGGACAGTGAACTTTTTAATGTTCTGTTCCATGGTCATTTCCTCCGTGCTTTACTGAATGTCGTCCGGGATGTGCGGCACCCCGGACCGCTTGGCTTCCAGGGCGCGCCACTGGCGGGACTTCTTCCAGATTGAGTAGTGCCGCCAAACCATCACCTCGTCGATCGTCGCTGGTTTCGGCACGGAGACTGGAGTGTTCTGTGTCATAGCTGCCCCCTGGCTCCGGTCAGGTTTGCCCCGCTCAGGTCCGCCTCAGCCTTCACGGCGTGTTCCAAGGCAGCCCGCATGGGCAGATGGAGATTTCGTGGTATATCGGTGCCAATATCGGCAGAGAACAGAACATTTCCTGCACGGTCACAGATATCAATCTTCTCAGTTGTCATGGCTTTTCCTTCCGTTGTTCCTCTCCCTCCCCCCTGCCGGGGGGGGGGGAGAGGGGGGGGAGGGGATGGTGTTCAGGCTTGCCTTAGCCCCCACTGTTTCCACCACTCAGCACGCCGGGCGTGCCACATCGATCGCCGCGTGTTCAACCCGGCTTGCAACACGTGCCACTTCAACAGCCACACGTGACCCCATCCCATCGCTTTCGACAGCATTCTCTTCATGCCCTTCCTCCTGTTTCTGATAGTGTTCTGATGTGCACAGACACCAGTGATCCAGAGCGAGGCAGGTGCCACCACACGGCAGGCCCGCGATATCCTGTTTCATGATCGTTCTCCAAGTTTCTTCAAATCCGTCGCGATCCGGACAAGCTGCTTTTGCGCCACATCAATTTCACATTGCAGGCGCTCTGCTTCGGCCCAGCCGAGCGGCTGATAGACCCAGGCCAGAAAGGCCCGCCCCCAGCGTGCCACCATCCGGTCAAACACCCCGCCGGCGGGACGGTACCCAGCCAGCCACCGGTCCACCGTGGGGAGCGCGACGCTGAAATCCCTGGCAATCTGTTTTCCCCTGACCCCCGTCGGGTACGTCTGCCGCAGCCACGCGGCAACCCGCTGACCGACGGCAAGCCTTTCACCGGCATCACTCTGATGGTCCATCCATGACGACATTTTTGTTATCCTGTGCTATTGTTGATTCATCATGGTCAGGATGATTCAGCATGGTCAGACGTAGTGTCGGAGTCGGTGACGAGATCGGCGGGATCAAGGGCAATACCAAGCGACTTTGCGGCGTCCAGGATGCGCAGCCACTGGGCAGCGGGAATGACCCGCTTGTCCCTCCAACTGCTCACGGTCATTGGAGCCACGCCGCAGGCACGGGCTAGTGCCGCCTGGGTCGGAAATTTCACGAAGACATTAGGAACTGGTCCCGGTGATTTAGGCTTGAAATCGGGAAGACTGGCATCGGGAAGATCTGGTCTCAGATCTTGGCGTGTAACCGCGCCGTCAGTCGCTTGCTCGATCTTGATGGCCGTTGCAAGAGAAAGGCGTCTGGTCCAGTGCAGCCAGTATGAGACGTGGGGCTGCCCGACGCCGCAGGCACGGGCCAGGGCGGACTGGCTGCCTAGAAGTTCGATCGCTCGTGCTATTGCAGGGTTCATCTATTTTTGTCCAATTCAATATTTTTATGAACATACACTGTGTAAGTAAAAAATAAATCCCCTAAAAACCAGGATTGGTATATCTAAAGCCATGAGCATCGGTGAACGTGTTAAGAAGCGCCGTCTTGAGCGCGGATTCAGTCAAACGGTTTTGGCAAAAGCGTGCGGTTGCGCGCAGCAAACCATCGCTGTGCTTGAGAATGGTGGTATTCAGTCACCTGGCTTTCTGGAAGAATTGGCCAAAGTGCTGGAGGTATCTCCGGAGTGGCTTGAAACTGGAGAGGACCCCACTATTTCAGAGGCCTTTCAAGGGAAGATATACCAGAGACAGGTGTTAAACATGGGATTGAGGATAAGAGATACGCGTGAAGCGCTTGAAATCTCTAAGAAGGAGATATGTGTTAAGCTTGGTGTTGATATCGAGACGTGGGAAAAATGGGAGAATGGAGAAATCGAGCCAACAACCCAAGCCATGATTCGGTGGGGGAAATGGGACGGGGTTACTCTTGACTGGATTTACAGGGGTATTGGCTATGGCCTCTCATTCTCATTGCTTGAGAAGCTGACCGACCTTGACCTGAGGCGCCGCGGTATCAAAAAAGCGTGATCGTGCTGGGGCGTGCCGTGAGAGATTCTTTCTCCATAGGAGGCTCCTTAAAAAGAGTTCATCCCTACATTTGGCATGTTTCTTCTCGTCCTTCGGAGGCCACCCAGTTCCGTTGCTCACGATCAGTCGCTGGACGATGACCGCTCGCTCCGACGCGACCTCAGGCGTACCGAAGCGCTCCTTCGCGTCCTGGATCTCTTCAATGCCGCGCTCAATCAGCGGCAGATCCATGCTCGCGAAAACGGCTTCGATCTCGGCTTTGGATAGATGCTTTGTCATATGCCATGCCCCAAATATCTCTGGACCAGAACCGGTGCCAGTCTTTGCCCTTGGGCACACGACCGCCATAGCGGCCAGTTTGCCAGAACCGTCTGACTGAGTCCACGCTTGATGCGAAGATCCTTAGCAGACGGGCCGCTCAATAAGCCCTCCCGCCTTCGCCTCCATCTGCTTCCCCCTCCCATCCCCTGCCCCGCTCCGGCGGGGTTTTTTTGTGGTTATAACTAATTGGTGGTTTACAAATAACATACTATGTGTTTGTATGAGTTGGTCAGTCCGGCGCTCCCGGCTGATGCCTCCCCTGGCCCGTCAGGGAATGGGAGGCAGAACAAGATGCTCTGCGGACACCTCCATGCCTGATAGACGGTAAGGTAGTAACGCAAGCAGGGCAAATACTGGATGACATGTATGATCAAAGCACACCGGCAGAATGGATTTTTCTATGCTGCATCGCAGTGTAAGAGTGCCATGTCTCCCAAAAACGGGGGAATCGCATTACCTATTATGATAGGAAAATCCAATATGCAGATGCCTTTGTCTATTACGCTGGTGTATACGGGAACAGAATTTTTTATTGCCAATCACAATGGAGAAATCTGGGCAATCTTCGCCACGGACATTGCCCAGGCGCTCGGGGTTAAGCTTCCCCTGGATTATGGGAGGCGTGAAATCACTCTGATTGCCACGCGAGAACTACATAATAACCTCGTTTTTATCCCGGCCCCTCCTCCGCCTCCTTTTTGCGAGGGCTGCGCGGCACGTGGTTGGTGGGAAGCTCCAGATTTTGTGGAGCGCGAACTACACCCTCTTGTTGTAGGGGGGCCTCTGGAAGTCTGGGAAATCAACTTGCTTGTGGCAATACGGAATGCTGTCCACTCCAAAGTAGGCAGGGCTGGAACAGTGAATCAGATTCTCGTGGCAGCAGCAGAAGCAGCGGAAGAGGCAAAAACTATGAAAGCGGCGAAAGAAACCGTGGAAGAAACCGTGGAAGAAAGCCCGAACATCCCGAACGTGCTGCCGTTCTCCAAACCAAAGGGCAGGAAATAACGGTTCATCCATAACTACCCCAGCCCGACGGCGGGTCGGGGGCTTTGTGGAGGAGCATGAGGAGGAAGCCATGAGCCAGCACACACCAGGACCGTGGGAACTGCATGCGATGGATGACCAATGTGTGTGGTCCCTCCGCATCAGAGATGGCAACAGCGCCACCATCGTGTCCATGAAGAGCCGGAAGCCGTTTAGCGAGGCAGACATTGCCAATGCCCACCTGATGGCGGCAGCCATACATAGCTTGACACCGCGCCGCAAGAAGCCCATCGTCATAAATGGAACCTCAATAGAGGCTCCGGGGCTTGGACGCCCCGAAGAAGTTGGCGCCATAACCGCGCCATCTCAAGCGCGGTTTTTCTATGACAGGCGCATGGGGGACATCCGAAAGGATGTGCCCGTTCCAACTCACGGGTCGTCCAACCCCTGTGCGTCTGTCGCCATGCCCTTGGACGGGCTGGCGGCAGGCAAAGCTCAAACGAGTTGGAGCATGCCATGAACGCAATCCCCACGACGAACGAACTGCGTCCGCAATCCATCACCCTCTTTAACTTCGAGGGTGCCGCTGTCCGGGCCGTCACGATCGACGGCGAGCCGTGGTTCGTTGCCAAGGATGTAGCTACAGTCCTTGGATATGAACGAACGGCAGATGCGATCCGTGCCCATTGTAAGGGGTCGGTGAAATACCGACTCCCTACACAAGGAGGTGAGCAGGAGGTCGCTCTTATTCCTGAACGCGACCTCTACCGCTTGATCATGCGGTCAAAGCTGCCGACGGCGGGGCGGTTCGAGGAATGGGTCGTCGCCGAGGTCCTGCCGGCCATTCGCAAGACCGGTGCCTATGGCGTGCCCGATTATCATGCGATTCTGAGCGATCCCGATTCCCTCCGCGGCCTGCTCCTGACCTATACGGAGAAGGTCATCGCCCTGGAAGCGACCGTTGCTGAGCAGACTCCAAAGGTTTCTGCCTTCGACCGCATCGCCAAGTCAGATGGCAGCCTGTGCATCACCGATGCCGCCAAGGCCCTGAATGTGCGGCCCAAAGACCTCTTTGCCTGGCTGCGCCAACACGGCTGGATTTACAGCCGCCCAGGGCGACCCGGCACTATCGCCTATCAAGACCGCATCCAAGCTGGCCTGATGGAACACAAAGTTGTTACGATTTCGCGTACCGACGGCACCGAGAAAACCGTCGATCAGGTGCGAGTGACGACCAAAGGCCTGACCAAACTGGCGATGCTCGTGTCCGGTGGCCAGCCGATGGGAGCGCTCGCATCATGAACGCCTTGCACAATAAGGGAACAGTATCATGCCGCCCATCCGTGCCAGCATCCACTGTGATGGCGATGCTGCCCCAATGTTGGAACAGCTTCGACGCCTGCCAAGCGTATTCCTTGAGAGAATCAATTTGGAAATCATCGTCAGAATACGTGGTGGTGCCCAGCGATACGAACCGTACTTTTTGTCGTCAATCAGGAACGGCGACGGCGCCCGTGCTCGAGAAGATGTTGCTAGACTCGCGCACCAGCGGCGCATTGACCGGGAAATGGAAGAGCAGGTGCTCAATCTCATCGCCGAGTACGAACGCCTCACACGATAACCCCTTGACACCGCGCCGCAAGGAGCCCATTATCAGGAGTGGAGCTACAAACTCCTTGAAGGCGGTCAACCGCCACGGCCTTTTGGCACGGCGGTCTTTTCATGCCCCCTATGGCGGGTGTCCGGGAACCGTAAGGACCGGGCTTCTCCTTCAAGAAGTTGTAGCACCCGCCGCCAGGGTGGCTCTACAAGGCTCCCCGAGTGGCGCGTTCAACGCCTTGAAGGAGGCCTGCACATGAGCGCCATCCCCGAGATCCGGACTCCGTCCGCGCTTTCCCTTTCCGACCTGAACACCAGCATCGACAGCGAGCCGCGCATCCGCGACCTGACGCTTGCCGAACGGCTGAAGTTTACCAATCCGCTGATGATCCGCAAGTTGATCGAGCGGCATCGAGCAGAATTGGACGCCCATGGAATTCTTTCCACCGTGGAAAAAAATACCGGCAAGCGTGGTCGTCCCGGCAAGGAATACTGGCTGAGCCGCAAGGGGCATCACCCCACAGGGGGCGGTGGACGGAATCCGCGCCACATCTCACAGTCCTTTGATGGCTTTGACAAAATCTTGATCATCACTCGGGTTAATAAAACAGCTTGTTTCTCCCTTAATGAGAGCGACTTCGCCCCCCGTCGTATTATCAACAAGGGTAATACTGTAGTGAGAGACAAAGTTTTGTGTGCTTGCCATACAACGTCCTATATAAGACTGCTCAATAATGAACCTATACCTCGTCGTGCGTTCTGCGCTCCTGATAATATTAACTTCAGTGCCTATTTTTCCAGCTGTTCTCTCTGCACCTGTGGAAACAATGATGGACCATCCATTCTTCCGGAGGATCTCTTTCAAAGGTCCAACTATGCCATCAATTCCATACTCAATCAGTGCTGTTTTCTCTGCTGGATTGATCTTCTCCAAGGTGGTAAGGTTGAGAGAAGTGCATCCACTCAGGATCAGCGCACTTATGAATATAATCAATCTACGCATGTACCCCTCATCATATGTCATAACAAAGATCAAACATACATACATAGCTTGACACCGCGCCGCAAGGAGCCCATTGTCATAAATGGAACCTCAATAGAGGCTCCGGGGCTTGGTCGCCCCGAAAGCCATGGCGCCCCAACCGTGCCATCTCAAGTGCGGTTTTCTTATGACAGGCGCATGGGGGACATCAGAAATGGTGTGCCCGCTCTCCGTGGCACGGGTCGACCAACCCCTGTGCGTCTGTCGCCATGCCCTTGGTCGGGCATGCGGCAGGCAAGGCCAACTTGCCATGGAGCCGCGTCATGAACGCCATCCCTCTGCCTGCGTCCCTGGACTTTCAGGGGATCACCCTTTCCATCACCGACCACAAAGGCCGCCCGTGGCTGACCCTTAACGAGGTTGCCCGCGCCCTATACGGAATCAAAGGGGGTGCCGAAACTGTTGGCCCCTTTGATGAAGAGAACAAAAAAGGACGTGCCAAAACTGGCACCCCCTTGGAGACCGCACGATCCCATACCCTCCGCACCTTCAAGACCCACGCTGACGAGTTCACTACCGACGAAACGGCGTTGATCGACCTGTCAACAGCTGGCGGCCTTCAGAAAGGGCGGGTGTTCAGTATTCGCGGTTGTCGTCTCATGGGCATGGTCTCTCGTGCGCCGATGGCAAAGCCGTTCCGTAAGTGGGCGCTTGATCAATTCGACGTGCTTGACGCCCTGGCGCTGCCTGCCCCCGAGTCACAGCCCTCCCTCTCCGGCGGCTTCACCCCCGGCCAGATGGCGGCGCTCAAGGCGCTCGTCGAAGCCCAGGTCACCTCCCTCGTCGCCCGTCACGTCCTCCCGGCGCCCACCGCGTCAGTGCCTTTGCCCACCGTGTCCAAGCCCACCCGACCAAGAACCCCCCAAGTCTGCCAAGGATGCGCGGCAAAGGCAATATGGGAGAACCCTCAGAATTTTGAGGATTACGTCCTGGACTACGGGATCACCAAACAGGAACTCGGGGTGATCGTCTTCGTGCGCAAAAATAAGAAAGACTTCCCCAAAGAGTGGAACAATTCCACTCGGCCATATACGGGGGCCCTGTCATGAACGCCTTTTCCAATTCCTCAACCCTGTCTGCCGATGACTTCACGGCCAGCGTCCTTCTCGCCGCCGCCCGCGCTTTCCAGCCCGGTGAACACTGGCCGGCCACCCTCTACGTCAACCTGTACCGCGACCGGTTCGGCATCATTACCGACAACGATGCTACCCTCGACGAGGCCGCCGAAAATGCGGCCCGCGATACGCACGGCCAATATCTCGGCACCATCTTGGTGGACGGACCCACCACCCGCCTTCTCGACCTGACCGACCACGGCCTGGATATCATCCAGGAGCAGGAGCGCGAGGATGCGCTGGAATATGACTACGAAGTGAGCCTGAGCCGTGGCGCGGGGAGGAGCGTGCTATGAATGCCATTCCCCTACCTTCAGTGACCAAAGAACTTCATAGCCGCCAGAACGGCGACGCCGGCGGCAATCAGGCCACCCAGCTTGATCGTCATGCGCAATTCCATCGTCTTTATGTCGGCGCACACGGAGGCGAATTCGGCATCGACTTTCGCCTCCAGGCGGTCGATTCGGCTTTCCAGCCGATGCTCCGATTCGCGCAGACGAAAGTCAAGGTGCTCCTTCGTGACAAGCTCGGCGCTCACCATGGCTTCGGCCAGGGCCTCTGCGATGTCTGCCGCCTGTTTCTGCTCAAATCCCGCCGCTTCCAGCTTGCGGGCCAGCCTCAGGGTGTCGAAGGCAACAGCCATGATGTCCTAGTGCCTCCTGCCTTTCCACCATCGAACCAGCCGCACCACACCGTCCACCGTCTGAATGGTGGCCGCGATGATGAGGATCCGCAGGACGATATCGAGGGTGTGATTGATCTCACCCAGAATCCCGACCTCTGTCACGGGCATAAATACGCCTCCCCTTCTTTCATCCTCAGCATGGGGTCGGGACGCGGGGGAGTCAATGCCCTTCACGCCCCCGTCAGGGGAGGCCTGTCATGAAGACGTGGGTCCTCTCCCCGGAACTGCCGCTCGACCCGCCCCTGCCGGAAGACAGCGACGAGCCGCCGCCCCCCAGTCCCGCCGATCCGGTCGAGCAATGGAGAGAGACATCCATGATCCGTCACCGCCCCGCCGTGCTGCTCACCGGTGCTGATTGGTGGTTCGCCGTCGCCCCTGGCAGCAGCAGGGGCTTGATCCTGGCCGTGGCCCACGGCGGCAATACTCTGCATATCCCCGTTTCGACAGCCGAGGCACAGGCTGCCGCCACCGATCTGGCCGCCGTCCTCGGCGGGCGGGTCACCTGGGGGCACAAGGGAGATGATAGCTATGAGTGAAGCACTGTTTTTCCTGTCCTTCTCTGGGGCATACGCAGTGATCAGTTCAGGTGCAGGTGCAGGTGTTGGTGCAGGTGTTGGTGCAACGGCAGCCACTCCCATTGGGTGGATCGCACTGGCAATCGTGGCCGTGGCCGTAGTCGCTACTGTAGCTACATCTTGCACTCTGCACTTTACAGGCACAGCAACATTCGATGAACAGTGGCACTGGGCCAAGAGCAAGATACCTGGAACAGAAGATGAGCACTCCAACAAGGAATCACATGCTGATCATCACAGCATTGAGGACAGCGACGCAAACGACACGTTGCATAGCTCCGATGACTCGACGCTTTGCCACTACGATGCGACAAACGAGATGTTTATGAGCGCGTAAAAGGAGAGCACTCCATGTCAGACCAGAACACCATGGTGCCAGGGAGCACCAACGACATGACCCCGATCTCTTACAAGAGCGTGCCGGTGATGACCACCGAGCGTCTCGCCGAGGCGTTCGGAACAGACGCGAACAATATCAAGGTCAATCAGTCGCGGAACAGTGACCGGTTCGTTGAAGGGATCCACTTCTTCAAGGCAATGGGCAAGGAGCTGGAGAATTTGCGAGTTACCTTGGGTAACTCACAAATTTCCTTGAAAACACGGGCACTTACTCTCTGGACCGAGCGGGGCGCCCTGGTTCATGCCAAAATCCTGGAGACCCCGGAAGCGTGGGCTATGCCTCCAAAGGCATCGGACATGTAAGGAGGCAGTCATGAAGAACGGTATCGTAGCCACCCGTCATTTCAACGAGATTGCCATTGGCCAACGGGCCGACGGCTACCTGAACGCCACCGCCATGTGCAGGGCGAATGGGAAGGATTGGAATGACTATCGTGTCAATAAAGCAACCGACGAGTTTATCTCTGTATTGAGTTCGTCAGCCGGAATTCCCGGTGACGAATTGGTGGTTGTAAAGACCAAGGTCCGGAATGAAGATCGCGGTACCTGGGTCCACCCCAAGATTGCTTATCACCTGGCTATGTGGTGCAACGCCCAATTCGCTGTCGCCGTCATGGGCTGGATTGATGACATCCGCACCAAGGGCTACGCGACAGCGCCCGGTGTGACCATCCCCCCTGTGCAGGTCATCAAGTTCGCAACGGCAAAATCAGAGTTCCGAGCCTGCCGGGATATGGCTAAGGACTTCGGGATGGACAACAACCAGGCCACCCTGGCCGCTATCAAGGCCGTTCGCAAGCGCTACGGTATTAACCTCGCCGAGGATCTAGACGCCACCCACCTCCTTGCCCCCCAGCAGGAGGCACACCTCACCGTTACCGACATCGGCGCGCGCCTCACACCATCCCTGTCCGCGATCGCTGCCAACGCGCTTCTGGAGGAGAACGGTTTCCAGACAGGCCGCCGTGACGCCCAAGACCGCACGTACTGGGAGCCGACCGAGAAGGGCCGCTCTTATGCCGTCTGGCTCGACACCGGCAAAGCCCATGGCGATGGCACGCCAATCCGGCAGTTGCGCTGGTCCGCTGACATCGTGACCAGCCTAAAGACGGAGGAGGTCCTATCATGCTAACCGAAGCGCAATGCCGCGCACGTGACGGCAAGCTCACAGCCTCGCGCGTGGGAGTGCTGATGTCCGGCGATGCGGCTGCGATCTACGCGCTATGGCGCGAGATGATCGGCGATCCCGATTACAAACCGGAGGATCTGTCCGATGTGTGGGCCGTGCAATTGGGCTCCTGTACAGAGAATTTGAATCTGGACTGGTACGAGCGGCGCACCGGACGGTCCGTCACGCGCCGCGGCGATGTGGTGGTCCATCCCACCCTGCCCTGGGCCGCCGCCACCCTGGACGGCTGGGACGAGGCAATGCCCGGCCCCGTCGAAGCCAAGCATGTCAACGGATTCAGCAAAGTGCCGGACGTAGTTACCCGTTACCAGCCGCAGGTGCACTGGCAGATGCTGGTGACCGGCGCCGAGGCAATCTGCTTGTCAGTCATCATCGGCGCCAGCGAGCCGGAGCGGGAGACCATCGCCCTCGATCGCGTCTACGCCGACGAGTTGATGGCCCGTGCTCAGGTGTTCTGGTCGTGCGTCGAAACCCTGACACCACCAGTGGCATTGCCCGCCGTGGCAGCGCCGGTGCTGCCAGAGGCCCTGCGCACGGTGGATATGACCGGCAGTAACGCCTGGGCCGATGCCGCCGCCCGCCTGTTGGCTCATCACGCAGCGGCCAAATCTTTCGATGCTGCTATCAAGGACATCAAGACGCTGATCGCCCCGGATGTGAAACTGGCCTACGGCCACGGGATCAAAGCAAGTCGGGCCAAAAATGGCGCCGTGAAAATTACGGAGGTCACCCCATGAATCAGATAACGTCTGCTACCCAAGCTGCGGCGCCTGCTGTCACGGAGATTATGGAGCAGGTGATCGTTAAGGGCGACTTGTCCAAGCTGACGCCCGAGGAACGCAGCCATTACTACATGCGAGTCTGTCAATCTGTTGGGCTCAATCCGCTGACCAAGCCCTTCGAATATATCACCCTAAATGGCAAATTGACCCTCTACGCCCGTCGCGACGCGGCGGACCAACTGCGCAGTGTCAATGACATTTCCCTGGAGATCGTCGAACGGTCGGTACAGAACGACCTCATGGTGGTCCATGTCCGCGCGAAAAATGGCAAGGGACGGATCGATGAGGATATGGGAATCGTCAATATCAGTGGTCTGAAAGGAGAGACCCTGGCCAACGCAATGCTCAAGGCGATCACCAAGGCCAAGCGGCGCGTGACCCTCTCGATTTCCGGCCTGGGGTTTCTCGATGAAACTGAGGTCGAGGATATCCCGGAGACCGCCAAGGCGCCCCCTCCTCCTGCCCCGAAGCCTGTTCCCGCGCCGGTCCAGCCGCCGGCCAATCCTGAGACCGGAACCGTGTCCCCGCACAATATCCCTGTCCCCCCGAACAGCGATAACAAACCGGATTGGATCGTGTGGGGATCGACCATGCTCGCTGCAATCAGAACGGCCAAATCCAGAGATGAAGTTGAGGAATGGCTCAAGATCAATCACGCACCGATCCGAACCATGGAACGGGATGCGCCGAAAGTCGCCGAGCGGCTCTCGTTCGCTATCAACATGGTGAAAACCGCTTTGGGATGGGCGCCATGAAAACCGTATTTCGCAAGGGCCTGCGATGGCTGGAACCAGCCGACGACACCGGCAAGGCGGCCATCGCATCCCTGCGCCACGGCGAACTGGTGATGGTGGAGGTGCGGCGTGCCCGCAACATCCGCCATCACCGGAAATGGTGGGCACTGATGAGCTTGATCGCCGACAACTTGGCCGGGGTGACAGCGGAGACCGTGTGCGACGTGATCAAGATCGGCGTCGGCCATGTCCACGCCGTCAAGACAAAGCGCGGGATGGTGAGCATCCCGAAATCCATTTCTTTCGCGGCCATGGATCAGGCCGAGTTCGACCGGTTTTATGACCACGCGGTGCACTACATCGCGTCGGACGTCCTGCCGGGCGTCAGTTCCGCCGACCTGGAGCGCGAGGTCTTGAGCATGATTGGAGGACAAATATGAGCGGCAGTGTTAATCGGGCCACTCTGCTAGGCAACTTGGGGCAAGACCCAAAAATTGGTGTCACCAAGGATGGTGGCAAGATTGCCACCGTGTCAATTGCCACGTCAGAAACATGGAAGGACAAGGCATCAGGCGAGAAGAAAGAACGCACCGAATGGCACCGGGTGGTGATCTTCAATCCCGGCCTGGCCGAGGTTGCCGAGAAGTACCTGCGGAAAGGCTCCAAGGTCTACGTCGAGGGCATGCTTTCCACCCGCAAGTGGACCGACCAGCAAGGGATCGAACGCTACACCACCGAGGTGGTGCTGAAACCGTTCAACGGTAGCCTCGTTCTGTTTGACCGCCAGGGTGGGAATGGTCCCCCGCCGGCAGACGATCCGGATGCCTATGGCGCCACCCGCTCCAAGGCCGCGGAACAGCAGTCCCCAGGACCCGATTCTTTTGACGATGAAATACCGTTCTGAACAGGGGCCTTATATGAACATCGATGAACCGCGTTATTCGCTTGCCGAGGCCGCCAAGCTCATCCATGAATCCCTGAACGATCGTGCACTCAGGGGCGCTATTTCCCGAAAAGAACTGGTGGCGATCAAAATCGGCGGCACCGTTCTGGTGAGCCGTTCGGCTTTGGAAAGGTGGTTGGATCAATGCCAAAAGCAAATCGAGGCCCCAGACTCGTCCTGTACGGGCCAGACGAGCGGTATGGCGCACACCGCCGGCGCGGGTTTTCCCGTTACATCTGGTATATCGTCTGGTACGGACAGGGGACCAAACGCGAGCGTTCAACGGGCTTTGGTCTCGGCGAAGAAGCTCAAGCGCAAGGAGCGCTTGCCACATTCATCGCCGAACAAAACAAAGCTCCCGAGCGACACGGGCCACGTGGTCCCGATATGGTCCCGATTGCCGAAGCCCTAGCCCTCTACGCTGAGCACTACGCTCCCACGCTGCGGCGTGCCGACTGTGTGGCACATGACATCGAACGGCTGGTCGCGTGGTGGGGAGGGGCTATGGTTTCGGCTATCATCGGTTCCACCTGCCGGCGGTATGCAAAGGAGCGCTTGGACGCGATACGACAAGGGAAAGCGGAACGACGACGGCAGGTGGAAGAACGAGCGGCGGCGAAGGGAAAATGTTTGCTGGCGAGGAAAGAGCCAAGCGCATCGACAGCGACACCGAGACAGGAATTGGCCGTGCTACGGGCCGCTCTCAATTGGTGCCAAGCGGAGGGATACCTCACTCAGGCGCCACTGGTCACGTTGCCGGAATGTCCAGAGGCACGCCGGCAGTGGTTGACCCGCGCGGATGTGGCCAGGTTGCTGTGGGCGGCACGGAGCAATAAAGGACGGCTCCATCTGCCTCTGTTCATCATGATTGCGGTCTACACCGGCGCACGAAATCAGGCTATCCTGAGCTTGCAATGGCAGCCGAACACGGTTGGCGGGTGGGTAGACATGGAAAAGGGCGTGATTGATTTTCGGTCGGTGGGGGGAACCAAAAGTAACAAGCGGCGTTCCACAGTTCCGATCCCCCGGCGGCTGCTGGGATTTCTCCGCCTGGCCCGGCGTCGGACACGGCAATATGTCCTGGAGTATCAGGGGCACCAGATCGGCGAAGTGAAGCATGGACTAGCCAATGCTGGGCGACGCGCGGAGATCGGACATGTCCATCCGCACATGCTGCGGCATACAGCCGTGACGTGGCTTGTACGGGCGAGTGTGCCGCTCTGGCAGGTGGCGGGATGGGTGGGCATGACGGTTCATATGATCGAAGGGGTTTATGGGCACCACGCGCCCGACCAGTACGAGGCTATTGAGCGGGCGCAGAGATAATCACATCCCCGTCATATCCCCGTGTCCTGGGGCAAAACGGTGGTACAGCGGGCAGAAAACAGTGAACGTGATAGGAACATAGACAAAACAGAAGAGAAAAGAACAGCCACACCATTTAACTTTTAATCAGCAGGCCCTGGGTTCGATCCCCAGCGCGCTCACCAAGGAAATCA
>CAZUWH010000023.1:0-43458 GCA_964624075.1 uncultured Rhodobacterales bacterium
AGGCTACCCGTTCAAGACGATGCTTTCAGCCAAATTCCATTTGTCGCGTCGAGGAGCCGAATACTCCTAACGCTTCCCTGCTCACGGGCATAGGCTCGCGCCTGCTGGGCAGAGTTTTGCCGGGCGCATGACTCGACCTTTCACGCGGACACCCGGATTGAAGGCATTTCTCCAGGGACGGCGCGAGGTTTGGCTGCGCATTCAGAACTATGCCCGGTTAAACGATGACGACTTGCTAGCGTTGCGGCTGGCTATTCTCCGGGCGGAAAGATCGAGAGGAAGATAGCATGACCACCTTGTGTGATAAAGCGACACGAATTGATGTGAAGCGCTTTATGATTTTACAAAAAAGTTGTAGAAGAACTTCAGAAGTATTGTGAAGCACGGGACATTCTTGAGAAGTATCTAGAGAAATAAAGTATATACCACTTGGTACTTATGTCTATACCTTTACCAGAACTGTCTAGTTAACGGAGGTAAGCATGGCTGATGAAAGTAAAATGCCTGCGGCGGCTGGCAATGCTGTGCCGGCCTCGTGGTACGAGGGATTCAAGGATACCAGTCTCAAGGGGTGGCTTGCTAACAAGCACTATGAGAGCCCGGAGGTATTGGTCAGCGCACACTGGAGTCTGGAAAAGCTGATGGGCCATGACCGGGCCGGGCGAACGGTTGTTGTCCCTGGCGAGACAGCAACGCCGGAAGAACGGGCGACGTTCCTTGCCAAGCTGGGGCGACCTGATACTCTAGAGAGAGGGCTATGCCCTGCTTAAGAAAGGCGTGGACGGGGTGTTGATCAAGCATGCGCGAGAACTCTTCCATAAGGAGGAGTTGAGTGCGTCCCAGGCCAAGGCGTTGATCGATTGTGGCTGGGCGCCGAAACGGTGGCTGGGGTAGCGGGAGGGTGACATCCTAGCTCTGCGGCGCACCGATTACCGCAACGGCACGTTCGTTTCGACCCAGCGCAAAACCAGGGCACAAGCCGTAACCCCACATTCCCCGGTGGTACCACGCGGGTCGCGGCCGAACTGAGGCGTCTTGATACCCGGCACATCACATCGATGCATAGCATCGTTTCGGAGGCTACGAGCCGCCCGTATGACGAACACCATCTCCGCCACACCTTCGCCACTATTCGCGCCCACGCGGCGACAGAATGGCCACAACTTGGCCCGATGAGGACGTGGCCCCGCACCCTGCCCTCGACCACTGCGGCCACGTGGTACCCTCACCTCTGTCACACGGCTCTCACTAAAGTAGCAACCACCGGCTGTACGGTGCCTGAGATTGCCGCGATTTCAGAGCACATGCTCCGTTTGGTCAAAAAAATCCTGGAATTCTATCTCGCGCGTACTCCTGAGCCGGCCGACATGGCCACCCGCAAACGCCTCATTGTTAAATGCAGGGAGAACCGAGAAAGAACCACCAGTCTGACGGTCAGACTTCATTCTCAGACTTACTCCCCCTTCCGTTCCATAGGACACTTCTTAAACATGGTCTTTTCAAGAAGATGCATGGTGGGCGCACAAGGACTCGAACCTTGGACCCGCTGATTAAGAGTCAGCTGCTCTACCAACTGAGCTATGCGCCCCTCTTGAAAGAGGCCTAGCTTCCGTTTTCCAATATAGCTAGCGTACAACGTCCTCTTGTGAAAGGTTTCTGTAACAGATTTCTCTGTCCCTGTCGATAGCCTTTTGTGGCATGAGCGAAAGCCATCCTATCCTATCTCCCCTCTCTTCCCCCTGCCGTATGCACACAAGCCTGCCCTGGCGGGGTGTGGAATCGTTGTTTGCCACATCAGGCATCATACCCCCCGTTCCCCCCTCCAGAGGGAGGGCTTCTGATAGGACGGAATTTACGCTCTTTGGCCCGGGGACTCATGGAACAGGCACGTATCACCAGGACACACTGGACCGGTGGAGAGGTATGCATACAGAAGCCCTTCCACTGCGGGCATAAGGCGAAAAACGTCCTGCCCGCTGGCGCGGGTGGACAGGATGCAAAGCCTTCCATTGTTCACACGCTCGCATTCTCCTTGCCGAACGGTCAAGGCAGATATTAGAGGTGCCCGCTTCTTCCGTCGCAGAACAGAAACAGGAGAGTCTCAATACCACCGAAAACAGCAGCAGTGACCAGATGACAATTGGCGCGATTGTCCACAACACGGAGCTACCGAAAGTTGCTGAAGCGACGAAGATATCGTGTATCAGATAATAGAGACCAAACACCGCCGCCTTATGCCCATCCGGGTCTAAGTCGAGGATGAGGGCCTTGCGTGCCGGTTTGCCGAACTCCTTGCAGCCGCGCAAGATGAAGGCCAGCACCAGTCCGGGGAAGGACCGGGCCTGCAACAGCGCCGGGGGAAAAGCAGTAAAGAAGGCGAAGGTCGCAAGTGCGAAAGGCCACTTGCCCATGCGGTCGGCGCAATGGGTCACGGGAATGTAGACCAGCACGGCAACTACCAATCTCGATGGCCGTCAGGATGCCAAACTGAAAGGCCGATACCGGTTCGGCGATGGTCTTCATACACCAGACGACGACAAAGGCGTAAGGGATTTGCTCGCAGAAACGGATCAGAACGTCCAATAGCAGCAACGCCCGTGGGTCGGGAGACATCAGCCGGAAGGTTCCCCGCAAGCCCAGGGGCAGAGCTTTGCCACCCAACGGCCGGTCGTCGGGCACCAGTCGCCCGTGCAGGGCGATCCCTAGGAGGGCAGAACTATGGCGACGCAAAACGCGAGGCGTATCCCCGTTCCCTCACCGGCACTGGTAATGGCAGCCATGCCCAGCAACGGCTCCAGGGCCATCAGAATGCGGCGCTCCAGGGAGTGTGGCATGGTGACACCCATGGTTTGGCTCTCCTGCGGCGGCAGTGTGGCGATCAGGCCCATGGTATGATGGGCGGGCAGGGAGAGACGGCGCTCCAGGCGATGAACAGCATGGCACCGGCCAGCACCGCTTCCCAGCGCGGCACCAGGATCAGGATCACCACCAGGTAGCCGACGATGGCGACGAGATTGACCAGGGTGAGCGCCCGCTTCGCACCCAGCCGCTGGGCACCCAGCCGCTGGGCAAGCCAGCCGCCGGGATAGGTGTAGAGGGCCGACAGCAGATTATCCATCGCCTGTAGCAGCCAGACCACCAGCATGCCGCTGCCAAGGCCGAGGAGGTAGACCGGCAGGAACCGTTCGGCCATGCGCTCGCCCAGGCCGACCAGTATCACCATGGCCAAAAGACCAACGGGGCCAGCCTTGAGCCCTAGAAAGGCGGCGAGATGCCCACCCCTCATGATGCGCCACTGGCGACCTGCAAGGCACACCAGGCATAAAGGGCATCGTAGACATCGAACTACCGGGCCAGGTTGACCTTGTCCTCGGGATGACGCAGGGCGTAATAGCCCACCGCGATGGCCTCGAGGCCGGCAGCAATCGGATCAGTGGCAAGACGGTCAGTATCGGCGGCGTTCACCACCCTGGCCAGGCGCAGCAATGCCTTGTCGGTCAGCCCGAATGCGCGGATCAGCACATCGAAGGCGCACAGATCGCCGTCGTGGTCATAGGGTGCGCCTTCGGTGTCGAAGGCGATGGCGCCCTCGCGCTCGGCCACTTCCAGCACTTTGGCACGCGGCACGAACAGGAACTGCGCTTCCGAGTCGATGAAGCGGGTGATCAGCCAGGGGCTGGCTACCCGGTCGACATGGACGTGGGAACGGGTGATCCACTTCATGGCTTGGACCTCTGCATCCTGATCGTGACCGGTCAAGACTCCCTCCAATCGCCTGGCTGCGATTCCCGCTTGCGCAACAGGCCGCAGGGCCGTACTATCATCGTCATGGCATCACCACGCGCACGAGTCGGGATTCGTGCTTGCCACCCTGTCATCATGGCACACGGGTCCTATCATGTTATGGGAAGAGCCGATCCTTCAAGGAGTCATCGCGTTCGTTGCAGTCCATGAAGTAAAAAACCCTTTTGGTTCATACACGAAGATGATTCTTCCATCAAGAGGGCTTTCTTTCATCCCTTGTGACAACGGCATGCGCGGATCTCCTTCCCCTGAAGGCCAGGACTGGCCCGCTGGTGGCAAAGGACCGGAACGGTCGGGATACAGGAAGGATGGGGCGGTTCTGCATGCGCTTCGAAACGCCAGTTCAGAAGTTTCGAAAACCTCTAGTCTGTAAGTTAGCTTGGATCAGGAAAGGTGCTAGCGCGCCGATCAAGGTGTTGTACCGCGAATTCCTTCAGTTCCTCTATGATGTTGCGCATGGCATCAAGGTGCCTGACCACCTCCGCCGAATAGATGTCCATATCCACTATATTGGTGTACTGATGCAGGACATCTGCCGTTTCAGACAGAGCCTTGATAAAGTCTTCCAGACTGCGCGGTCTTGCCATGTCCATTTTATGGACATTGCGCAGATTCTCGATCAGCATCATGATTAGCGCCTTGATGAAGGGGTCGGCGCGGGCCGTTTTTTGTGCCACCACAGTGCCGAGGATGCGGACCAGAATGGTATCCTCCAGGGCGATAGCCGCCGCCATGCGCGGACTGCCATCGAGAACGGCCATTTCCCCCCGAACAGGGTGCTCTTCAACAGGGTGGCCAGATGAATCTTTCTGTCCTCGATATGTTTGTAGATGGCCATCCGGCCTGTTTCGACCACATAGGCGGCATCCCCCCCCGGATCACCTTGCGCGAAAATTTTCGATCCCCTGGTGAAAACGCACCGTTCGAGTGTTCTGTCCTGCCCCAACACAGAATGCTCCTTCATACGAGAAAAGGCACTAAAAGTCGATTCTCTGGCGCTTGTACGTACCTCTCTCTCTAAAGGATTGCGATCAACGCGGCAACAACCCTGCCCAGACGCTCCAGATCCTGCGGCCGTGACAGGCGATGCCCCCCGTCCTTGACCAGAGTCACGACCACGTCGGGACTGACGATCCGTTCCTGAAGCAGGAGTGCGGTCTGCCAGGGCACATCCGGGTCCGCAAGACCATGAATGAGACGGACCGGGCACATTACCGCAATGGGACCCCGCAGCAACAGGTGTCGGCGACCTTCCTCGATCAGTTTCCGGCTGATGCGATAGGGGTCACCACCGTAGGCATTGGGCAGGCTGATCACCCCCTGACGCATGAGTTCATCCCATTCGGCGAACGACAGGCGCTGCCAGATATCCTCGGTAAAATCGGCAGCAACCGCACTGCCGACGATGCCCACCACCCGCCCGGTGCCACATTCTAAGGCAGTAATCAACGCTATCCAGCCACCAATGCTAGAACCGACGAGCACCTGGGGTCCTTCAGTCAGGGCATCCAGCACGGCGATCGTATCCTCGACCCATCGACCCACGGTACCAGCACAGAAATCTCCCGAGGAACGGCCATGACCGAAACAATCGAATCGCACGAAGGCCCGTCCTTGCGCCTGGCACCAACGTTCCAGGGCGACGGCCTTTTCTCCCGTCATGTCGGAAACCAGGCCGTGGATGAAAACAACCCCCGGCGTGTATCCTGCGCTTTTATGGTAGGCAATTGTGGCCCCGTCCCGGCATGGTAACATCTGGTGGGGCGACGGCAGAAGAGAACTCTCCGGCATTTCGGTGCCTCGTTCATTCAGGCGGGGATGTTCAGGCGTTCAAGGCAACGCTCGGATCAGGATAACATCATGTCCCGTCACGGCCAAACACGACCTGTCGTGCTGCAAATTCTACCCGGTCTCGCGACAGGCGGGGTGGAGCGGGGAGCCATCGACATTGCTCTGGCCTTGCAGGCGGCCGGCGCCGTGCCGCTCGTGGTTTCCACGGGTGGTCCCATGGTGCACGAGCTGGAACGGGCACGAATCGAGCATATCGCCCTGCCTGTCCGCTCGAAAAACCCCCTCGTCATGCATCGCAATGTCAACCGGCTGATTCAGCTGATCAGAAAACGAGAAGTGAATCTCGTGCACGCCCGCAGTCGCGCGCCGGCGTGGAGCGCATTCGTTGCCACCGACCGTGCCAGCGTTCCTTTTCTGACCACCTTTCACGGAACCTATACCCTGGGGCCGTTTGCGATCAAGAAGCCTTATAATGCCGTCATGGCGCGTGGGGATCTGGTCATTGCCATCTCGGATTTCATCGCCACGCACATCCAAACGGTCTATGGCACGGCCCCTGAGCGAATCCGGATCGTTCCGCGGGGGGTGGATTTGCACCGCTTTGATCCCGTCGCGATTCACCCTAATCGCCTGATCGCTCTGGCCAAGGCATGGCGCCTACCCGAAGATCGGCCTCTTGTCATGCTGCCGGGCCGGCTCACGCGGTGGAAGGGGCATGAGGTTCTCATCGAGGCCCTGGCCCGGCTGGGACGGCGCGATCTGTGCTGTCTGCTGGTCGGGTCCGACCAGGGACGAACCCGCTACCGGGCCGAGTTGGAGGAGACGATTCGGCGCAAGGGACTTCAGGATATCGTCCATATGGTCGATCACTGTAACGACATGCCCGCTGCCTACATGTTGACTGACGTGGTGGTTTCGGCGTCCACTGCCCCCGAAGCATTCGGCCGGGTGGCAGTGGAGGCGCAGGCCATGGGGCGACCGGTCGTGGCAACCGGTCATGGCGGAACCCGCGAAACGGTGATGGATGGCAGGACTGGCCGGCTGGTGCTACCAGACGATGCGGATGCCATGGCCAGTGCCATTGCTGACCTTCTCTCCTTGAGCCTCACGGAACGCCAGGCGCTCACCATCCGTCAGAGGGCACATGTGCAGGCCCGTTTCAGTCTGGAAATCATGTGCGCGCGTACCCTGGCTGTCTATCAGGAGCTTCTGACGAGCTGGCAGAGAGGGTGATCCCTGTCGATACGTCAAAAGGAAGAGAATTTCATAGGAATCACCTAGACGTAACCGCCACGAGCCTCCCTGCCACCACACCAGATGTCGCGATCACCTCCATCCCAACTCTCCCCCATCAAGGGGGAGGGAGCCTTCCCTCCAGGGGGGGCTTGTTCGGGATGGGGTTCGTGGGGAACAGATCGAGAGGAGGGGGCATGTGAAGCTCTCCGCCTGGGTATTGTCAGCCCTCCCCCTTGGATCGGGGGAGGGCTGACAGGTCCCGGAATGCTCCAACCTGAAAGCACACCCGCACCGGCGTCCCACGCCGGACCTTGCAGAAATGAACAAATCCCGTCGTTCCCTGAAGGGAGGTTCTTCATCTTCCCTTGAACACAGGGAGGCGTTTTTCCCGGAAGGCGGTGAGGCCCTCCCGATAATCCTCCGTATCGAAGAAGTGGTAACATTCATCCAGTTCGGCGGCCGCGATCGGGCGGGGATCAAACAACCTTCGGACGAAACGTCTGTGCCAACGATTGACCAGGGGAGCGCCGTCCACGATGCGTTGCGCCGTGGCGATCGCTTCCGCACCAACCATGTCATCCTCCACGACACGGTGGACCAGTCCCTTGGCCAAGGCTTCAGACGCCCCGAAAATCTGGGCTTCGAGCAGAATTTCCAGCATGCGGGCCGGACCGACCAGACGCATGATGACTTCAATCTCGGGCAACGGCAGTGGCAGTCCCAACCGGCTCACCGGTACGCCGAAGCGGCTGCTTTTGCCACAGAGGCGCAGGTCGGCTACCGCAGCCAGTGCCAGACCTCCGCCAAGGCACAAACCGTCGATGGCAGCCACCACCGGATACGGATGGTCGCGCACAATGGCTAGAGCCCGGCGCATGGTGCGATCATAGACCTTGGCCTGCTCGGGATCCCCCCGTTCAGTTGCAAACGTATTGATATCGGCCCCCGCGGCAAAGGCTCTGCCGCCAGCACCGCACAGGATCAGGCAGCGCAACGTGGCCTCGCGTCCCAGTCCTTCGCAGATGTCGCCCAGACTTTGCCACATGGATCGGTCAAGGGCGTTAAGCTGTTCCGGTCTGTTCAGAAGTACGGTGGCAATCGGCCCATCACAGGCGACCAGGATTCCCTTTGTCATGCCATTCACACGCTTTAGAGGCCAGGATAGTTCAGGAGAGTTGAGAACATGGTCTCTCCTCTTCATCGGAACAAACGGCGATGATGATCGAAACGACGACGCACACGACTCCCGCTGACCAGCAGTCCTCCCAGCAACCCGACCATGGTCCACGCTGGCAGGTCCATCAACATGGTTCCGACACGCGCCAGCAGGGCCTCCACCTTGATCGTGATGTCAACCGGAACATTCTGCATGGAAGCCAGAGGGGCTTCAAAGACAGGAGACGTCCCTGTGAGCAGCGTCCACATATCCCGTGTTGCCAGACCCACGTAAGTCCCTGTGCCAAGTGCCATAACCGCTTCCACCGAAGCCACCAGGGTGGCGATGACCACTAGAAACCATCCCAACGAACGGGCAAGAAAAGCCATACCCCTCTCCGGCCATCATGACGATGTTCCTTGTAGCCTGATTGTCGAGGCTTGCCAAGACTGGAAAGGGGGGGGAAAGGCAGGACCATCGGGCGAGGGTATAAGTTCCCACTACGTCAGGCCCTCCCCCATCAAAGGGGGAGGGAGTCTTCCCTCTAGCCTCCAGGGGGGGCGTTATCGTTAGGAACTTTGCCCTTCGTCCGATGGCCTTGGGGGAGAGGAAAGAGGAAAGAGGGTCTTGGAGGTATCCAAGTTCATGGTGCGCCGCTGGACCAGATTCGGCTATTCTTAGATGGATTCCAAGGGAAAGATCAATGTTGACAGCATGACACAGTATATACGGGTAAGAGGTGCGCGCGAGCACAATCTGAAAAGCGTTGACGTTGATATTCCCCGCAACCGCCTGATCGTGATTACGGGACTGTCAGGATCGGGGAAATCTTCGCTCGCCTTTGATACCATCTATGCCGAAGGACAGAGGCGTTATGTTGAATCCCTGTCTGCCTATGCCCGTCAGTTCCTGGAACTAATGCAAAAGCCGGACGTAGATTTGATCGAGGGGCTGTCGCCAGCCATTTCCATCGAACAGAAGACCACCTCACGCAATCCCCGCTCTACTGTCGGCACGGTGACCGAGATTTATGACTACATGCGGCTGTTGTGGGCGCGCATTGGCGTACCGCATTCGCCCGCGACCGGCCTGCCCATCGAAAGCCAGACCATTAGCGATATGGTCGATCGTCTCATGACCATGCCGGCGGGCAGCCGGTTGCATCTGTTGGCGCCGATCGTGCGCGGACGCAAAGGGGAATACCGCCAGGAACTGGCCGATCTGCAAAGAAAGGGGTTCCAGAGAGTCAAGGTAGACGGCACCCTATATGAAATCGATGCCGTGCCCTCTCTCAACCGGAAGGTCAAGCATGACATCTCGGTGGTCGTCGACCGGCTTGTCATCCGCGACAAGATGGAGACGAGGCTGGTAGATTCTCTGGAAACGGCTGTGGTGTTGGCCGATGGTTTGATATATGTCGAAAATGCCGATCGCATGGTAGCAGATTCCGATTTTCGCACTGTCTTTTCCACACGATTTGCCTGCCCAGTCTCCGGATTCACCCTTGATGAAATCGAGCCGCGGCTGTTCTCATTCAACAGTCCGTTCGGAGCCTGTCCGGACTGTGACGGTCTTGGCGTGAAGCTCCGTTTCGATCCCGACCTGGTCGTGCCTGATCCCACCCTGTCACTGGCCGAAGGAGCGATTGCGCCATGGGCCGGTGCCACGGCCCGTTCCTTTCAGCAGAATCTGGAAAGCGTAGCCCGCCACCATGGCGTGGCCATGACCACGCCGTTTGCCGACCTGCCGGCAGCAGTATGCCATGTTCTTCTGTTCGGATCCGGGCCGGAGGCCATTCCCATGCTCCATGAAGCCGGCATAGGCCATCACAGGGTCGAACGACCGTTCGAGAGCATCATCCCTCACCTGGAACGGCGCTGGAAGGATTCTGCCGGGGTGCGGGACGAACTATCCCGGTTCCAGACCAGCCAGCCCTGCGCGGCGTGTGGCGGCAAGCGCCTGCAACCGGCTGCCTTGACGGTGAAGATCGAGGGGCGCGACATCATTGCCGCGACTGATTTGTCCATCACCGAGGCGGTGACATGGTTCGATGGGCTGGAAACGCGGCTGGGGGCCAAGGCGCGCATGATCGCCCGGCGAATCTTACGCGAAATCAATGACCGTCTCCGATTCCTGATGAATGTGGGGCTGGAATACCTGACACTGTCCCGCGCTTCCGGAACCCTCTCGGGGGGTGAGAGCCAACGCATCCGGCTGGCCTCACAGATCGGTTCCGGTCTGACGGGTGTCCTATATGTGCTGGACGAACCCTCTATCGGTCTGCACCAGCGTGACAACGACCGTCTACTCACTACGCTGAAGCGGCTGCGCGATCTTGGCAACACAGTGATCGTGGTCGAACACGACGGGGACGCCATGCGCACCGCTGACCATCTGATCGACATGGGGCCAGGGGCCGGCATTCGTGGAGGTCATGTGGTTGCTGCCGGAACATATGAACAGGTTATGACTGTATCAGATTCCCTCACCGGCCAGTATTTGCGGGGAGTGCAGAAAATCCCCGTCGGTGACCGGCGCCGTTCCGGCAATGGCCGGATCTTGCGGGTCGTTGGCGCACGTGCCAACAACCTGCAGAATATCACGGTGGAAATCCCTCTTGGCACCCTGACCTGCGTGACCGGCGTGTCGGGAAGTGGTAAATCAACGCTGGTCATCGAGACTCTCTACAGGGCTCTGGTCCGTATGCTGCATGTTGAACGAGATCTACAGGCAGAATATGATTGTATAGAGGGTATTGAGCACATCGATAAGATCGTTGACATCGATCAGTCGCCGATCAGCCGCACGCCACGCTCCAATCCGGCCACCTATACGGGCTTGTTCACGGCCACACGCGACTGGTTCGCCGCTCTGCCCGAAGCGCGTGCGCGCGGCTACAAGCCAGGGCGCTTTTCGTTCAATGTTAAGGGTGGGCGTTGTGAAGCCTGCCAGGGGGATGGAGTCCTTAAGATCGAAATGCACTTTCTGCCCGATATCTACATTCAATGTAATTCGTGTAAGGGAAGACGCTACAATCGCGAGACCCTGGAGATTGCTTTCCGGGGCAAGTCCATTGCCGATGTGCTCGACCTGACGGTCGAAGAGGCGGAGATTTTCTTCGAGGCCGTTCCCGCGATTCGCGACAAGCTGTTATTGTTGCAGCAGGTGGGACTCGGCTACATCCATCTTGGGCAACAGGCAACCACCCTGTCCGGCGGCGAGGCCCAGCGGGTCAAGTTAGCCAAGGAATTGTCGCGACGGGCAACGGGCCGTACCCTCTATATTCTTGATGAGCCGACCACCGGTCTGCACTTTGAGGATGTACGGAGACTCCTGAAAGTTCTGCATGCACTGGTTGATAATGGCAACAGCGTGCTGGTCATCGAACACAATCTAGAGGTGATCAAGACCGCGGACTGGATCATCGATCTCGGGCCGGAAGGGGGAAAGAATGGCGGCTGCATCGTCGCGTGTGGCTCCCCGGAAGATGTTGTACGCTATGCCACAGGCTACACGGCGCGCTATCTAGCCCCTTATCTGACCAGCGACGATTCCGCCAGACGACTCTCCTGCCAGGACCCTGCCCTGAGTCCGAAGCACGGCGATTGCAACTAGTGACAGCACACTAAAGGTTCTAAAATTCCTCCCATGTTCCGGCATAGCGCGCGTGTCTTTGCCAAGGAGAGCAAATTAGTGTCAGATCCGAACGCGAAAGAGGAGCCGTACATGAGTATCGAGGTCAAACATCAATAAACTGGCGTCGTTGCTGGAAGTGATCCAACGGATCGAAGCCAAGTTCGATTGCCTGGACGTGCGCCTTGATCGCATCGAACACGGAATCGACCGAATCGGCGAGCACTTTGAAACGCTTGGAATTCTTTTGCATGCAATTTAAGCTCACCTCAACCAGGATCTCCTGTTGCGGGATGGCAGTCATACCGTGCATTAGGTTGCGCTTCCCATCCGCGTAGTATGATATGACCTGTCCGGCGGCAGAGGGAGAGATAAACTCACACCACTCCGGGCGAGAACGGTCCTGCCCTTCTGCGCAAGAAGTGCTTTCGTGTCCAGGGAGCAGAAGCCGTATCAGGCCGATTCGCGCAAACGGCGTGTTTTTTGTACCCGGCGCACGATCATATCCCGCTTCAACTTTGACAAGTAATCAACGAATAGGACTCCTTCCAGGTGATCCATTTCATGCTGGATGACGGTCGCAAGCAGACCATCGGCTTCCAGGTTACAGCATTCGTTCCGGTGGTCCAGGTAGCGCACCCGGATCCGGCTCGGGCGGCTAACTTCGGCGTACTGATCGGGCACGGACAGGCAGCCTTCTTTGCACAGGGACTGTTCAACGGAAGCCCAGAGAAGTTCAGGATTGACCATGCACAAGGGGGCAGGAGCCTTGTCTTTCCCACTGACATCCACCACCACTACGCGCTGGAGCACGCCTACCTGTGGGGCGGCGAGACCAATCCCGGGTACCGCATACATCGTTTCCAGCATTTCTTCCATCAACTGCCCGATTTCGGCATCAACCGTCTCAACTGGGGCAGCCTTCTGCCAGAGACGCGGATCGGGGACTTCGAGAATGGGCAATTTCATGAACCTGTTCCATTTGCTGACACGGCTGGACGTATAAAGCCTGCCTGTCTTTGTCAAGCAATGCTTCTCTCTTTCAGCCATTCTCATTATAGAACTCATTCCGATTCGCATCAGCAGATGAAATGTAAATACTGCCGGCCTCAAGAGCCCGTTCGAAGTGTTCCGTATGAGGCATGGGCGGTAATTTCGGCAATGATCTCCCGGACCACGGTTCCACCCAGGCCTGCCACCACTAGCCCCGCCACCAGGGCGGCGGTCGGGCCCGAGGCCAACGCAATCAGGCCTGCCGAAACCAGTGGTCCATCATATTTCAGCCCGGACAGAAGCGGCAGGAGGATTTCCTTGACGGTCTTGCCAGGCGGCTCGGTTGCCTCGACCGCCTCGTGGGAACTAAGAACACTCAAATCCTCGTGAGCGAATCCGGCTGCCGTCAGATTCATGATGGCCTCCTCGAACCGCCCGCGGTCATGAAACACCCCCACCAGTTCCCGTACCGCCTTATCCACGGCTGCTTCCTTTTCCTGCTATCCCCATCTATGGGGGTCTGTTATTTGTCATTTCCTGCCGGCCTTGCCATTCTACCCGAATTCACCTGCCATGTATAGCGTTATAATGGCATATTATGGTATGATACATCTAAAACGAGACAAGAGTCATGTCCGACGTCCTGCCCGACTCCGCCGTCACGCCAGTGATGAGCCAGTACCTGGCCATTAAACGGGAATATCCAGATTGTCTTCTATTCTATCGCATGGGTGACTTCTATGAGATGTTCTTCGCGGATGCCGTGCAGGCGGCGACAGCCCTCGACATTGCCCTGACCCGACGCGGTCGGCATCATGGGAAAGATATCCCTATGTGCGGGGTGCCGGTCCGCACTGCTGCATTGTACCTGGCCCGGCTGGTGCGCAAAGGATTCCGCGTTGCCATCTGTGAACAGATGGAAGATCCAGCCGAAGCCCGCAAGCGCGGGACGAAGGCCGTAGTGGAGCGAGCGGTCGTGCGAGTCGTGACTGCAGGAACCATCACCGAAGACGAGCTGCTTGAGGCGCGTGACTACAACTATCTAGCAGCTATGGCCGAGAGTCATGCCACGTTCGGCTTGGCATGGGTCGATGTCTCTACCGGGGATTTCCAGATTCAGGCCCCTGCCCTAGCAGACTTGGCGCCAGCCTTGGCGCGACTGGCGCCCGAAGAACTTCTGGTGTCCGAACGCCTTCTCCAACAGCCCGCGCTGTCCACGCTGCTTGCCGAATGGAAGGCGGTTCTTACCCCGCAACCGGCCAGTCGCTTCGATGGCGCCAATGCTCGCAGACGTCTGGAGGCACTTTATGGCGTGAAGACTCTGGACGGCTTTGGCACCTTCACACCCGTGGAAATTGCCGCTGCTGGGGCCTTGATTGACTATATTGCCCTGACCCAGAAAGGCCGCCTGCCACGGCTGCCGCCACCCCGACAGTTGCGTACCGAGTCGGTGATGGCCATCGACGGTGCCACCCGTCGCAGTCTCGAGATTCTCACCTGCCAGAGTGGGGACGACCGCAATAGTCTACGCGCCATTGTTGACTGTACTGTCACCGGTGCTGGTGCCCGCTTGCTTGGGCAGCACCTCGCGGCACCTCTGACCGATCCAGCCGCCATCACCGAGCGTTTAGACGCGGTGCAGCTTTTCCACGACAACGCGGTGGTACGGGCAACGGTGCGCGAAAAGCTGCACCGTTGTCCCGATGTGGAACGAGCCCTGTCGCGCCTGTCGGTGGGTCGCGGGGGGCCGCGTGATCTCGCCGCCATCCGCGACGCCCTGGCCGAGGGGCCAGGCTTGCGCATTGCCGTGGTCGGCGGGGCCGAGTTGGCGGTGACACCACCGGCCCTGCTGGCAACGGTGCAGGCGTTGGGCCACCATACGGAACTGGTGGAACGGCTAGCCCGCGCGCTCGCGCCCGATCTGCCCCTGAGTGCCCGCGACGGCAACTTCATTGCTGACGCTTACGACCATGCCCTGGATGAATTGCGGCTTTTGCGGGATGAGAGCGGGCGTCTGATCGCCTCATTGCAGGCCCGCTATGTCGCGGCGACCGGCGTGACTGCGTTGAAGGTCGCCCACAATAACGTACTTGGTTTCTATATCGAGGTGCCAGCCAGGCAGGCCGACAAGTTGACGGCTGACACGGGGACGTTCATCCATCGCCAGACCATGGCCAATGCCGTCCGCTTTACCACGGTTGAGCTGTCCACCCTGGAGGATCGTCGCCGCAATGCCACGGGAAAGGCCCTGGCTCTGGAGCTTCGGCTTTTTGAGGATCTGGTTGGCGCGATCACCGGGCAGGTGGAGGCGATCGCTACTGCGGCTCATGCCATGGCGGTTCTGGACGTGGCCTCCGCCCTGGGCGAACTGGCTGCCGGGCGCAACTACTGCCGTCCAGTGGTCGATGATTCCACCGACTTCGCGATCAAGGGCGGACGTCATCCGGTGGTAGAAGCCACTCTGGGCGGGGAGGCTTCTTTTGTGGCCAACGATTGCCGGCTGGACGCCGGGCACTCCCTGTGGCTCCTGACCGGTCCCAACATGGCCGGCAAGAGCACCTTCCTGCGTCAGAATGCCCTGATTGCCCTGCTCGCCCAGGCCGGTTCGTTCGTGCCGGCGGAATCTGCCCACCTTGGGGTGGTGGACCGCCTGTTCAGCCGGGTTGGCGCCGCCGATGATCTGGCCCGCGGTCGTTCGACGTTCATGGTCGAGATGGTGGAGACCTCCGCCATCCTCAACCAGGCCACCGCCCATTCGCTGGTGATCTTGGATGAAATCGGCCGCGGCACGGCTACTTTTGATGGCTTGTCCATCGCCTGGGCAACAGTCGAACACCTGCATGATGTGGTACAGTGTCGCGGCTTGTTCGCCACCCATTACCACGAACTGACCGCCCTAGCCGGACGATTGTTGCGCCTTGCCTGCCACACCGTGCGTATCCGGGAGTGGCAGGGGCAGGTGGTATTTCTCCATGAGGTGATGGCCGGAACCGCCGACCGTTCCTATGGCATCCACGTAGCCCGTCTGGCCGGTCTGCCGGAAACGGTGCTGACCCGGGCAGAGGAAGTGCTGGCGATGCTGGAAGACAGTGGCCAGGCCGGGGCGGTGGTGCGTTTGATCGAAGGGCTGCCTCTGTTTGCCGTTCCCCTGCGCAAGCCCTCCCCCGCCGCACCTTCAAAGGTTGAGCACCTGCTGACTGGGATCAATCCGGACAACCTCACGCCGCGTCAGGCAATGGAATTTCTCTATGCATTGAAAGCAGCGGCACGGGAAACGTGACTCCTTACCGGATCCCGCAGCGGTCACGCCTCTTGTCCAGCGACGGACAGCGTCTAGACGGCACCATCCCCCCACCCAACCTTCTCCGAACGCCGGGTCTAAAGGCCGGCGGTCAGACATCGGGACCAATAGACCGGCTTCGGAGGCGTATTGCAACGCCCCCCCCCTTGATATAGACGGCGAAGCGCATGGGGCCATCGGTGATGTTCGAACGATGCATGTAATACCCGAGCCTACCGCCTGAAGCATTTGTGCTGACTGATCGTGTGAATGGCCGTATGCATGTTCTCTTCCCTCTTCACCACCATGCTCCAGTATAATCTGCCGTGTCGATCGGCCCAAGCGAACAGGCAGGTCGCGCTCGTTTTTCGTTCTCCGTTGCAGCGATACACGAGATCGGCCTTGCGTGGTGCCAGGCGGTTCGCTATACGGAAGACCCTGCTGCGCGGAGACTGGCCATGAAGAATGGAATTCACCCCGATTACCATGAAATCATAATCGTCATGACCGACGGGACCGAGTTCAAGACCCGTTCCACCTATGGCAGACCGGGAGATGTCTTGCGTCTTGACATCGACTCCAAATCCCACCCGGCGTGGACCGGTGTGCATCGGTTGGTGGATACGGGGGGGCAACTTGCCAAGTTCAACAAACGGTTCGCCGGTTTCAGCCTTAAGAAATAAAAGGGAATTCCCTGCGCCGGCCGTGGTCTCCCTACTGGTTTGCCAGGGACACGGGAAGGTTTGGATTCCGGCATGGGGAATCAGAAGGCGATGAGGAATGTGGTGATCGCGGGACAAAGACAAGCTCGGGCAGCGTGAGCTGCTGCCTCTTGCAACTTTCGGCCAGTTACTGGAGTGGAGTGTTATGATATTTCCCGTGAAAGAACCCGGTGTCACGCCTGTCCTGAAGACCAGCCGTGGAGAGCAGCCCGGGGGCAGATGGGAGCGAAACCTGCAATCTTGTGCGTATAACGATATCCGATGATTGCAGCGACGGCCTTGTTCTCGCCCAGTCCGACCACATTCCGCCTTGCGGCGCGGTGAACGTTCCGACGGGAGAATGTGAGGGGGGGGACGAACGGTTTCACCGTTAGGGTAGAACACAGAGCTGTCCACCTTATTCGCACGAAACCGGGCATGCATGGCTGGAGGCATTGTGGGCTGGGGCAGCGGGGGAGAGGTAAGCTTGATGACAGGGGGAGCATGGTCGAGTCAAGGAAGAAGTGACGCAGAAAGTCTGGGTGATACAGAAAGACAAGGATCAGGCCAGCAGGGCCCGGAACCCGCATGGTGAGAGAATCGTCAACGACCAGTTATGAGGTTTATTTTCTGGAAAGACGGGGATGTGGGCTTTGTGCTTGTTTCCAGGAGCATGAGCGCTATTTAGCCTTGAAAAGCGCTAAGGAGGGCGAGGAACAGGGCAGGGCCACCAAGATCATCTGTGAAATCTGCTATCCGTCGCGAAACGAATCCGAAGAGATCGTAGCCTACCTGAGCAGGAATCTCAGGGAGGTCGCTACTGCGACGCGGGGGACTTTCCATCCGTCGGCAGGGCTCGGTCCGTTCCCGGTCTGCCCTTCTTCCTTTTTCTGTGCGTCCAGGAACGGCCCTGACAATGACGAAAAAGGCAATGAGGCAACCGTCTCACCGGGCGGAAAGCAGGCGGCCCGGAACAGAAAGGAAGAAGAGAACGTCGATGTCACCATGCGTCTGCTGGCCAGTCTGGCCACAGGGCTAGTTTCTCTCCTCCTCAGTCAGCCCTTCTAGCGGCATCGGCTTTTCCGCAGCATCTTCTGCGATCATCCTGTTTGCCGCTTTCATCGAGGCCTTTCTATTGACGGCACTGCCACTGTTCCTTGCCTTCATTCCCCTGACTGAACGGAACAGCCTGTCATGGCGGGAAGCGAACAGCACAGAAAGAGGCCAGCCGCACCGACATCTAACGGATGGATAAAAAGAACCTTCCCGCATGGCTGAAAGCGAAGCCAGAGGCTCCCTCGAGCGGAACACGAGGGGGAAGAGAGCCACAGGGAAGCACCTGCCTGTGGGTGGACGAGACGCAAGGAGACGCCGCTGACCAGGAAGGGGCGCAGGAGAAGACGGCAGGATCTGAACCAGAGGGAGGAAATGTGGACACGAACGAAGGACGCTCGCCCGAAGACAAGGCAGCGACGGCGTTGGGAAAACATCGCTCTGCCATGATGCGTTTTCTGGGGGGAACCATTTCGGCTTTCAAGGGTGCGCGGGTCCAGCTTGATCCTTTCACGAAGTTCGGCCTTCATCTGATCGTAGCCGGCGCCGCCGACTTTCTGGGCGAGCGTAACGACCTGGAACCGGAGCAACGCCTGAGATTGATCCGCGATACCCTGGAGGTGCTGGAGGCCAAATCGAATCTTGCGCAAAGTTTCTGCGACAGACTGGAAGAGTACCCGCAAACACCATGCTATCTGGACATGATCTAAGCCGGCCGCGAGACGATGAGCCGGTTTCTTGACAACGATTCGGTCCCCCATGCCACCCTGCCCAAAATGATGAAAGCCTGGGCCGCACTGGCCAACCGGACAGCCACCAATGCCAACATCGTCACCGTTATGTTCACCGACATGGTCGGCTCCACCAACATCACCCAGGACCGCGGCGATGACCGGGCACAAGTTGCTGGTGCGAACCCATAACGCCATCGTCCGCAAGGCTCTGATTGAATTCAGTGGCATGGCCTCATTTGCCTCCACCACTAATGCAGTCAAGGCGGCCATCATGATCCAGGGCGAGGTGGCACGAGAGTCCCTGGATCTGAACCTGCACCTGCGCATCGGCATCAATACCAGCGAGCCGATCCGGGAAGAGAATGATCTGTTCGGAACCACCGTGTAATTGGCGCCCGCATCTGTGCCCAGGCTGGGGCCAGGACCAGATTTTCGTCTCGAACGTAGTCAAGGGGTTGTGTGCCGGCAAGCCATTCCGTTTCATCCCGCGCGGTACCGCCACACTGAAAGGCGTACGTGAACCCCAGCCGCTTTATGAAGTGGTCTGGTGGGAAGGAAGTCAGTCCCTGCCACGCCGTGCACGCACGGAATCGCAGGCGGAGGTCACGATGTTCCGTCCCGATGCCGCATTCACCCGCATGGCCATGCCGTAATAGCTTTCCCGGTTGCTTCTCGCGTCGTCGGACGAAGCGATGATTTCCTGAAAGAGCGGTCAGTCCTTTTCATTCTCGTTCGACTAGCGGCGGGGCTGACGGTTTATACTCCGCTCCTCGCCCACATCCACGTCCAATGGCGTTCCGGTCACATGGGCGTAGAGCAGCACGTCGTTGATGAATTCAGCCTCCTTGTCTGCCGCTCCCTTGTTGCGATGGAACGCTACAACGCGTTCCACCGCCTTGACGTTGAAGCCGTCAGATTTGATTTCAGTCTTCAGCTCTTTAAGTGAATCCTTCATTACATCGATTTCATCCAGCAACCGTTCCAGACGCTCGACATAGGAGGCCAGTTTGGTTGTCGTATCAAGTTGCGGGGCAGCAGGCGAAACATTTTCCATCGCTGATTTCTTCCCTGTTGATGGACGGCCAGAATGCCGTCAGGGCCAGTCATAGAACGCTTCCCGTACAACAAACAAGACCATACCCCCGCTAGGTCTTTATTCCGAACTTAAGTGATGCCGAATCGCGACAGTGCCTCGGCCAGGTCTTCGCCAAAGGACGGCCCCTTGCGCAGCAGGGCCGCCCGAGGCGGCAAGGCTTCCAGCAGAGAATGCCCCCACCCATAACTGGTAAAGGGAATCCGCCGCGTCCTGGGCATGGCTGAAAAAGCACACGCCAGATCAACACCACTGATGTGTCCGAGCTCCATGGAAGCGATGATCAAATCCGGATCGGTCCGCAACACCTGCTCGAACGCTTCAAACGGATTGCGGATGCTGGTCGAACGCAAACCACAGGCGCCGCGGCCAGTTCCCGCTCGACGATATGGCTCATGGCCCGTTCCGGCAGAATATAGATGACCTCTACGTCCTTCGGAATCACAACACCGAAAATTGCCAAGCGCAGATCCCGCTTTGCGCTTAAAGGCCTGCCGCGGCCGCAGCGACGCGGCTCTGGACGCGGAAGCCAGGGCGAGCGGGGAGATCGCGCGCCATCCTGCGCGCTTGCGGGAAGCCTTGATCGGCCATGATCAAGGCTCACAGGTATGACAGGCATGCATTCATGATTCCCCTCCTCGACATTTTCGCGTTCGTCCCTTCTGGACCATGCCTCATGCCGGATGCTTCCTTGAATCAACTTTTGGAGGAATTTGCCTGTCCGTCACGGCACTCCTGGAACCTGCCCCCAAGATGGTTCATGACCCGTGGTGACACGAAGGACGAAACATCGCCGCCTAGCCGCGCGATTTCCTTTACGAACCGCGAGGAGATGAACTGACACCGCTCGGAGGCCATCAGAAACACCGTTTCGATGGCTGGCGCGATGCGGGTATTCATGGCTGCCATCTGGAATTCATACTCGAAATCAGACACTGCACGCAATCCACGGACAACGATATTCGCCCCACACAAACGCACGAAATCCACAAGGAGGATATCGAAAGGGCGGACATCGATACGGGTCCCGTTGCCAAATGGCATGGTAGCGATTTCCGCTTCGATCATGGCGACGCGCTCGGGCAACGGAAACAGTGGCCCTTTGCCATCGTTATCGGCTACGGCAATAATCAGATAATCAATCACTTTCGTCGCACGCATGATAATATCGAGGTGGCCATTGGTGATCGGATCGAACGTACCCGGATAGACTCCGATACGCTCACCCTTTGTCCCCCCCCCCATTATCTCCTCCCCGATCACCGCCGGACGAATCATCTGCCTCCTCTGGACCGACGTTTCTTCCGTTGCGGTTGCTGTCATCCTCGTTCATGTCCGGCAGCCGGACCGCTGACACCACCCGCTGGTTCTCAGCCGTGCGGAACAGCGTTACGCCCTGCGTGGCGCGACGGGCAATACGAATGTCATTGACCGGTAAACGGATGATCTGACCGCTGTCGGTGATCATGACGATCTGATCGCTGTCATGGATCGGAAATGACGCAACCACTGACCCATTGCGACGGGTCGTTTCGATGTTGACGATTCCCTGTCCGCCACGATTGGTGATCCGGTATTCGTAGGAAGAGGTCCGCTTGCCGAAACCATGTTCCGTCACGGTCAGAATGAATTCCTCGCCTGCTTTCATGCGATTGTAGTCATCCTCGAACAGAAGGACTCCCTCTCCGGCCGTTGTCTCCCCGTCCTCCGTTTCCCCCCCCGTTTCGCCGTTCCGCCGGAGTTTCAGATAAGTGTAACGCTGTTCCAGGGACGTATCATCATGTCTCACCACAGACACTGAAATAACCGTATCGCCTTCAGTCAACCTGATGCCGCGCACGCCTGTCGATGTGCGTCCGGCAAAAACGCGCACGTCGGTTACGGGAAAACGGATGCATTTGCCATGACGCGTCGCCAGCAGAATGTCATCAGTTTCGGTACAGGTCAGCACGCCGATCAGGCTGTCGCCCGCGTCGAGCTTCATGGCAATCTTGCCGTTGGCCATGACGTTGGCAAAATCCGACAGGAGATTGCGCCGCACGTGACCCGAAGCGGTGGCAAACATGACATGCAGGGTGCACCAGATCCGCTCATCTTCGGGCAATGGCAGAACTGCGGAGATGGCCTGCCCCTCCTCCAGGGGCAGGATGTTGACCATGGCCTTGCCACGGCTTTGGGGCGTGCCCTCCGGCAGCCTGTATACTTTGAGCCGGTAGGCGATGCCGGCGGAGGAAAAGAACAGCACCGGCGCATGAGTGTTGGCGACGAGCACATGGCTCACACAATCCGCTTCCTTTGTCACCATCCCGGTGCGCCCCTTGCCCCCACGACGCTGGGCACGATAGGTAGACAGGGGAACCCTTTTGATATAACCAGTGCTGGTAGCGGTGACGACCATATCTTCCCGCTGGATCAGATCCTCGACATCCTGCTCGGAGACGCTGTCTTCGATCGTGGTCCGTCGCGGCGTGCCAAAGTCATTCTTGATCTGGACTAGTTCCTGGCGCAGAATCGCAGAGAGGTGCTCACGCGAAGATAGGATGTGCAAGTATTCCTCGATCTGGCTTGCGAAATCACGTAGGTCGGCATGTAGTTGTTTGCGTTCTAGGCCGGTCAGACGATGCAAGCGTAGTTCAAGGATGGCGCGCGCCTGAGTCTCCGAGAGATGATAGTGGCTTTCTGTAACCAGGTGGTCAGGTTCATCGATGAGGCGGATCAGGGACTCGACCTCTTGCGTCTGCCATGCCCGTACCATGAGCCGTTCGCGGGCAGCTTGCGGATCGGGTGCGGTGCGGATCAAGGTAATGACCTCGTCCAGGTTGGCCAGCGCAACGGCAAGACTGATCAAAATATGCGCTTTCTCGCGTGCCCGGTTCAGTTCAAAAATCGTGCGCCGCCGGATGACCTCCTTGCGAAAGGTGACAAAAGTAGCAACAATCCCCTTAAGGGTCACCATCTCTGGACGGCCGCCGTTCAGCGCCAGGGCATTGACACCAAAGGAGGTCTGTAACGGCGTGAAGCGGTAGAGCTGATTCAGAACCACTTCGGCGTTGGCATCGCGTTTGACTTCGACTACCACCCGCAGGCCACGCCGGTCGGATTCATCCCGCAGGTCGGCGATCCCTTCAATGCGTTTGTCACGCACCAGTTCAGCCATGATTTCGATCATGCGTGCCTTGTTGACCTGATAGGGAACCTCGGTAATGACGATGACATCGCGATCCTTCCGCAGTTCCTCCTTATGGCAGCGGCCACGCACGATGATCGAACCGCGGCCGCTCACATAGGCCGCCCGTGCACCCTCGCGCCCCAGGATAATGCCTCCAGTCGGGAAATCCGGCGCCGGGACCAGTGCAATCAAGGCCTCGACTGAGATGGCTGGATCGTCGATATAGGCACAACAGGCATCAATGACTTCTCCCAGATTGTGGGGAGGAATGTTGGTAGCCATACCAACAGCGATCCCGCCGGCGCCATTGACGAGCAGATTAGGAAAACGGGCCGGCAGAACCACAGGCTCTTTGTTCGTTTCATCATAGCTGGGTTGGAAATCAACCGTATCCTTGTCGATATCGTCAAGGAGCACATGTGCCGCGCGGGCCAGCCTCGCTTCAGTATACCGCATGGCCGCCGGCGGATCACCGTCCATGGAGCCGAAGTTGCCCTGTCCGCCTATCAGCGGCAGACGCATGGAAAAACCCTGTGCCATGCGCACCATGGCATCATAAATGGCTGAATCCCCGTGCGGATGGTATTTGCCCATCACCTCACCGACGATACGCGCCGACTTGCGGAAAGGACGATTGTAATCGTAGCCACCTTCCTTCATCGCAAAAAGAATGCGCCGGTGAACAGGTTTCAGGCCGTCACGCACATCGGGCAACGCCCGGCTCACGATCACGCTCATGGCGTAATCGAGGTAGGAACGTTTCATCTCCTCTTCGATGGTGACTGGCGTGATATCGAAGGCGGGTGGAGGGATGGTGCTGCTCAAGGTCCGATGCTCAGAGACACGTCATATACAAAAGCGCCCGGACATTCATATACCGCATTTGTCAGGCACTTGCACGCAGGAACAACGTTTTTGGTATCTGGCATGACACTCCCTCCCGCTCTGTGCCTTCCCGTCATGTGTGAACGGCCCCTTGCGTTGCGAGGAAAATGCAAGCGCTGGGTAACCAGTCTGGGTGCAGTCATGTGTCCGGCCTGTTTGCGCGGTTCACCGGACCGCTGGCCATGACGGGATCCCCGTGGCCGCATCCCACATCGCCAGCGCCTCGCGGGCGGCTGCCAGAAGGGACGGGTCGTCGGCATCAACGGCGACGCCGGTCAGGCCTGGCCTCCCCCTGCGGTGCGACGATGCCGAATTCGGCCAAATGGAACCGTACCGCGTTGGCAGACATGGTGCGCCGGGTGACCAGTAGGTGGCGGGCGCGGTGGCGCATCAATCCCGCCTGCCGGTCGGGCGTCTGCGCTGGCACAAAGGCCATGCCCTTGCGCAGCATGGCCGCGTAAATCGCTGCGGCAGCGTCGTTCTTGCGCCCGCGCTCGACGGAGGGCTTCACACAGACCGGGGGCAGCCGCCACACCTAGTAGTCGCTGGCCGCCAACTTGCGCGCCCAGTCATGGGCGAACATACAAGCTTCCAGGCCCACTCGTTATGGGAATGACACTGACTTGCAGAAGAGATATCCCTACATTGTCACCGTATGCACACAAGTCTGCCCCGGCAAGGTGTGGATCATTGCTTTTCCCATCAGGCATACCTCTTCCCCCTGGAGGGAAGACCCTCTCCCTCTGAGAGGAAGACTCCCTCTCCCATCAAAGGGAGAGGGCTAAAGCATCTAGATGGAAGGCTTCATGCCCCCCCCCTTGATCCTCCACATCGTTTGGAACCTTGCCCTGGGGATCAGAGCCCGGGACACAGGGCCGTCACATTTGGATACGATGGCCCTGAAGAAAAGGTGACTCGACTTTCCCGTTTCGCTCGGGGATGATAGAGAATGGTCTCTGTTTTCACCATTCCTCCTGACTCGCCGTTTACCAACGTCCTGGCCGGTGGCTTGATGACCCTAAGCGAACAGGACCCCCTCCGGCTCGCGCGCTTCACTGTCTTTCTGCCCAACCGTCGCGCCTGTCTTTCTCTACGCGAAGCCTTTCTGCGCGTCTCTGGCGGACGATCCCTGCTGTTGCCGCGTCTGCTGCCAGTAGGCAATGTGGATGAAGAAGAAGCCCTATTCACCGCCACCGCGTCCGACCTCCTACCCGCCATACCACCCTTGCGGCGCCAGCTTCTGCTGACCCGGCTGATTCTGACAAGCCGGAACGCCAGCGGCACGCCAACGCCCGACCAGGCCGTGCGCCTGGCCGCCGCTCTAGCCCGATTCCTGGACGAAGTGCAGACGGAACGGTTGGGGTTCGACCGGTTGGCCACCCTGGTCCCGGCCGACTACGCCGGTCACTGGCAAGTCACTCTCGACTTTCTCGCCCTTCTGATCCAGGTATGGCCGGCGGTGCTGGGGGCGGAGAAGTGCCTTGATCCAGCAGTAAGACGGGGCCGGGTGATGGAGGGGTTCCTGGCGGCCTGGCAGGTGCACCCACCGCCGGGGCCCGTGGTGGTGGCTGGCCTGACCCATGCCGATCCGGTCCTTGCCGACCTGATCGCCGCCGTCACCGCCCTACCGGCTGGACCGGGACGGGGAGGCTGTATCGTCCTGCCCGGGCTTGATCGCACCTTAGATGAGGACAGTTGGGCAGTTCTGGATGACACCCATCCGCAGGCCGGTCTGAAGGCCCTGCTGGCTCTTCTTGGTGTCGATCGTCATGCCGTCGCCGACTGGCCGGTCGCTCCTCCTCTGGACCCGCCTCCTGCCTGTCATGCCCATCGTGTCCGTCTTGTGAGAGAGGCCTTGCGACCGGCTGCCACCACGGATCGGTGGCAGCATCTTGCCCCTCTGTCGCTTCAGGCCCTGGCCGGTGTCGATCGCATCGACTGCCCGACTCCGCGCGAGGAGGCCCTGGTCATTGCTCTTTTGTTGCGTGAGGCGCTGGAGCACGAAGGCCAGACCGCTGCCCTAGTTACGCCGGATCGCACCCTGGCCCGGCGGGTGGTGGCCGAGCTGGAACGGTGGGGAGTGCTGGTGGATGACTCAGGTGGCGTGCCACTGTCCCACACGCCGCCGAGCGTGTTTCTGCGCGCAACCGCTGCCTTGGTCGCGGCAGACTTCGCACCTTTGCCGTTGCTCGAGATGCTCAAGTACCCTCTAGCTGCGGCAGGTCATTCCCCTGGCGACTTCCGGCACCTGGTACGGCGGTTGGAGATCCGCCTCTTGCGGGGACCGCGGCCGGCGCCAGGAATCGCCGGCCTGCGAACCGCCTTGATGGCCGACGATCCCGCGGACGCATCTTTGCATGCACTGCTTACCAAGCTCGAGGCAGCGGCGGCTCCTCTCGTGGTTCTGATGGCGCAGGAAGAGGTTGCCCTGGCGGCATTGGTGAAAGCCCATATGACGTTCGCCGAGACCCTGGCTGCCAGTGCCGACCAGCCCGGCGCGGACCGTTTGTGGCAGCACGATCCCGGCGTGGCCGCCGCCGATTTCATCGCCGATCTGCTTGAGGCGGCAGATGTTCTCCCCGCCCTGCCGCCGCGTTTCTATCCGGCTTTGCTGGAGGTCGTCATGGAAGGCCGTACCGTGCGTCCCTCCTATGGTCGCCACCCACGCCTGTCGATCTGGGGACCCCTGGAAGCCCGCCTGCAGCACCCGGACCTGCTGATTCTGGGGGGACTCAACGAGGGGACCTGGCCGCCGGTCCCCGCCGCTGACCCGTGGATGAGTCGCCCCATGCGAACCCGTTTCGGCCTGCCGCCACCGGAACGTCGCATCGGCCTGTCGGCGCATGACTTCATGCAGGCCTTCTGTGCACCCCGGGTAGTACTGACCCGCTCAGAACGAGTCGAAGGCACGCCGACCGTCCTATCGCGCTGGCTCCTGCGGCTGGAAGCGGTCATGCGGACCGCCGGTCTGCACGAACAGGCTGCGCTGTGGGGCAGCACCGGACCATGGTTGTCTTGGGCACGCGGGCTGGACTGGCCGCAGGCGTTCACGGTGCCCCAGCGCCCGGCGCCCCGGCCTCCTCTAGCAGCGCGGCCACGCCGGCTGTCAGTCACGGAAGTGGAAACTTGGATGCGGGATCCTTACGCCGTCTATGCCCGGCATGTGTTACGGCTCCAGGCCCTACCGCCGCTCGATGCCGACCCGGGCGCTGCCGACTACGGCAACCTGGTCCACAAGGCCTTGGAACGTTTCCTAAGGTGCTGGCCGGAGACCCTGCCGAACGATCCCGAAGCGGAACTCCTGGCCGCAGGGCAGACAGTGTTCGCAGAGGCCTTGGCCCGGCCCGGGGTATGGGCCTTCTGGTGGCCCCGCTTCGAACGCATCGCCCACTGGGTGGCAGGACGCGAACGCGCGCGCCGCCAGGGGGATGTGCGGGTCGTTCCCGAGGCCAGCGGCAGGCTCGTGCTCGCGTGCCCGGAAGGACGTGAACCGTTCCTCTTGACCGCCAAGGCCGATCGTATCGAGTTGTTGGCAGATGGTCGTCTCGTCTTCATTGACTACAAGACCGGACAGGTTCCGTCGGCAAAAGAGGTAGCCGCTGGTTATGCGCCGCAACTGCCGCTGGAAGCCGCCATGGTCATAGCCGGCGGTTTTGCGGGCGTGCCTGCAGGACGGCCGGTTGCCGACCTGTTGTACTGGCGTTTGACGGGTACAAACGAGGGGGGGGAGGAAACGTCGGCCGGGAACGATGCCAATGCCCTGGCGGACGAGGCGCTGGCAGGTGTGCAGGGCCTCATTGCAACTTTCGACCGCCATGAGACTCCCTATGAAGCCCGTCCTCATCCGGCCCAGGCGCCGCGCTATTCGGATTATCAACACCTGGCCCGTGTCAAGGAATGGGCCACGGGGGAGGATGAGGTGTGAAGACTACCGGACTGTTTCATCCCCATGCGCTTTGATCGGTCATGATCGAGGCTCGGAGGTATTAGGGCGGGATGATTTTCGGATCATATTCTTCGTCATGAGAGCGGTCAGTGGTCAGTGATTAGCAACCAACCACCAGCCACGAACCAGATGTTTCTAGACAGCCTCTCACAGCAGAGCGGCGACGGCCTTTGCGGCCTGGTCGATTCCCGTCGGATGGGGTAGCACAGGCTGCGGCAGGCTCAATACCGTTTCGAGCTCCGCTGCGAAGTCGCCTATGCGCAGTCGTTCTGCCGGCACGATCATGGCACGGGCGTGGGCCTTGAGCCACTGTACCAGGCAGGGGGCCTCGGGCCAGCCGTCACGACAGGAATGCAGCACGGCCACACCCGCACACGCTGCCTCGGTGAAAGTCCCGTAGCCGGGTTTCGTCAGTACCACATCGACCGAACAGAGAAGGTCAATGAACGGCCAGGGAAGGGTTTCCGCCTTAATGATATCAGGCCGTTCGGGGACTTGCGTCACGCCGGCAATCCACAGCCAGCCCGCATGATGCGGCCATTGCTCCAGCGCCAAAGCCGGATCGATGCCCCCGAAGGCAAGAAGACCGATGCGGCTTTCCACTCCCACGCCCAGGAGAGACCGCACTTCTTCCCGCCGGTTCTGGCCACGGCGGGCAATGGGACCGATATCCTGCGCATTCGGCACACAAGGCATCGGCATGGCCGGCAGAGTGCGAAGGAAAACCCGTGCCGTGCCATAAGCCTCTTCCATCTGGACCAGAACCCGATCCGCTCCGGGCCGGTTACCACAATAGGCCCGGTAGATACCGGCCCAGTTCAGCGAGCATAAGGCAACCGCCGGGACCCCGACCTTGGCCGCGGCCGCCAGGGCCAGATGGGGAATGTTGGCCAGTACGATATCAGGCTGCAAGGTCAGGAGCCGGTTGGCTTCATTAGCGACTGCCATGGACCAGTCTGCGTGCAAATCTAGGTAGGCGGCATGACTGCGCTCTGCATCCACTTCCGTCGCCGAATGCATGACCATGCCGAAATCCCGAGTCGGAATGTATGCGAATGGACCCCTCACACGTTCTACCAGCCAGTGGCGCGGTACGTTAGTTTCGATGGTCAGACGCAGGCCCGGAAGACGCGCACGCAACCGGTTCAACACAGGCGCCGTCATGGCGGCATGGCCATACCCATGCGGTGACAAGGCAACATAAAGATGGGGTGGGGCGGTTCTGTCAACCATCAACCTAGCATCAATACATCACACCATCGGCCTATCATCGGACTGCCGTGACAAGGCAATAAGGCATCGTTGCACCGCTCATCCGTCTTCTCAACCTTCAGGTGAGACAGACGAAGACTAACAAAAATGGTCGGAGCGGCGGGATTTGAACCCACGACCCCCAGACCCCCAGTCTGATGCGCTACCAAGCTGCGCTACGCTCCGACCGTTTCCCCACTCGGGTGGAAAAGCCAGTGTAACAAGGTCCCTCCCGCCAAGGCAAGTGCCTCGCAAAACTGACAGCAATTCTCGGTGTGGAATTTATTCCCCAAGTCGCCTTAGCAGATTCCACCCCCATACCCTCTCCCCCGAGGGGGCAGGCTCCCATCAGGGGGAGAGGGTATGCCCCTGATGGGGAAAGAAAGGATTCCATCACGCCACGAATGACGCCCTCTCCCCACGATTCCCTCGATCCTGCTAAATCGCGCGCACCAGAACGTGCTGTTTGCGGCCGGTAGAGAGCTTGAGCACGCCATTCTTGAGATCGGCAACGGTCAGGCGATGGGCTTCATCAGTGATCACGATGTCGTTGACGCGGGCCCCTCTGCCCCGGATCAGGCGGCGCGCCTCACCGTTGGAAGACACGAAGCCGGCCTGCCGCATGACATCAAGCAGACCCAGACCCTCCTGCAAAGCCGCCGTTGGCACCGCGATCGTCGGCAGGTACTCACCCAGGCTGCCTTCTTCGAAAACCTTGCGGGCGGTTTCAGCAGCCGCCCGGGCGGCTGCCTCCCCGTGCGCCAGGCGGGTAGCCTCGGAAGCCAGCACCTTCTTGGCCTCGTTGCGGGCAGCACCGGGCAGGGACTCCAGCCGTTCGACCTCCTCCAGGGGCAGCTCCGTGAATAGCCGCAGGAAACGGCCGATATCGGCGTCATCGGTATTGCGCCAGAACTGCCAGTAGTCATAGGCTGACAGCCAGTCGGCATTGAGCCATACCGCTCCTTCAGCCGTTTTGCCCATCTTTCTGCCCACAGCAGTAGTAATCAGGGGGGATGTGAGACCGAACAGTTTCACGCCCTCAACCCGACGGGCCAGATCAATCCCGTTGACGATATTGCCCCACTGGTCAGAGCCCCCCATTTGCAACCGACACGCCTTCCGTCGCCACAGCTCCAGAAAGTCGTAGCCTTGCAGAACCATATAGTTGAATTCGAGAAAGCTCAAAGGCTGCTCCCGTTCCAACCGCAGCCGGACCGAATCGAAACCGAGCATCCGGTTGACCGAAAAATGGCGACCGTAATCTCTCAAGAAAGCGATGTAGTTGAGAGAATCAAGCCAATCGGCATTGTTAATCAGCACGGCGTCGGCAGGACCCTCGCCGAAGGTCAGAAAGCGGGCGAATATTGCCTTGATGCCGGCCATGTTGGCCGCAATCTGTTCGTCGGAGAGGAGCTGGCGCGCCTCGTCCTTGCTGGAGGGGTCACCCACCCGGGTGGTTCCCCCTCCCATTAGCACGATCGACTTGTGACCGCTTCGTTGCAGGTGACGCAGGAGCATGATCTGAATCAGACTCCCGACGTGAAGGCTGCCGGCCGTACAGTCGAAACCGACGTAAGCCGGTATCGGCAGGCCGGCTAGCAGGGTATCGAGTCCCTCCAGATCTGTACACTGGTGGAGATACCCCCGCTCCAGGATGGTGCGCAGAAAGCTGCTTTTGACAGCGGCCATGATGTCGCGCTTCCCCGATGATTGAACGAAACCTTCAAACTTCCTTCCAGCCGGTCGCACCAGCACAGTGCTCTCTGTGAACGGCAATGTCCTCCTCTCATTCCCGGTCAGGTGGCACGGATGGCTCGACGGACGAAGAGGGCAGGGGCGGCGGATTGGCGTTCTTCTGCTCCAGCGCTCCGATCTCTGCGTCACGCTGGGCAGCCAAGGACCGGTAGTGCCCCAGCGTGCCGCCGGTTCCAGCCGGAATCAAGCGGCCGACAATCACGTTCTCCTTCAAGCCGATCAGGGCGTCCACCCTGCCCGAAACCGAAGCCTCGGTCAGGACCCGGGTGGTTTCCTGGAAAGAGGCCGCCGAAATGAACGAATGAGTCTGCAAAGAGGCCTTGGTAATGCCAAGCAGAACGGGGACGGCGACAGCAGTCCGTCCGCCTTCGGCGATGGCCTTCTCGTGCTCCAGGCGAAACTCATTGCGATCCACCTGTTCACCAACCAGGAAGGTTGTATCCCCTGGCTCGATGACCTCGACCTTCTGCAGCATCTGCCGGACAATCACCTCGATGTGCTTGTCGTTGATCTTCACGCCTTGCAACCGGTAAACATCCTGGATTTCCTTGATCAGGTAATTGGCAAGGGCTTCCACACCAAGGACACGAAGAATGTCGTGGGGAACCGGATTGCCGTCCATCAAGGCATCACCCTTGCGGACATAGTCACCTTCCTGCACGGTGATATGCTTGCCCTTGGGGATCAGATATTCCTTGGGCTCGCTGCCGTCTTCATGCGTGACCTGGATGCGCCGCTTGGATTTGTAATCCTTACCGAATACCACCCGGCCGTCGCATTCGGCAATGATGGCATAATCCTTGGGCTTGCGAGCCTCGAACAGCTCAGCCACGCGCGGCAGACCACCGGTGATATCGCGGGTCTTGGTACTTTCGCGCGGAATTCGGGCCAGCACATCGCCAGCATGGACTTTCTGGCCGTTCTCCACGGAGAGCACGGCATCCACCGACATGAAATAGCGTGCTTCTGTCCCATTGAGTTGAAGAATGATCTCGCCGCGTTCATTGAGAAGCACGATCCGCGGTTTCAGATCAGAGCCGCGCGGCTGCTGTTTCCAGTCCACCACCACCTTGTTGGAAATGCCAGTGGCTTCGTCCACAACCTCACGCATGGACACCCCTTCCACCAGATCCACGAACTGGACGGTCCCTTCCTTTTCAGTGAGGATGGGCAATGTGTAGGGATCCCATTCTACCAGCTTCTGTCCCTTCCTGATCACGGCGCCTTCATCCGCCAGCAGCTTGGCACCATAAGGGACACGGTGACGGGCCTTTTCGCGGCCACTTGCATCGAGCAGCACGAGCTCGCAGTTACGGCCCATGACCACGGGAACGCCCTGGCTGTTCAGGACTACGTTGCGATTGATGATCGCCACATGCGCCTCGTAGGCGGCCTCCACACTGGACTGTTCGGCGCCACGCTGCGCGGCGCCACCGATGTGGAACGTGCGCATGGTGAGCTGGGTGCCTGGCTCGCCAATCGACTGGGCGGCAATGACGCCGACCGCCTCACCCACGTTGACAAGGGTGCCCCGGGCCAAGTCGCGCCCATAGCACTTGGCACACACGCCTGTCTTGGCTCGACAGGTCAGAACCGAACGGATGTAGACTTTCTCGATGCCGGCTGCTTCAATGGAATCCACCTCCTGTTCGGTGATAAGCGTGTTGGCATAAACGAGGATGCGGCCGTCGATATCCACAACATCATGAAGTGGCACCCGCCCCAGCAGACGCTCGCTCATGGATGACACGACCTCGCCCCCTTCGATGACGGCACTGACCGTAATGCCTTCCTCGGTGCCGCAATCGGATTCAGAAATGATGGCATCTTGCGCCACATCAACCAGCCGGCGGGTCAGGTAGCCCGAGTTGGCAGTCTTCAGGGCCGTATCGGCTAGCCCCTTGCGCGCTCCGTGGGTCGAATTGAAGTATTCGAGGACGGTCAGCCCTTCCTTAAAGTTCGAGATGATGGGGGTTTCGATGATCTCGCCTGACGGCTTGGCCATCAGGCCGCGCATGCCGGCAAGCTGTTTCATCTGTGCGGCCGAACCACGTGCCCCGGAATGGGCCATCATGTAGATCGAGTTGATAGGCCTGCTCGGTTCGACTTTCTGGATCTCCTTCATCATTTCCTCGGCCACCAGATCGGTGCAGCGCGACCAGCAATCCACCACCTTGTTGTACTTTTCACCCTGCGTGATCAGGCCGTCTTGATACTGCTGTTCGAATTCCTTGACCTGTTCTTCTGCAGCACGCACCAGCCGCTCCTTGGCGACAGGGATGACAAGATCATCCTTGCCGAAGGAAATACCGGCCTGGGCTGCCCGTTGATAGCCAAGAGTCATGATGCGGTCGCAGAAGATGACGGTTTCCTTCTGACCACAATGGCGATAAACCGCGTCCATCGCGGCGGTGATTTCCTTTTTTGTCAACAGCCGGTTGATGAGCGTAAAGGGCACCTTGGGGTGACGCGGCAGCAGCTCCGAGAGAATCATGCGGCCGGGAGTGGTGATGACCGTCTCCAGAGTAGGGTGACCGTTATCGTCAACGCCACGATAGCGACATTTGATGCGCGCGTGCAAAGGGACGGTGCTTTCATAGAGCGCCTCCTCCACCTCGCTGATATCGGCAAAGCGCGGCATGCGATAAGGAATGACGTGGCCCATGTCGATGGCCTGTCGCAATGCGGTGGGATCGTGGTAGAGGAATGGCTGTCCCGGTTGCGCGACGTTGTAGAGCCGGATATCCTCGCTCTTCAGGCCCGCTGCCAGTACGTCATCCCCTCCGTCAAGCCGTCGATGCGCGGTAGCCTTGCGCGTGGCGATACGGGTCATCAGCGTCTCGATATCGTTTGTATCAACAGCCCGGCTTGGCCGTTCGTGGTCATAGAAGAACACGGTCCCGCTGTCGATGGCCTCCCGCAACGCCGCGAGACTGCGCGGGCGCAGGGCCTGGCCAGGCTGTTCATCCCGTTCCATCGTAATGTAATAAAGACCAAGGACGATATCCTGGGTTGGCACGATGATCGGCTTGCCGTTAGCAGGCGAGAGAATGTTATTGGTTGACATCATCAGAACGCGTGCTTCCAGCTGTGCCTCTAGCGACAATGGCACATGTACCGCCATCTGGTCTCCGTCAAAGTCGGCATTGAAGGCCGTACACACTAGGGGATGGAGCTGGATGGCCTTGCCCTCGATCAACACTGGCTCGAACGCCTGGATGCCAAGACGATGAAGGGTAGGGGCACGGTTCAGGAGAACCGGATGCTCGCGGATCACTTCCTCAAGAATGTCCCATACCTCGGATCGTTCTTTTTCGACCATGCGTCTGGCGGCCTTGATGGTAGAGGCCATGCCATAGGCTTCAAGCCGCGAATAGACGAATGGCTTGAACAGTTCGAGTGCCATCTTCTTGGGCAGGCCGCACTGATGCAGACGCAGTTCCGGCCCCACCACGATGACAGATCGACCGGAATAGTCCACCCGCTTGCCAAGCAGGTTCTGGCGGAAACGTCCCTGCTTGCCCTTTAGCATGTCGGCCAGAGATTTCAGCGGCCGCTTGTTGGCGCCCGTGATGGCACGACCCCGACGACCGTTGTCGAACAGTGCATCGACCGCTTCCTGGAGCATCCGCTTTTCATTGCGAATAATGATTTCGGGCGCTTTCAACTCGATTAGCCGTTTCAGACGGTTGTTGCGATTGATGACCCGACGGTAGAGGTCATTAAGGTCGGAAGTGGCGAAGCGGCCGCCATCGAGCGGAACGAGTGGACGCAATTCCGGGGGAATGACCGGGATCACGTCCAGAATCATCCATTCCGGTCGCGAACCGGATTGAAGAAAGGCCTCAACCAGTTTGAGACGTTTGACATACTTCTTGCGTTTTGCTTCCGAATTGGTCTCCTTCAATTCGGTGCGCAGGCTCTGACATTCCGTCTTAAGGTCGATGGCTGACAACAGTTCCTTAATAGCTTCAGCCCCGATGCCGGCCCGGAACGAATCCTCGCCGTACTCTTCAACAGCGGCCTGATACTGTTCCTCTGTCAACAATTCCTGAATCTTAAGGGGGGTAAGGCCGGGCTCGATGACCACATAGTGCTCGGAATACAGAACCCGCTCCAGGCCCTTCAGAGTTATGTCAAGGAGAAGACCGATCCGGCTTGGCAGCGACTTCAGAAACCAGATGTGCGCAACCGGTGCCGCCAGTTCGATATGACCCATGCGATCACGGCGAACCTTCGACAACGTGACCTCGACGCCGCATTTCTCGCAGATGATGCCACGATACTTCATGCGCTTGTATTTGCCGCACAGGCATTCATAATCCTTGATCGGCCCAAAGATGCGGGCACAGAACAACCCGTCACGCTCCGGCTTGAAGGTACGATAGTTGATGGTTTCGGGTTTCTTGATCTCGCCATAGGACCACGACCGGATCCGCTCCGGACTCGCGATGGAAATGCGGATCTGATCAAAGGACTGAGGTCCGCTGACCTGGCCGAAGATCTTGGTGAGTTCGTTCATGCCTGCCTTCTCCCGCCTGCTCCATCCCTGCGACGAAATCGTCATGAGCCGCGGAGCCGCGGAGCAAAAACCGGCGACACAATCCAGAAACGGATTGCTTTCTCCCCTTCGGGGGCTCGGCTCATGACGGTTCTGTTTCCACTTGAAACGGTCCGGTCCTAGTTCAGTTCCACATCCAGCCCCAGCGATCGCATTTCCTTGACCAGCACGTTGAAGGATTCGGGAATGCCAGCCTCAAACGTATCATCACCGCGCACGATCGACTCGTAGACCTTGGTACGGCCAGACACGTCATCAGACTTGACCGTCAACATCTCCTGAAGGGTATAGGCGGCGCCATAAGCCTCCAGAGCCCAGACTTCCATTTCACCGAAACGCTGACCACCAAATTGCGCCTTACCGCCCAACGGCTGTTGGGTAACCAGCGAATAGGGACCGATCGAACGGGCATGGATTTTGTCATCGACCAAGTGATGCAATTTCAGCATGTAAATATAACCGACCGTTACCGGGCGATCGAACGGTCCTCCGGTCCGGCCATCGATCAAGGTCACCTGGCCTGAGGCGTGCAAACCCGCCTTCTCCAGCATGGTGACGATATCGCTCTCACGCGCCCCGTCGAAGACCGGGGTTGCAATGGGAACGCCGAAGCGCAGGTTGCCGGCCAGTTCCAAAAGCTGGTCATCGGACAGGGCGGCAATGGTCTCAGCAAACACCTGGGGGCCATAGACGTCTTCGAGTTTGCGGCGCAAGTCTTCCCTGGTTGTCCGGCCTGTCTGAAGGCAGGAGACCAGCTCGCCGATCTGACGTCCGAGTCCCGCACAGGCCCATCCCAGATGGGTTTCAAGAATCTGCCCCACATTCATGCGTGACGGCACGCCAAGAGGATTCAGGACGATATCCATATAGGTGCCGTCTTCGGTGAAAGGCATGTCTTCGATGGGAACGATGCGCGAGATGACCCCCTTGTTGCCGTGACGGCCGGCCATCTTGTCGCCTGGTTGCAGCTTGCGTTTCACTGCGACAAACACTTTTACCATTTTCATTACGCCAGGCGGCAGTTCGTCGCCACGCTGCAGCTTTTCAACCTTGTTCTCGAAGCGCTCCTGCAATTTGGCAATGTTCTCGTCGTACAGCTTCTTCAGGGCCTCAATCTCGATCATGGTGGCATCGTCATCCACTGAGATGTGCCGCCATTGGCCAGGGGTGAAGCCAGAAAGGAGAGTCTCGGTGACAAGGCTGCCAACCTTCATGCCTTTCGGACCTGAAACGATCCCGTGGCCCAGGATCATTTCCTTGAAACGCTCCCGGAACGACCCTTCCAGAATGGCCCGTTCATCGTCACGATCCTTGGCCAGACCCTCGATTTCCGCCCGTTCGATGGCCAGAGCCCGTTCGTCCTTCTCAACACCGCGACGGGAAAAGACGCGGACCTCGACCACCGTACCGGTGACGCCCGGCGGCACACGCAGGGAGGTATCACGGACATCGGATGCCTTCTCACCGAAGATGGCGCGTAGAAGCTTCTCTTCTGGCGTCATGGGAGATTCGCCCTTGGGCGTCACCTTGCCCACCAGTATGTCACCGGCCTTGACCTCGGCGCCGATATAGACAATGCCGGCTTCATCCAGGTTTTTCAGGGCGTCTTCGCCCACATTGGGGATATCACGTGTGATTTCCTCCTGGCCCAGCTTGGTGTCGCGGGCCATGACTTCGAATTCCTCGATGTGAATCGAAGTAAACACGTCATCGCGAACGATACGCTCGGAGATGAGGATGGAATCCTCGAAGTTGTAACCGTTCCAGGGCATAAAGGCCACCAGCACATTACGCCCCAAAGCCAGTTCGCCCAACTCAGTCGAAGGACCATCGGCGATGATGTCACCCTTGCGCACCACGTCGCCCACCCTGACCAGGGGGCGTTGGGTGATACAGGTACTCTGATTGGAGCGCTGGAACTTGGCCAGACGATAAATATCCACGCCGGGGGCCGAGGAGGAGGTTTCTTCCGTTGCGCGGATGACAATACGGGTAGCATCTACCTGTCGCACAATGCCCCCCCGACGTGCAGAGATTGCGGCACCCGAATCACGCGCCACTGCCTCTTCCATGCCGGTTCCCACCAGAGGAGCCTCCGCCCGGATCAGCGGGACGGCCTGACGCTGCATGTTGGATCCCATGAGGGCGCGGTTAGCATCATCATTCTCGAGAAACGGGATCAGGGCCGCTGCCACCGACACGAGCTGCTTGGGTGAAACGTCAATGAAATCGATCTCGGTGGGATGGACCATGACAAAGTCGCCGGCCTTGCGGCATGAAATTAGGTCGGCAACGAAACGACCCTCCTCGTCCAGTTCAGCGTTGGCCTGGGCGATGGTATACCGTCCCTCCTCCATGGCGGATAGATAGTGCACCTCATCGGTCACGCGGCCCTGGACCATCTTGCGGTACGGGCTTTCGATGAAACCGTACTGGTTCACCCGGGCGTAAGTGGCAAGGCTGTTAATCAATCCGATGTTGGGACCCTCCGGCGTTTCGATCGGGCAGATGCGGCCATAGTGGGTGGGGTGGACGTCACGCACCTCAAACCCGGCCCGCTCGCGTGTCAGGCCGCCAGGTCCCAGGGCCGACAGACGCCGTTTGTGGGTGATTTCGGCAAGCGGATTGGTCTGGTCCATGAACTGCGACAATTGCGAGGAGCCGAAGAATTCCCGCACTGCCGCTGCCGCCGGTTTGGCATTGATCAGATCATGCGGCATGACGGTGTCGATATCGACCGAACTCATGCGTTCCCGAATGGCGCGTTCCATCCGCAAAAGACCAAGCCGGTACTGGTTCTCCATCAATTCGCCGACCGATCGCACGCGACGGTTGCCAAGATGATCAATATCATCGATCTCGCCGCGACCATCCTTCAAATCGACCAAAACCTTGAGAATGCGCAGGATATCCTCCCGCCGCAAAGTGCGGACGGTATCGGGCACGTGCTCGAGCTCCAGACGGGCGTTCATCTTGACACGCCCGACTGCTGACAGATCGTAACGCTCGGAGTCGAAGAAAAGACCGCTGAACAGAGATTCCGCCGTTTCGAGTGTGGGGGGCTCGCCGGGACGCATGACACGGTAGATGTCGATCAGGGCTTCCTCGCGTGAACCATTCTTGTCGATGGCGAGCGTGTTACGGAGATAGGGACCCACGTTGATATGATCGATATGCAGAGTCGGCAGTTCAGTCACGCCGGCCTGGCCAAGCGTTTCGATGCTCGCCTCTGTCAGTTCCTCGCCGGCCTCGACGTAGATCTCACCCGTCTCCTCATTGATGAGGTCAAGAGCGGCGCAGCGGCCAACCAGTTCCTCAGGAAAAACGCGCTGTTCGACAAGTCCCTCCTCCACGAGCCTGCGCCCCAAACGGGGTGTCATCTTGGTGCCAGCCTCGGCCTTCACTTCGCCGGTGGCAGCATCAACAAGGTCGAAGGAGAGCTTGATGCCGCGCAGGCGCTCCGGCTGGAAAGGAACCTTCCAGCCTTTTTCATCGCGCCGGAACGTAATCTGCTCATAGAAATAACCAAGAATCTCCTCAGCCGTCATGCCGCTGACCTCGGAGGGATCGAGGGTCCTACCCTCTGCCGTGCAAGCGGCGCGGGTAGCTGCGGTGGCTGCGGAATCGAGCGCATAAAGCAGGGTCGTGACCGGCAACTTACGGCGGCGGTCAATGCGTACATAGACAAGATCCTTGGCGTCGAACTCGAAATCGAGCCACGAACCACGATAGGGGATGACACGGGCGGCAAACAGATACTTCCCCGAAGAATTGGTTTTGCCTTTATCATGATCGAAGAAAACCCCGGGCGAGCGGTGCATCTGGCTGACGATCACCCGCTCGGTTCCATTGATGATAAAGGTTCCGTTGACCGCCATCAGGGGCATGTCCCCCATGTAGACGTCCTGCTCCTTGATATCGCGGATGGAACGGGCGTCGCTGTCCTCATCGATGTCCCACACGACCAGGCGCAGGGTCACCTTGAGGGGAGCCGCGTACGTCATGCCACGCTGCTGGCATTCATCCACATCATACTTGGGCACTTCGAATTCATACTTGACGAACTCGAGCTCGCCACGCCCCGAAAAATCACGGATGGGGAAGACAGATTTGAATACTTCCTGAAGGCCGCTGGCTGCCCGATGTTCGGGGAGTACTTCTATCTGGAGAAACTGGGCATAGGAGCTTTTCTGCACCTCGATCAGGTTGGGCATCGGCGCAACTGAAGGAATGCGTCCGAAATTCTTCCGTACCCGCTTGCGAGCCGTGAAGGATTTAGCCATTGCCGCTCCTTAGAACTTGATGTCGTTTGAATCGTGCCACCTTGCTTCGGAAGCGCGTCCGGGTTTCCTGCACCCGCCCCGTCTGCACAGAGGGGAAAAGCGGCCCCCTGGCATGCCAACACGCCACCTCCGGGGAAGACGGCGGCTTATTTCCGCACTCGTGCCCCCGCTGTGTGGTGGTGGCAAATCGCTGCTTTTTTGTGTATTCGGTTCTGTCCCGCGTCTGCCATATCGTCGGCACCGTCTGTGCCGTTCCGATAAATTAAGGAAAAAGATAAGGAAAAGGAATCGTCCCACCTGTATCTGGGACCGTCCCGCCAACCCCCAAGACACGAGAGAGACCTGCGTCCCTCCCTTGAAACCAGCCAGTCCACGATACTTTCCTTCCTGCCTGCTTCATCGCGCTACAAAGATGATGCACGCAAAGAGCGTATGCAAGAGCGGTTCCGAAGAGACTTCGTATGTCTTGATAATTCTGGCTGTCGCCTCATGAACGGGCGCCCGGATGTTTTCAATACAAGCACACACCCAGCCGCAAAGGGAGTCCAAGACCGTTCTCGCTCTCCCTTCCGACCGGTATGCCGGCATCTGCGTAAAAATCGTCCGCCTATTTAAGTTCGACCTTTGCACCAGCTTCTTCAAGCTTCTTTTTGATGGACTGCGCTTCCTCCTTAGAAACGCCTTCCTTGACCACCTTGGGTGCCCCCTCTACCAAGTCTTTCGCCTCCTTGAGGCCAAGATTAGTGATGGCACGGACTTCCTTGATCACGTTGATCTTCTTGTCGCCGGTTTCAGCCAGGATCACCGCGAACTCAGTCTGTTCCTCGACCGGAGCGGCAGCCGCCGCTGTCGCTGGCGCGGCAGCAACCACAACTGGTGCCGCCGCCGACACGCCCCACTTCTCCTCAAGCATTTTTGACAACGTAGCGGCTTCGAGCACGGTCAGGCTCGACAGATCCTCAACCAATTTGGCAAGATCGGCCATAATATACAACTCCTAGGTACAAGACGTCTGGTTCATCACATATGATGCAACATTATGATCACGCGGCTTCGCCCTGGTCCTTGTCCGCATATGCCATGAGCACCCGTGCCAACTGTCCGGCCGGGGCCTGGAGCACCCTGGCAACGCGCGTTGCCGGGGTCTGGATCATGCCAACCAACCTGCCTCGCAGTTCTTCCAACGAAGGCAGTTCGGCCAGCGCCTTCACACCATCGGGGGCCAGCAGGGTCGTCCCGAGCCCTCCTCCTCCCATGATGACCAGCTTGTCGTTGTTCTTGGCATATTTGGCAACCACCCTGGCTGCGGCAACCGGATCCCGCGAACAGGCAAGCGCGGCCGGACCGGCGAACAGGGGGGCAAGATCTTTATAACGGGTTCCTGCCAGGGCAAGACGCGCGAGCCGGTTCTTGACCACCTTGAAATCGGCTCCCGCCTCTCGCACCTGCGTGCGCAAGACGTTCGTCTCAGCAACCGTCATGCCCTTGTAGTGCACGACGACGACGATTGCGCTCTCTTCGAACAGCCTGTGCAGAGCAGAAACCAGTTCCTTTTTCTGGCTCCGGTTCACGTTCGTCTCCGCTTCTCTCTCTAGCCGGCACAAGGCCGACAGATCAGTTTACTTTCTCCCCGAAAAACGGGGATCTTCCTCAACCACCTGTCCCGGAAGCCCATACCATCTTGCAAGACCGGCCAGACGTCTGGTTCCCACTCTGTCTGCGCAGGCAGATCAACCCTTGAGCCATCTGGCCTTCCCCGCCTTTCAGAAGAGGCAAAGGACACACCAACCGGCACCTGCGGTCTCGGACAGGTCACTGTTCGGTCAACCCGAACTCCTTCAACCCGGTTGAACGATCTGTTTCGACCGGGCAAAGAACTGTCTCGCCTCACCCGCCGGCAAGGCTTGCAACATTCACCTTGATGCCCGCCCCCATCGTGGAACTCAAGGATACCCTCTTCAGATAGGTACCCTTGGCTCCCGACGGTTTGGCCTTAAGGATGGCCTCATAAAAAGCGTGTGCATTCTCGCTCAAGGCCTGGTTCGCGAAAGTAACCTTGCCGATACCGGCATGGACGATTCCCGCCTTCTCAACCCGGAACTGAACCTGACCAGCCTTGGCAGCACGAATGGCTTCGCTGACGTTGACCGTCACCGTGCCCAGCTTGGGGTTGGGCATCAAGCCGCGCGGTCCCAGCACCTTGCCCAGCCTGCCAACCACCCCCATCATATCCGGCGTGGCAATACAGCGATCGAAATCGATCTGGCCTGCCTGAATGCGTTCGGCCAGATCCTCGGCCCCCACAACGTCAGCGCCGGCGGCCTCGGCCTCCCGTGCCTTCTCCCCTTTGGCGAACACGGCCATCCGTACGGCCTTGCCGGTTCCATGCGGCAGTTCAACCATGCCCCGAACCATCTGATCGGCATGCCGTGGGTCCACGCCCAGATTCACAGCGATCTCGACGGTCTCGTCAAACTTGACGACCGACTGCTCGCGAATCATCTGGATAGCCTCGGCCAGTTCGTAGAGGCGGGTACGATCAATATGGGCATAGACCTTGCGCAGTCGTTTGCTTTTTGCCATGGCCTTACTCCGTCACCTGCAAACCCATGGACCGGGCCGAGCCTACGATCTGCCGTACCGCTGCCTCGATATCACGACAGTTGAGATCCTTGAGCTTGACGGTGGCAATCTCACGGACCTCGTTCATCGTAATGCTGCCGGCAAAACCACGGCCGGTCGTAGCAGTACCCCTTTCGATCCCGGCAGCCTTTTTCAGAAAATAACTGACCGGTGACGTTCTGGTCACGAATGAGAGACTGCGATCGCTGTAAGCCGTGATTACAACCGGGATCGGCATGCCGACCTCCAGGCCCTGAGTCGCGGCATTGAATTCCTTGCAAAACTGCATGATGTTGAGACCACGCTGCCCCAACGCCGGCCCGATGGGCGGTGATGGATTAGCCTTGCCGGCTGGCACCTGCAGCTTGATATAACCAACGATTTTCTTTGCCATTAGCCTTCCTCTTCCCCGGCGTTTTCTTTCAGCAGCCGCTGGGATCTTCCGCGTATGTCATCCCGGTTCTCCCCGCTTCGTTCCGTCAGATTTTTTCCACCTGGGCGTATTCGAGTTCAACCGGTGTGGAGCGGCCAAAGATGGATACCGATACTTTCAGGCGGGCCTTCTCTTCGTCCACGTCCTCGACCAGACCATTGAAGGAGGTAAATGGACCGTCACACACTCGAACCTGCTCGCCGACCTCGAAAGTTACAGAAGGCTTGGGGCGATCAATCCCTTCCTGAATCTGGTGCATGATGCGTTCGACTTCCGTCTGTGAGATCGGCAGCGGGCGCCCCCGCCCTCCCAGAAAACCCGTAACCTTGGGCGTGTTTCTCACCAGATGCCATGTTTCATCAGTCAGATCCATCTGAATGAGCACATAACCCGGGAAAAACTTGCGTTCACTGGACACCTTCGCACCCCGCCGTACCTCGACTACCTCCTCGGTCGGCACCAGGACTTCCGCGAATTTGTCCTCCATCCCTTTGGTAGCCGCCTGCTCACGGATAGACTGCGCCACCTTCTTTTCGAACCCGGAATAGACGTGGATGACATACCAACGTGCCACCATGGCCCCTTAGCCTCCCAGCCCGAATACCAGCCTCACACCCCAAGCCAGGATCTGATCCACCAGCACGAAAAAAGCCGCCGCCAAGAAAACCATGATCATTACCATACCGGTGGAAATCATCGCTTCCTTGCGGCTAGGCCACGTAACCTTGCCAAACTCCTGCCGTACTTGGCGGATGAACTGGCCCGGACTGGTCTTTGCCATGTTGCTCTCGAATAAACAAGCTGCAGCTCAAAGAAACGCCCCCTTTCCTCCTCCCCCACAATGGCGATAGGAATGGCAGGGGCAGCAGGATTCGAACCTACGACCTACGGTTTTGGAGACCGTCGCTCTACCAGCTGAGCTATACCCCTTAAGGACCGCGTCACATCTAGCTACTGACCTGACAAAACTGTCGGCCGGGATCGAACCGACACCTTTTCTCCCCGTTGACTGCACGGAGACTATTCAATGATTTTTGACACCACGCCGGCGCCGACGGTGCGGCCGCCTTCGCGGATGG
>CAZUWH010000024.1:0-30403 GCA_964624075.1 uncultured Rhodobacterales bacterium
CTGGCGTTAGGTGCCAGGAAGCCACGGCTCCATTCCCAAGGCAAGCGAAAGTCACCTTGAATTGTGTTATAAGTGCATCAGTGTGTCTTTTATGTCACTCTCTCTGGAGAGAAGCCCTTGTCCTTCGGGCGGACGGGCGGGACACCAGCGCTGCCAGGAGTTCCAGAATCCTCAAAACGGACGCCTGCCGCGCCCAGCCATTCTCGTTCCTGCCGTTCTCATGATGGAACTCACCCCCTTGGATCGGGGGAGGGTTGGGTGGGGGTGATTCATCCGTCTGGAACTTGTCAGCCCGTGGGCCAAGGGGTGTGACCGCCACGAGTCCTCCCTGCCGCCGCGCCGGACCAGACGTTACGGTCACCCTAACCCTCCCCCGATCCAAGGGGGAGAGCGTGTTCCGTCCAGGAGGAGGGAGGGGGAGAGAGGAAGGGAGAGGGGGATGTATCCGAGTCCGCACTGCGGTTTCGTGCAGCCTGTCCGGCAAGGGGGCCTGCACGCGCCCGGGGGAAATGGGCCGAGAGTGGGGAGAGGATGGGTTTTCTGAAAAACCGCCAGCGCCACCTTGTCTGGCCGCGACATTTGTTATAAAGAGACACACGTCCGCGGCCAAATCGGGGAAAAGGGTTCGGGCGTGGCAGTCAGGTATGGGAGAGACGATCATGGCAGTTCCGAAGAAAAAGACGTCTAAATCCCGGCGTGACATGCGCCGTTCCCATCACGCGCTGAGACGGATCAACGTCGTCGAGTGCCCCAATTGCGGCGAATTGAAGCGGCCGCACCATGTTTGCGATCGGTGTGGTCATTACAAGGGTCGCGACGTGGCTGCCGCGGCTTGACAGCCTCACCGGCCAGCGATCCGAGCGCGCATCTTGACTGAACGGCTTATTCTGTCGCTCGATGCCATGGGAGGCGATCGGGCCCCCGAAGTGGTCATCAGGGGCATTGGGCTTGCTCTGCGGCATCATCCGGCGGTGCGCTATCTGCTGTATGGCGACGAGGTACGGCTGGGGCCCCTTCTGAAGGGCGCGCCAGCGGTTGCCGCCGTCTGCATGCTGCGCCATACCGCGGAGAAGGTCAGCAACAACGACAAGCCATCGCAAATGCTCCGCCAGGGCCGCAATACCGGCATGTGGCTGGCCATTCAGGCCGTCAAGGAAGGCGAGGCAAGTGGTATCGTGTCAGCGGGCAATACCGGCGCCCTGATGGCGATGGCGAAGATCATGCTGCGGACTCTGCCGGGGATCAACCGGCCGGCCATCGCCACTGTCCTGCCAACCCGGCGGGGCGAGGTCGTGATGCTCGATCTCGGGGCCAACAGCGATTGTGATGCCCAGAATCTGGTGGAATTCGCCCTCATGGGCGCGGTGTTCGCCCGTACCGTTCTCGGGCGTGCGAATCCTACCGTTGGCTTGCTCAATATCGGTGCCGAAGAGATGAAGGGCAATGAAGCGGTGCGCACGGCCAGCGCTCTCTTGAAGGCAAATCCCCTTCCCATCAGGTTCCATGGCTTTGTCGAGGGCGATGATATCGGCGCAGGCACCGTGGACGTCGTGGTGACGGATGGTTTCACCGGCAACGTTGCCCTGAAGACGGCCGAGGGAACGGCCCGATTTTATACCAGCCTTCTGCGTGAGGCCTTCACGGAGTCTCTTCCGGCCCGGCTGGGATATCTGCTAGCGCGTCCGGCCTTGGCCAAGGTCAGGAATCGGACCGATCCAAGACATTATAACGGGGCGATGTTTCTTGGTCTTAATGGCATCTGCGTGAAAAGCCATGGCGGGACCGACGAGGTAGGATTTGCCAATGCCATTGGTGTCGCCGCCGATCTCGTGACCCGTGGCTTCAACGACAGGATCAAACAGGAGCTCGCTGCCTTGCAGATAGTTGTCCCCCCACCCGTGGCCGTGGGGAGTCGTTGATGGTTATCAGATCCAGAATCGTCGGATGTGGTGCCCATTTGCCAGAGCGCATTGTAACGAATGACGAACTGGCGGAACGAATCGATACCACGCACGCATGGATCGTCGAACGGACCGGCATTCTGGAACGGCACGTGGCGGCGGACGGAGAGTGCACGTCGGATCTGGCCACACGGGCCGCCGAACGGGCGCTGACCGCAGCCGGTCTGACGGCAGCGGCGCTCGATCTGGTGATCGTGGCGACGGCAACGCCCGATCATACTTTTCCCGCCACGGCGGCCAGGGTCCAAAGCCGGCTGGGGATGACTCGGGGCGCGGCCTTTGATATCCAGGCCGTTTGTTCCGGTTTCATCTACGCCCTGACGATCGCCAATCAGTTCATTTGCACCGCACAGGCACAGACAGCCCTGGTGATCGGCGCCGAAACATTCTCCCGCCTGCTCGATTGGGAAGACCGCAATACCTGCGTTCTGTTTGGCGACGGCGCCGGCGCCGTGGTGCTGCGTGCCGAGTCGGGGAAGGGAGATGCCAACGATTACGGTATTCTTTCTACTCATATCCACTCTGACGGGCGTCATTACGATCTCTTGCGGGTGGACGGTGGTCCTTCGTCCACGCGATCGACCGGTTTCTTGCGCATGGTCGGAAAAGAGGTGTTCCGGCATGCGGTCGTGCATCTGGTAGAAGCGGCGGGCGAAGTGCTGGCTGCCCATCATCTGACACCTGCTGCCATTGACTGGCTGGTTCCCCATCAGGCCAATCGCCGCATTCTCGAAGGGACGGCGCGCAAGTTGGGGCTGCCTCTGGAAAAGGTTGTCGTGACGGTTGAACACCATGCCAATACATCGGCGGCATCGGTACCGTTGGCGTTGGCGGAAGCTGTTGCTGATGGTCGCATTCGTCCTGGCCACCTTGTCCTTCTGGAAGCCATGGGGGGGGGATTTACGTGGGGGGCCTGTCTGTTGCGGATGTGATGCCATCACTGTAAAGCTTGGCTTATGCACGTTGGCATGAGGGGAGAAAAAGGGGGGAGATACGTCGTTTTCCGGTCCGGTCAAACCGGGGATGACCAGGACGGTCAGCGCTTGGACACCTTTAACGACCATCATGTAATGACTATCATACCCGCGCAAGCAGGTATCCATGAACAGGCGGATAAACATGGATTCCCGCTTCGCGGGCCTTCTGGATTTTTGGGGGTCTCCGCTTGTTTCAACGCTCCTGAAGCCGTGCCCTCTTCCCCGAGTCTTCGGAGGAGACATAGACAGTGGGCATGAGGAAGAGACGGGTGCTTGTCGTGGTCGGTGCGGCCTTATCACTGCTACCTGATGGAGTGCGGGCACGTGAAATCGTCGGGAGTGACGTATGTGACCGGCTTGTTCAGCACAGGACAGCTGATGAAGTGGGCCACACGCCTGATCCTGACGTCTCGGCCGATGGGAACGCCACACTGCGGCTGCCAGATGAGATTACCATTCCGATCACTGTCGATGTGCCCAGGCACGACGGCGGAAATGCCATTGTTAGGGGGGAGGCGGGCATCGGAACAATAACGGTGGCAGTCAGGGACGGACAGATTGTCTTCAACGGTGAGCCCGTCGCCCGGATCGACCGGGCCACTTTTGTCGAGGCCTGCCGCAAGATGCGCCGCTGATCCTAGCCGACGCGGGGACCTTGCAAGTTTCAGAGCGGAAGTCTGACCCGGGCGCGCAGACCGCCCAGGGGACTATCCGCAAGAAGCACATCCCCGCCGTGACTGCGGGCGATGTCGCGGGCTACGGTCAGGCCCAACCCCACGCCGCCAGTAGCCTGGTTGCGGGAGCTTTCCAAGCGATAGAACGCTTTGAAGACTTCCTCGCGCTTGTCTGGAGGAATGCCGGGACCATCGTCGTCGATGATGATGTCGATGGCTTCCCCCCGCCGTCCGACGCGGACGGCAACATACTCAGCATAGCGCACGGCATTGCCAACCAGGTTCGAGAGGCAGCGTTCCATGGCATTGACACGGAGGGGAAGCGTGATTGCCTGTTCGATGTGCAGGCCGATGGCCCCGCCGTGACGGCGAATCCTGCCGATGATATCGTCCAGCAGATCGGTCAGGCTGGCAGGCCGGATTGTCTCGGTGCCTGCCCCGCGGGCGAAGGCCAGGTAGCCTTCTATCATCCGTTCCATTTCGGCCACGTCTTCCTTCAGTTCCGCGATTCCCTCCCCAGACCCCAGCAAGGCAAGCTGAAGCTTCATCCGGGTCAAGGGTGTGCGCAGGTCATGGGAAACACCGGCCAGCATCTCGGTCCGCTGTTCAATCTGGCGGCGAATGCGCTCCCGCATGAGGGTAAAAGCCTGGCCGGCCTGACGGATCTCGGCCGCACCTTCAGGCTTGAAATTGGGGACCTCGCGTCCCTTGCCGAACAGGTGGGTGGCGACTGCCAGGTGGCGAATGGGGCGTACCTGGTTGCGTATGAACAAGATGGCCAGCGTCGAGACCAGCAATGAGATCCCGACCATCCAGATGATGAAGATGTAGGTCGTGGAACTGAATACACGCTTTCGTGGGACAGTTATATGGATGATACCCTCTTGAATTTCAATGTCTAGGTTTATCTCCCGTTCAAGTTCTTCAAGACAGAAAGGATAGGTCAGGCGTTCCTGTAGCGCTTGGCCAAAGGTGCTGTTGATAAGGTCGCGCTTCTTGCTCAACCGGGGCAGGTCGGCCAGCCGAACGTCTGGCTCCAGAGTCATTCCAATCTGCATTTCAGTCTGGGCCAGGGACCTTATGAACATCTGATCTTCAGGGTGGGTATAGGTCGTTCGCAACGCAATCAACGTTCTCACCTCCCCGGCTAGACTGAGAGCGAGTTGGCGGGCAACCGTTTCCCAATGCCGTTCATAGAAAATGAATGACGAGAGGCTGATCAGAACGACTAGGGGTATGATGATGATCAGCAACAGGCGGCCGAGCAGGCTGCGGGGGACGAGATGTCTCAGCAAACGGCCTGGGACCAGACGTTTCAGGATGGTGGGCGTACCCATGGGCGAGCTTCATCTTCAATCCGTGCGCAACAGATACCCCCGGCCACGCACCGTTTGCAAATAGCGTGGCAGGCCCGGATCGGTCTCGATCTTCTTGCGCAAACGGGTGATCTGGACATCCACCGTGCGCAGATTGATCATCTGACCGCCGTGCCGTCCCAGATCTTCACGGCTTAATATTTCGCCAGGTCTGGCAATGAACACCTTGAGAAGCGCGTCCTCGGCTGAAGTCAACCGGACAGGATGACTGCCACGGTACAACTCGCCTCGCACCACATCATAAACGCATTCCCCGAAGTGCAGCTCGGTGCGTGGATCGGAGATCTTGCGTGGCAGTCGGCGCAGAATGTTGTTGATCCTGAGCAACAGTTCCCGCGGCTCGAAAGGTTTGGGCAGATAATCATCGGCGCCAACCTCCAGTCCCTGGATACGATCATCGGCTTCCCCGCGGGCGGTGAGCAACAGGATGGGCACGTCGTTGCTCTGACGCAAGGCATGCGTGAATGCGAGGCCGTTTTCGCCTGGCATCATGATGTCAAGGATGATCAGGTCGAAAGCCATGGCCGCCAGATGTTGACGTGCCTCGCTGGCATCGGCCGCAGTGGTCACGGCGAAACCATGGTCGGCCAGGTACTTGCGCAAGAGATCACGCAAGCGAGTATCGTCATCGACGACCAGCAGATGAGGCAATTCGGGCATTGCTCCGGGCTCTTTCAAGACGAACCGCGATGGGCTCCTCAATGATTCACAGTAGCCGCAACTTTCCGCTGCGTCCAGGCGGCTTACAGGACATCTCCCTGATCGGAGGCCGCTTTGGAGCGGGATGCAATCAGGTTGAGCCACTCCCCTTCAGGGCACTAGCATGCTCTTCAACAAGCAAACAGAGAAAGTCACACCAACCCTCCCAGGTCAACCTGAAATCATTCCGCCTTAGCGCTCTGCATAGACCGAAACGTCGCCTTGATGATCGCAAGGCGGTTTCTCTGCCGTGCTCTGCTCTTCTTGCTCTTCCCGGCTAGCCAAGACCCTTTCAAGAAACGCCAGAAGTTGTTCGGAAGCGACCGGCTTGCGCAGCACCGGCAGGCCATACGCCTCACACAGTCCCTCAAGGGAAATTTCCCCGGTGATCAACAAGGCGGGAAGAGGAGCGTCCACGGCCTCGCGCAAGGTGACAATAGCCTGATCACCGGTTTCATGCACACTCAGCCGGTAATCGGCAATGATTGCTTCGGGCATCGCCTCGCGGCGAGACAGCTCGGCCACCGCCTCATCGCCCGACTCGGCCGTTACAACCATGCACCCCCAGCCCTGCAGCAGCAGCTTCAGGCCATCCCGGATGCGGGGATCGTCATCGATCACCACGATCACACTTCCCTTCAGAACCGATGAAACGGGCCGGTGGAACGACGCGGTCCGTTCCACTGGCTGGACCTGGAAGGGTGCTAGGGGCGTTTCTGGAGATGCTGACACGGGAGCCGGGGCAGCCTCCATCTCGATTGCGAACAGCGAACCCCGTTGCAAACGTGACTCGACCACGATTCGATGCCCAAGCAGGCGGGCCGTACGATCAACGATGGCCAGTCCCAACCCCGCGCCAGCATTCTGGTTGGAACGGCTGATTTGGTGGAATTCGCGGAAGATCTCCTGCTTCTGATCAGACGGAATGCCAGGGCCGGTATCCCATACCTCGACCCGAATCCGCTCGCCTCGGCAGCGGCATCCGACCAAGATACTGCCTTTGGATGTATAGCGGATGGCATTGGAAAGCAGGTTGCGCAGCATCCGCTCCAGCAATACCGGGTCGGAAATCACGAAACCGCGACACGGGCCAACGATGAAACGCAGCCCCTTGGCTGCGGCCATGGGCTCGAACTCGGTGACAAGACGTCCTGTCAAGGTCGTGAGGGAAACGACACTATGCTCCGGAATCACCACGCCAGCATCCAGTTTGGAAATGTCAAGCAGGGCATTCAGAAGCTCCCGCAAGGCTGCAACCGACTGAGCGATTTTTTCGGCGAGGACGCGGACGTTCTCTGCTAGGGGAAGATCCGAAAGGGCCGTGACGAACAACCCCAGGGCCTGCAAGGGCTGGCGGAGGTCATGGCTGGCAGCAGCCAGGAATCTGGTCTTGGCCAGGTTGGCGACGTCGGCGGCATCCTTGGCAGTCCGCAGGGCCTCCTCGGTCTGACAGCGCGCGGTGATGAAGCCTTCCACCGCCTGGGCCATGCGGGCGATCTCGTCGCTGCCTGCGCTGTTAATCTGCACGTCCTGACCAGTGGCAGCGATTTCCATGACGCGGTGAAGATGCAGCAGACGCTGGATGATGCTGCGGGAGACATGGACGGCAATTAGGATCGCCCCCAGGATGCACAGGCTAGACAAGACTATCAGCAGAATGGTCTGCTGGCGGACAAGGGCATGACTGTCTTTACTAGCGCGTGTAACGACCGTCCGGCTACGACTGATCAATTCGTCAACAGCAGAGACCAGGCGGCTCGATACATGCGAATAAACCGACAGCAACCCATCGATGCTGTTGCTGGTCTGCAAGTCACCACGGCGGACAACAAAGAGGTTGTTATCACCCTGCCCGATGGTTGTCAAACGATCCAGGACTGGGGCGAGAGCCGCCGCAATCTCGGTCGGCAGGCGCTGGACGACCGCAAGGACTGTCGCAAGAGTCCGGTCGTAGTCTGCACGGGCTTCCTCTACGTCATGGACCTCGATGGCTGCAGCGCAGGCGGCCAGGAAATCGAGAGCCAGACCAGCGGCATGATCAACTTCCAGAAGCGATGTGACTTCGGAAGCGTGTATATCGATTGTTTGGCGCAGGTCACGGCGCAACGTGATAAGTTCACGCAAAAGGATAGACAGGCGCTGACGATAGTGAATATGACGTTCAACGGCGTCGTTCAATTTCTCGAAAGTGACGCTGAGCTGGGCATGTTCTTCGGCAATGCGGACAAGAGGCAGGGTATGCTGGGTGTCCATATCCTGCAGGTGTGCCACAAGCTCGCTTGAATAGGCAAATTGATCGCGGATTCGATAATGAGCGGTCTGCCGTTGTCCCTGCGTACTGGAGACTACCAGATTGGGCGCGCTGGCGACTGTCGCCTCGCTTTGTTGGGCCAGCTCATAAGCAGCCACGATGATCGGCAGGTGGCGGTCAATGATGACATCAAGGGAAGCGCGAAGTTGGTGCAGGGCGGTAACAGCAAGAATACAGGCAATCACTGTGAAAGAAACCGCCGCAATGAAGCTAAGCGACAAGCGGGTGTGAACATCGAGGCCCTTGAATGCCATCATCGCAATTTCCGTTTCCGTTGACAGCGAAAAACGATCGGGACTTCCCTCTGTTATTCGGAGATAAAGTTCTGTTTTTCAATATATTGTTCGTTACCCTAGCGGACGTAGATATGCACCTCGCTGGTCGTGGTATTGGGGTTACTCATGTCGGAAAGATGGATATAGTCAGGCGGCAAGCCCATATTGCCGGGAGAGCGCAGCACTTGCTCGGCATGACGGCGGGCGGTATTGGCGCCAACAGACGCCTGGGCGGCGCCACCCTCTGCCGGGGCGGGGGGGCTACGGCAACCAGCTCAAATATGGCGCTCGGACGACGCTCCAGGGCACGGGTGATGGCTTGGTAAAGGGGCTCTGTTCTAGGCGATGGAGGGGCCCCGGTCGGGTTGGAACGGATCACGACTAGGGGACGTTGGCCAGGCGACAGAGTGCCCGATGCCATGCCGGGCGCCATCGCTGTTTCCACTCCTGGCGAAAAGGCGGGCAGTGGATTCGCTTGTAGTGCCAGTTGCATCATGCGATTGGCCAGACTGGCTCCGTAGAGCTGACCGTTCTGAATGCTCACTGCCAGCACGTCCAAGCTGCTTTCATTGTTAACAATGTATTGTTGCTAGCGCGAGATATCGGTGCAGATTTCGCCGAGCAGCCGCTTAATCAGGACAACTATCTAGGTTCTTACCTTCAAGGCTGCGCAACCGGCGATGATCTTCCTCGATTGCACCTTGCGGGTTGAACACCACCCGGACCGAATCAAGCAGATAGGCTGCCATTGACGAATCGACGGCCACGTCATTGGCAGGCTGGTTCATTGGGATGAGGGCATTGCTGATTTCGTCCAAGTGGTGCTGGGTTTGACTCCATATTCTGGTTCAAAATCGGATTTCCTGGCGTGGTCCTGATTTGCAAACGGGTGTGGATGCTAGCAACGTCTATCATGATAGGCGATAGCCTTTCGTGCGACATCATTGCGGAGATCCTACAGCATCGTATTGCGTTAGCGGATGGCTTCTTGCAAACTCCGCAGTTCCTTACGGTAGATATTGATCTTGCGCCCGACGAGGCTGCCCGTTGCGCGCCCGGACGTTGCTCTTGGTGGCTCAAAGGTGCCATTGCCCAGTGCGAGGGTGCGGCAGTTTCTTCGTTTGGGGGACTGGCAGTTCTTCCATCTCCTTGTGGCCGGTCGCAGGATCACCTCCCTCAAGCGAAGGGAACAGCCTTTCGGCGGTAAACGAATACCCGGACAGCAACAGGAGTGCGCCTAGAGCCAAATCGCGACCTTCAGAGAGCACCACGCTAATGGGTAACCCACATAGCTGCAGCCACGAGGTCCCGACTCAGGCGGTAATCAATTGGGAAGGCCTTTCTTCCAAAAGGTAGGATAAGTGTACCCAAATGACGGAAGAGGAACAAGGCTGAAGTCGGGAGACTTGCAGGAACACGTGCAGATGATGCAAACTCTCCCCCTACCCCTTCAGCGAGGAAGGAAGGGGAGCGCAGCAAAGCAAAACGTAGAGGGAGCCATGCGTTCCTCTGTGCCCCTCAGAATCCCAAGGCAGATCTGTCCGGTGGGATATCCGGGTCAAGGGGATCCCAGGGCAGGAGGAACGGCTTTCCCTGGTGGTGGCCGCGTATCACGCGGATGCCGTAGAGTCCCCCGATCAGGCCATCGTTCAGAACATCTTGGGGCAGGCCAGACGCAACGTTGCGCCCGCAGTCGAGCACCACGACCCGGTCACAATGACGCACCGCGAGGGCCAGATCGTGTAGGACGATCACCACGGCCGTGCCGGCTGCCACCCGCCGGCGCAGCAGTGCCAGCACTTGAAGCTGGTGGCCGGGGTCAAGATGGGCCACCGGCTCGTCAGCCAGCAATACCGGTGCGCCCACGGCCAGGGCTCGCGCCAGCAGCACCCGCGCGCGTTCGCCACCGGACAGGGTCGTCAGGGGACGCTCGGCCAGCGATTCGGTCCCGGTCTCGCGCAGGGCGGCCAACACCGCTTCATCATCATGACGATGCGCCCCGTGCCTGCCATGCGGCAGCCGGCCCAGGGCAACGGCATCACGAACGCACACCGGCCAGTGGGACTCGCCACCTTGCGGCAGGTAGGCAAGGGCGCGGGCGCGCTGGAACGGGGCAAGGCCATGCACGGCGCGACCATTCAGACGGACCGTGCCACTTGTCGGCAGCAGGCCGGCCAGAGTCTTGAGGAGGGTGGTCTTGCCGGCACCATTTGGTCCCAGCAGGCCGACCATCTCGCCGCCCGAGACGCACAGGCCGACGCCGGATAGGACACACCGGTTTCCCAGTCGTACCGTCAAATCAGTGGCGGAAAGAACAGTCATGGGGTATTCCGGCGGGCTTTCAGGATAAGAAAAAGAAAGAACGGTGCCCCCACCAGAGCCGTCAGGACCCCCAGCATCAGCTCGGCCCTGGCTGGAATCAACCGCACAGCGATATCAGCCATCGTTACCAAAAGTGCTCCGCCAAGCGCGCTTGGCAGCAACAGGGCCGAAGGACGATGGCGTACCAGGGGCCGCAGCAGATGCGGTATAACCAGGCCGACAAATCCGACCGCACCAGCGACAGCCACCACGGCACCAACGGCAAGCGCTGTGCCGACAACCACACGGTGGCGCAGCCGGGTCATGGAAATACCCAGGCTTGCTGCCGCGTCCTCGCCAAGCGTCAAGGCATCGAGCCCCCGCCCGCTTCCCTGCAGAAGCAGAAGGCCAAGGGCGACGAATGGCGCTGCCAGAACCACGTCCTCCAAGCTGCGGTCCTTCAGAGACCCCATGAGCCACATGACCATCTCACCTAGGGCAAATGGGTCGGGCGACAGATTCATGACGAGCGAGGTCAGCGCCAGGGTCAGGCTGGAGACGGCAAGGCCGGCGAGAATCAAGGTGAGAGGCTCACGCCCCGCCACGATCAGCAACAGCAATGTTCCCGCTGCCCCCATCGCCATAGCGGCAAACGGCAGGGCCAGGGGAAAGGCCGCTGCCCAGCCATGGTACAGGGCCAGAACCGCCCCCAGGCTGGCGCTTGCCGACGTGCCAAGCAGGCCCGGTTCGGCCAGGGGATTGCGCAGGAACCCTTGCAGGGCGGCGCCCGAGGCACCGAATGCGGCACCGACGAGAAGACCCAGAAGCACGCGGGGCAGACGGATCTCCTGTACAACCATGACGATGCGTGGATCCCCTAGGCCAGCTAGGCCACGAAGGATATCAGTGACCGGCAGTGGTACCGCTCCCCGGGCCAGCGAGCAGAGGCAGGCCAGAACAAGAAGGAAGATCAGACCTGCAAGCAGGGTGGTCGAATGCTGGTTCTTCTGCCTGCCCCACATTTCCTGCGGCCGCTCCCATGGCAAAAGGGTCAAAAAGGAGAAAAGGGGAACGCGCGCCGGCTCTCCCGCCTGCTGTTTCCCTCGTCTTCGAGGCTAAAATAAACCAACACCTGGGGAGGTGGTGGCTCCCTCCGTACGGCTGCGAGTCCCTAGTCCTGCGTTCGACAGGCGATGGTGCGCGAGGCGTTCAGCAGCAATGATCAATGGCCATGCACCGCAGGCCATCAAGGCGCCCGGCACCTCGATCACCGGCACCTCGTGCCACAGGGTCCGGAAGACAGGATGGCGGCTGAACAGGCGCGACCAGCCAGGAGAATCGAAAAAAGCAGCGATGATCACCTTAGGCGGATTCATGACCAGGGTTTCCAGATCAAGCCGGATCCACCCCGGGGCAGTGATGGCGTTCTCGAATCCGGCGGCGGTCAGAACGGCATCGACGAAGGTTCCCCATCCGGCGCTGCCGCCATCGGGACGGAGATAGATGGCCCGCACCGGCTGCGCTGGCTGTCTGGCTGCAAGGGCGGCCACACGCCGTTCAAGGTCAGCAGCCAGACTCTCGCCCCGTTCAGGCACGCCCAGCGCAACCGCAAACGACCGCAACAGGGCAGCAATGGCTGCGAAATCATCCGGCACATCGAGGCGTATGATCCGTGCGCCCAACCGTTCCATCAGGGCAAGGGCACGGGTCTTATCCCACGCCATGCCCACCACCACCTTAGCGTTGGCAAGCACGAACGCCTCCGCTGCCGGGGGCAGCACAGCCGCCCCTCCCTCGTCTTGTGCTGCCACCACCGACAGCCGTGGGTCGCGGGCCTGTGGGGAGAGGGCCGTAAGGCGACCAGCCCCCACCACTGCCACGACCATCTGGTCTGCGCACAATTCGGTCGAGACAACCTGAGCACGTGCTCCCGCAGGGATGATCGCTACCCCCAGGGCCACCAAAAAAAACGCGCACGCCCCGAACGACGACTGTGCGCCTTGATTATGACTGATCAAGACTTCCCTCGAACACCAGGCGGCGACCCCCTGACATCTTGACTGCTGCGCTGTTCAACGCGCCGCTGCCATCATAACAAACCTCTGAACGCAGATCTCAATTGACGTTTGCTGGTATCCGATGATACGAGAGCAACTCCCGCGGTCTTTCTGTCTTTTTACTACCGTAAATTTTACCTGAAATAACTTCCCCCCGGCATGCCCATTAGGACAGGCCGCCACCAGAAGGAAAACAGGCTTTTCGCCCACCCCATCGATTACTCGGCATTGAGGATCTTTTGCACCCTGCAATTGCGCAGATGGAATACGTCAGGTACTCCGGAGCCAAGCAGCGGACGACAATACATTAGAAACTTGTCTGTGACGTTGTTTCCTTCGGTATTGATGAACTCCTGCGGCATAACTCTTGTTTTACCTGCAATCTCTTCAAGCGGGTGGAGGTGATATTCAACCGAGTAGAGGCCGCTACGATGAATAGCAACCGAACCATCCGTTTCCCGCCAGCGCGCATACTGGACGGCCTTTTCACCAACCTCGCGAGCCTCGCGCTGGTCGACGTCGGAAACACATCCCAGGAACGAACGTTGCAAATAACCGAATGTATCACCCCGGACGCGTTTGTAACCAAGCTTATCCCTGATCTGGTCGCACAGCAGGTCGGCCAACGCACCGGTTCCTGACAACTGAATATTGCCATGAGCATCGTGTTCAACCTGCTTCATCAAGGTCGTCACGACAGGTTCACCCTTTTCATTATGGATGCCTTCTGATGTCGCAACGATGCAGCGACCATAGGTATCATAGGCTTTCTTGACGTCGCTCAAGAAGTGGTCAACGTTGAAAACCCGCTCTGGCAAATAGACCAGATGGGGACCATCCTCGTTGAACTTGCGACCCAAGGCAGAAGCGGCGGTCAGGAAACCGGCATGTCGTCCCATGACCACGCCGACATAAATGCCTGGCAAGGAGCGGTTATCGAGATTAGCGCCGGCAAAAGCCATGGCAACAAAGCGTGCCGCTGAACCGAACCCCGGGGTGTGATCATTGACGACAAGGTCATTGTCAATCGTCTTGGGTATATGGAAACAACCAAGGCGATAATTTGATTTGTGGGCTTCCTCGGCGAGGATTCGCGCCGTGTCAGAGGAATCATTACCGCCTATGTAAAAAAAGGTGGAGATTTCATGTGCCCGCAGAACCTTGAAGATTTCCTGACAATATTTGAGATCTGGCTTGTCACGTGTACTGCCGAGGCCTGAAGACGGGGTTTTGGCAACCAGTTCCAGATTGTGCGTAGTTTCCTGGGTCAAATCAACGAAGTCTTCATTGATAACGCCGCGCACACCGTGGTAGGCACCGTAAACCTGCGTGACACTAGGATACTTGCGTGCTTCGATCACGACTCCGGCGAGCGACTCGTTGATGACAGCCGTGGGGCCCCCTCCCTGAGCGACAAGAATCTTGCCCTGCAACATGAGTGACATTCCTCCTATGAACCTGCGGATCGCCGCGACGCCGCACCGATCCCCCATTTCAGGCGCAGCGGGTAAAGCCTGAAGAGAGGTATTATAGACTGCACGGCGCAGGAGGGAAATAGTCTCGATGACGGAATGACAGGACAGGGGGAGCCGTTTTCCGCGGGAATTGGGGGTTGATTCCGACTGCGTTTGCGGTTAGGTGTTGGAAGCAGTGCATTGCCTTGCGTTGGGTCCCCATCGTCTAGAGGCCTAGGACTCCGCTCTTTCAAGGCGGCAACACGGGTTCGAATCCCGTTGGGGACGCCAGAAGATCCAAGGAATCAAGCATTTCCCGGCATCCCCCGATTCCCTTCTATACAACAGGTCCCTCCCCCGCTGACAGGCCCCTCCCTCATCAAGGGGGAGGGCTTGACGTAATGGGAATCTGCACTTGCCCCCGATTACCCTGGGAGGGGTATTCCATCAAGGGGGAGAGAGTTATTCCTAAGGTGAAATGCAACAATGAGAAAAAGAAGACACATTGTAAGCCTGCCGCCAGCAGCATAGCATGAAAGCATGGAACGCAAGGAACATAGGAGCCGGGCAACAACCGCGGTGGCTGATCCACCGCACGGGCCGTCAGAAGGACGCCCGTGTGACCATCCCGCCTGCACGCGGACAGGCGTCTACCGGGCGCCGCGTTCGCGAGCCTGTGACACCTATTACTGGTTCTGTCTCGACCATATCCGCGATTACAACCGATCATGGAATTTTTACAGAGGCATGACCACCGCCGAGGTCGAGGCGCATATTCGTGACGACACCGTCTGGCGACGACCGACTTGGCCGCTCGGTGCGCGCAGCGGTCGGCTGGATCTGCACGCCGTCCATGATTTTTTTGATCTATTTGGTCGTACATCGGAAGGAAATGAAACTTCCCCCCCCCCCCGGCAGACTGCTGAAACACCCGAGGCTCGGGCAATGCGCACCATGGAGCTGCGTCATCCCGTGACCAGGGCCGCAGTCAAAACCCGCTACAAGGAACTGGTCAAGCGGTTCCATCCGGATATTCATGGTGGGGACAAAACGACCGAGGAAAAGTTGAAAATCATCATCGGGGCCTACAAGATACTCATGAGCAGTCTAAATGCCTGAAGGCACCTCCCGCTCCGATAGGAAGATGGAGGGAGCGTCTGCCGCAGACCGTCTGGTAACTGCGCTATGACCAAAAAGGGTTTGTCTACCATGCCTTCTATTGCAAACGATCTGCCGGTATCGTGTGATTCGACCCGTCATTCTCTGGACCGGCCCGATATCCGCCTCTCCGTGCGACAGGTGTTCGGTCTGGAGACGGACCTGGAGGTGCCCGCCTTCAGCCAGAGCAGCGCTTTCGTGCCTCCGCTGGACGAGGCCTATCGGTTCGACCGCGATACCACTCTTGCCATTTTTGCTGGCTTTTCCCACAACCGCCGCGTCATGGTACAGGGATATCACGGCACCGGCAAATCCACGCACATCGAACAGGTGGCCGCCCGGCTCAACTGGCCATGCATCCGTGTTAATCTGGACAGCCATGTCAGTCGGATTGACCTGATTGGCAAGGACGCCATTGTCTTGCGTGATGGTCGGCAGGTGACTGAATTCCGTGAAGGGATCCTGCCGTGGGCCTTGCAGCAGCCCATGGCCCTGGTGTTCGACGAATACGACGCCGGCCGCCCTGACGTCATGTTCGTCATCCAGCGGGTTCTGGAGGTCGAAGGCAAGCTGACATTGCTGGATCAGAACAGGGTGATTCACCCTCACCCATCGTTCCGGCTGTTTGCAACTACGAATACAATTGGTCTTGGTGATACGACTGGTCTTTATCATGGTACGCAGCAAATCAACCAAGGGCAGATGGATCGCTGGAATATCGTTGCTACCCTCAACTATCTCGACCATAATGCGGAGGTCGCAATCATTCTCGCCAAGCTACCCGCCTATAATCAGGCCAGTCGACGCGAACAGGTGGCTGCCATGGTTTCGGTCGCCGATATGACGCGCAATGGATTCATTTGTGGCGATATTTCAACGGTGATGAGTCCGCGCACAGTGCTGACCTGGGCCGAGAACAACTTCATTTTCAATGATATTGCCTATTCGTTCCGCGTTACTTTTCTTAACAAGTGCGATGAAACGGAACGACCCATTGTCGCAGAGTACTACCAGCGCTGCTTTGGCCAGGCTCTGGGAGAAACGCTCTCGCGACCCATGTTGATTTGAGGCATCTATCGAGTGTACTGCCGCGAATGTCTTGCCACACCCCCAATGGGAACGAAGGTGAGTTTCAGGATGTCGCCCCTATGAGCGTGGAAGCGTGGCCCATGTCCAACGAAAAAGCCGACGAAGCAGTTGAAGAGACCAGGCGGGTCACCGCAACAGCCGTGCGGGCCGTTGCCGGACGCGGCGATGTCATCGTATCCTATGGCGCAGGAAAATCGTCAGCCCAGGGGAACCAGGTTCACCTGCCGCTGCCGTCTCCCATGGCGGAGGCCCTGCCACGTCTGCGCGGGGTGGCTGATTCCATGGCCCTGCGTCTGCGTCATCACGACAATGCCACACATCGCCGGCACCAACCCATGACTATTGCGGCGCGATTGGTCCACGATGCCATTGAACAGGCAAGAGTTGAGGCTTTGGGCATGCTGGCGCTGACCGGTGTTGCCGTCAATGTGTTCGAGGCCCGGGAACGGCATTGCCGGAACGAAGGCTATCAGCATGCCACCCGGGCAGAAGACGTTCCGATCGAGGAAGCCCTTGCCCTGCTGGTTCTGGAAGACCTGACCGGGCGTTCTGCACCGCCCACCGTTCACCATGCGGCAGAACTGTGGCGCAAACGCATTGACGGCAAGGCTGCCGCTCCCCTGATCGACCTGCATCGGCACATCCAGGACCAGAACGCTTTTGCCGCGACTGTCCGGCGGTTGATCGTTGCCCTTGGGCTCGAGGAGAGCAAGGGCGAATCGCAGCAGGAGGAAGACGAACCGTTGCCGCAGCCTGTCACCGGCCAGGGCAGGCAACGGACGGACGAGCGGCAAGGCACGCAGGCCAACCGGGCCCGAATGGAAACGGCCATTGGCGAAGGGGATCAGCCGAGAGAGAATGCCGAAGAAACATTCGGACTGGTCTTGCCGGGCAGTGAGTCGTCGAACGGGCAACATCCGGCTCTGAGCACCGATCAAACCGAGGGAGATCCGACGCGCTATCATGCCTACTCCACCCGGTTCGATCAGACGGTGGAGGCCGGTGCCCTGTGTGACGCCGAGGAACTGACCCGCCTGCGGATTCAGCTTGACCAGCAGCTTGCACGCCTTCAGGAAGTGGTGGGGCGCCTGGCCAATCGTCTGCAACGCCGGCTGCTCGCCCGCCAGACGCGGGCCTGGGAGTTCGACCTGGAAGAAGGCCTGCTCGATTCCAGTCGGCTGGCCTGTATTGTCGCCAACCCCCTTCATACGCTGTCCTTCAAACGCGAGCGGGAGACCGAGTTCCGCAATACCGTCGTGACGCTGCTGATCGACAACTCGGGTTCCATGCGGGGCCGCCCCATTACCGTGGCAGCCATGAGCGCCGACATTCTGGCCCGTACCCTGGAGCGCTGCGGTGTCAAGGTCGAAGTACTGGGCTTCACGACCGGCGCCTGGAAGGGAGGACGGGTACGCGAGCTGTGGGTTCATAACAACAAGCCTTCTCACCCGGGGCGTCTCAATGACCTGCGGCACATTATCTACAAACCCGCTGACGCACCATGGCGACGGACACGCAAGAACCTGGGTCTGATGCTGCGTGAAGGACTCCTGAAAGAGAACATCGATGGCGAGGCCCTGCTGTGGGCCAACAGTCGTCTGATCGCGCGCTATGAACAGCGGCGCATCCTGATGGTCATCTCGGATGGCGCACCGGTGGATGATTCCACCTTGTCGGCCAATCAAAGCAACTACTTAGAACGACACCTACGTGAGGTGATCGCCTGGATTGAAAACAACTCGGATGTTGAACTGGTTGCCATCGGCATTGGCCACGATGTCACCCGTTACTACCGCCGTGCTGTCACGATCATGGATGCCGAGGAACTGGGCGGGACGGTGATGAAGCAGCTTCTCGCCCTGTTCGAGGAAACGGAACTGTGCCGCGGGGACAGTTGGCAACGAGGCCTCCTATAATACCAGAGCCAACATGTCCTGATGCCGTTCGTCTCATTTCATTGTGGAAATGATCCTGGCTTGCAGGGCGACAGCGTTGCGACTCCCTCCCTCCTGGATCAGCGGAAGGCTTCCTGCCCCCCCTTGATCCTTTCCCGGGGGGCCCCCCCCTGTCCCGAAAGAGACCTCCCCCACCCCGGGCTGGCGTTGATTGCCGCGAGCCGGGTGCGGAGCACACCTGGCGCTCGCGGGCAAGCGGGTGTCAAGGGGATCGGAAATCTAATACCGGCCCAGCTGAGCGGCCAGCCACAAACGGACGATGGGCGGCCGTGGGGCGGCATGGCGTGGGTCGAACAGATCAAAACCGCTGTGACGCAGGCGGGTCAGCCAGACCGTGGCTGTGACCGCCGGCAGCAGCACCGGCCGTAGGGCCCCGGAAAGTCGGGGACAAGATCGTACGGCACAGCGGGCTGCTTGCAGCCGGTTCGTGGCCATTGCGGCGGTCTCGGCGGCAGCCATCGCCACAGAAGGCGGGCGTTGTCCGGCCAGCAGGGATTCGGGCGTGACACCCGTCAGACGATCGAGGGGCAGAACGATCCGTCCCTTCGCCACATGCCGGGGCACCGCACGCAGCAATTCGATCAAGGCCGTCGCAACCGCGATCTCGTCCGCTGCCGTCGCAAGCGGCTCTTCTACCGTTCCAAGAATAGTCAGACTCAGACGGGTCAACAGAGTCGCGGTCGCTGTGACATGGGCCATCAGGGCGCTGGTATCGGCGAAGGGGTGGGAAGGCAGGATTCCTGCGTGGGCGTCGATCAGGGCCAGCAGAGCGGCAATCTCCAGCCGATGCCGCTTTACGGCCGTGGTCATGGCTTCGGCCACCGGATATCCCTGAACCACATCAGGGCCATTCCTTTCCTCTATACGCACCACCACATCACGCCACCACTGCAAGCGGATGTGGCCGGCCAAAGGCTCGCGGACCATTTCTCCCGCCTGTGACAAGGCAACAGCGAAGGCATAAAGGGCGAGCAGATCTTCACGGCGATCGGCAGGCGCAAACAGAGCGGCGACAAAGCGGTCCCGGTCGTGGCAATGGACTTCGGCGGCAGGAGGGGAGAGCGATGGCCGACGCATGTGCAGCTCCTTGGCTTTCAGACACGAGAGGAATGGAGGAGGCTTCAGGAGACCTATGCTGCTGTGCCTCCCCCCTCCCCCGTTCTCGCTGACCCTGGCATGGTAGCCATTGTAGAACGCTGCGCACAGACATATATTTAAGAGAAGTTAAGAGAAGGAGAATTGGCGTACGATTGCACAAGGGTTCGGTGTCATGATGGGCTGGGTCAGTGCGGTACCGGCGGGAGAATTCTCCTCTCCATCGGTCCGCAGGGGAGACAAGACGGTTGATGTACGCCAACTTCCCGCTGGCCGACAGGCGGCGGCACGCCAGGGGACGTTCAGTGTCGAGTCGTGGACTTCTCTCCAGGCAGATGCCCTTTGGGAGGTAGGCACCCCCTTCGGGACGATCGCGGCCATGCCGCCTCCCGAGCCTTGAAGGCACAACAGGCCAGTGATGGCTATCAGAGTCGAGCTAACCTGGTCAATGGCGGTTTTGCCGTCAACGAAATGCGGAGCATGAATGAGCGTCGAGAGCCTGCGCAAGGTCGCTCTACCTATATCTGGTATCTGGCGCGAATATACCGTCGCTTTGCGCACGTGTGAGGTCAACATGCATACCATCTTCGGCAGCATGCGGGCGCCGCCGGACATGCAGGTTGAACTGCTGATTTGATGCCGCACCCGTCTACGAACATAACATGAATATAAGGAAAAACGTGGCGTTTCTGCTGACGGCGGCAATTCTTGCCGTGTCAAACGATGGAAAAGGGGACGAATCGGCAGAGACGTATCATCAGTGTTTGACCCTGGCCAGGACGAAACCGGAGGAGGGCCTTGATCAGGCCCAGCGGTGGGAGGGATTGGCAGGCGGAGAGGCGGCACGTCATTGCACGGCAGTAGCCTTGATTGGCCTCAGGCAGTACCGCAAGGCGGCTGAACGACTAGAGTCTCTAGCACAGACCAGCCGGCGTGAAAATGCTCTCCGGGCCGGTCTGCTTGCCCAGGCAGGGCAGGCATGGCTTCTGGCAGGTGAGCTGGAACGGGCCTTTGCCACTCAGACGACTGCCCTTGCTCTTACCCCCGCAGATCCGGAGCTTTATGTGGATCGCGCGCAGATTCTGGCCGAGGCCCGTAATTATTGGGAAGCTATCAATGATCTGAACACTGCCCTCGAACTGGTACCACAACTTATAAATGCTATTATCTTCCGGGCGGCAGCCTATCGTTTCGTGGGGGCATTTGATCTGGCGTGGCAGGACGTGAAAGAAGCCCTGGAACGGGCTCCCAACAGTCAGGAGGCGCTGCTGGAGCGGGGCATCCTGGCGCGCCTTGCCAATCGACCCGCCGAGGCCCGGCGTGATTGGCTACGTCTTCTGATCCTCGACCCGACTACGGCCACCGCCGACGCTGCCCGTCGCAATCTGGAACTGCTCGACGTGCAGGGAGGGAAGTGATACCTATGCCCATAGGTGTCAAGTCAAGGCTTGACACCTATGGGCCGCCATAAGGCAGCGGCGCACCGGATGACGGATGAGCTAAGGGCTGCGGATGCAGGCGATTGAAGGAGGGGGTACAATCAGGGCACAAAGATTATGACTCCGTCGTGTCTCCCGGTCAAAGGCCTAGTCCCAGACGGGAGTGAAAACGGGTCGGATGGGCCGGATAGACGCCAAGGATGCGTAATGAACGAGAGAAGAAGCTTAACTCCTCTAGTGCGAGCTGCAGGCCGGGGCTGTCGGGATGGGCTTCCACTTCGGCGTAGAACTGCGCGGCAATGAAGGCACCATCGGCCAGATAGCTTTCGAGCTTTGTTATGTTAACACCATTGGTAGCAAACCCGCCCATGGTCTTGTACAGGGCGGCGGGTACGTTGCGTACGGTGAATAGGAACGAGGTGACCACAGGTCCCCGTGCGGGGTTAGGATTGATGGCTTCCCGTGCCATGATCAGGAAACGGGTAGTGTTGTGGTCGGCATCCTCGATATTGGCTTTGAGAGACACAAGGCCGTGAATCTGGCCGGCCAACGCAGAGGCGATGGCAGCGTGGGTAACATCGCCGGCGTGTGCGACCTCGGCGGCAGCACCAGCCGTGTCAGCCGCCACCATCGCCCTCAGGCCCAGGGTACGGATGACATTGCGACACTGTCCCAATGCATGGACGTGGCTGTGCACGGTTCTTATGGTTGCAAGGGTCGCGCCGGGCGGGGCCAGAAGATGGTGGTTGATGCGCTGGAAATGCTCGGCGATGATGGACAGCTCACTATGCGGTAGCAGATGATGGATATCAGCGACTCGTCCGGCCACGGAATTCTCAACCGGAATCATGCCAAGCCAGGCCCGTCCTTCGGCAACGGCAGCGAAGGTTTCCTCGAAGGTGTCGCAGGCAAGTGGGGCAAGATCAGGATAGGCCGTCAGGCACGCGAGGTGTGAATAGGCGCCGGTGACCCCCTGAAAGGCGATGGTCTGTTCCGGTGCGCTGGTGTCGGCAGGAGAAGGTGTCGCGCCTGCTTTCGCGAGCGCAACAGCCATGGCAAGCGATTCAGGCTTCATCCGTGTAATGATCCTTTCGCGATCCGTCTGAAAACGTCCGGGATGATGCCGCCAGAGCCTGGTTTGGGCAAGGGGTGTCATGTCGCCCGTGCCCCCTTGCTGCCGTGGTTTCTGTCCTCAGGCTTCCATTATTTCTGGATTCCCGGGAGAGTCCGTACGAATTATACCTATGAGCGTAAATCCTGGCTTGCTCTAGCGGCGCACCGGATGGCGGATGAGCCAAGGGCTGCGGATGCAGCCTGCCGGCGCCTGGGGGAAGTCACGATCAAGGCGCAAAGGTATCAATCGCCGGGCGCTTGTGCGCCTGGCTTTCGGCGCAGGGGCGCCGGCTCGCGTTGCGGGCTCGGGGTCCGGAAACTTTCTGGACCCCGGTATTATTCATGACGCAGCGCCTCAATGGGGTCGAGCCGGGCTACCCCCTTTGGGCCGGAGAACAAAGCCGAAAATCACGTCGATGGCAACGGAGACGCCGAAGGCTGTCAGGATGATGCTGGGATCAGGCAGAAAAGGCATGTTCATCGCGCTGGAAAGGCCCCAACAGACAATCATAGAGATTATTATTCCGATTAGGTTCCCTCAAAAGGACACTATGGCGGCCTCGGTCAGGAATTGCAGCATCGCTGCGACGCACTCCCCGGAATGGAGGGCTAGATCGATTCCGCGCAGGGCCTGAAAGGCCGCTTGCCCCTGGCTGTAGGTCCTGGTGATGGCCCGCAGTTCGATTAACGGGTCATCGCTCACTGCTTCATCTCCTGATAGTCGGTGATTACCTCCATGCCGGCCTTCAGGTCGCCCCCCAGGATTTCCTGTGTAGCACCCATCGCTGACGCCGGTCATTACGGCAACGGCGTGAGGGGGCCGTTGGCACCCGGCACCTCAGACCTGCGGCTTGGTTGCCGTTGGCCACTTTGAGGTGCGTCTTTAGCAGCTCAGGAGGGCGTGGCAGCAGACGGTCGAGAAGGCTCCCGTTCTGCTTCGTCGCGGCCGCCTCCGGCGGCATGAAGCGCAGCGCCGTGTTCGGGACCAGCAACGCATTTTCGCGGCAGGCAGTCATGATAGGGGCCGTCGCCGTCATGCCAGGCCGCAGGGCTAGGTCATCATTGTTGAGCTGCAGGAGATGGTCCTTGTAGGTTATAACGTTGTCGGTTGCTCGTCGGACCGAGCCCGACATGCTGGATGCTAGCCGGGAACCTGCGGTCAGGCCGGGACGGTAAAGGTCGCCGGCTGGCCAGTCTTGACGCTGGCGACATCGGCTTCATCAACCCTGACATGTAATTCTATCCTGGTCAGATCTTTGGCTAGCACGAAGAGGACCGGGGTACTCATGGTCGCCACCACGGTATTGCCCAGTTCCACCGTGCGTGTCAGCACCACGCCGTCCACCGGCGAACGGAGAGTTACTCTGGCCAGGTTCGTTTCGTTGGTTTTCAGAGCCGCCCGGGTCTGCACGACAGGGGCACGGGCGGCCACCGCGCTGGCGACGGTGCGCTGCAACGTCGCTTCGGCTGTTTCCAGTTCGGCCTTGGCCGGCATCGCCCCGCCCGACAATGTGGCAAGCTGGCGCAGGCGTACCTACTGGCCCTTCGCCTCCGCGGCCGTTGCGTCCGCCTAGGCCACCCTGGCTTTGGTAGATGCGACGGCTACCTGTGATCTGGCCATGGCATCGGTCAGTTTGGTAGTATCCAACTGGGCCAGCAGCGCTCCTTCCTGACCATGTCGTTCTCCTCCACTAGCACGCGGACGACGGTGCTGGAGAGTTTGCTGCCGGCATCGACGGATTGAGGTCGGCTGCACGGTCTCGCTGGCCGAGGCGGTGACAACCAGGGTGCCGATGTTCGCCTCCGCGGTGATGAAGTATTCGCGGGTGCCACTATCCGGGAACAGCGTCGTGCCGGCGACAGGCATGGCGACAGTGGCCCCGGCGACCAGCCAGGGCCACCTGTCGTTGTGCCTACCTTTCTGGGCGGTGTTCAGCAGAGCGCGCAAGGCATCCTGTGAATTATCCTGGGTATCTGCCATCTTTCACCTTACGCGCTGGTATCGATAACGTTCGAGCGCAGAAGAGCCTTGAGGTAGTCTGCTATGTTGCTCACATTAGTACATTTATTTTCATTAATAATCATCATGAGTTATTCAATTGAGGATATATTGTCACTGTTAGCGAGTGAAGAATAGTTACGATTATCCTATAGTATCAGACAACCAGGAGGCGGTCCGCCAGCCTCACATGGACCGCCGCCGGCCTTCAGCTGCGATTCGAATGCGTCCAGGGCGCTACGGACCTGATCGGCCGTGTCGGCATGGAGAGTACCGGCTTCGACATCCTGCTCCAGCCAGGTTTCAATGGTGGTCTGGATCGTTGTTGGGTCTGGTGGCGTGCCGCTCGCCAGCGACGACTGCACGATCGAAGCAATTGTGGCACTGACGGCCCCGATTGTATCGGCTGATAGCCCCTTGTGCTCGAACATCGTCGTGAATTTTTCCTGCATCGTCGTCGCTGACGGCGGTCCCATGACGGGTGAAATCGACATGATCTTCTCCACAGGCTCAGAAGGTGCGGGGGTGTGTTTCCCCGTGAGGTGCGACGCCCGTGCCGGGCCTCTCCGGTCCTTTCACGGCTGGGCGTGACGAATTCATGCGCCTTGATGAAAAATTTTTGGGCACTTCTGAAAACCCTCCCCAGATCCAAAGGGGAGGGGATCTGCCATCGGGGGAGAGAGGGTTTTTTAGAAGTGCCTTCTTGAATGAACCGCAAGGGTTGGCGGCCGCCGTGCGTGAAAGAGGAAACCTGGCAATTGTTGAGCCGGATGGTATGACCACGCGACCCGGAAACGTCGTTGACGGTGATGATTTATTAAAAAACATCGCTGCCGGGTGCCGGGTTGCATTCCGGCTTCTGATGGAACGGTATGGCCGCACCATGCTGACACTGGCCTAGAGAACCGTCGGGAGCGCTGATGCCACCGACGAGATCGTGCAGGAGGCGTTCCTCAAGGTATGGATCACGGCACCGCGGTAGCGCGTGGAGGAAGGCGCACGGTTTTCCACTTGGCTCTATCGCGTGGTCTTGAACCTGTGTATAGACTTTCACCGCCGTGTCGTCGCCCGCTGTGCCCGCTGGAGGACGTTGGGGACCCCGCTGACCCGGCTCCGTTAGGTCCTCCTGGTGGAAAATACCATGGCGCGACAACGGCACGAGGTTCTGTTGCGGGCTGTGGCAGCGTTGCCGGACAGGCAGCGTACGGCACTGACGTTGTATTATTTCTGGGAAATGAACGGCCCGCGAGGGGCCGAGATTCTTGATGTATCGGGCTCTGCCCTTGAATCGCTCCTGCTGCGCGGCAGACGCAACTCCAGGAAAGGCGTTGCTGCGCCCCGGGGCGTGGCCGGCTGTGGAGACGTGTGATGTGATCCCCGGTGGATTGGACGATTTCGTTCGGCACAGCCTTCCCACGGTCGCTGTTCCGCCGCAACGGCTGGAACGGTTGGCCGGTGCGGTTCTGTCTGGCCTACCTCGATGACTAGAACGGCTTCCGGCGACGCTGGCATGGGGGGGGGCCATGGGATTCGGTAAAAGGGGGTTTGTGTGTGGTGGCATGCCTGATCTGCTGGGCCGCTATGCCATTCCCCTGGTCACCGCGGCTGCCCTATGGATGATAGTCGGCTGGCAGGTGCCGCCCCCCGGGGAGAGCAAGGCGGAGGGATGATCGCCCTGATCGTACCGCCGCGCTATCCAGTACCATGGCGGGGTTCTGATGGAGCGCGTCACACGGTGGATTCTGCCTCTGTCCTTGTCGATCAATATCTTCATGGGCGTGGTGTTTGTGGTTCGTCCGTATTCGTTCGGGTTCGGCGGGTTGCCTTTCTCTCCGGGGCGGATCGTTGCGGAAATGACGGCGGCTCTGCTGCCCGCTGATGGAGCGATTCTCCGCGACGTCTTCGCCGCGCATGCTGATATGCCCTTGAGCGCGCCCACCAGCAAAGGCACGCGGTTCCCGGGCGGATACGGCGCCATTCTCGCGGCACCTGTGTTCGAGCCCAAGGCCTTGCGGGCGGTTTTCGCCACGGGGCGTCAGGCGCATGAAGCGATGGACAGGGTATTGGAGGCCGCCCTCCTCGAGGCTACCACCCGGATGTCGACCGCGGGCCGTCTGAAACTGGCCGAATTGGACGCCCCCGGGACTGCTGCGCTCCCGGCCCTAAGACGAGCGGGTCCTGTAGGCTCTCCCCACCGCCGGACCAGGCGTCGGAATCACCCCCACCCAACCCTCCCCCATCAAGGGGGAGGGGGAGTCCATAATCGGGGGGATGACTTTTCCATCTGGACGCTGCAAGCCCACCCCTCCCGGAAGGAACTGCCTATGCACACAAGCGGTCATGGTGGCGTGTATGCAATCGAAGTTCAATCTTCAAGGAAGAGGCACACACCAGCAGCATAGGCTTCCGAAAAGCCCATGGAAATACCGTCGCAGATATCTCTCTCTCAATCGCCTGTCCGCAACTGTTCCACCAGTTGCCGGACGGTTGGAATGAAGCCGTTTCTGTAAAACGGGTCAGTGGCAAAACGATAGACATTGTGGCCAGCGAACATCAGCTCATGGTCAACGTCGGTACCATGGATAATGTTCTGCAAGGTTTTCTGAATACAAAATGAGCGTGGATCCGCGCGCTTGCCCGTGGTGCCAGTTTCGCCCTGGGCCCAGTTGCTGAACTGACAGGCGGACAGACATCCCATACACATTGCCTGGTCGTATAGAATGGCCTCCGCCTGAATCGGCGTGACGAAGATCAAGGTGGCATCCGGCGTGCGTAGGGACTCGGTCAGGCCCTCGGCTAACCAGGCCTCAGCCTTGTGGCGATCCTCCTGGGCGACATAGACCGCGCGGCCACGAACGCCAATGGCAAGGGGTACCGGACAGGCTGCGGTCGGCTCATTGGTATAGGCGATCTGCCGGGCTGACCGGCCGATTAGCTCTTCCAGAAAGCTGTTGCGCACGGCTGATGAATAGAATCCGGTCGGACTGAACCGATGCAGCAGGACATCCCCCTTTTTCAGGGTCAGCAGACGACGTTTCCATGCCTCCGAAATCGGGCTTTCCCAGGTCAACAATGGCCGGGTGCCAAACTGAAAAGCCACCGATCCCAGTTCGGTGCTGTCGATCCACTCCCCCCACTCGCGCAGGCACCATATGCCACCCGCCATGAAGATGGGCACGGTTTTCAATCCCACCTCCTGCATGGTCTGGCGCAGTTCCAGGACGCGAGGATAGGGAGCCTGTGGATGCTTCGGATCTTCAACATTGGACAGACCGTTATGCCCGCCCGCCAGCCAGGGGTCCTCGTACACCACCCCACCCAGCATCTCCCGGTGCTTGTGGTAAGAGCGTTTCCACAGGGCGCGGAAGGCCCGTGCCGATGAAACGATGGGATAATAGTAGATACCGAAGGCGGCACAGATGTCTGCCACCCGATAGGGCATGCCTGCCCCGCAGGTGACTCCATGAATCAGGCCTCTGGCGCCCTCTAAAATCCCGTACAGAACCCGCTCGCAGTCGCCCATTTCCCAAAGGACGTTCATGTGAATGCGTCCCTCGCCGCCGGAAAGCTGATAGGCAGTGCGGGCCTGACTGATTCCCCCCCCGATGGCGTAGGCGATCAGCTCCTCGTGACGTTCTCGACGGGTTTGCCCGCGATAGACGATTTCACGTCGCTTGCCATTCTCGTCATAGGAATCCGCATTCACGCCCGAGAACGTGCCAACGCCTCCCGCCGCGGCCCACGCCCCGGCACTCATCCCGTTGCTGACAGCGATACCCTTGCCACCTTCGACAATCGGCAAAACCTCGCGGCCGGAAATCATCACCGGCTTGAGACTTTTCACTGCTGTTCCTTTCGGATCTTTACGTGCGCACTCTTACGCCGCTTCTCCGGGAAGATATGCATTCCTGCCTCTGTCAAGGACCACCTTGCTTTCCAGGGTTCAAGACAGGAGGCTCAGGACACAGCAGCCAGGATTTCATCTGGTGCATCGGTAATGACAGCATCCACACCCCACCGCCACAAAGTTTGCGCCCGTTGCGGGTCATTGACCGTCCATGCCAGCACTGCTAGCCCGGCACGCTTGACCTCTGCCACGACGACCGGACTTAAATGACGTTCTTGACAATGCAAGGCAACGATTCGCAACGCTACAGCGGCCTCATGCCAGTCATCGGGCAGACGGTCCACGATCAACCCTTGCGGCCAGGCAGGGGCCACCGCGCGCGCGGTCCGCAACGCCCGTCGCGAAAAGCTGGACAGAAGGGGAGGCAGACGATCACGCGGCCAGTATGCCATCGCCGCGGCTACGGCGATCTGTGCAGTCTGTTCATCGGTTTCGGGACAAGGCTTCAACTCGATGTTGACGCTCATACCGACAGAAATAAGAAAGGATAAGGCGACCTCCAGGGTCGGCACCTGTTCACCGGCAAAGGCTGGCTCGAACCAGAAACCGGCATCCAGCCGTTCGAGCTCCTCAAGCGTGATATCCCGCATGCGACCATGGCCATTGGTGGTACGGGATAGGGTATCATCGTGAAAGACCACGGGATAACCATTTGCCGTGAGCTTGACATCAAACTCGATCATGGTAACGCCCATACCCGCAGCGGCCCGAAATGCCGCAAGGGTGTTCTCGGGCGCAACAATAGCGGCCCCACGATGGCCAATTACCCGCGGCAGGGCGATGGCCCTGACCTCCTTACTCTTCAGGGCCATCGGCAGAACAACACCGGCACCCCCGTTGACGGGAAAGCTGGTCTTCATGATGGTCTCGCCTGCTCAAGCACTCTCGGACCTTCAGAAAATCACGGGACAGTGATCGGGCAATGCCCAAGACCAAAAGCACCACTGTAATTCATTATAAAAAAATAAGAAAGCTCCCGAAGCACTCGTTTCACTTGCTTGTTAACGGCAAGGTAATCAGGGAAAGAAAGAACAGCATGTTGTAGGAAAAATAGTCGGACTCGGAAAGGCGATGATATTTCATATCTTATCATTTGAAATCAACGTGTTGCCGTTATGACCAGACCTGTGGTAACCATTCACATCCCTCCTCGCGGAATTAGCTTCTTTCCGTCACCTCCACGCAGGCGGTGGCCCACATCTGGGCAAATATGTTACCAGGCCACAACATATTATGCCGTCTAACCATAGATTCCCGCTTCCCGCTTTCGTGGGGACAAGCTTCGCGGGAATGACGGAGGGAGAATGTGTCCGGCAACGACTTGTACCGGTCATCTGCGCCGCGTTGCCCCACTGCAGAGACATACTCCCGCGGCTGACCATTACCTATGAACCTTGCCTATGATCGATCGGGACGCCCCTGAATCGCTTGAGCGCACCTTTCGCTTGTCTTGGCTCACCAAGACATAAGGCTACTGCGGCAGATTCTTGACCGCAGAGGCCCGACCCGGAGTCGCCAGGCTGCACGGCTACAACCAGCCAGACACCTCTGACAAACTCCTTTCTCCCTTCTATGATCAAAAGGGGAGAGAGATTACTTGTTTCAACGGCACTAGAAGGGCAGGCCCCCCCACGCATTAAACAGGGGGAAGGTGCGCGTCCACTGCATTTGTCTTTCTGCTTCACGATGATTTCGGAATCTCGCAGGAGTGTTCCGGATCGGGGCTGACCTCGTGGCAGGCAAGGCAACTCTCCCTCATCTTGTCCAGGGTAGCCATGAATCTGACCCGATCACGGTCTTTGATCCAAAATTGTGCTGCCGTCGCAAGCTCCTTCGTGGCCATATGCATGGCATGAACAAGCCTGTCGAATTCCGTCTCATTTCGCCACGGCCAGTGACTGCTTCCTTCCATGTGCTCATCGCCGGGAAAAGCATGATCAAGAAGACCCTCCGTATTAGCAATGGCATCAGCATGACGGACCACGTTATCCGAATACTTGCTGGGATTGGCTGTCAACAGCTCGATGGCCTCGACATGATCGCAAAAGGTATCCATCACGAGCCGGAGATAATCACGTTCTTTCTTTGTATCCGCGTTGCCAACGCTGGGCACGGCAGCTATGACACAGAGCGCAAGAGCAATAGCAACTCCTTTTCTCATTTTATAATCTCCCCCTCCGCCAATAGTTGTCACGTTGTCTGTCCAGATTGCTCAACTGAAGATGCAGAGCTGCAATATAACGAGTCTATCCCTGCATATTACGGCAAAACATATTGACTCACTGAACGCTGTCCCTCTCGGAAACGGGCCGAGCCCCCTATAAGGGATACGACGGTAACATATATTTTTATTGTGTTCCAGACCACCCCGGCAACAGGATAGGGCAAAAGAGGACACTGCGCGGAAATGACGAAATGCAAATAATTCAAGGTGCTCAAATGGCTGCTTTTCACCTCCGGGATCCTTCTCCCTGGAGGGGGCTTTTTTCTTTCACCCCCCGGACACCTCCTCCCCCTTAGATCGGGGGAGGGGGTCTTTCCCATAGGCGCTAAGATAATCTGT
>CAZUWH010000025.1:0-30198 GCA_964624075.1 uncultured Rhodobacterales bacterium
CCCTAATTTCATCAAGCCGGAATTTCCGGCCCTCGTCGCGCGAATACGCGAACGGGAATCCGCAACCAGTATTGCAAACAATGGACGGTATCTCAACATGCTGCCCCGGGTTCCTCTCGTCCACGGCTTCTGTCTGGGCCTGACGCGCGAGGTTATCGACAGGATTGGCGCGTTCGACGTGGAGAACTTTCTGGAGGGCCATGGAGAAGCACATGATTACTGTTTCCGTGCCATCGATGCCGGTTTCAGTCTCGTCATCGCGACACACACATACATCTTCTATGCTCGGTCTGGAAGTTATGCCGACGCCAGGGAGGAGGCGCCCATGAAGGTGGCCTCTGAAACCCTCGAGCGGCTTCATGGTCATGCCCGCATCAGGAGAGCGGAGTGCAGCATGGAGGAGAATCCCATTCTGATGGATTTATGACAGCGGGCCCGGCGTTTAACAGGCCAGAGTTTCGTGGCACGTCTGTTTGCACCCATACGGTCCGGGGGGATCCGTTAACGAAAAACAAAGATATCCCCCCGAAAATCCTCCTCCCTCACCCGGACAGCAGGGTAATCGGGCGAAGGGCAGAGTTCCGAATGATGCAACCAATATCCTTCCCCTTGGGTCGGGGGAGGGAGTCTTCCCTTCAGGGGAAGGGTAGTGGTGCCTCTTCTCCAAATCAGTGTCATTCCCATAATGGGAATCGCTGACCATGTACTGATCATGCCAAGATCCTTTGCTTCGAAACCGGTCGAGAGCATCTAGTTGAAGAAGGCATCGTGAGTGGTGACGGAAGATTAGCTCATGGTGTTTTCACACCAGACAGGCGGCGGGCGGGGTCAGCCGTATCACGGCAACCGCCGCCCTGGTGAAAGGCGACGATAGCTCAAGGCTTTAGAGATATGGATTCGCCGCACTACCTTCGATCTGTCGAGATCAGCAAGTGTTCGTGCCACCCGTAGGACCAGATGATAGCCTCGGGTTGAAAGGCGCATGCGTTCGGCAGCCTCGGTCGGGGGCTGCCTGCCTTTCCCATCGGGGTCCGCCACTTGTTCCAGAATCTCGCCATCAGCATCGGCATTGCGACGCGTGCCATGACTGGCCGTGAGCCGGGCATAGCGTTCCACCTATATCGCCGGGCGCGTGGCCACTACCGCCAAGCCCTCGGCTGGCGGAGGCAGGGACAGATCACCCGGCCTGACGGCCGAGACCTCGACATGCACGTTGATCCGGTCAAGCAGCGGCCCCGACAGGCGAGCCTGGTAGTCCTGGACACACAGAGGCATCCGGTTGCAGGCAAGCGATCGCCAAGATAGCCGCAGAGGCAGTGGTTCATGGCTGCAATCAACTGGATCCGGGCCGAATAGGTCACATGACCATTGACCCGGGCCACCCACCGCCAGACCACTCTCCAGCGGCTGACGCAAGGCTTCAAGCGCATTGCGCTGGAACTCGGGCAGTTCATCCAGAAACAGGGCGCCATGATGGGCCAATGAGACCTCGCCCGGTTTCGCCCGCAAGCCGCTCCTACCAGGGCCGGGACCGGACGCCGAGTGATGGGGATCGCGGAATGGCCGCCGTCGCAACAGGCCACCCTTGGTCAATTCCCCGGCGGACACTGTGCACCATGCTGACCTCCAGCGCTTCCTCAGGCGACAGGGACGGCAGAATACCTGGCAGACGTGCCGCCAGCATGGATTTGCCGGCCCCGGGCGGACCGATCATCAGCATGTTGTGGCCGTGCCTGCAGCCACCACCTCTAGTGCCCATTTGGCACTTTCCTGGCCCTTGATGTCGCACAGGTCAGGCAGGGCGACGTCTGGTTCGACATGACGCGGCACAGGACGTGACAGGATCTGACTGTCCTTAAAATGGTTGATGAGGGCGAGCAGCGAAGGAGCGGCAAGGATGTCCTTGCCAGCCGCCCACGCGCCCCGCCTCGGTACCCTGGCCGGATGGACAGATCAGCCCCCGTCCGGCGGCATTGACACCGACCGCGGCCGGCAGTACGCTCATTGCAACCAACAGATCGACGGCAATGGCAAGGTCGAAATGGCTGCCTTCCTTCTGCACATCGGTCGGAGCCAGGTTGGCGATGATGCGTTTGGGTGGCAACGCCAAGCTGATGGCGTTCAGGGTTGCCCGTACCCAGTCGCGGGATTCCCCCACGGCCTTGTTGGGCAGGCTGACGGTGATGAAAGCCGGCAGGCCGGCTGCTACCTGTACCTGCACGTCGATGCCCTGAAAGGCTACGGTATTGATGTGGGCGGTCATGATAAGGTATTATACCGCTAAATTTGTTCGGCTAATAGCCTATATATACAGTTATATTTCTCGCGTACATAAATTACTAAAGCTAAGATGGAAATCTTATAAAGAAATTATGCGCAAACTGTGAAGTGATACAGTGTCAATACACTTATTAATTGTCACACGCACCCGTCAGTCGCGCATCTGCTCGCCCGACGAGGCACATCGGCACGCCAGGCACTTCATGTTCTCCATTCGCGGATCACGACGGTCGCCACCGCCCGGAATACCCGGACGAACAGGCTTTCCGTTCGCCATCGATATGGGCCACGCCGCGCAAGGCAACCGGGACGACAGTAAGGGCGGGATCACGCACGATCAGGCGGACTAGATAGAGGATCCCGTCAGGAACAGGGTTTGCCGGTCGAAACGGGCGGGAATCGGACCGCCGAAGGGAACGGCCAGAGCCGGTTCCGTCACGGATCGGACCGCAGTGCGGTCAATGGCCGCAACTGTCGCCGCGATGGTGCGTCCCCTCCGTCTGGTACGAAAAGAGCCGTCATGCCAAGGCCGATGCGTGACAGCTCATCCTCGGCCACATAGGCATCGGCCACCAGCCGTGCTGGTACTGCGCATGGCCAGAATCGGCTCGCGCAGGTGGATCCACTGGCCGGGCCTGGAAGAAGGGGAAGAGATCGGTGACAACGCCATTGATCGGGCTCGTCAGGGTCAGACGACCCTGCTCCTTGAGAATCGCCGTTTTCCTCGACCACGGCCGCCTCCAGTTCCTGGGTGATGGCCTGACGGCGACTGCGGAAGATCGCCGCGACATCCTCCGCAGCACGTTCGTATTCGAGACTCCTGATGCGCCGCTCTGCTTGCGTGAGGCGATAGTCAAGATCAAGACTGACGAGCTGGGCAATGAAGGTGCCGGCCGTGACCCCCTGGCCCTCGGTAACGGCAACCGAAGCAAGGGCTACCGCAGATGGTGTATGAAAGACGATGGACTCCTGTTCTTTTAGCATGGCAGAAGCACGAATCCTTCTACTCCCTGGCACCACCATAAGCAGTCCGATGAGCAGCCCGACGGTGAGGAAAGCGCGCCGGTTTTACATGATGCGACCCACCCGCCTACGTCACTCTTGCAATTCTATCAGGATCGGCCGCGCCACGACCCACCCGACCTCGACGGCGAATAGGATCACTCCGATCACCTTGACGAAAAAGTGATACACCAGTACGGCAATGCCCAGGAACAGCACCAGCCGGTAGATCCACGCCATGATGGCAAAGGTGATCACGAACGCCTGATGCCGCGGCGACAGGTGCTCCGGCGCGGGCTTCCCTAGATCGAACAGCATTTCGCGCAACCACCACCGCACCAGTGCAAAGACCCGCGCATCCAGTTGGTCGCCGCCAGGACGAAAGCCAGCGATTGCACTAGGCCATCGGGCAACAGGCCCCAGGCCAGAGTCGCCCAGGTCGCGAGCGTGAGTAGTGCTCTTGGTCAGAACTAAGGCGACAGCGAACGACGCAAGACCGGCCAGGGAAACGTGATTAATGAATGTCGTGACGAACAGATCTCACTGTCGGGAAACCAAAAACAATCCAGTCAGCAGGGCGCTCAGGGTGGCAAGGCGGAAAGTTCTCATTCCCAGCTATGCCACCAGGGGCAAGGTTCCGGGTCAACAGCTTGTCGGGATGGACAAGTGGCCAACGGAAGAACAGATAGTGATGCAGGAGCCAGGTAAGCCACGATGTCCTGGCCGTCCTGGCAAGCCTGAGCAGGCGCATGGTGTCTTCCGGCCCAACCGGTTTCAGCAATTGACTGCGGGCAAGAAATGTGGCGAGCATGCACACGTCATCCGGAGCAAGGCAAAGCGTCGTTTCAGCAGCCACGGTGGCCGCGATTGTCTCCGCTTCCCCCAGATGCCAGCGGGACAGGATTTCGAAGGCCGGCCAGTTCAGGCGAAAAAAGCGGTTGCGCAAGGGATCATGAAGGGGGAAGGTCGGCGCGCCATTTCTCCCCACTGGCCCTGGGTGAATGGTCAATTCATCCCGCAAGGGTAGCAACGCATTTTCTGCCTTCAGGAGTCGAGATGACAGGCAGGGAACCGCTGTTTTCCTGCCTGTCATGCCATTCTGGCATGAACAGCCAGTACGTGCGGGAAACGCCCCCTTTCGCAGACCCCTGCGCGATTGCCCCGCGGCCTGCTCTTCCATCCTCAGAACCCCAGCGTCTGACGCATGGCGGTAAACGGGCGTCGGAACAGCCACCAGAGCAACGGTACCGTGGAACCGTCGATGCGGGCTGTTCCCTTGAGACCCAGTCGTATCCGTCCTTTGTGGTTCGTCCCTGGTCCGGATCGGTCAGGGTGGCGCGCGAACCCGATGGGCAAGGGTATCATCGGGCCGGAGGATGGCCCTCATAGGCCACCATGCGGACCGTCGCACGTACCGGATCAAGGGGCGCCGTATTGTGGTGAGAAACAGGGATCAGACGCGTACCTGATCTGTGCCTCGCCGACATCGGCAGGGTTGAGCCATGCCTCGATCTCGGTGTCGGTCTCGCCGGCCACCATCATCACTTTTTCGCCTACTGCCACCGGTCGGCCGATCCGCTCGGAAGGATCATCGAACACGGCCAGGCCGGCCCGCGGTGTTTTCATGTGATGGCCTGGTTCTGGCGGGCGACTTCCAGCTTGCCGGTGAGTGTCGTGGCATTCAGGTCGAAACAACGACTGGCCTTCGGCAACTCTGTCATTGGGGTGCACGTGAATCCGATCCACCACGCCCTCGAGCGGTGACCGGACCACCACCGGGTGGGCCGGGATCAGTTCGGCCGGTGCCAGTACTGAACCCATGACTGGAAAAACCCTGCCAGGGCAGCCCTAAGTACGAGCACACTCCGGCGCGGGCAGAAAATAAACCGTGCCGGTTACGCGAAATGGCAACGCAGCGCGCCCACCGTCTCACTCATGTGGCACAGGAGGGTGATATTGGCGCGGTCTGCCGCACCTCTTCCTGGGCATAAAGCAATCCTTCCCCGGGCTTCAGGGACAGCCATAAAAGATGGTCTGGCAGCGCCACTCAGACCACTCTGCCCCCATTGCCGCCGGCACGTCTGCCGCTGTCAGAGCGACCGCCTCAGCACGACGGGTGGCGTGGCGAGCAGACAGCACAGGGACGTCAACCATAACAGAAAGGGGGCATGGCATTCCGGCACCGCCAGACCAGATACCGCCTCGATGCCACACGCCCTGCGTTCCACAACACCGCCTGGCGGTAGGGCGTGAGGGCATGCGCTTCATTGACGGCAATAAAGGCAAGTGCTTCTGCCGATAGTGGCATCTTGTTGACAGTCCGTTGCCATTCCCTTGTCATTCCGCTGCCACTGCCGTTTCCTCCGGCCCCGGGGACGCGGAGACGTGGTAGAGTTCGGCACCCTCGCGACGAAACTTGTCGGCCATTTCCTGCATGCCGGTACGCACCTCCTGCGAGGTTTTCATGGAACAGAACCGGGGACCGCACATCGAGCAGAAATGGGCAAGTTTGGCGCCCGCGGCGGGCAGGGTTTCATCGTGGTATGCACGGGCCCGTTCGGGATCGACGCCCAGCGCAAACTGATCCTCCCAGCGGAACTGGAAGCGGGCACGACTCATGGCATCGTCGTGGATACGGGCGGCCGGATGGCCCTTGGCGAGGTCGGCGGCATGGGCGGCGATCCGATAGGCAACCACGCCAGCGCGCACATCGTCGCGGTCGGGCAGACCCAGATGCTCTTTCGGCGTGACATAGCACAGCATGGCCGTGCCAAACCAGCCGATCATCGCCGCGCCAATGGCGCTCGCCAGATGATCATAGCCGGCAGCGATATCAGTCACCAGAGGCCCCAGGGTATAAAATGGTGCCTCGCCGCATGCAGCCAACTGACGGTCCATGTTTTCCCTGATCCTGTGCATGGGCACGTGACCGGGGCCTTCCACCATCACCTGTACGTCGTAGCGCCACGCCAGCCGGGTCAATTCACCGAGCGTTTCCAGTTCAGCAAACTGGGCGGCATCGTTGGCATCGGCAATGGATCCCGGTCGCAACCCGTCGCCCAGGGACACCGCAATGTCATAGGCGCGCAGGATGGCGCAGATATCCTCGAAATGGGTATAGAGGAAATTCTCGCGATGGTGGGCGAGGCACCACTTGGCCATCATGGCGCCGCCGCGGGAGACGATGCCGGTAACGCGATCGGCCGTGAGCGGAACATGCCCCAGCCGCAGGCCCGCGTGGATGGTCACATAATCCACACCCTGTTCGGCCTGTTCCAGAAGGGTATCACGGAACACTTCCCATGATAGATCCTCCGCCTGACCACCCACCTTTTCCAGCGCCTGATAGATAGGAACCGTCCCGACGGGAACCGGCGCATTGCGCAAAATCCATTCGCGTACCCGGTGAATATCGGTGCCGGTGGAGAGATCCATTACCGTATCCGCTCCCCAGCGGGTGGCCCACACCATCTTCTCCACTTCTTCAGCCGCCGAACTGGACAGGGCGGACGTACCAATATTGGCGTTGACCTTGACGAGAAAATTACGGCCGATGATCATCGGCTCGCTTTCGGGATGATTGATATTGGCAGGAATGATAGCCCGTCCGCGGGCGACCTCGTCGCGGACGAATTCGGGCGTGATGTCCTCAGGAAGGGCAGCGCCGCATGGATCACCATCCCGGACCCTCCCTCTTTCGCCTCCCGTTCCGTGGCTGTGGACTTGCGCCCGGACCAGGTTCTCGCGCACGGCCACGTATTCCATTTCGGGCGTGGTGAGGCCCGCTCGCGCATAGTGAAGCTGCGTCACTGCCTGTCCTTTCCTTGCCCGCAAGGGGCGGCGACCGGCGCATTCGAACGTTGGCACCGCACCCGTTTCGACTGGCGCGGGGCATCCTTCATAAAATTCCACATCCTGACGGGCGGCAATCCAGGGGGCGCGCAATGGATGCAACCCATGCGTGATGTCCACCTCGACATTCGGATCGGTATAGGGCCCAGAACAGTCATACAGTCGCACGGGCGGTTCACCGCTCTGTGCCGCCAGTTTCACCTCGCGCATGGCAACGCCCAGACCGGGATGCAGACGACCCGGCACATGAACCTTACGTGAACCGGGCAAGGGGCCGGTGGTGACGACGAACGGCTTGGTCATGGTACACTTCTCTCCCCTGGGTAACAGAGATCGACCCAAGACAGCCAGCACCAGGAATGCATACTCCATCCCTCCGCCGGCACGACCCGGGTCAGGTTCGAAGGGTTCCCGCGGCGGCGTTTCCTCTCCCGGGAGGGTCTGGCTCTTGCTGTTCCCGGCTACACCCAGCGGTATCTCAGCCCCCTTCCGGGGCTCCCCTTGGATCGTTTTCGAATGTGTGGCCGTGCCATCGGCTTGTCAAGGGCAAGGGATCAGACGGTGCGCCGCAGGACGACACGATGATTGTCGCACAAAAGCTACGAGCCACGGTATTCCGTTGGACAGAAGGTCTTTTTTTACCCTGTCCATGCGGGGACGGCTTTATAGTACCTCGTCTTGCCTTCGACCAGGGGGACAGCGCCTAACGATCAGGCAGGACAAGGTATTGGGAACACGAGTAATGGGTGGAGTATTGCAGGGTGGTGTGGAAAAAGCCTTTGTGGGGGATGGCGGTCGTGGCCATGATCCTGCCAGCATCGGCTACGGCTCAGGCGGTAGGCTTTTATGTGGGGGGAGCCGTAGGGGTCAATCTTCCCTCCAGCAGTCTGATCGAGGGATCCGGGATCGGGAATGACGCCGACATGAATGCTGGAGTCGCCGGGCTGCTCAGCGGCGGCTTCGCTTTCCAGAACGGTCTGCGCACGGAGCTGGAAGTTGGCTATCGGCGCAATGACGTGGACTCCGTGACCGGTCTCCCATCCGCCAGCGGTACGATCAAGGCCGGAAGTCTGATGGGCAACGTTTTTTATGATTTCCGCAATTCATCTCTCTTTACCCCTTATATCGGGGTTGGCCTTGGGGGGACATGGGTCAATCTTGACGACGTGACCCTGCCGGCCAACCGGTCCATTAACGACTTCGCCCTCACTTTTTCCTATCAGGGCATCACCGGGATCGATTACGCGATCACGGATGAGCTTCGCTCTTTCGTGGACTACCGCTACTTCAGGACAGTTGATACCGGCCTGTTTACGCGGGACGGCCTTGGAGTTGACACGGGATACGATACCCACAACGTGATGCTTGGCATGCGCTGGTTGTTCGGGACGATACCGAAAGCACCAGTTCCCGTGGTTGCCGTTTCCCCCTCTCCGCCACCGGCTCAGGTCAAGGTACACTTTGCTTCGGCGCCGCGCACTTATCTGATATTCTTCGAATTTGACAAGGTCGTCCTCACCAGCGCGGCGCAACGGATTCTGGCCACCGCCGCCAAGGCTGCCAAACCGGTCCGTATCGAGGTCATCGGTCATGCCGATCGCTCAGGAAAGGGCGAGTACAACCATAAGATTTCATTGCGCCGTGCCAATGCGGTAAAGACAGACCTCATCCGCCGTGGCGTTCCCGAGAAGGAGGTCGCCGTCTACGAGCGTGGCGAAACCGAGCCGCTGGTAACGACATCAGACGGCATACGCGAGTCGCAGAATCGGCGTGTGGAGATCATTCTGCGTTAGAGCCCGTCTAGAATCATAATAGGTGTTTTCAATGCGTTACAGAAATCCGCCGTCGTTACCGCGCAAGCTTGTCCTCGCGCAGACGGGGGGATGAGAATCCAGTGCCGTTTGGCACTGTGCGCTGTCCTTGGACCCCTGCTCCCCGCTTTTGCGGGGAGCAGGGGTGACGATTAGCGCATTGAAAAATAATAATATGTTTCCGGATCATACACTACTAGTTGTCGCGACGCCGCTCATACTGCTGCTCCGCAGCCGGCGCATAGTAGCGGCGCGGACGCCTCCAAGCGCCACGACAGGCAGGTGTGCCTTGCGGCACCAGGCCGCAAAGCGTACCGGACCAAGCGGTTTCGCATCGGGATGGCTGGTGGTTGGGAAAACCGGCGACAGCAGGGCGGCATCTGCTCCCAATCGCCAGGCCCGGGTGAGCGCAAACGGCCCGTGCGCCGCGACCGTCAGCAGTCGCCGGCCCTGGAAGCGCCACCCCAGCAGGGGGGCCAGAATCTGCCCCCCTGCCACCCCCTCGGGCAGATGCAGACCGTGGGCGTGGAGCGTTGCTGCGAGTCTTAGATCCGTCTGGTTCCGCACGGCAACCAGCAATACGAGGCGTCGTGCCCGACAGAGTCGGGCCAATTCCTGGCCCAACGCTAGACGCGCTTTCCATGTCAGACCATAGGCACGCAGGACCACCCCGCCCTCCCCTTGCCGCAATCTGGCTGCACGACCAACAGCATCGGCATCCACACCGTCACGCGTCAGCAGCCACCACGTGGGCAGCACGTGCTGCGCCGTATGTCGTCCTGTCGCCGCCTTGAAAAACAAAACAGGAGGGAAATTCAAATCTCTCCCTCGCCTCGGTCTGTCTCTTCCGACCATGCACCGTCCCGACACCGTATCATCTCCGACTCGCCGGTATGATCCGTCTACGGAGACTAGCCTCCTCCTGGCCCTTCGTGCTCATCAATGGGCATTTCTGAAAATCCTCTCCCTTGGAGCGGGGGGGGGAGGAAGGTGAGAGGCTCGTGGCCCCACGCCCACCAGCAACCCTCGATCTTTTTCCGGTGGACCCTTCGCTCCCGAACACGCCCGCTCCCTTCCGGGGGAGGGGAGAGAGGGATTTGCGGAAGCGCCCCGACGCGTATTCTCAATCGGATTATCGATCAGCCGGGTCGGTCAGCTTGCGCACAATGAAATCACGAAACACGGCGACACGTTTGGAATGTCGCAACTCTTCCGGATAGACCAGAAAGGCATCAATGCCAGGTCCCGTCAATTCCGGGAAGGTGTGAACCAGTCCTTCGGGCTGGAAATATTCCGGCAGGGCGGCAATTCCAATTCCTTCTTGTACAGCCTGGAAGATGCCATGGATGTTGTTGAGCCTGAGAACCGGCTGGCGTGGCGGCTCCTTCGGTTCAAGACCTGTTTCGAGCAACCAGTTGAAGGGGCTAACCGGAGAACGTCCCGCATTGTCCTCATAAACGATAATGCGATGGCGGGCAAGGTCGCGAGTGGTTCTAGGCGTACCGTTGTGTTCCAGATATTCGGCACAGGCATAAACCCGGTCATGGAAAACGCGCAGATGACGTTGAACCAGGTCGGGTTGACGCGGGGGCGTGAAACGGATGGCCACGTCGGCTTCACGCATGCCAAGATCCAGGTCCCCATCATACAACTTCAAACTGCATTGAATGGCAGGATACATGTCGAGAAACTGTTTCAAACGTGGTACGAGCCACAGGGAACCGAATGCCACCGATGTAGTGACGGTCAGAATCCCTTCCGGCTTGTCTCTGCCTTCCGCCAGTTTCCATTCCACTTGCGCCAGCTTGACGAAAACGTCACGTACCGTTTGATACAGGAGGATTCCCTGTTCGGTCAGAAGCAGGCCGCGCGGGTGTCGGTGAAAAAGGAGAACATCCAGACTCCCTTCAAGAGCACTAATTTGTCGGCTCACAGCCGACTGGCTCAGGTTCAGAAGTTCGCCTGCATGGGTGAAGCTACCCGCCTCTGCCACGGCATGAAAGACACGCAACCTGTCCCAGTCTATGGTCATTGGCGAGCCTCGACTGTTCACGTTCCGTATCTTTCGTTCTGCCTTTGCCTCTGAATCCTGATCTGATCCCGACGCACCACTCAGCCCGCCACCCCGTGGATTGCAAGGAAACGGTCCGCCTCCAATGCGGCCATGCAACCGGTGCCGGCGGCTGTCACCGCCTGTCGATAGACATGATCCTGAACATCACCGGCGGCAAACACGCCCGCAAGACCAGTTGCCGTGGAATCGGGGGCGGTGATCACATATCCGGCCTCATCAAGAGGCAATTTTCCTTTGAACAGACCGGTATTAGGCACATGACCAATGGCAACGAAGACTCCATCGCAACGGATTCCTGTAACCGCATCACTCTTCACGTTCCGCACCATGACACCTGTTACCACCGGCGGTGTGCCTCCCCCCAGGATATCTTCGACCACCGTGTCCCATACGACATGGATTTTCGGATTGGCGAACAGGCGATCCTGTATGATTCGTTCGGCCCGGAAAGCATCGCGGCGGTGGATGAGGGTCACCTGTGTGGCATGATTCGTGAGGTAGATGGCCTCCTCGACCGCCGCATTGCCCCCGCCAACGACACAGACTTCCTTGTTCCGGAAGAAGAATCCGTCACAGGTGGCGCAGGCAGAGACGCCGAATCCCTGATAGCGTTTTTCGCTTTCAAGTCCCAGCCAACGGGCGGATGCGCCGGTACAGATGATGAGTGTTTCCCCCCGATAGATATCCCCTGAGTCGCCGACGGCCATGAACGGCCGCTGTTCCAGCTTCACGCCAACGATGGTGTCCTCGATGATTCTAGTCCCGACATGCCGAGCCTGGGCCATCATCTGTTCCATGAGCCAGGGACCCTGGATGATATCGACGAATCCGGGATAATTCTCGACGTCGGTTGTGATAGTCAGTTGTCCCCCGGGTTGAAGCCCGGCCACCAGAACCGGTTCCAGATTAGCGCGGGCCGCGTAGATAGCCGCGGTGCAGCCGGCCGGACCGGACCCCAGTATTAGCACCCTGGTGTAATGGTTTGCCATGATCTTCCTTGCCACCTGTCCATTCAGTTCGGTGCAACGCGCTGGCCGATCGGATCTAACTCGACCCGCAAGGCCGATCCCGGGCCGGTATACCCTTCCCGCTGTGAAGTGCCTCCGCGGCCGGAATGCCCAACGCCCGGGACAGAACAACCACCTCTTCCCCTGGAAGCCGCGCCGCCCGCGTACAGCTTCAAGGAGACCAAAACGCTCCGAGAGACCGAAACGCGACTCCCTCCTGCGGTGACAGGAACGCCACCGCAGCATTCATGCAGAAGGTTACAGGGTTTGAGCGTGCTGCGCCAGATAGACAGCAACGCCTTCCGGCGTTGCCTTCATGCCGGGCTTACCCTTTTCCCAGCCGGCCGGACAGACTTCGCCATGCTTTTCATGGAACTGCAAGGCGTCCACCATGCGCAAGGCCTCGTCCACATTGCGGCCCAGCGGCAGGTCGTTGACCACCTGGTGGCGGACAATGCCGGCCCGGTCGATCAAAAAAGTCCCGCGCAAGGCAACCGCTCCATCCGACAGCACCCCGAACGAGCGGGCGATGGATTTGGTCAAATCGGCCACCAGGGGAAACTGGACATTTCCCAGGCCACCTTTTTCAACCGGTGTATTCTTCCAGGCCAAATGGGTAAACTGGGAATCGACGCTGACACCAATTACCTTGGCGTTGCGTTCCTGGAAACTTGACAGACGGTGCGCATGGGCAAGAATCTCGGAGGGACAGACGAAGGTGAAATCCAGGGGATAGAAAAAGACGACCCCATAGGAATCCTTCAAGTATGCCCTGAGATTGAAATCATCAACGATCTCGTTATTGGGCATTACGGCCGGTGCGGTGAAATCAGGGACCTCACGGCCTATCAGAACGGTCATGTCGGTACTCATGTTATTATCTCCTCTGTTTCTTTCGTTTGATGGCTCTGTGCCTTGATCACAACCGTCCAAGGCTCCCCGATATCTGAGTGGCAACCTCCAGTCACCTTGACCCATCACATCATGGAGCTGCGCCGCCGCGGCGAACCCTTGCGCATAAAGCAAAACCAACGCCCACCAGCATGACAGGTCCTTCACCTGACAGGACACAGCGGTGCCAGAGAAACATAGAATAGTCGCCTCTATTTTGCAAGTAAAAATTAATCAAAATCATGATGCAGCGCTTACATGCACCACGCTTTTCATTTTCTACCCTTGAGTCTCCATGAGAAAGCCCCCCCCCCCCGTCCTCTTTGCAGCAGAGACTCCCACGCTTTACAGGAAAGACCATGTTTTCACCCCTTGAACACTCCCAGGCCTCCCCCCTGATTCAGAGCCGAGGGGGGGGGAGGGTAAAGGGGTATCCGATCGCTTATTTTAATAGCCCCAGTGTCCATCCGGAAACATATCGTTATTTTTCAATGCATGAGTCGTTACCCCCACTCCCCGTTTTCACGGGGAGTGGGGGTCCAGGAACAGCCTACTATGCCGGGATTCCTAGAGCCTTGCCCCCGCCTGCGCGAGGGCAAGCTTTCGCGGGAATGACGGCGGATTTCTTTGACGCATTGGAAACAATCATTATGTTTCCGGACAGGCTCTCAGGACTTTGTATCCAAACCCGCCAACATGCGGGCAGAACATCCCCTCCCCCTCCCAAAGAAAAAACCTCCCTTCTCGATCACGAAAGAGGGCTGGGTAGGGGGAGAATAGCTGTGCCTTCAGCTTGCATTCATTCCTGATACACGCATGCAGGAAATCCGGTGTGTCCTCTTCGTGTGAGCCCTTCTTCACCCTTTCTCTCTCCCGATTTAAGGGGAGGAAACCATCCCTGGTGCGAAACATGGCACCTGCACATGCTGCCAGGACGGATTTGTGTGCATACGGTCGTTTGGACCCCTCTTTTGATCATTTGCCTTATGCTCAGAAAACTCTACCAGTTTGAACACAGGGCCTGGGTGCGACGATAATTGTCTGGCGTATCAATGGTCGAATTGGCCTGATCCCGTGCCTGGTTGAAGGCATTCAGTTCTGCTTCAACGGCTGCCTGTAACAGGGCAATAGGCTGGTCACGGTCGCGGAAGAGATCCTCCACCACAACCGGATTGATGCGCCGGACCGCTTCTGCTAGAGCCATCCGGATGCGTGGCGCATGGAGACGCAGCATTTCTCGATTGATGGCAATATGGGTATATTCATGATCAAGAACGGTTTCGTACTGGCAACTGCCAGGCTCGAAGCGTCTGTCGATGTAAATCACAGTATCGGCATAGCGCAGGAGGGCGTCCACACGCACCAGCCACAGGCAGTACAAACCCGTTGGCAGGCGCAAGGGCCGCAGTTCGGTGCGGATATCGAACTTGACGCCCATCCGCGTCAAGCCGACCGGATGCCCCAACACGCCATGCGTCAAAGACCCCTCTTCCCTGTACAAGGCCTCGATCTGTGCCTGGGTGACATCATGGTCGAATCGAATCGGACCCTCATCGATATAAAGATCGACCACTGGCTCCCCAGGCGGCAATGGACACAAGACCATTTCTTGTGCCACTGCGGCAGAGATGGAAACAACCGCAAGGAACAGGCCGAAGGCCACGGCAGGCATGATGCTTTTTAGTAGAATCGTCCTCAGGGGGCGGCGCATGAAGCCGTTCCTCGCATTGCGGAAAACTCGTCGCCCATTCCTATCATCAACAAACCTAATATACAATGTGTATTCGGCATAAGATCGGCATAGTCGTGAAGAGAATATATGACTCGGGTCATACAGTGGTTGGAACGGGAATATGCTGAAAGTAGCAACCTGGAATGTCAATTCGATCAAGGCCCGACTGCCCCATGTCCTGGCCTGGCTGCAACGGGCCGAACCCGACGTCCTGCTGCTCCAGGAAACCAAGACACTAGATGATTCCTTCCCTCGATTCGAATTGCAAGACCTCGGCTATCAAAGCCTGACCTGCGGCCAGAAAGGATATAACGGCGTTGCCATTCTGTCGCGTCGGCCCATGGTGGAAACAGTTCGGGTTCTACCAGGTGCACCCGACGATTCCCAGGCCCGCTATGTGGAAGCGTGTTTTGCTGGAGGCGTGCGGGTGGCTTCGCTCTATCTGCCCAACGGCAACCCGAGCGGCAGCGAGAAATTCACCTATAAGCTGGCCTGGATGGCCCGCTTGTACGAACATGCCCGTGCCCTTCTGCGAACTGGCGAAGCGATTATACTCGGTGGAGATTACAACGTCTGCCCAATGGATGACGACGTCTACGCGCCGACGCAATGGGCTGACAATGCCTTGTGTCGGCCGGAAGTGCGCGAGGCGTTTCGTGCTCTCCTCTGGCTAGGATATATGGACGCCTTCCGCGCCTTCAATCGGAAGGCAGGCGAATATACCTTCTGGGACTATCAGGGTGGTGCATGGCCGCGCGACATGGGCTTGCGGATTGACCATCTACTGGTTTCTCCTCAAGCTGCCGATCATCTGGAGGCGAGCGGAATCGACAAGGCACCGCGCAGCCTGGACAAGGCCTCGGACCATACGCCCGTATGGTGCCATCTGCGGGAGGCGTGAGGGTGTCCTTACGGCTGAGGTTCACGATGCCTGCCCCTTCCGGTCCGGCTGTTCCGGCTGTTCTCGTGCTCGGCGGCACCAGCGAAGGCCGGGTTCTGGCCACGGCCCTGGAAAAACGTTTCGGAGCCCGGCTGCGGTGTGTAACGTCCTTTGCAACCCCTCCGGCAGAAGGCCTGGTGCCGGGCGTCGTGCGTGCCGGGCCGTTTAGTGGCGTGGCAGGCCTGACCGCCTATCTGCAGCACGAGCGCATGGCTGCCGTCCTCGTGGCTACCCATCCTTTTGCCGTCACGATCGCCCGCAATACTCGTCTGGCTTGTGAAGCCTGCCAGATCCCGCGCCTGACCTTGACCCGCCCTTTCTGGATGCGCGCCGTCGCCGACCGCTGGACCGAGGTGAACAGTATGGCCGAAGCAGCCTGGCGCCTGCCGAGTCTCGGCCGGCGGGCTTTTCTGGCCATCGGCGTGCGGCAGCTTCCGGTTTTCGCCGACAGGCCCGACATGTGGTTCCTGGTTCGCCTTCGCCAGGCAGTCCCCCTACCCTTCCCCCTGCACGACCCGCCCCACGGTCTGGTGATCGGCGCCGGCACGGAAGCAGATGACCTGGCACTGATGCGTACCCATGCCATTGAGGTTCTGGTCACTAAGGCCAGTGGAGGCGCGGCAACGGCGGGCAAGATCACGGCAGCCCGCACGCTCGGCCTGCCGGTGCTGATGGTGCGCTGCCCGCCACCTGAACCGGGGGAAACGACGACGAACGTGGCGGCTGCCGTGGCATGGGTTGAGACGACCGTCCTGACCGAAGCAATCGGATAACGGTACAAACGGCACAATCACACTTTCGAGCCTTGATCGCCGGTGGGTCATGTCCGCGACCCTTGGCTTTCGCGCCTTGCGGCGCGCCGCCGCTATCGCGGCGGACCTCTTTCTTGCGCATAAGGCAGGACTTGTGCACAAGGGTCCCAGGATACAGGTGGGACAAGGGATTAAGGACGGATTCCTTCTCAGCAGCCTAAATGTCCCATGGTCAGAACAATCTTTCCGGTTGAGCCGCGCACGAGCAGGGTTTCGATGGTACGATCGGCTTCGGCCAGATCCGTGGTTTGGCAGACGTGGGGACGGAGACGGCCAGCAGCATGCCGTGCCAGCATCTCCGTAAAGGAGGCCCACACGCCTGCCGGATTCAGGGCGCGATACGCATTGAAGTTGAAATCGATGCAGCAGACGTTTTTTACTATCAGGATATAAGCCGGAACTTTAAGACTAGCAGCGGCAGATCCTCGAACACCAGATTCTTCGGCGCGCAACAGACCGCGACACATGACGGCACGTACCAGGGGCCCCCATGACCCTCGGAACATTCCCGTTTTCCGCATCGACCCTCCGCCTGTTTCAATACGGCAATCGCAATCATGACAGGGAAGACAGGGTACGTATATCACATTCGAGTAAAATTCGAAACAGCTAACGAGAAGACAGTGACTCTCATTATAGGAATGACACTGATTCGCAGAAGAGGTATCCCTGCACCTCCCCCGGGGAGGGAACACGCCCCTCCTTGAAGGGAAGACCCTCTTCATCTGACAGGAAGACTCCCTCCCCTTTGGATCGGGGGAGGGTTGGGGGGTGATCGTGACGTCTGGTCCGGCGGGGGGGGGGGGGGCTCGCGACGGTCACGCTATCGGGCCCACGGGCTTGAGATACGTTCCAGACGGAGCCATCACCCCCGCCCAACCCCAACCCTCTCCCGATCCAAGGGGGAGGGTTTGCCGTTCCAGATGGAGGTCTCACGTCCCCCTCTTCGATCCTCTCCCGACGGACCCCGTTCCAAAACTCGACGATGTTGGCGCCCTTGGCCACGATCGGCGCCCCGGTGGAGGCATCGGGGGAGGCGCCAAGATTGGGTGGCGACGTCATGGATTTGCGCTTCCGCCGTCGCGCGCCCGCGATCACAGGGTTGCAACTCGGCCGGAAAGTCCTGGTTCACGTCCAGAACATCGGTGTGGCTCGTGATCAGATCATCGGCCTCCACCACACCTCCAGGCGCACCCGCAGCCGCCGGCCGACGGCGTCGAACACGACGTGAGGGCTGGAAAGGATTAAGAGGGCCTTGACCCCGCCTGGAATGGGTGTAGGGTGAGTATGTCGTCCCAGAGGCCTCCGGTGGGCTACCCGTCAGCAGTATCCCTTGCGCTTGAGCCGCTTGGAGGCGTCACCGGGGCGACGCGCCCTTGTGAAGGCGGTCCCCTTTCTCCCTTATCCCGAACATGGATCGTCGTTGTCAGAAACTGGCTGTCGTCGTTGCACGTGATCGAATAACGGATGTGGGCGCTGTCGGCGCGTCTGATCTCCCAGTGCTGTTCATCCGGCTTGCGTGGCTTGCCGGCCCCCGGCGGTACCGGCGCGAAGTCGTGGATGACCCGAGGCACGTCAAAGATCCCCCTGGAGGAAACACACTCTTCCCTGGAAGGGAGGATCCTTCGTTCGCCTGCGCCGGGGCCGTCATGATGTGGAAGGGCCTTCCCCATCGCAAATGCCCGGTGATGTCGCTGGCATCATGAGTGGCGAAACGGTGTTGACAGGAATGTGTCTGACAAGAGTAAAGTCCATCGGATTAAGGCAAGCAATGAAATGGGGTGGGGAGGAGAAGCCATGGCCGAGAAAGCCCAGTCGGCTCCGCGGGTGGTGGCCCTGGTAGGGCCGTACCTGAGCGGTAAAACCAGTCTTCTAGAAAGCCTGCTGTTTGCGAGCAGGGCCATCCCGCGCAAAGGGACGGTGCCGGAAGGAAACAGCATCGGGGACAGTTCGCCCGAGGCACGGGCCCGCCAGATGAGTGTTGAACTGAATATCGCCGAAGCTACCTATCTAGACGAACAATGGACTTTCATTGACTGCCCGGGTTCGTTTGAATTCCTCCAGGACACCTACAATGCCCTGATGGTGGCCGACGTGGCCGTCGTGGTTGCCGACCCCGATCCCAATCGCGCCGTCATGGTCGCACCTCTTTTGAAATTCCTCGATGAACGCCAGATTCCCCATATCCTCTTCATCAACCACACCGATCAGCCAGGCACTGACATCCGGACGTCCCTCGAGGCCTTGCAGATGATATCGGAACGGCCCCTTGTTCTGCGGGCGTTGCCCATCTGGGAAGGGGAGGGAATCGTCGGTTATGTGGATCTCGTGAGCGAACGGGCCTTCAGATACAGTCCTGACAAACCCTCCGAACTGGCGCGGATTCCTGATTCCCTGAGGGTGCCGGAGACCGAGGCACGACGGGAAATGCTTGAACAGTTGGCCGACTTTGATGATCGTCTGCTGGAGGCCCTTCTGGAGGACGTGAACCCAACCGCGCAGGAAATTTTCCAGGATCTCACGAAAGAGCTGGCCGCGGATCTGATCGTGCCGGTGCTGTTCGGTTCGGCGGTCAAGAATCAGGGGCTTCAGCGTCTGCTGAAAGCACTGCGTCACGACGCCCCCGATCCGTCCGTGACCGCTGCTCGCCTGGGCATAACGGTGGACGGTCAGCCGAAAGGCCATGTCTTCAAGACAACCCATGTCCCACACCTTGGCAAGCTGTCTCTCGTGCGTGTCTGGAGTGGCATCTTTGGAGACGGCATGATCGCCAATGGAGAGCGTGTCGGGGGCCTGTTCCATCTGATGGGCGGCACCCAGACCAAGGCTGCCCGGGCTGGTATCGGCGCAGTGGTCGCACTGGGACGCCTCGACTCTGTGGCCACTGGCGACCACATCGGTCCGAATGGCGGTTCCGATCCGGCCTGGCCGCCGCCCCTCGTGCCCCTCATGGCGGTGGCCGTGGAGGCGGTGCGGAAGGGGGATGACGTCAAATTGTCAGGCGGGTTGCAGCGTCTGACGGAAGAAGACCCGTCGCTCAAGTACGAATTCAATGCCGACTTGCGCCAGCTTCTCCTGTGGGGACAGGGAGATGTCCACTTGCAGGTTGCCGTGGACAGGCTGAGAAGCCGTTATAATATTGAAGCCATGGCCGAACGTCCGCAGGTTTCCTACAAGGAAACTATCCGCCGGAGCGTGAGCCAGCACGGCCGCCACAAACGCCAGACGGGTGGCCATGGCCAGTTCGGTGACGTGCACCTGACTATCGAGCCTCTCTTCCGTGGTGCCGGATTCACCTTTGTTGACACGATTATTGGGGGTGTTGTGCCCAGGCAGTACATTCCGGCCGTCGAAGAGGGTGTGCAGGATTACCTGCAGCGAGGGTCGCTTGGCTTTCCGGTGGTGGACATCAAGGTCACGCTGACGGATGGCTCCTATCATGTCGTAGACAGTTCAGACATGGCCTTCAAGACGGCTGCCCAGATCGCCATGCGCGAGGGCATGCCCAAGTGCGAACCAGTGCTGCTGGAGCCCATCACCGCCGTCGAGGTGTCCATTCCTTCCGATCATACCTCGCGGGCACAGCGCATGCTGTCCCAGCGGCGCGGTCAGATTCTCGGCTTCGATCATAAAGCCGGCTGGAAGGGCTGGGACATGGTACAGGCCTATCTGCCCCAGTCGGAAATGCATGACCTGATCATCGAATTGCGGTCGATGACCATGGGGGTGGGCACGTTTTCGTGGCGGTTCGATCACTTGCAGGAACTGGGCGGCAAGCCGGCGGAGGCCATCGTCCGTGCCCGTGCCGAAGAAACTTGAACCCCGCGCGGTATGGGAAGAAGCATGCTGTCGTGATGACGCAGAACCGACACCCGGATGAGCCTGTTGGCTGTGGCAACGCCGGCGATCCCCGATCGGAGCAGGAAGATCGTATCGGAGCGCTAGCGCGCCATCGTTTCATTTTTGCCCCGGTTATGGGGCTGCTGACCACCGTCCTGATGATGGTATTCGTTGGCTATCATGCCGTGTTCACGCTTCTCCTGGGGGGAATGGTGGGAATCGGCGTGTTGCTGGTCCTGTCGTCACCACGAAAGTCCTCCTCTCGAAAATCCATCGATCATGCTGCCCCGCCCATGATGTGACTTTTGGTCAAATCATGGGATGGTGGTTTCAGAGCGAGGCCGGTCGGTCTTGACGTATTGACCGTGGGGGCGTCTGTGCGCCAGGAGCCAGGCGCGGCGCGTGCGCCTATTAGGACGAGCGTGTCAAAATTTCCTGGCCCGCGTATCCCCCAGGCGGTTCCCAATCACGTTGCACGGTATTGTCGTCCGGGCGTGCCGGCCGGCTGGCAGCCGGTGGGATACCGGTGTTTCCAGAGTCGCCCATCCGATCGGAAACCGGACATCTCTGATCACCGTCATGCCCGCGCAGACGGGCCTTCCTGGTTTTCAGAAGTCTTCAATCGCTCTGGCACCGCATGTCACGTGAGTTCTTCTAACATTTGTTAAAGCGGCGATGTCTATGATGCGGTGTACTTATTCGTATCAGAGGATACATATCCATTCCTCATGGCAGCTAGGCGTGTTATGCCCTGAGGAAAATGGATGAAGGTGGCAAGGCAGGAAAGATACATTGCCGCGGTAAAAGGGTTCCCCCCTTTCTCCTTTATACTGCGGCAATGACGGCACCCATACTTCCCCCTGACCAGGGGTGCCGTATGTACGGCGCTTTCGATTTCTCCCCCTCCCACACATAGTCGAGGGCGCCGCCTCTTCCTTAAACACGTGAAGGCTGTCCAACGCGGCTGCGGAGCCGTGTCCTGTTCCCCCGACCCATAAACCCGGAAGATTCGCATTGACGGCCGTGACCCCTCTCCCTATCGTCTCGCTGCCTGATGTTCTTGTCTTCGATGTCGCGGGAGGAGTTGCTTCTGGCTTTTCCTGATCGTCTGGTCGATCCCTGGTTCCTGGCTAGTTTGACGCTGTCACTGCTGACGACCGGTGCGGTGGCGGGTGTGCTGGCCGGTCTCCTGGGCGTTGGCGGTGGCATTGTCATCGTGCCGATGCTGTTTCATCTGTTCACCCTACTTGGCCTGGAGGAGAGCGTGCGCATGCCGTTGGCCGTAGGGACTTCGCTTGCCACCATCATTCCGACGGCCCTTATCGCAGCCCGCGCGCATCATCGGCGCGGCAGTGTGGATACGGCCCTGTTGCGACAGTGGGGACCTTGGGTTCTGGCAGGTGTCATGGCCGGGACCGTTCTCGCCACCGGTAGTGGGCGCGGCCCCCTGCTGACGGTACTGTTTGCGACAGTCGCCCTGCTGGTAGCCGTCCATATGGCCTTCGTGCCCGAAGGCAGGGCGTTCCGCCCCCGTCTGCCTGGGCGGGCTGGTCGCAGGGGGCTTGCCGTGCTGATCGGCTGTCTGTCGGTGATGATGGGAATCGGAGGGGGAACGCTGAGTGTCCCGATCCTGTCAGCCTTCTCCTACCCCATCCGGCAGGCAGTGGGAACAGCCTCTGCCCTTGGATTGATCATTGCCGTGCCCGCGACCATCGGCTTTGCGCTCGGCGGGGAAGGCGCTTCAGGCCGACTACCGCTGACGGTGGGCTATGTCAACCTGGCTGGTCTTGCCCTCATTGTCCCGACAACCCTGCTGACAGCGCCGCTGGGGGTCCGCCTGGCACACCTGTCCAGGCCTGCGGTCCTGCGCAGGATCTTTGCCATCTTCCTGTTTCTCACCTCCTTGCGCATGATGTACAGCCTTTTCCAGGATCTGTAGACGCTCATTAGGAAGTCATGTGTTACCTATTGTAACTTTATGTTACAACGACAGGTCACGAGGCAACGGGGGACGAGATGCATGTTCCAGGTTTCCTACGCTGCCGCCCTGAGCGGTGGTGTGTTGGCGTTTTTGTCGCCATGCATCCTGCCGCTGGTTCTAGCCTATCTGTGGTTTCATCAGCGGTTTCTCGCTGGAACAAATAACGGCGGATGACCGTCCGGCTACCCACCGCTGGGAAGGCTTCCTGGCCAGTCTCATGTTCGTGCTGGGACTGGGGATGGTTTTCGTGGTCCTCGGGTGCCGCCGCATCCTCCATCGGCCGGGCCTTGGCCGAATCCCGCGACTGGCTGGCCGGAAAAGGTAGTTTCCTGGTTATCCTGTTCGGGCTGCACTACATGGGCCTCTGTTCCGGCTGGCATTTCTCGATATCGAGAAACGCCTGCATCTGGAAAGCCGACTGGCTGGTCTGCTCAGTGCCTTTCTGGTCGGACTGGCGTTCAGGCTCGGCTGGATACCGTGCGTTGGCCCGCTTCTCGGTTCGATCCTGATGATTGCCGGCAGTGGTGACGACCTAGGCTATGGCGTATCCCTGCTCGCGACCTTTGCCGCCGGCTTGGGTGTGCCGTTCCTGATCGCCGGGTTGATGGCCAGCATGTTCATGCGTTTTCTGGCCCGCTTTCGTCACCATGTGCATAAGGTGGGGAGCAAGCCATGGGTCTTCTGCTAGTGGCCACGGGTATCGCCATGCTGACCGAAACCCTGCCGCTGGTGAGTGCATGGCTTCTTTCTCTCTTGCCTGCCCTGACCGATTGAAGCGTTCTCTCTCGCGTGGGGCTGGAGAAGGCGCGTTTTCCCGGGCGTCAACCGCCTTTCCGTTCAGCACCGATCAGGAACTCGCAATTTCCCCCTGGTCCGAGAATCGGACTTTCCACCACCCCCAGTACCTGCCAGCCTGGCTGGCCAGCCAGCCAGGCCGTGATCTGTCTGCACACTTCGGCATGCAGATATGGATCACGCACCACCCCTCCCTTGCCGACCCTGCCCCGGCCAACCTCGAACTGGGGTTTGATCAGGGCCACCAGCTGTGCACCGGAACGCGCCAGGGATAACGGCGCCGGCAAAATGGTCCGCAATCCGATGAAGCTTGCATCGCATACCACTAGATCAACGCATTCTGGCACATGTGCCATGCTTATGAACCGGGCATTAGTCCGTTCCAGAACCACCACCCGTGCATCATTGCGCAGCCGGGGCGCCAGTTGGCCATACCCCACATCGACCGCGTAGACACGTGCCACACCACCTGCCAGCAGCACCTCCGTGAAACCGCCTGTCGAAGCCCCGACATCAAGAGCCGTTTTCCCAAGTGGTGTGATGCCAAAATGCACGAGCCCGTGCGCAAGTTTGAGACCACCGCGCGATACCCATGGATGATCCTGCCCGCGCAGACGGATTTCTGCCGTTGTCGCAACCGGCTGGCCGGGTTTGTCCAGACGTCGTTCCCCTTGAAACACGCAGCCAGCCATGACTAGGGCCTGCGCCTTACTTCGGTTTGCGGCCAGACCACGATCGACTAGAAGCTGGTCAAGACGAATTTTTCCCTTGTTCACCTGTCCCTTGACCCATTATTTCCTATTTGCGCTGTTCCGGCTGTGCTGTCGGCAGAGGGGGGAGTGTCTGCGATTCTTTCCTGCCGGCAGAATACTGAATGCAACCAATGCCACTGATACCGATGGAAAATGCTGCCACTGTTGTTAACACCATCCTTGACGTGTAATTCTTGTGTAGGTGAATGTCGGGCAATATAGTGCAGTACACTAGCACCTAGAAAGGGTACGACAGACATGACCGTAACGCTTCCTCCGGATTATCGGCCTTCGGAAGACGAGCCGTTCATGAACGGATACCAGCTTGAATATTTCCGCCAGAAGCTTCTCCGCTGGCGAGCGGAACTACTGCGCGAGGCTGGCGAAACGATCCAGAGTCTCCAGCGGGAGACCCCCCAGGAGCCCGATGTGACCGACCGTGCCTCCCTTGAAATCGATCGGGCATTTGAATTGCGGACCCGCGATCGTGCCCGCAAGCTCATCGCCAAGATCGATGCCGTCTTACAGAGAATCGAGGATGGCACCTATGGCTATTGCGAAGAAACACATGAACCCATCAGTCTCAAGCGTCTGGAAGCCCGGCCCATTGCCACTTTGAGTCTGGAGGCGCAGGAACGGCATGAACGCATGGAGCGGACACACCGCGACTTATTCGAGTGATTTTTCCATCCTTTCACGCCTGGGCCAAAAGAGAAGCTCCTTTCACGGGTTGGAGCATTTTGTGGTCAGGTTGTATAGACGGTTAAGTATAAACGCGTTCCCTGGCCACGCCCATGCTGCTGGAAGCTGCTTCCACCTGATCACATAATGCTCTAAATACTGTTCCGACAACCGGAACCAGTACCTGTCAGCCCTCCCCCTTGATGGGGGAGGGTCGGGGTGGGGGTGATGTTTCCGTCTGGGCCTTGTCAACCCGTGGACCCGATGGTGTGGCCGTTGCGAGCCCCTCCCCGTCCGCCACACCAGACGTCGCGATCTCCCCCCCACCCCAATCCTCCCCCGGTCCAAGGGGGAGGGAGTGTTCCGTCAGGGGGTCCATCCCGTCAGATGGAGAGGGTTTTCCCTCCCGGGGAAGGGTGGTGCAGGGATGCTTCTCCTGCAAATCAGTGTCACCCCCATGATGAGAATCGCTGTTCCCGGACAGCCCGTCTCTCCATGCCGTCTGGGTTGGCCGATCCGCTGTCACGGCGGATCGCGCGCGCGAAGGACCGGCGGGGCTGCTCAAGGCCCTGAAGACTGTTTTTCGTCCTTCTCGGTCAGTGCTTGGTGCAACCGGGTTCCGGTGCCCGCCCCCAGGTGCCTGCTATCGGTGGATAAGGGCAAGACAGAACCCCTGATCCAGACGATCTCCTGGATTCCGGAAATCACCGGGTACAGTTACGGCTGGCCGATTGGGCGCATGGAAAGGATGCGGGCGGAACGTTCGCCTTATGCCTCTAGAACGGGTATTAAATGACAATGTGTTTCCTCAATAGAGGTCTGCAAGAGCAGCATGCTTCGTCTATCATGCAGTCATGGGGGGCGACATTCATTTCAGGGACAGAGGGACAGGCGTGGTTGAAACGACAACTCAAGCTGGCCAGCAGATTAGCAAAGCAAAGGCGCAATGGGCGTGGTCTACAAGGTATAGGATCCCTTTATTGAGCGGACCGTCACCCTTAAAACCATCCGGTTCGATCTTCTAAGTGAGGAAGACAGCAGTGGTACCATCATCGCTCGTTTCAAACGGGAAGCGCAAGTAACGGGGTGGATCAATCACCCTAATATCGTTGCCGTCTACGATTATAGCGAAAAGGAGGGAATCTCCTATATCGCCATGGAATACGTCGATGGCCGTTCCCTTAAAAGCTATTTTGATGCGGACGAGCATTTCTCCTTCTGTCGACCATCGGCACGATCGTTGGCAAGCTTCTGGGTGCCCTGGAGCATGCGCATCAGAAAAAGGTGTCATCCATCGCGATATCAAGCCGGCCAACATCATGCTGACCAGCGTCGGACAGATAAACTTGCTGGGCTGGACGCTGGGGCCAAGCCTGGGACGATGGGGAGTGACGAAGGGTCAACGCAGCATCAGCCTGACGGCCACGGCCATCGTGAAGAACGCCACTAGCATCACCTCCAGCTTGATGACCAGGCGCAGCTCCATCACCTTCATATCGGCCAGCACGGCGGCAATGTCGGTCCTGGTGGCGAGGTCGAAACTGCTTGTGGCCTGTTGTTTGGTGAAACCGCCCTCGCGTAAGCGGTGGGCGAACTGCAAGGTATCAAAGGCAACGGCCAGGGCGCCATCAGGCGCTCCTTCCTATAATGGGCTTTCTAGCCTAAGGCGCCAGGCCTGACGAGTCAACGGCTCCCCTGACGCCGGGGCGCAAAAGCGCGCTTTACACCCCAAGCAGGTGGACTTCCTACAGACTGCCGGCTGCCCGTGTCGGACCTGAGACTGCCTGCAGATCGGACAGCCGACCCGGTATGACGCGACGGTAGACGCTGCTTTGCCGATCTCGACGCCCTCGCCTGCTGTCAGGCATGAAACGGCGGCCTGGCCGAACCCTGTCATATCCGCTTTATCTGCCCAGAACCGTGGGCAGCAGCCAAAATCTAGCAGAAACCGTATTGTACTCTTGAGCCCTGATCGTGATCTCCCTCGAGCGCCATGCGGCGTGCTGCCACGGTCGCGGCAGACAGCGGGACATTTGAGCGGGTGTTACGATTGACGCTCAAAGGTATTACCCGGTCAACGTCCTCATCGGCGGCAAAAATGCTAGTTCAGATCAGTAGGATATGCCTTCAGGCAATAACAAGAAGGCCAGATTAACCGATGTGCCACACGTTCCCCCGAAGCCAAATGGCGTTGGCCAGGGAAGAGCCTGTATGGCACATCGGCTGCGAGGTCTTTATCACCACCCTGGTGCGCTCATCCAAGGGCGATCAGTTCGTTCCGCACCTCTGTCGAGCGCGGCAGGGGCATGAACACCAGGTCTTCCCTGAGCATCGGTAGTCAACGGACCAGGGATGACGAGACGGGCTTTCGTCTGCAGGTCGCTGCTTGTGTTCGTGAATGCTTTGGTGACTTTGCTCATCCACGGAAACTTCCTTGTGATTCTGGCAAAAAAGATTAATCGGCTCCAGAGATTCTCAAGGCCTGCGGTTTTATCATTTAGGTTCAGCAGCATTTAAAAGTCTCCCTTATTACCTTCTCATACTGATTCATTACGCACGCCGACAGTGGAACCACTTGCAACCGCGCTGGCAGCGGGAGGTTGAAGGCCTGATCGTTTGGCGAAAGGTAAAGAGCGGGCGGACTTCTTTCTCTGAAGGGTGTTGTATCCGTCGCCTTTCCGCTGGAGCAGACAGCCCGGGACGCCGGGCATGAGAAGAACCGCAAGACTGTCAGGGCGGTTGCTACCTTCGCAAACAATGGAAACCTTCACGCCTCCATCGTAAGATATATATCTTCAGGCTGACGCGTCAAGGTGCCAAGCCTGCCCCCTTGAACCGGATCCAGTTGTTGCGTGAGAGGCCGGCATTCTGGTGGTAACGAAGGGGAGCATACAGATGTTTATGCACCCTGGGCACCGCTGCTGCCACTGTATGACTAACTTCAGAAATCTTCGCAGCTCGCGAGGATTCCTGAAGTTAGTCATTATAATCTTTATAGCTGTAGATCTGCCGGGTTTTGTTCAGCCTGGGTAGGAGAGGTATACTGTGATACTCTTGAACATGGTGACCGGGCTCGTCCATCCCGGCATCCCGCGGCTTGTTTCTCGTCCTCTCTCTCCAGAAGCCCATAACCGCGGCGCAAAAGCACGGGTTTAGTGACCATAAGCAGATCAAGGGGTTTCACAGCCTGTTGGGCGCATTCAGGCCGAATTTCGGCTAGGCCAGGGGTGGATCGGGGGAAGGAGTCGAACCCTCCGACTTTTCATCTGCCGAGGTCGTCCAGAAATTCCGAGGCCGACGTGACGCCCGTGACCAGCAGGTGATCCTGCGCTCGGGTGCAGACGACATACAGAAGGTAGCGTTCAGTGGTGTAGACTTCCTCAAGATCCGCGTCGTCGGCGATTCCGTCCACATCGGTGAACATTCCGGGCAGCAGCCGGTCGGCGTGGGTGCGGATCTGGTGGGAGGTGCAATAGTTGATGCGCAGCGTCTGCGACTGCCCCCGGATGTCGACGCCCAGCGACTACCACGAGAACGGCTGCTTGAAAATGCACTGGCTAAGATCACCGGTAAAGAACAGCCCTTCGGAACGTTTCTATGCAAGGGTTACGAGAAACAGCATCTCGGCCACGCCGACATCCTAGGCCTCGTCGCTGACGGCGCCAGTCGAATGGCGGCGTGCCGGCATGGTGTTCGCCCAGGCGGGCGAACAGGGTGGACCAGGTGATGATGTCCCGCGCCGCCACCAGGCAAGGGCCTGCGCGGACGCGGGCGAAGACCGCCTACAGACCCCCCTTGCGCTGCCTGGCGCCGATGCGGGTGCGGCGCGGCCCAGGCGGGCGACATTGCGGTAGTCCTCCCGGGTACAAGGCTGCCAGGCATCGACCACGTTGGTGAATTTGCCAAACAGGAAACATGGCGCAAAGCGTTGGCCTTCCGCCGCGCAGGCTTCGGTGAGCAGGCCGCGGATCATGTCGGGTGTGGCGATAGTTGGCGGACCGAAGGCCGCGGTGAACAGGTCGTGACCGATGCCGCGAACGGAACGCACGGTAATGCGCGGGGCGATGTCCGGTTCGTTTCCCACCAGAGGGCATGAGCTTGTGCTTCAGCGCATTGGCGAGCGGTGTCGAGAAGGTGGTGAGCAGAGCACCCGGGCTTCACCGTACCGGCGCGCCAGGGTAGCCGCGCGATGCAAGGCGACGCTGGCGCGCCGGTTCCGGCCGAGCCGGAGATGCGCACCAGTCCGGTCCAGGTCTTCTCCACCATCTGCCGCTGGGCGGGGTGGAGGAAGACGGCTCACTTCTCCCAGGGAAAGTCGAGCGCCCGTTCCAGTTCGGCAATGGTGGAGAAGGTGCGGAAGCGGCGCTGCGCGTCGGAGTAGTCAAAGGAATCCGCGCCGTCGCCGTCGCCACGCTGGCCGGGAAGAGAACGCCGGTGGCGACGTAGTCGAGAAGCGCCTCTATAGCTTCGGCGGGCAGGTGCCCGGTAAGGTCGAACAGGCTGTTCTTGCTGGCATGCCGCACTCGTTGCACCCAATCGGGTGGCACGCCAACGCTCAGGATCTGTTCATGGGTAAGGTTCAGGAACAGCGGTGGCAGGAAGCGCGTTCCGCCCCACCCGATACGCCTCCTCATGATGCCCGGCGTGGCACAGGAGCAGGCTGCCGGTGGTCCTGTGAACGATGACGCGGAGATCGGCATGACCTGCACCGCCCGGAAATCCGGATCCCGCGCCCGGTCGAGCCCGTGGAGTTTCAGCCCTAGCGCCGCGGGGTTCAGATGTAGGTCGAGGGCGGTGGTCTTCTTCATCGCCTTCCGCGTTCCTGCCCGCTCAGACAAGGCATCCCTCCAGGTGGCGCCATGGATCCCCCGCTTTCGTGTCTGGTCCCGGCTGATTGGCTGGAGGGAATTGGTGCCGATCGGGGCATTGCATACGTTAGGGAGCGCCTTGTGTCATGGAAGTAAACTTGCACGCCAACGCCACGATGACGCTGCAGGTCAGGGCGTATATCCAGCGCAGCCAGGCCCCGGTGGCGACACTTGCCGCCGAACCTGGTGTCAAGCGAGACGACCATTCGCCGCTGGTGGAAACGCACGATGGCGACGAATCGCTCCCGCACCCTGAAAGCGCTTGGCGCAACACTTCAACAGGCAGCTGGCCGAAGCGACCGGCCGCCAACCCAGGCGCTGTACCGCACACGGAACCTTCCTCTCGCACGCCGAGCGGGATGCCTTCCTGCATCGCTTCGTGCACGATGACAATCGAACCCGCCTTAAGTGCCTCGGTGACCCGTCCCCCTCTGCACGAGGACAAGCTCGCACGGGTATGACGGCAATCAAAAAACCTATCGGCTGCATAGAGCCGTTTGTCGGTAACATACCGCCTCACCCCGTGTCCCCCTCGTCCGCATCGACTGCCTGGACCTCCTCCTCACCCTCGAGGGCTTGGTCATCATGTCGACCGCTCGCGCCAACGCGAACCATCCCCCTCCGGCCCGGCGTCCAACACGGAAAGACCACACCACCGTAACACCATCTGGACACCGTCCGGATCCGGGAACTACTACAACTCTGGCACAGGTGACTGTAAGGACAATCATTTTATTAGAACTCAGTAATTCTCGAATCACAACCCCTGGAACAATCCCCTTCACCCGACAAGCCACCAGTGCTCGCAGTCTGTATTACACGGATCCCGAATAGAAACCATGCTTGAGTTGGTTCCCTGCCTTTTGATTGAAACAAGACA
>CAZUWH010000026.1:0-28905 GCA_964624075.1 uncultured Rhodobacterales bacterium
CCATCCGCGAAGGCGGCCGCACCGTCGGCGCCGGCGTGGTGTCAAAAATCATTGAGTGATTGGAAGCACACAAACGCGTGGGCAAAAAGCAAAAGCATTGACTGTAACACGGAACGAGAAGATGGAAAGCCAGAACATTCGCATCCGCCTTAAGGCATTCGATCATCGCATATTGGATCAGTCCACGCGCGAGATTGTCAGTACTGCGAAGCGGACGGGCGCCCAGGTACGTGGTCCGATCCCTCTGCCGACGCAGATTGAGAAGTTCACCTTGAACCGCTCACCACACATCGACAAGAAATCACGTGAGCAGTTCGAGATCCGGACGCACAAACGACTATTGGATGTCGTTGATCCGACTCCCCAGACCGTTGATGCTCTCATGAAGCTCGACTTGGCTGCGGGGGTAGATGTCGAGATCAAGCTGTGAGGGAACGGCAATGCGCTGTGGTTTTATCGCGCGGAAGATCGGCATGACGCGTCTTTTTGCCGAAGATGGTAGTCATGTTCCCGTCACGGTGCTTGAGGTTGACAAGTGCCAGGTCGTAGCTGCCCGGACGGTGGAGAAGGATGGCTATACGGCCGTTCAGCTTGGAGCCGGAACAGCCAAGGTCAAGAATACGAGCAAGGCGGAGCGAGGGCACTTTGCCAAGGCGAAAGTGGAACCCAAGCGCAAGGTCGTTGAGTTTCGCGTCAGTCCGGATTGTCTGCTGGAACCGGGGGTGGAGCTGTCCGTTGCCCATTTTCTGGCCGGTCAGCGGGTTGATGTGGTCGGAACGACGATTGGCAAGGGCTTTGCCGGGGCGATGAAGCGGCACAACTTTGGTGGTCTGGAAGCCTCTCATGGTGTGTCCGTTTCGCACCGCTCCCATGGATCTACGGGGCAGCGGCAGGATCCAGGGCGTGTCTTCAAGAACAAACGGATGGCCGGGCACATGGGGGATCGTCGCGTGACGACACAGAATCTTGAGGTTCTCAAGACCGATGAAGCACGGGGGTTGATTCTGCTCAAAGGCGCGGTCCCGGGGGCGGCGGGGGGATGGGTGCTTGTTCGTGATGCCGTGAAGCGCGGGCAACCCGTAGGGGTCCCATGGCCAGCGGGCGTAAAAAAGGCAGCCGCTGAGGCCCCGGTTGCAGGGTCGTTGGTGGCACGGGAGGAATAGATCCATGAAGGTCGACGTCATCAATCTGGACAACCAGATCGTCGGCTCCGTGGAGCTCGCCGATGAGGTGTTCGCCATCGAGGTGCGAACGGATATTCTGCACCGGATGGTACGTTATCAGCTTGCCAGACGGCAGGCCGGCACACATAAGACCAAGGGGATCAGCGACCTCAGCGGCACGACCAAAAAGCCTTTTCGCCAGAAGGGGCGTGGCGCAGCCCGCCAGGGCTCGTTGCGATCGCCACAATTCCGTGGCGGAGCGGTGATCTTCGGACCGGTTGTGCGGTCCCATGCCCATGACTTGCAGAAGAAGGTACGGCGGCTGGCGTTGCGCTGTGCCCTGTCAGCCAAGGTCAAGAGGGGTAAGCTGGTGGTGGTCGATGGATTGCAGGTGTCTGCACCAAAGACCAGGGAGCTGGCAACACGATTTGCGACCCTCGGCTGGACATCGGCTGTGATCGTTGGCGGAACGACGGTTGAGGAAGGTTTTCTCCGTGCGGCCCGTAATATCAAGAATATCGTTGTCCTGCCCCAGCAGGGTGCAAATGTTTATGACATCCTGCGGCGTGACATCCTGGTGTTGACACGGGCGGCGGTGCAGCATCTTGAGGAGCGTCTGAAATGAGCTGGACAGGGGTACGTTTGGCGAGAGAGCGCATGTACGACGTTATCCGTGCCCCGATCATCACGGAGAAGGCGAGCATGGGGTCTGAGCACAACCATGTCACATTTCGCGTTTCGCTCGACGCCTCCAAACCCGAGATCAAGGCGGCGGTCGAGAGGTTGTTCGGTGTGCGGGTAAAAGCAGTGAACACCTTGATTTCAAAAGGTAAAACCAAACGGTTCCGGGGACGGCGTGGCAGGCAGAGCGATGTGAAGAAGGCGATTGTTACCCTGGCCGAGGGTGACTCCATTGATGTGACGACGGGGATCTAAACAATGGCCTTGAAGACGTTCAAGCCGGTTACGCCGGGCCTGAGGCAGCTCATCATCGTTGACCGTAGGGAGCTGTACAAGGACGGACCGGTCAAGGCCCTGACTGAGGGGAAAGCCAGCTCGGGGGGGCGGAATAATCTTGGCCGTATCACGGTGCGTCATCAGGGGGGGGGGCACAAGCAGCGCTATCGTGTGATTGATTTCAGACGTCGGAAATTTTATATGGTCGCAACGGTTGAACGGCTGGAATATGATCCGAATCGTACTGCCTTCATTGCGCTGCTTCGTTATGAAGATGGGACGTTTACTTATATCCTGGCTCCCCAGCGTTTGAAGGTGGGTGATACGGTCGTGGCTGGAGAAAAGGTTGATATCAAACCGGGCAATGCCATGCCGTTGCGGAACATGCCGGTGGGGACCATTGTCCACAATGTGGAAATGAAAGCCGGTAAAGGCGGGCAGATTGCTCGGGCAGCAGGGTGTTATGCGCAGCTGATTGGCAAAGATGCCGGTTACGCCCAGCTTCGGTTGAGTTCCGGAGAGTTGCGCGTGGTACGGGGGGAATGTCTGGGAACGGTCGGGGCTGTTTCCAATGCCGATAACCAGAACATAAGTTTGGGCAAGGCGGGACGCAACCGGTGGCGGGGGGTACGGCCGACGGTGCGTGGGGTAGCGATGAATCCGGTGGACCATCCGCATGGTGGCGGCGAAGGCCGGACCTCGGGCGGTCGCCATCCGGTCACCCCTTGGGGCGTGCCCACGAAAGGCAAGCGGACACGGCACAATAAACGGACCGATGCACTGATCATGCGGCGTCGGCACAAGAAGGCTTAAAGAGGAGGGTAGTGGTGGCTCGTTCGGTGTGGAAGGGCCCGTTTGTCGATGGTTATCTTTTGAAGAAGGCCGACAAGGCGCGGGAGTCCGGACGCAATGAAGTGATCAGGATGTGGTCGCGTCGTTCGACCATTCTGCCGCAGTTCGTAGGGCTAACCTTCGGCGTACATAATGGGCAGAAATTTATCCCGGTGCTGGTGACCGAGAACATGATTGGCCACAAGTTCGGAGAATTTGCACCGACCCGTACCTTTCATGGACATGCTGCGGACAAGAAGGCGAAGAGGAAGTGACATGGGAAAAACCGCTGCGCCGCGTCGGCTTGATGATAGCTCGGCCCGAGCTGTGGCCAATGCCATCCGGACCAGTCCGCGCAAATTGAATCTCGTGGTGGCATCGATTCGGGGGCTCAGGGCGGAAAGTGCCCTGGCGCAGTTGGCGTTTTCACCGCGGCGTGTGGCGGCAACGGTTCGACAGGCCTTGCAGTCGGCTATCGCCAATGCGGAGGGTAACCATCATCTCGATGTTGACAGGCTGTATGTGGCCGAGGCCTACGTGGGGAAGGGTTTGGTTATGAAGCGATGGCAGGCGCGCGCGCGCAGTCGTGTCGGCCAGATCCGGAAACCGTTCAGCCATTTGACGATCATTGTGCGTGAGCGCGAAGGAGACGGTAACTGATGGGCCAGAAAGTCAATCCGATCGGCTTGCGTTTGGGTATCAACCGGACCTGGGATTCACGTTGGTTTGCCGATGATGATTATGCTGATCTGCTGCACAGGGACTTGTACATCCGCGAGTATCTGAAGAAGAAGCTGATCCAGGCGGGTGTTTCCCGGATTGTCATCGAACGGCCGGCTAAGAAAGCCCGCATCACCATTCATACGGCCCGGCCTGGAGTTGTAATCGGCAAAAAGGGACAGGATATCGAGGTTCTGCGCAAGGATCTGCAACGCATAACCGGAGGGGATGTTCATCTCAACATTGTCGAAATTCGCAAGCCTGAACTGGATGCGCAACTTGTGGCGGAGAACATCGCCCAGCAGCTGGAACGGCGGGTTGCCTTTCGGCGGGCCATGAAGCGGGCTGTGCAGTCTGCCATGCGTCTGGGGGCCCAGGGGATCCGCATCAATTGTGCCGGGCGTCTTGGGGGGGCGGAGATTGCCCGGACAGAGTGGTATCGCGAAGGACGTGTGCCGTTGCACACCTTGCGAGCCGATGTCGATTACGGAATCACGACAGCTAAGACAACTTATGGGACATGCGGCGTCAAGGTATGGGTTTTCAAAGGCGAGATCATGGTGCATGACCCGATGGCTCAGGACAAGCGGCTGGCCGAGCAGCAACAACAGGGAAGCCGCTGACGGTTTGGGTTTGAAGGATCACGATCATGCTTAGTCCGAAGCGGAGCAGGTTTCGCAAGCAACACAAAGGCCGTATCCATGGTATGGCGAAAGGGGGCAGCTCTTTGAACTTCGGGGCTTATGGTCTCAAGGCGCTGGAACCGGAACGGATTACGGCGCGTCAGATCGAGGCGGCACGGCGAGCGATTACCCGGCAAATGAAACGGCAGGGGCGGGTATGGATCCGGATTTTTCCTGATGTTCCGGTATCGGTGAAACCGGCTGAGGTTCGTATGGGATCGGGTAAGGGATCCCCGGAATATTGGATCTGTCGTGTGAAACCAGGCCGGATTCTGTTTGAGATTGATGGTGTGGTCGAAGAAACGGCCCGTCAGGCCTTTACGCTGGCGGCGGCCAAATTGCCGATCAAGACCAAGTTCATAGCCCGTCTGCCCGGGGAGGCATGAATCATGACCGCAGCCGGTGATGTCCGCGCCCGGACAACCGATGAGCTCAAGGTGCAGTTGCTAACCCTGAAGAAGGAACAGTTTAACCTCCGCTTCCAGAAGGCAAGCGGGCAACTTGAAAATACGGCCAGGGTCAGGCAGGTCCGGCGCGAAATCGCCCGTGTGAGGACTGTCCTGGGTGAACGCAGCCGCAAGGCGTCGGGGGAGCATTCGTAAAATGCCGAGGCGGATCCTACAAGGAGTGGTCGTCAGCAACCGGATGGACAAGACTGTCGTGGTCAGAGTCGAACGTCGTGTTATGCACTCCGTGTACAAAAAGTTTATTCAACGATCCAAAAAGTACCACGCACACGATGAACTGAATCAGTGCAAGGTGGGTGATGTGGTTCGGATTCGGGAATGTCGCCCGTTGTCCCGGACAAAAACATGGGAAGTGATGGCAGATGAGATTCTGCCATCACAAACTTGAAACTAAGGGAAAAGAGCCATGATCCAGATGCAAACCAATCTTGACGTGGCGGATAATTCCGGTGCCCGTCGGGTTATGTGCATCAAGGTACTGGGCGGCTCGAAGCGAAGGACGGCAACGGTTGGAGACGTTATCATCGTGTCGGTCAAGGAGGCCATTCCACGGGGACGGGTAAAAAAGGGTGACATCCATCGGGCGGTCATCGTTCGATCTGCAAAGGAGATCCGGCGTCCTGATGGCAGTGTCATTCGTTTTGATCGCAGTGCCGCCGTTCTGATCAACAAACAGGGGGAGCCGATCGGAACGCGCATCTTTGGTCCGGTGGTGCGGGAACTGAGGGCCAGGAAGTATATGAAAATCATATCGCTGGCGCCGGAGGTGCTGTGATGGTGAAGTTGAAAATCAGGAAAGGGGATCGTGTTGTCGTCATTACGGGCCGAGACAAGGGGAAACGTGGTGAGGTTCTGAAGGCGTTTCCAAAAGAGAATCGCGTCATCGTGCAGGGTGTGAACCTGGTCAAGCGGCATCAACGCCAGTCAACGCAACAGGAAGGCGGTATTATCGAAAAGGAAGCGCCGATTCACGTATCGAACATTGCCCATATCGATCCCAAGACCGACAAACCGACCCGGGTGGGATGCCGAATTCTGGAAGATGGTCGCAAGGTGCGTGTTGCCTTGCGTTCTGGCGAAGTGATCGACAGGTAGGAAGACCACCATGACCCGGTTGCGAGAACATTATGAAAAGGTTGTAAAGCCGGCTCTTGTCAAGCAGTTCGGATACAAGAACCCCATGTCGGTCCCCCGACTCGACAAGATTGTCATCAACATGGGGGTCGGCGAGGCCGTGCAGGATGTGAAAAAGATTGAGGCGGCAGTGACAGACCTGGCGGCAATCTCAGGACAGAAGCCGGTCGTAACGAAAGCGAAGAAATCGATCTCCACTTTCAAATTGCGACAGGGTATGGTGATTGGTTGCAAGGTCACCTTGCGGAAAGAACGCATGTATGAGTTTATGGACCGGCTTATCACTATTGCCCTGCCGCGTGTTCGTGATTTTCGCGGTGTGCCGGGCAGAAGTTTTGATGGCCGCGGCAATTTTTCGATGGGATTGAAGGAGCAGCTCGTGTTTCCAGAGATCAACTATGACAAGGTTGATTCCATTCGTGGAATGGATATCACCATTTGCACGACGGCACGGACGGACGGGGAGGCTAAGGCCTTGCTGGCCGGCTTTGATATGCCGTTCCAGGGTTGAGGTACGGAGAATTCGCATGGCAAAAGTCAGTGCCGTGGAGCGCAACAAGAAACGTGAGCGTCTGGCCAGACAGCAGGCGGCGCGTCGGAAGCGGTTCAAGACGGTTGTAATGAATCGTAGTGTTTCTCCTGAGGAACGTTTTGATGCCGTGCTGAAGTTGGCCGAAATGCCACGCAACGGTGCACGGGGGCGCGTGCGTAACCGGTGTGAGATCACGGGCCGGCCACGCGGTACGTACCGGAAGTTCAAGCTTGGCCGTGTAATACTGCGTGAGCTAGCGTCAAAAGGCCAGATTCCCGGCATGGTCAAGTCAAGTTGGTAAGGGGTAGGCTATGGCATTTTCTGATCCCTTGGGTGATATGCTGACCCGCATTCGCAACGGTCAACATGCCCGCAAGTCTAGTGTGGTGGCGCCTGCCTCGAAACTGCGTGAAAATGTTCTTGATGTTCTTAAACGTGAAGGTTACATCCGTGGCTATGAGCGCAATGTCGTGCGGAATGGTGTCGAGGAAATACGTATCGGTTTGAAATATATAGAAGGGCAGCCGGTTATTCGTGAGATCGAACGGGTATCCAAGCCTGGACGGCGAGTTTATTCGAAGATCGCGGAATTGCCAAAAGTCTATAACGGTCTGGGGATCAGTATTTTGTCGACGCCCCGGGGGGTCATGTCCGACCACGAGGCCCGCCAGGTCAATGTGGGGGGCGAGGTCTTGTGTCAGGTGTTCTGAGGAAGAATCCGATGTCACGTGTTGGAAAATATCCCGTAGCGGTGCTAAGTGGTGTGACCGCTGTCGTTGGTGATGGCAGGATCACGGTCCGCGGCAAACAGGGCATGCTGTCCCTGGCTTTGGGAGCCGAAGTAGCCGTCACCGTGGAGAACAGCAAGGTCTGGGTCCGGCCGCAGGGTGACGACAAATTCACGCGCGCCCTATGGGGAACGACGCGCGCCAATATCCATAACATGATCGTTGGCGTGGATCAGGGATTTTCCAGACGGCTTGACATCGTGGGGGTGGGTTACAAGGCGGCGGTTCAGGGGAAGGTACTGACGCTGGCACTCGGATTTTCACATGATGTTGTGTATCCGATCCCGAATGATGTAATGGTCCGGTGTGACTCGCCAACGGTGATTACCGTCAGCGGGCCATCGAAGGAACGTGTTGGACAGGTCGCCGCGGAGATTCGTTCTTACCGTCCTCCTGAACCTTACAAGGGAAAAGGAATCAAGTACGCCGACGAGTGGATCCTTCGCAAGGAAGGCAAGAAGAAGTGAGGACGCGGGGATGGAGACTTCGAAGGATATTTTTGCGCGGCGCCGGCGGCGTACCCGTTTCAATCTGAAACGCAAGGGCGACGGACGGCTGCGTTTGTCTGTTTATCGGGCGGGGCGTCATATTTACGCGCAGGTCATTAATGACAGGATCGGGCGAACACTGGCAGCCGCCTCGACTCTTGACAAGGCGTTGCGGGAGCGGCTGGAAACCGGTGCCGACAAGATTGCGGCGGCAGCGGTGGGGACATTGATTGCAGAACGTGCTCTGGCGGCCGGTGTGAAAGAGGTTGTATTTGACCGGGGTGGATTCATGTATCACGGGCGCATCAGAGCTCTGGCAGATGCCGCCCGAGAGGGTGGTCTGGCATTTTAAAAGGATTTGAAGGCATGGTACGGCAAGCAGGCAGTGAGCGGCCACCCCGGGGCGAGCGTGGGCGCGACCGTGAGCAACGGGAGCGTGACGAAGAGTTTGTTGACAAGCTGGTCCATATCAATCGTGTTGCTAAGGTTGTGAAGGGAGGACGACGATTCTCGTTTGCGGCCCTTGTGGTTATTGGCGATGCCAAGGGGCGGGTCGGCTTCGGGTCGGGTAAGGCGCGCGAGGTGCCAGAGGCCATTCGCAAGGCTACCGATCAGGCCAAGCGTGAGATGATCCGGGTTCCCTTGCGGGAAGGGCGGACGCTGCATCATGATGTGCGCGGCCATTTCGGTGCCGGGTGGGTTGTCTTGCGGTCTGCCCCGGCGGGCACAGGTATTATTGCCGGGGGACCGGTGCGAGCGGTATTCGAGACGATGGGCGTGCAGGATGTCGTGGCCAAATGCATTGGTACCACTAATCCGCATAACATGGTCAAGGCCACCTTCAACGCCTTGCGGGTATTGATGAGTCCGCGGGCGGTGGCCGCCAAGCGGGGCAAGAAGGTGGGGGAAATTATCGGCCGACGTGATGGGGCGATGGCTGTTGTGGCCGCGCGGGAATAGGATCGCGGAGGAAAGGAAGCAATGTCGTCGGCAAAGATCAGAGTGACTCAGATTCGTAGTGGTGCCGGGCGCAAGAAGGATCAGATTGCCACCTTGAAAGGGCTAGGACTCAACAAGATTGGCCGTAGCCGAGTTCTGGAAGACACGCCTGCGATCCGTGGCATGATCCGTAAGGTTGCCCATCTGGTGGTGGCGGAGCCGGGACGTATCGAGGGGCCTTGACCTTGAACGGAAAGAGAAGGGCTCGATCGGGGGTGTCGCAAGGGGATGAGAAAAGAACGAGGTGGTCATGAAGCTGAACGAGCTTCGCAATAACCGGGGTGCAGCCAAGGCTGGTAAGCGTGTCGGCCGTGGTATCGGCTCTGGTAAGGGAAAGACCTGCGGACGGGGCGGCAAGGGACAAACGGCGCGGACAGGCGTTGCCATCAATGGTTTTGAAGGTGGTCAGATGCCGATCTACCGGCGTTTGCCGAAGCGTGGCTTTAACAACATATCCCGCCGACAGTTCGTCGTCATAAATCTTGACCGTTTGCAACAGGCTGTGGAAAATGGCCGGCTTGATCCGGCCGAGAAGGTAACGGTTGATTCCCTGATGACGGCTGGTCTCGTCACCCACCGGCGGGATGGAATACGACTGCTGGCGCGGGGTGAACTGCAGGTGGGTCTGGTCATCGAGGTTAGCGGGGCCTCGCGGACAGCGGTTGAAGCCGTCACAAAGGCCGGAGGGCAGGTGATTGTGATCGGGCAGGATACAGCTTCTGCTTGAGTGAAAGGTCCAAACAGCATGCCATCTGCCGCCGAACAGCTTGTGGCCAATCTCAATTTTGGCGTCTTTGCGAAGGCGACAGAGCTCAAGAAGCGTCTATGGTTTACGCTGGTCGCCCTCATCATCTACCGGCTGGGAACCTATATTCCCCTGCCAGGGATTGACGCCCATGTTCTGCAAGACATCTTTCGCCAGAATGCGGGCGGTATTCTTGGCATGTTTGACATGCTGGCAGGCGGTGCCTTGTCGCGTATGACGATTTTCGCCTTGAACATTATGCCATATATCTCTGCTTCGATCATCATGCAATTGATGACGACCGTATCGCCATTCCTGGAAGCCTTGAAGAAGGAAGGCGAGACGGGACGGAAGAAGATTAATCAGTATACACGTTACCTGACTGTCCTGATTGCGGCCTTGCAGGCCTATGGGATCGCCGTCGGTCTGGAAGGTATGACGTCTAGTGTCGGGTCGGCGGTCATTTGGGGAAGTTTCGAATTTCGTTTCGCCACGGTGGTCACGCTGGTGGGGGGAACGATGTTCCTGATGTGGCTTGGCGAACAGATCACCGCGCGTGGGGTTGGCAATGGAATTTCCCTGATCATTTTTGCCGGGATCGTAGCTAACCTTCCTCAGGCGCTGGTGGCAACTCTCGAACTGGGACGCACAGGGGCCCTGTCGGTTCTGGTCATTGTTGGATTGTTGATCATGGCCGTGGCCGTGGTGATGCTGATTGTGGTGGTTGAACGTGCCCAGCGCCGCATTCTGGTGCAGTATCCGAAGCGTCAACAGGGAGCGCGGGGTTATGGAGGCGAAAGCACGCATCTGCCCCTCAAGGTGAATACGGCAGGTGTCATTCCGCCCATTTTTGCCAGCTCGATTCTTCTGTTGCCGATCACGGTCGTGAGTTTTTCGGCGGGGCATGGGCCTGAATGGCTGACAACCATCACGGCTTGGCTAGGGCATGGGCAGCCCCTGTATCTGGGATTGTATACCGTTCTGATAGCTTTCTTCGCTTTCTTTTATACGGCTGTTGTATTCAACCCGACCGAAACGGCGGACAATCTGAAAAAATATGGGGGATTCGTTCCGGGTATTCGGCCCGGACGGAACACGGCCGAATATCTTGATTACGTATTGACACGTCTTACAGTCGTTGGGGCGATTTATCTTGTCGTATTGAGTGTTCTGCCAGAAATTCTGATATCCTACTGGGCCGTTCCGTTCTACTTTGGGGGAACCAGTCTGCTGATCGTGGTGACGGTCACGATGGACACGGTGGCACAGATCCAATCGCACTTGCTGGCCCATCAATATGAGGGGCTGATCAAACGGGCCAAACTGAGGGGGAAACGTGGATGAAGAAAGGCATGCGCATCATTTTGATGGGGCCACCCGGGGGGGGGAAAGGAACCCAGGCGAAGCTGTTGCAGGACAAATATGGCATCGTCCAGCTTTCGACGGGTGACATGCTGCGGGTAGCCGTGAAGGCAAAAACGCCAGTTGGCCTGGAGGCCAGGGCCGTGATGGAAACGGGCGGGCTGGTATCCGATGATATCGTCATCAGAATCATTGCCGACAGAATCGCGGAAAGTGATTGCGCGCAGGGTTTCATCCTGGACGGATTTCCGCGCACGGTAGCCCAGGCGGAAGCGTTGGAGAGGCTGCTCACGGAGCGGAAATTGACTCTGGATGGGGTCATTGAGGTGCGCGTGCCTGATGAAATGCTGGTGCGACGCATTACCGGTCGCTTTGCATGTGCCAAATGTGATGCTGGCTACCATGACACGTTCCAGCGCCCCAAGGTCGACGGAAAATGTGATTCATGTGAGAGCACGGAGTTCATTCGCCGCAAGGATGATACCGAAACGATAGTGACGTCTCGTTTGCATGCCTATCACGAGCAGACAGCTCCTCTTCTTCCTTATTACAAGGATAAGGGGCTCCTGACGGTTATCGATGGTATGGCTTCCATTGCGGACGTGACGAAGCAGCTTGAAAAAGCTTTGGCAGTATGATGCATGTCGGTTCTTGACTTCATGTATCAAGAGCCTTACAATACTACCTCTTCCTTTTATGCACGGATGGCAAGAGGTGGGGAGGTGCGTGTTCTGTGTGAAGGAGAGTAGGCTTTGGCGCGTATTGCAGGAGTGAATATTCCGACCAACAAGCGTGTTGCGATCTCGTTGGCGCATATTTACGGCATCGGACGGGTCGTGGCTGCTGGGATTTGCCGGAAAGTCGGTATTGCCGACCATCGGCGGGTCAATCAGTTGACCGATGAAGAGATCCTTCGTATCCGGGAGGTTATTGACCGAGAATACAAGGTGGAAGGTGATTTGCGTCGTGAAGTGGCGATGAATATCAAGCGGCTGATGGATCTCGGCTGTTATAGGGGGTTGCGGCATCGGCGTGGCCTCCCCGTCAGGGGGCAGCGGACTCACACAAATGCCCGTACCCGTAAGGGTCCAGCTAAAGCAATCGCTGGAAAAAAGAAGGTTACCAAGTGATTGAGTCTGTTCCGTGTCGTCGGGCCGGATACGCTTGGAAGCCTCTCCAGACAGCAACGAAGACAAGGAATACCATGGCCAAGCCAGTGCAGAAGACGCGCAAGCGGGAACGCAAGAACATAACTTCGGGCGTTGCGCATGTCAGCGCGTCTTTCAATAACACCAAGATCACGATCACCGATGTGCAGGGGAGTGCGATCGCTTGGTCATCGGCCGGATCACAAGGGTTCAAGGGATCGCGTAAGTCTACGCCCTATGCGGCCCAGGTGGCTGCGGAGGATGTGGGACGCAAGGCCCAGGAACATGGCATGAAAGTGTTGGATGTGCTGGTCAAGGGACCTGGATCGGGCCGGGAATCAGCGTTGCGTGCATTGCAGACGGTCGGTTTCACCATTTCGTCGATCCGGGATGTGACGCCTATCCCGCACAATGGCTGCCGGCCACGTAAACGTCGCCGGGTATAGAGCTGGCCCCCCCCCTCCGTTGTCACGTTGACAAAGGAGCTGGAGGCTGTTGGTGGAAGGCGAGTGTTACCTGGAATAGAAACATGGCCCCACTCATTCAAAAAAATTGGCAGGAATTGATCAAGCCCAACAAGCTGAATGTCGAGACGAGTAGCGATGTGATGCGGTTGGCGATGGTTGTTGCAGAGCCCCTCGAGCGCGGATTTGGCATGACGCTTGGCAATGCCCTGCGACGAGTTTTGCTGTCATCTTTGCAGGGGGCAGCAGTCACGGCGATTCAGATCGATGGTGTGTTGCATGAATTTTCGTCGCTTCCCGGTGTGCGCGAGGATGTGACGGACATCATCCTCAACATCAAGACACTGGCCTTGCGGATGTATGTCGAAGGCCCGCGGCGGATGATTCTGAATGTTACCGGGCCCGGGGAAGTGACGGCAGGGGCAATTCAGACCGGACCGGATATCGAAATCATGAATCCTGACCTGGTTATCTGTACCCTTGATCAGGGGGCTGTTCTGAACATGGAGCTGACGGCTGGCATGGGGAAGGGTTACGTGCCGGCCAGTCAGAACCGGCCTGAAGACTCGCCGATCGGGCTGATCCCGATCGATGCGATTTTCAGTCCGGTGCGTAAGGTTTCCTATAAGGTCGATAACACACGGGTTGGACAGGTCACTGATTATGACAAGTTATCCCTGACGATAGAAACGGACGGATCCGTCTCGCCGGAAGATGCCGTAGCCCTGGCGGCCCGTATTCTGCAGGATCAACTGCAGCTTTTCATAAATTTCGAGGAACCTCATCTGACACGCGAAGAGGACCGACGAGATGACCTACCCTTCAACAAGGGCCTGCTGCGCAAGGTGGATGAACTCGAGCTTTCAGTGCGTTCGGCCAATTGTCTGAAGAACGACAATATCATCTATATCGGTGATCTGGTCCAGAAAACGGAAGCGGAGATGCTTCGCACACCTAATTTCGGTCGGAAATCGTTGAATGAAATCAAGGAAGTGCTGGCCCAAATGGGGTTGCACCTGGGCATGGAGGTGCCGAATTGGCCGCCGGAAAACATTGAGGAGCTGGCTAGGAAACTGGAAGAACCGTATTGATGATCAGGCGGTCGGTTGGGGGTGCTATCCTGGATGGGAGCGGGTCGTGATACGGCCGATGGGACGGCCCATTCTGACAGGCATGGTTGCTTGCGAGAGGAAAGGGTGCGTCGTTGGCTTCGTACAGATAAAAGGGGAGGGACGTTGGTATGCGTCACGGTAAACGTGGTCGTGCGTTCAGTCGTACGTCGAGTCATCGCAAGGCGATGTTTGCCAATCTGACGACGGCCTTGCTGAAGCACGAGCAAATCCGGACGACCCTACCCAAGGCAAAGGACCTGCGTCCCATCGCGGAGCGTTTCATCACTCTTGGCAAGCGGGGAGGGTTGCATGCCCGGCGCCAGGTGCTGGCCCGATTGCAGGATGAGACAGTGGTCGGTAAGCTGTTCGAGGAACTGGCGGAACGGTACAGGAATCGCAACGGTGGCTATACGCGAGTCCTGAAAGCTGGCTTTCGTCACGGCGATTATGCTCCCATGGCCATTATCGAACTGGTGGAACGCAATCCGGCGGCAAAAGGACAGGACTCCGGGCCCTTGCCAGGAAAGGATGAGACGACAGAGGCGCGGGTGTAAGGTCTGAGGGGTGGGGGAGAAGGGAATCTTGGGGGGTGTCAGCCCTGAGAGATTTTTGTGTTCCATGCTTCTTATAGAAAGATAGGTCACGGAAAGCACGAGAGGCCTTGCGGTCTCTCGTGTATTGTTTTGTGAATGATTTATACTTGAAATCGTTCGTGAAATAATGAGAGTTATACTAACGAGCGTCACGCGTGACACACGCGCAAATGTCCGCTACCGCGGCGGCGCTGCATGGCGCAAAAGCCAAGGGCCGCATTCGCGGCCCGCCAGCGCCGCTTGGGGGAGGTCATAATCAAGGCTCAAGAGTATTACGGGACTGCTCCCGCTGGAGAGCAAAAGCCATTTCCTGGTGCCCACTCTTGACGAAGCACATCCGCAGCTTGAGCCTCATGACACGCCTTGGTGGTCTTATATGTCGCATTACCCTCACGAGCACGTGCGATCAATCGCAACAGGCTCGGGGGGGGCCGCGACTTTCTTTATGATCGCTTCTTAGTATTATCATAGTATCTGACAGGACAGAGTAGAATGCAGAAATAACTATTACACTTGTTGCACGGCATAAACTTTCATATACTCTGTCTCGGCTCGGGATCGTTTCGGGTGGAAGTGTGACTGTCATGATGAGGCCCCGGAGAAGAGGGAGGCAACGTGGACTCTTCCGGGAGGGCGTTGTTGTCGCTTCCTGGTCCCTTACAATGATGATTGCATCTGGAAGGATGCCGCTTTAGGCGTGCTTGCAGGGAGCTGCTCTCTCTGGGCAGGGGAGGTTCTGCTCTCTATCTGTGGCAGAGGGGTGGGGGCTGGAGGAGGGTTCCATGACATTCCGGTTTCCGGAAGCATCCTTATGTGAACATAATTTTCATGAGGTACCGTTATCGGGTCCGGACGGAAGCATGGCGGGGAGTCGTTCCAACCGGGCGTATGTCAGGAAGATATCGTTGTGGCTGGGCCGAAAAAGAAGCGTCCGATCGAGATTGTCATCGCGGAAAAAAACCCGCTTCTGCAAAGTGGGCTCATAAAGTTGTTTGCCAGCGATGCCCGTTTCAATCTGCTGGCCATGGCTGCCGATGGTGAGCGTTTTCTGGCTGCGGTGGAGAAGTTTTCCTTTGATGTCGGCCTGATCGGGTGGGAGATGCCCTGCCTCGATGGCCGAGGGGTTTTGATCGCCATGCGTAATCATCCCAATGCCCCGCGCATGATCGTCTATACGGGTAGCACGAATCCAGGTGTCCCGCGCCAGGTGATGGCTTTGGGAGCAGCAGGGTTTTGTTCCAAATTGGACCCGCTGGGTCAGTTGCTGGAAACCGTTGCAGCAGTGGCAGCAGGGCGGATGGTATTTCCGTTTGTCGATGTTTCGCGTCTGGCAGAAGATCCGTTTGGCACTCTGACGGCGCGTGAACGGGAACTTTTGTCGTCTCTGGCCGGTGGTCTGACCAATGCGCAGATTGCTGGCAAGCTTGATATTTCTGTCAACACAGTCAAGTTCCATCTCAAGAATCTTTACGATAAACTTGGTATCAACAACCGCGCCCAGGCTGTCGCAGCTTATCTGAATGAACGTAATTCCTGAAAGAGGCACACCTTGCTGCAGAAGAGACGATACGGTGGTGGTATTCGCAAGGCATCGTCTGCTTCAACGGCGTTGAGATGCGGTCTCCCCCATGCCCTTTGAATCCTTACATCTTTTGCATGACTGGACGACCAGGACTACCCTATCAGGGAGGATACCCCCATCCGAAAGAGATGTAAGTCCCACACTGGAGGGTGTTGGCGAGCGTTGACTTGCCCGACAGGATAGTCGAAATGGGGTGAGAAAAGACGACCAGGTCAGTTAGCGGGCAGAGAACAGGGGCGTGCCTGTCGTTGCAAGAAGGGGGTGGTCACCCGTGCCAATGAATCGCAGAATCAATCGACCGATTATTCTCGGGGTCGTTGGCGATTCCGCTACCGGCAAAACCACACTTGCGGCTGGCATTGCCAATATCCTAGGGACCGATCGCGTTGTCACGGTGTGTACCGACGACTACCACCGGTGCACCCGTGCCGAACGGGCGGAAAATGGACTGTCGGCGCTTGATCCGACGGCAAATTACATCAACATCCTCGAACAGCACATCCGGTTGTTGCGTGATGGTCAGCCGATCCTGAAACCCGTTTACAATCATGACGGTGGAACCCTAGACCGTCCGGAATATGTAGAACCCCGGGAATATGTCGTTCTCGAAGGGCTCCTGGGTTATTCAACTCGTGCCATGCGTGACTGTTACGATGTGAAAATTTATCTGGAACCTGAAGAAATGCTGCGGATCGCATGGAAGATTCAGCGTGATTGCGCGAAGCGGGGTTACGCCGCGAACGATGTGACGAGGTCACTGGAAAAACGCAAGTATGATTCCGTCAACTTTGTTCAGTCCCAGCGCACGTTTGCCGACATGGTGGCCCGTTTCTATCGGCCAGAAGGTAGCGACGAGGAAAAGGGCGCCCATCTCAACTGCTGCCTGACCTTGCGGCCTACGCTGCCTCACCCTGATCTGACGCCCATCCTGGATGCCGGAGCCCACAACGGTCTGCAGCTTGACCTGTCCCGTGACATCGACGGCAAACCGGTGGACATGCTGAAAATCGCTGGTGCCATCGAGCCGCGTCGTGCCAGCGCCATGGAAGAGCTGTTGTGGAGTCTGATCCCGGAGGCTAGTTTTTACCTACGTTCAAACGTCGGCCAGTTCACCGATGATAAGGACAAGCTCATGACGAGCCATCCCCTCGCGCTGTCCCAGCTCCTGATCACCTATCATTTGGTGAAGGCGGCCTTGGGCCATTATGCTATCTGAATTGACGAGGACAACCACGCCGATGACCATGCAACAAACCCTTTCCAAGGTCACGCACAATGACCTTGCCAATGCCATCCGTTTCCTGTCGATGGATGCCATCCAGAAGGCGAATTCCGGCCATCCCGGCATGCCCATGGGCATGGCCGATGTGGCCACTGTGCTGTTCACCCGGTTTCTCAAGTTTGATGCTTCCGCGCCGCGTTGGCCCGATCGTGACCGTTTCATCCTGTCGGCTGGTCATGGTTCGATGCTCTTATATGCGCTGGCCTACCTGACTGGTTATCCGGATGTTACCCTGGATGAGATCAGGAATTTCCGTCAATTTGGTGCCAGGACCGCCGGTCACCCGGAATACAGCCATGTCCTTGCCGCCGAGACCACGACCGGGCCTCTGGGCCAGGGAATCGCCAATGCCGTCGGTTTCGCTCTTGCCGAGAAGATGTTGCGTACCCGTTATGGGGCCGACCTCGTCGATCATTATACTTATGTGATTGCCGGTGATGGGTGCCTGATGGAAGGCATCAGTCAGGAAGCCATTTCGTTTGCCGGTCACCATGGATTGAACAAACTGATTATGCTGTGGGACGATAACAGGATCTGTATTGACGGCGATACGGCAAAGGCCACTTCCGATGACCAGCTCAAGCGTTTCGCGGCCTCCAATTGGAACGTGACGGCGGTCGATGGTCATGATCCCGAGGCAGTCGCAAGCGCTCTCGAAGCGGCACGACATGCCGATCGGCCTACACTGATCGGCTGCCGCACGGTGATCGGCTATGGGGCACCCACCCTGGCCGGAACCGAAAAGACTCACGGTGCCCCCCTAGGCGAGAAGGAGATCGCCGGTGCACGTGAAAAGCTAGGTTGGCCGTACGCATCGTTCGAGGTCCCGGCTCCGGTACTGGACATGTGGCGGGCCGCTGGCACACAAGGAACTGGGCCGCGCCAGGCGTGGGAGGCACGGCTTGCGGCGCGGGAACCTGCCGTGCGGGCCGCGTTCGAACGCGCCCTCGCCGGACGGCTGCCGGACGGTTGGGAAGCCAAGATCAACGCCTTCAAGCAAAAAATATCTGTTGATCGACCGTCGGTTGCCACCCGCAAGGCCTCAGAAATGACTCTCGATGTACTTGTAGCAGCGGTGCCGGAACTGGTAGGCGGTTCGGCGGATCTCACCCATTCCAACCTGACCATCGTCAAGGGTATGCCCATTCTCACGCCCGACAGCGCTGCTGGCCGTTACATTCACTGGGGAATCCGTGAACATGCCATGGCGGCAGCTATGAATGGGATTGCCCTGCATGGTGGTTTCATCCCCTATGGCGGCACCTTTCTAGTCTTTGCTGATTACTGCCGGCCATCTATCCGTCTGTCAGGACTGATGGGGCAGCGGGTGATTTATGTCATGACTCACGACTCGATCGGTCTGGGAGAGGACGGTCCGACTCATCAGCCGGTTGAACATATCCCCTCGCTGCGTGCCATGCCGAACGTGCTGGTCTTCCGGCCAGCCGATGCCGTAGAGACTGCGGAATGCTGGGCGCTCGCCCTTAAGCAGGATCATCGGCCGTCGATTCTGTGCCTGTCCAGGCAGAATCTGCCGACGGTCCGAAATGAGCATACCGACGAGAATCTGTGTGCACAAGGCGGTTATGTTCTGCGCGAGGCCAAAGAAGGAGCGCGCAGGGTCACGCTTTTGTCCACCGGATCCGAAGTCGAGATTGCTCTCGAGGCCCGTGACATGCTAGAAGCGAGAGGCGTGCCGACAGCGGTGGTCTCCATGGTCTGCTGGGAACTGTTCGACGAGCAGCCGGCTGGCTATCGCGCGTTGGTGCTGGGACACGGCGGCAAGGGCACGGTGCGGGTGGCCATCGAGGCAGCGGGAACATTCGGCTGGGAACGGTATGTCGGCATTCGCGGGGCCGTCATCGGCATGACATGCTTTGGAGCTTCGGCGCCGGCTGCTAAATTGTATGCACACTTCGGCATCACGGCGGAGGCCGTCGTGACGGCCGTCGATACGCGTCTCTAACGGAAAACACAGGGGGAAATGATCCCATGGCTTTGATTTCTCTGCGTCAACTTCTTGACCATGCAGCTGAATACAATTATGGCATGCCGGCATTTAACGTGAACAACATGGAGCAGGTGCTCTCGATCATGAATGCCGCCAAAAAATGTAATGCGCCCGTGATCCTGCAAGCTAGTCGCGGGGCGCGTGCCTATGCGGGCGATATCATGATCAAACACATGATCCAGGCGGTGGTTGAAATGTATCCAGATATCCCGGTGTGCATGCACCAGGATCACGGAAACAGCCCTGAAACCTGCCTGTCGGCCATCACCAACAATTTCTCGTCAGTGATGATGGACGGTTCACTGGGGACGGATGCCAAGACTCCCGCCTCCTATGAATACAATTGCGATGTCACCCGGAGTGTTGCCGATATGGCCCACATGGTGGGGGTGTCGGTGGAAGGCGAACTGGGTTGTCTAGGCTCGCTCGAAACAGGCAAGGGCGACAAGGAAGACGGTCATGGTTTCGAGGGAACCCTGGATCACAGCCAGCTTCTGACCGATCCAGATCAGGCAGTAGATTTCGTAAAGAAGACCCGGGTCGATGCCCTTGCCATCGCTATGGGCACTTCGCACGGCGCCTATAAGTTCACGCGCAAGCCCACCGGCGATATCCTGGCCATGCACGTGGTCAAGGAGATTCATAAACGCCTACCCAATACCCACCTCGTCATGCACGGTTCTTCGTCAGTACCGCAGGAGTTGCAGGACCTGATCAACAAGCATGGTGGTGCCATGCCGCAGACCTTCGGTGTGCCGGTCGAGGAAATTGTCGAAGGGATCAGGCATGGTGTGCGCAAGATCAACATCGACACCGACTGTCGTATGGCAGTGACCGGAACCTGGCGCAAGGTTGCCTCCGAAAAGAAGGCCGAATTCGATCCGCGCGCCTTCAACAAGCCGGCCATGGAGGCCATGCAGAGTGTCTGCGAAGACCGCTACGAGGCATTCGGTTGTGTCGGCCGGGTAGCAAAAATCAAGCCGCTTCCGCTCTCCGAAATAGCCAGGCGCTACAGGTCTGGCGATCTCGATCCGAAGGTCGCATAGGGTTGCATGAAGGATGAGACGGCGTTCCCATCGCTGGTTTTTACGGTGGCAGGCCCGGGGGTGGAGGGGAAAGGCCGCCCCGCCTGCAGGGGCAGTGGACCAACGAGCGTAGGTCTTGTTATACTCTTGAGCCTTGATCGTAACCTCCGCTAGGCGCCCGCAGCGCTTGGCTTGCGCTGCCATTCGGGGCGCGCCGCCGCGGCGGACGTTTTGAGCGGGTGTCACGATTGACGCTCGTTGGTATCACGCTTATTGGTGCTGGTTTGTCCTGAATGTTCTGACTGAAGCGTCGAACAGTGGTTACGATGTCGCAAACCTTAAAGCGATTTCTGGTCAGCTTGACGCTTCCGGTACGCCTTGCCCTCCAGCCCGTGGCGGGCAAAATACCTGCCCTCCACAGGGGAGTGACGGCGGAGTCCGGCCTGACCGGAAACCGTTCTCGTGATATTCGTGATGGATGCAATGCCTGCCGCATTCCTGCGTACGCCTTTAAAGTACGCATGATAAGTCGAGCTTGTAACACAAGGATCCTCCCAATGAGCCTCAAGATCGCCCCCAGCATCCTTTCCGCCGATTTCGCCCGGCTGGGCGAGGAGGTCAGAGCCGTCGATCAGGCCGGTGCAGACTATATTCATATTGACGTGATGGACGGCCATTTCGTTCCTAATCTGACCTTTGGTCCGCCCGTTATCAAATGTATCCGGTCGTGGAGCAAGAAGGTCTTCGACGTCCACCTGATGATCAATCCAGCCCAGCCTCACCTGAAAGACTACGCCGATGCCGGGGCCGATATCATCACCGTTCATGCCGAAGCCGATCCGCATCTCGACCGCAGTCTGCAGTTTATCCGTTCCCTGGGACGGAAGGCGGGCGTGTCGCTCAATCCCCACACGCCTGAAGCCGTGGTGGAATACGTGCTCGATAAATGCGATCTGATTCTGGTGATGTCGGTCAATCCCGGCTTTGGCGGGCAGAGTTTCATCGAGTCACAACTGGAGAAGATCCGCCGTCTACGTACCATGATCGGCGACCGTCCCATCGATCTGGAGGTGGATGGCGGCGTCAGTCCCGGAACAGCCGGTCGTATCATCGCCGCCGGCGCCAATGTGCTGGTGGCAGGATCGGCAGTCTTCAAAGGTACCGACTATGCCGCCAACATTGCCGCTATCCGGACGACGTGAAGGTCGTCGGGATAGTGGCAAGAGGTGAAGGGGTTTTGTGGGAAGGGCCGTGCCCGATGCCGCTGAAAACGCTGCCATGCCCGGCCGTGTGGCCTTGCACCCATGCAGTTTCATCCGACACGGCGAAGGGGCCACACGCTGTTGTCGGCAGCGCGGCGTGGTAAAGAGTAGGCCTGGTCCTGGGCGGACATCCCTCGCCTCGTGGCCACGGCACGGGCATCGCGGCGCAGCTTCCCCCACCTCCCTTCTGCTAGTGGTCAGTGGTTTATGGTTAGCAACCAGCCACTTTTGAGTCTTTCGTCATGCACAAGGGCCCATTGCCAGAATGCCCTCAGACGGGTAGCTTTCCTGCCATGATGACTGTTTCCTCTCTTGCACCTTATGCCTGCCATCCTGACAGGAGCCGTGGTCGGCGGCATCCCGAACCGGCGTGCCTGATACGGTCGCTGTTCCAGCGTGACCGGGACCGGGTCATTCATTCAGATGCCTTCCGGCGCCTCAAGCACAAGACGCAAGTCTTCATTTTCCATGAAGGGGACCACTACCAGACCCGTCTCACCCATTCGCTGGAGGTGGCCCAGATCGCCCGCTCGGTGTGCCGGGTTCTGGGATTGAACGAGGATCTGACCGAGACGCTGGCGCTTGTCCACGATCTGGGCCATCCGCCATTCGGCCACGCCGGGGAGGAGGCTCTGAAGGTATGCATGGCTCCTTATGACGGATTCGATCACAATGTGCAAGCCCTGCGCGTCGTCACCCGGCTCGAGCATCGCTACGCTGCCTTTGACGGCCTCAATCTGACGTGGGAAACCCTGGAAGGAATGGCCAAACACAATGGCCCTCTTCCTCCCTCCCACCCCATGAGAGGGATGGTATCATCTCTCATCATGGACGATGCGCGTCGGTACGATTCCGACGCAGGCACGTGGCTTGAACTGGAGACCTGGCCAAGCCTGGAAGCCCAGATCGTAGCACTGGCTGATGACATCGCCTACAACAACCATGATCTAGACGATGGTCTGCGGGCCGGACTGTTCACGATCGACGACCTGGAGGCTGTACCGCTGGCCGCGGCGGCATTTGCCGTGGTAAAGGATCGCTATCCCGGCCTCGAATGGTCGCGGCTGGTGCACGAGTCGGTGCGACGGCTGATTCATGTCATGGTCATGGACCTAGTGGAGGAAACCCGCTGTCGCATCGCCGCGGCGCAGCCCGACTCCCCTGAATCCGTGCGCCGGCTGGACCGGCCACTTGCCGCATTGTCCGACTCCATGCGCGGCAACGATGTAGCCTTCAAATCCTTTCTTTTCCCCAACATGTATCGCCATGACAAGGTCAATCATATGATCGACAGAGCCAGGCGCGTGGTGACGGGCCTGTTCAATGTTCTTGTCTCTGAACCGCGGTTGCTTCCGGAAGACTGGCGGTGCGCGGAAGCCCGGACTTCGTACACGGCCAGGTTGGTGGCTGACTATATCGCCGGCATGACCGACCGTTATGCGATCGAAGCCCATACCCGCTTGCTGGGGTGAGGTCATGAACGTCTTTACGCATTTCCAGACGGTGATTCAGGCCGTGGTATCCGCGCTCGCCATTGACGATAAAATTCCTTCGGGCCTTGATTCGTCGCAAGTCATGTGTGAACTACCCCGCGATGCCAGTCACGGGGATCTGACCACCAACGCAGCCATGGTTCTAGCTAGATCTGCTAGCCTGAAGCCGCGCGATCTCGCTATGCTGATTGCGGCGAGACTGAAGACGTTGCCGGAAGTGGCAGATGTGGCCGTGGCCGGGCCTGGCTTCATCAACATGCGCCTTGCCGATGATTTCTGGCGCGACCGTCTGCGCGAAGTCCTGAGGGCCGGCGTAGCCTATGGGAATGCGACGCGGGGAAAGGAACGTCGGGTCAATGTCGAATTCGTCTCGGCCAATCCGACCGGCCCTCTGCACGTCGGGCATGGCCGGGGCGCGGTTGTGGGCGATGTCCTGGCAGCTCTGCTGGAAAAGACCGGCCATGCCGTGACCCGCGAGTACTATATCAACGACGCCGGAGCCCAGGTGGATGTGCTGGCCCGTTCCACCCACCTGCGCTATCGTGAGGTGCTGGGGGAGGAGATCAGTGTCATCCCTGAAGGGTACTACCCCGGCGATTATCTGAAGCCGGTTGGCCAGGCTCTGGCCTATCGCGACGGGCATCGCTGGCTGAACAAGCCGGAGTCGGAATGGCTGGAACCGGTGCGAACGTTTGCTGTTGACGCCATGATGGCCTTGATCCGTAGCGATCTGAAGGCATTGGGGGTGCGGCACGACATCTTTCTGTCCGAACGTCGTCTGGTTGCAGACGGTTGGGTCGATACAGCTGTTAGTTTCCTGAGCGAGCACGGTCTGGTCTATGAGGGGGTGCTGAACCCTCCCAGGGGCAAGATGGTGGAGGACTGGGAACCACGGCCGCAAATCCTGTTCCGTGCCACCCGCTTCGGGGATGACATTGACCGACCACTGAAAAAGTCAGATGGTCGCTGGACCTATTTCGCCTCTGATCTCGCCTATCATCTGGACAAGCACCGGCGCGGATTTTCCAGCCTGATCGATGTTTGGGGCGCTGACCATGGCGGTTATATCAAACGGATGGTGGCAGGGGTCCAGGCGTTGACCGAAGGCAGGGGTGAACTGGATGTGAAGTTGTGTCAGATGGTCAACCTGCTCGATGACGGTGTGCCTGTGAAAATGAGCAAGCGGGCGGGAACCTTTGTTACGCTGCGTGATGTCGTTGATCGGGTTGGACGGGATGCCGTTCGCTTCATCATGTTGACACGCAAGAACGATGCTCATCTTGATTTCGACTTTGCCCGGGTGACCGAACAGTCGCGTGACAATCCGGTCTTTTACGTTCAGTATGCGCATGCACGTGCCTGTTCGGTGCGCCGTCATGCGCAGGCGCTTTTCCCCGGTGCCGATCTTTCTGGGCAAGAGTTGGCCAGGAGTGCCCTGCATCGCTTGACCGATCCCCTGGAGCTTGGTTTGATCAAGAGGCTGGCTGGCTGGCCGCGTCTGGTGGAAGGTGCTGCTAAAGCACATGAGCCCCACCGGGTGGCTTATTATCTTTATGACCTAGCTGCCGCTTTTCACGGGTTGTGGCATAAAGGCAACGAAGCAGCAGACTTGCGGTTTCTGGTCCCGGTCGACCCCGAGCTGTCGCTGGCCCGGCTGGCGCTGGTGGGGGGGGTGGCGACGGTAGTGGCGTCGGGACTGGCGGTATTTGGGGTCGAACCCGTTGAGGAGATGCGGTAATGGTAGCAGATGACAATGACGATCCGGTCTTTGACCGTGGCGGCGGCAGCTACCTGAACATATCCCGGGATGCCCTGCTGTCCGACGATCCACACGAGGCCTATGACCAGGGCCACGGCCGCCATGGTCCGATTGGTATCACCCTTGGCGTCGTTGTGGGACTAGCCGTTGCAGGAGGGATCGGCTGGTACGTCTACAGCCGTTTACCCGGTACGGTCCCGGGCGACACCGAGATCCCGATCCTGCGTGCCACGTCCGAAGCCGTCAAGGTCAGACCGTCTGAGCCGGGGGGCATGGAAGTACCCAATCGCGACAGACTCGTCTATCAGCAACTGGGCGAGGCTGTTACGACCGGGGAGGAGCGTCTGCTGCCGCCAGCTGAAACACCGGCCGAGCCGCCGGCAGCGCATAAGCCAGCCGGAATGGCACCCGTTTCCTCTGAGGATGGACATACCGCCTCTTCTGTTGAGAGTGACTTGACCATGCCGGCGGTTGTTGTACCCCCGGAAGAGCCTCCACCGGCCAGGCCCTCCATATCAGTTGGTGCTCCCGTATCAGTACCACATGCGGCTGTATCACTCGCTCCCGCCGTGACGCCGGTCGTCCAACCTCCCGTCGCAGCCACGCCGTCTGCGAGGCAGCCCGTGGGACAGTCGGAACGGCGACCTGTGTCGGTGAAGGGTCTCATTGCCAAGGCCGAACCCGCACCCGGAACCCGAATGCAACAAAAGGGCGTTACGGTAAAGATCGCGACGGCAGTGGCTTCTCCTCCTCCTTCTCCCACGGCAACGAAGGCTGCAGCGCCTCCATCCAGGCCCGCGATAGGCGGGGCCCGGTTGCAGCTTGGCTCGTTCAAGAACAGGGAAGATGCTGAGAAGGCATGGTCGCAATTGGCCATCCGCCACAGTGATCTTCTGGGAGGAGCATCGCATGTAGTCGTACAGGTCGATCTGGGAGAGAAGGGGATCTGGCACCGAATCTACGCCGGTCCCTATGGTGATGTCCAGGCTGCCCTGTCCACCTGTGAAGCTCTCAGGCAGCGCAGTGTGGGGTGCATCTTTGCCCGCAAGTAGTATTATACCGCCGCGGGCCATCATTTTTGGCCTGTCCGGCCCTGTCCTGACGGGGAAGGAGCGTCGCTTTTTTGCCGCGTCTGAACCCCTGGGGTTTATCTTGTTCAGTCGCAATGTCGACCACCCCTCGCAGGTATGCAGTCTTGTTGCTGCGTTACGCGATCTGGTCGGGCGGGCAGATGCGCCGATCCTGGTGGATCAGGAGGGAGGGCGGGTGCAGCGGCTGCTGCCTCCATACTGGCGCAAGGCGCCGGCGGCAGCGGTTTTCGAACCGCTGTCGACGCGCAAAGAGGGCCTGGCGGCGATGGCTGCCCGTCTGAACAGCCGGCTGCTGGCCACTGAACTGGCGGATCTGGGGATCGATGTTGACTGTGCACCAGTGGCCGATGTGCCGGTCGAAGGGGCGCATGACATCATTGGCGACCGTGCCTACTCGCATGATCCGAAGATGGCAGCGCTTCTGACCCGTGCCGCGTGTGATGGCTTTCTGGATGGCGGCGTACTGCCAGTGATCAAACACCTCCCTGGTCACGGTCGTGCCCGTGCCGACAGCCATCTGGAACTGCCGGTGGTAACAGCCTCCGTTGCGGAACTGGAAAATACTGATTTCCTGCCGTTCCGGGCACTCGCCGACATGCCATGGGGGATGACGGCCCATGTGGTCTACACCGCCTTTGACTCCCGTTACCCTGCTACCCTTTCTCCAAGGGTCGTCGGTGATGTCATTCGCAGGCGGATCGGGTTTGATGGCCTCCTGCTCACGGATGACTTGTCGATGAAGGCCCTGTCCGGTGACTTCAGCGCACGGACCGGTCAGGCTTTTATTGCAGGCTGTGACGTGGCCCTGCATTGCAATGGCGATCTCGCCGAGATGCGTGCCATCGTCGCTGCCGCACCGCGGTTGTCTGACCGGGCCATGGAACGGCTGGCGCGCGGAGCGGCCTTGCGACGACAGCGCCTGGCTGCTGCTGCACCGGAGATGGATGTGAGCAGAACGAAGGCGGCTCTGGACGGCTGGCTGCGGAACTGGCCGCAGAGGGAGTGGATGCCATGATCGGGATCCTGCCACCGTGGATTCTTCAGGCGTCCACATGGGTGCTGCCGGTTCTGCTGGCTGTCACCTTGCACGAGGCTGCCCATGGTTTCGTCGCCTGGCATCTGGGTGACGATACCGCCTACCGGATGGGACGGGTTTCCTTCAATCCGCTCCGCCACGTGGATCCCCTGGGCACCGTGGTTTTGCCTGCTTTTCTGATCATGGTGGGTGCGCCATTTCTGTTCGGATGGGCCAGGCCGGTCCCGGTGGCCTTTCATCGTCTGCGTCATCACCGGTGGGGAATGATCGGGGTGGCACTGGCTGGTCCTGCTGCCAATCTTCTGCTTGCGGTCATTGCGGCACTGCTGGCGCATGGAACCGTTCATTTACCGGTCAATGGACAGGAATGGGTGCTAGCTAATATCGCCCATGCCATTCAGCTCAACATCATGCTGGCCTTGTTCAACATGATTCCGATTCCACCTCTGGACGGCGGCCGGGTGGTGACGGGCCTGCTGCCACAGCGCCTGGTCTGGCGTCTGGTGCGGTTGGAACGGCATGGCCTGGTACTTTTGCTGGTGCTCTTGTTTGTGGTGCCAGCCATTGGCCACCAGATAGGCGCCGACTGGAATCTGCTAGCCTGGCTGTTGAGAGCTCCAGCGACCTTGCTCCATGGGTGGATCCTGCGCGGGACTGGCCTCATGGGGTGACCTTTGCGCAGGTTGATGACGTGCCAATGGCAGAAGGCAGGAGATGTGTGTGCAAGGCAATACACCGGAGCGGGCGGAAATGATGGGTGATGGGTCCTGTGTGACGACCCGGGGGGGGGGTCGTCGAGGGTGCTTCCCTCATGGCGTTGGTGCTTGATCTGGACGGCTTCGAAGGTCCCATTGACGTGTTGTTAACTCTAGCCCGCACACAAAATGTGGATTTGCGCCATATCTCCATTCTGGATTTGGCCGAGCAGTTCCTGCGGTTCGTGACTCGCGCCCGGTGGCTGCACATGGAACTTTCCATCAACTACCTGGTGATGAGAGCCTGGTTGTGGCCATACCTGAAATAGCGCCTGCTGCTTCCCAACTCGGGAAGCGCTGCGGACGGGCCATCTGCGGCCGCGATAGCCGCGAGGCATTGCAATGAGGCATTGCAATTCTAGTTGCGCCGGCTGGAGGCCATGCGAGAGGCGGGGCAACGTCTGATCCGGCGGCCGCAGTTGGGATGGGATTTCTTCGGCCGGGGAGAACCTGAGTCGCTTGCGCCATCTCCATGCCCCGTCTATCGCGTTACCCTTTATGATCTGCTCAAGGCCTATGCCGATCACAAACGCCGCACCCAGGTTCAAACCCTGAGAATCGTTGCAAGCGAACTCTATTCTGTCGAGGAAGCCTTGCAACGGGCTTACCGCCATGGTCGGAAGCGTGCCGGAATGGACAACGTTGAGCCGGTTCCTGCCGCAGGTTTTATCAGGCCGGCTGCAGTATCGTTCGGCAGTGGCGACTGTTTTGTTGCTGCGCTGGAGCTGGTACGCCAGGGGTGGCTGGAACTGCGCCAGGAAGGTGGACCGTTTGCCCCCATTCATCTTCGTTCCCTGCCATGAATCCACACGACATTCCGTCTTGCCGGACGCACGCAATGTCCCCCGTTTCTGAACACCAGGCCAGGGAAAACAGCGAAAGGGACAGGCACGGGAAAACTGGAATTTCCGATCATCATGTTTACAACCTTCGCGTTGTCAGGGCCCTTCTGTTTGCTGCGACCGAACCGCTGACAGAAGAAGCATTGCGTGTCCGCCTGTCGGGCAATGTCGATGTCGCAGCGCTTCTTGCCAAGCTGCAACACTACTATGCTGACTCTGGCGTCAACCTGGTTCAGGTCGAAGGCCGCTGGCAGTTGCGAACGACACTAGATCTGGCCGAAACTTTGCACGTGGAAGCAGTCATCGAGCGCAAACTGTCTCGTTCATAGGTTGATATACTGGCTATTATTGCCTATCATCAACCGGTTACTAGGGCGGAGATTGAGGAGATCTGTGGTATTGCCTTGAGTCGAGGCACGCTTGACGTACTTCTTGCGGTAGGATGGATTCGTCCTTGCCATCGGCGGCATGTCTAGGGGCGGCCGATGCTATGGGGAACTACCGAGTCGTTTCTGGATCATTTCGCCCTGTCTTCCCTGGATGATCTGCCCGGCATCGAAGAATTGAAAGCAGCCGGACTG
>CAZUWH010000027.1:0-28716 GCA_964624075.1 uncultured Rhodobacterales bacterium
TAGGGGTGGAACCGGCCAAGGCGACTTGGAATAAACGCCATACTGGGAATTGCTGCGTTGAAACATCCCGACTTGCCGGCAGACCGGAACCCGCTGTACTGTGACGGCCTGACTTCTCCACCTGCATCCTAGCCGAACAAGGGGCCCATGTGCGACAGCCTTTTCGATGTTATAACGGTAGGCAATGCCATCATGGATGTTCTCTCCCATGTAGATGATGCCTTCCTGGCTGCCCACGGCTTGCACAAAGGAACCATGCGGCTGATCGACGCTGAGGAGGCCGACCGTCTGTATGAGCAGATGGGGCCATCCGCGGAATGCCCGGGCGGCTCGGCAGCCAATACCGCCGTGGGCCTTGCGGGGTTGGGAGGACGAGCGGCTTACGTGGGGAAGGTGGCCGACGACCCCCTGGGAGGGGTATTCGCCCGGGATATCAATGCAGCCGGTGTGCATTTCGAGACCGGACTGCTGCGGAGTGGTCCGGCCACAGCTCGCTGTCTGGTTCTGGTTACGCCCGATGCCCAACGCACGATGAACACCTATCTGGGCGCCAGCGTCGCCCTGGGGCCCGATGACGTCAACCCCGATCTGGTGCGAAGCGCTCTCATCACCTATCTCGAGGGATATCAGTGGGACGCGCCAAAGGCCAGGGATACCATGCGAAAGGCGGCGGAAACTGCCCGCGCTGCAGGAAGACAGGTGGCACTCTCGCTGTCCGACCCTTTTTGTGTCGATCGCCATCGGACCGAATTTCATGATCTGATGTGCCATTACATCAATATTCTGTTTGCAAATGAAACGGAAATCATGTCCTTCTATCAAGTTCCCGCTTTCAGTGACGCCTTGCAGGCGGTACGAACGCATAGTGCCATGGCCGTCCTCACCCGGAGTGAAAGAGGTGCGGTTATCGCAACGACCGATGCAGTTCACGCCATTGATGCAGAACCGGTCGCAAGAGTGATCGATACGACCGGAGCGGGCGATCTGTTTGCCGCCGGTTTTCTGTATGGGCTGGTTCGCAACCACCCGCCTGCCCTCTGCGCACGGATTGGTGGTCTATGCGCGGCGGAGATCATCAGTCATTTTGGTGCCCGTCCCAAGCGGTCGCTTGCCGATCTGGTCAAAGCCCGCCTGTCCCAGCTGCGGCCATAAACGGCCATGAATCGTGTGATAAAGATTTCATTAGCATGGATATTCGCAACATCGCCATAATTGCTCATGTCGATCACGGTAAAACCACCCTGGTCGACAGCCTTCTAAAACAGAGTGGCAGCCTTCGTGACAATCAACAGATCCAGGAACGGGCGCTCGATTCCAATGCCCTGGAGCGCGAACGCGGCATTACTATCCTTGCCAAATGCACATCGGTGCCATGGCAGGGCACGCGGATCAACATCGTCGATACACCTGGTCACGCCGATTTTGGAGGCGAAGTGGAACGTATCCTGTCCATGGTGGACGGGGTGGTGGTCCTGGTGGACGCGGCAGAGGGACCGTTGCCGCAGACTAAATTCGTGGTTGGCAAGGCGCTGGGCCTGAAACTGAGCCCCATCGTCGTCATCAACAAGTTGGACCGGGCCGATGTCAGGCCCCATGCGGTCCATGACGAGATCTTCGACCTGTTCGCCGCTCTGGACGCAGACGAAACGCAGCTCGATTTCCCCACCCTGTATGCATCCGGTCGCGATGGCTGGGCCGTGCGCGACCTGGAGAGCGAAGAGCGGAAGGATCTGGCCCCTCTGTTCAGCCTGATTCTCCGTCACGTGCCGCCACCGGCTTGCGACCGGGCGGCACCGTTTGCGATGCTGGTCACGACGCTGGAATACGATCCCTACCTGGGACGGGTGCTGACAGGCCGCATCCACGCCGGTGTCGTGCGGGTTAACATGCCGATCAGGGCCCTGAGTCGCGGGGGGCTGGGCCTGGAACAGGCACGGGTGGCGAAACTTCTGTCGTTTCGCGGCCTTGACCGTGTACCGGTGGAGGAAGCCGAAGCCGGCGACATCATCGCCATCGCCGGACTGGAAGGGGCCACCGTCGCAGATACCCTATGCGCACTGGAGGTGAATACGGCCCTTCCCGCCATGCCCATCGATCCCCCTACCCTCGCCATGACCTTCTCGGTCAATGACAGCCCCCTAGCTGGACGCGAAGGCGACAAAGTGACCAGTCGTATCATCGGCGCCCGCCTGTACCGCGAAGCCGAGGGCAATGTCGCCATCCGGGTAACCAAGAGCGCTGAGCGGGATTCGTTCGAGGTGGCCGGTCGCGGAGAGCTTCAGCTTGGAATTCTAATCGAAACCATGCGCCGGGAAGGATTCGAGCTTTCCATCTCGCGGCCACGCGTGTTGTTCGAAACGGATGAAATCGGCCGGCTGCATGAGCCGACTGAGGAAGTGGTCGTTGATGTCGATGACACGTTCGCCAGTGTGGTGGTGGACAAAATGACCCGTCGCAGAGCCGACATGGTGAGCCTGAAACCGTCGGGCAGCGGCAAGACCCGTCTTGTCTTCCATGCACCGTCACGAGGACTGATCGGCTATCATGGCGAGTTCCTAACCGATACCCGAGGCACCGGGGTCATGCACCGCGTCTACCATGGTTACGCCCCGCACAAGGGGCCCATCGAGAGACGCCGCACCGGCGTGCTGATCGCGACCGAGAACGGTGAGGCAGTGGCCTATGCCCTGTGGAATCTGGAAGAACGGGGAAGTCTGTTCATTGAACCGGGCACCAAGGTCTATCCGGGCATGATCATCGGCGAGCATAGCCGGGGCAACGATCTGGACGTCAACCCCTTGCGAGCCAAGCAGCTCACCAACTTTCGGGCCGCCGGTAAGGATGACGCGGTGCGTCTCACCCCCCCGCGCCGGATGTCGCTCGAAGATGCCCTGGCCTACATTGCGGAGGACGCGCTGGTGGAGGTCACCCCGAAAAGCCTCCGGCTGCGCAAGCAATATCTCGATCCCCACGAACGCAAGCGAAGGACACGCGCAAGGGAGTCATTTTGAGTGGAGCGGATCGCTTCTGTTTTGACGGCAGATATGAGAGGGGGATGCGATCCATGCTATGGCGTCGGGACGAGTCCTCCCCCGTTCTTCGCCCCCTTGTCAGATCCGGGCCCCGATACACACACTGCCGGAGTGGTCTCACTCCACGGGCAGGGTATTCCCCGTGCTGGTGTCATCAACCGCATCGCCGCCTTTCATCATGACCGCTTGGCGGCGTGACATTCACCGCTATCCGGAATGCGCCTATCAAGAACACCACACGGCTGGCAAGGTTGCCGCACTTTTGCGCGCTTTTGGCGTTGATGAGGTGGTCGAGGGCGTGGGGCGAACCGGGGTGGTGGGGGTGCTTGCGCAATGGGGACCCTGCCGATCCAGGAACTGGCCGAGCCGGCCATACCGCTCTTGCCACGATGGCATCATGCACGCCTGCGGCCACGATGGCCACACGACCATGCTGCTGGGGACCGCTCGCTATCTGGCCAAAACTCGCACTTTTCGCGGCACCGTGGTGCTGATCTTCCAGCCGGTTGAGGAAGGCGCCGCCGGGGCCCAGGCTATGATCGACGACAGTCTCCTGGATCGCTTCCCGGTCGAGACCATTTATGGTGTCCACAATCTGCCCGGCCTGCCAGTCGGGACCACCGCCGTATCGGGCGGAGCGGTGATGGCCGCAGCCGATCATTTCGAGGTCCTTTTCCGCGGCCATGGCAGCCATGCGGCCACGCCCCATGTGACCCGCGACCCGCTGCTGGCTGGCATTGCCACGGCCCAGGCTTCCCAGATAATCGTCTCACGCAACACGGCACCCGCCGAAACTCTGTTGGTCTCAGTGATCGAATTCCATGCCGGCGACGCCTTCAATGTCATCCCCGATTCGGCGCGATGCGGCGGCATGGTACGCTACTTCGACCCCTCCTCTCGGTACCCTGACCCGACGACGGCTGGAACAGATTGCAACCGCTCTTGGCGCCGCCCACGACGTATGGGTTGACTTTTACTACCAGCCGGGCTATCCTCTCACTATCAACAGTGAACGGGAAGCGGCTCTGGTCCGCGCCATCGCCATCGAAATGATGGGCGCAGAAGCGGTGCAAACGCAAGCCCCGCTGATGTATGCGGAGGGTTTTTCCTGCTTCCTACAGAAACGACCCGGCGCGCATACCTTCATCGGCAATGGAAATGATCAAGCCTGTCCCGGTCTTCACAACCCGCATTACGGTTTCAATGATGCCATCCTGCCTGTCGGCGCCTCGCTGTTCGTGCGGCTCGTCCATGCCCCTTGACCCACGGGCTGACGCGTTCTAGATGGTGACATCACCCCCATCCAATCCTTCCCCATCAAGGGGGGGGGGGGGGGCTTGCCGTTCCAGATGGAAGGCTTCACGCCTCCCTTGATCTGCTCCCGACAGACTCCCTCCCCGGAAAGACCCTCCCTCCCTGGAGGGAACACGCCTTCCCCCTTGGACCGGCGGGGGAGGGTTGGGGTGGGGATGATCGCGACGTCTGTCGGGCATCACCGAATCCCGCAGCGGTGAAGTAAGCCTGGCGCGGCAGGGGAGGGAGCATAGGACAATCGGGAGAGGAACTGTCACCCCTTCGACAGGCTTCCTGCGAAAGCCTCTTCCCCCGGGAGGGAGAACGTGCTCCTCCGCCAATTCGCGGGCGGGGATGTCCGCGTTCCAATGCCGGCGCTCCCGGAGATTCTGCAGGAGATTCAATGAGAGGATGCGCGCCAGCCATGTATGAATGGTGGCGGGGGGCAGTTCTGTACCAGATCTATCCCCGCAGTTTTTTCGATTCCAACGGCGATGGCATCGGCGATCTGGCCGGGATCATCGAACGTCTGGAATACATGGCGGCCTTGGGCGTGGACGGAATCTGGCTTTCTCCCTTCTACGCCTCGCCCATGAAGGATTTCGGATACGATGTCGCCGACTACCGTGCGGTTGATCCGCTCTTTGGGACACTGGCCGATTTCGATTGCCTACTGGCGCGGGCTCATGCCCTGAATCTCAAGGTGATCATCGACCAGGTTTACTCCCACACCTCCGACCACCATCCCTGGTTCCAGGGAAGCCGGCAGGACCGCACTAATCCCAAGGCGGACTGGTATGTGTGGGCTGATCCTCGTCCTGACGGTATGCCCCCCAACAACTGGCTGTCGGTCTTCGGCGGAGTCGCCTGGCAGTGGGAGCCGCGTCGCGGCCAATACTACCTGCACAACTTCCTCAAGGAACAACCTGATCTGAACCTGCACACCGTTGCCGTCCAGGACGCCATTCTCGACGTAGCCCGATTCTGGCTGGAGCGGGGTGTGGACGGTTTTCGGCTGGACGTTGCCAACTTCTATATGCACGATCCACAGTTGCGGGACAACCCGCCTCAGTTGCGGGACAACCCGCCTCGTTTTCATCACCGGCCGGTCAAGGAATATCAGCTCCAGCATCCCGTCTACAACCGCTCACGGCCGGAGAACCTTGCCTTCATCGCCCGCCTGCGGACACTTCTCGACAGCTATCCCGGGACCATGGCCGTGGCAGAGGTGTCGAGCGATACCCCGGTCCAGACCATGGTCACCTATACAGCAGGTCACGACAGGTTGCACATAGCTTATTCGTTTATTCTATTGCGAGAATGCTTCAGCGCCCGGCATATACGCAAGGCCTGTACGGACATGCTGACCGGTTCGCCCCTGGCCTGGCCGGCGTGGGCTTTCAGCAACCATGACACCCCCCGGGTGGTGGAGCCGGTGGGGTGCATCCCTCGCGCCGGTCTTGCGCCCGATCCTGGCGAGGCAGCTTATCGTTCTATTGTGTTCCCTCCGCGGGACGGCGTTTCTGTATCAGGGTGAGGAACTGGGCCTGCCGCAAGCCGATGTCCCCTTCACGCGGTTGCAGGACCCCGATGGTCTCCGGTTCTGGCCCGTGTACAAGGGTCGTGACGGCTGCCGGACGCCGCTGCCCTGGCGGGATGATGATGGCGGCTTTTCGACCGGTACGCCCTGGCTGCCTGTTGACCCTGCCCATCTGTCCCAGGCGGTGAACCGTCAGGAAAAAGAGGATGACTCCCCGCTCAATTTCACGCGCCGTTTCCTGCACTGGCGCCGGAAACCATCCGGCCTTGCGGCAGGGGGACATCATCTTTCTGGAAGCCCCCGACCCCCTTCTCGTTTTCCACCATCACGTTGGGGGTGAAAGTCTCATATGCCTCTTCAATCTTGGTCAGAACCAGGTCGCCTATGCGCTATCGGAACGGGATGCTGGTGGTCGGTCTTCTGTCGGGTATCTACGTCATCATGACCTATGGCTATCTACTTAGCCTCGTTGGTCTGACCGGTACGGCGACAGGGGGAGCCGGCCTGCGTCGTCTGGCCGGACCGTTGGCTTATCTGTTTTTCATGATCCCGCTTCTCCACGCCTTGTATGCCATCCTGTCTTTGCAGATGCAGTTATAGTCTTCGGCGTTTGGCACTGCACTCGTATAGATAGCATGGATTAGCGTCTATCTCAATGGCAACGTTATCTAGATTAGAACATACAATCTAAAGATTGTAGAATCCTGTAATGGTCTGCGTTATCTGTTTCCCCTGCTGAGTTTCGGCTTTCTGGCCGCCCTTCTTCTCGAGGATGCCTGGTAGAAGCGAATCGTCATTCTGTTTTCTACCTTGCCGCTGACTCTCGTCATAAACAGCCTGCGGCATTGCCGTGATCGGGGTCCTAGTAGAACATTACGGTGTCAGGATGGCCGAAGGGATGCAGCATCTGATGGAAGGCTTCGTCATTTTCGTCGTCTGCATCGGAGTCCTGCTGGCCGAGATCATGCTGCTGTTGTGGATCGGCCAAGGGGGACGTTTTCTGGCCATGAGCGTGTTGAAGCCGTGCCGCTGTGATTTCACGGCGTTGGGGCGCCGTCTGGCACCGGCCAGATTCACCATCCGGCAGGAAACAGTTCCCCCTGTGTCCCGCTGTCCCTGTTCCCACCGCACGTGGCAGAGTGGTTTGGCACGCCGTTTCTCTTGAAAGCGGACTACCTGCAAGTTCTGCAATTGACCGATTATGCTCAGATCGGCTATAGTCATCGTGACGATCGCGGCATGGTCGATTTTTATGCTGCCTATTATGACTCTCAAAGCTATGCCGCCGTTGCCCACAGTCCACAGGAGTTAATTCCTTGAGGCGGCTGGCATATCCGCTCCTTTGATCAGGTCAGCATCGGCTCAGTACCGGGGCGTATACAGCCTTTGATAGTCGATCGTGCAACCATTACACGCAATGTCGTTACCAAGGTAGTTTATTACTGGTTTGAACAACGTGTCTACCGGCTCACCAGTGATCACGATGCCTTCCTGCAGTTCCCCACCCTTCTGCGCCTGCAGGCAAAGCTATCGACCGTGCAGTCGGAACTGGCCAGGCTGCGCAATGAAGTCGGGGCTAGGCATCCACGCCATGCCTCCCTTGTGCAATCCCAGACCACGCTCCAGGAACAGAGCCGGGATGAAATCAAGGCGAGTCGCCGCAATTTTGCGGCCAAGGTTGAACCCCTGCGCCACCAATTGCAACAACTTGAGATAGCTTATGCGGCGTAGGCACAGCGTCTCATTGAGAATCAGGTCAGGCACGATCAGCTGGCAAAACTTTCCCGTGAGGTAGAGCTCCGGCGGGAACAACTGGATTCCGCCACCGGCCGGGCCGAATCGTTGCGGATGCGGGGACAGATCTCCTTCGTGAATGTCGCCCCGTTAGATCAGGCGGTCCCCCCGACCAAACCGGTCTTCTCGCGCAAGCGCGTGATTCTCCTGCTCGTGCTCGCGGCCGGTTTCGGGTTGGCTGTCTGGGTTGTATTAGCCTTGCTGATTGAAATCTTCGACCGTCGCATCCGCACGTCTGTTGATCTTGACCATGCCACCGGTCTGTACAGTATCGGCACGTTGGTGCCAGCCAGGGTGAAACGGGAGCGGCGACAAAGTTGGCTGAAGGTCATGCGCGAGGCAGTGGAGCTGCACCATGAACCGAGTCGATGACAAGAGCGCACGGCAAGGTGAAGCGATTATCGCAAAGGAAGAAAGCAGTGTAACGGGGTCCCGTTTTCCGGCGCCGTCCCCTGATGACCAGCGGATGACCCTCGGTCATTTGCTCGTCCGCATGGGCAAGCTGACATCAGTCCAGGTAGATCGGGTCCTGAACTGGCAAGCTTTCCACGACTGCACTTTCGGTGAAGCCACCGTCGCCATGGGGCTGGTCAGTCAGGCCGACATCATGACCGCCCTGGCCCGCCAGTACCATTATCCGATTTTGCGTGACGACGCTTCTTCCCTTGGCGATCTTTCCGGCGAACTCGTGACCGGCCATGACCTGTTCGGCTGGGCAGCGGAAGCGATTCGCTCCATCCGCAGCGGCATTGTTCATGCCTGTTTGAGTCGGGGGACCCGATCGATTCTGATCATCAGCGCCAGATGGGGCACCGGCTGCACCTAGCCTCGCCGCCAATCTGGCCCTGGCCCAGATGGCAGTGCCGACCCTGCTCGTGGACAGCAACATGCGCGACGGCTGCCTTGCCGATATGCTCAAGCTGCCCCGCTGTAGTCGGGGACTGTCGAAGGTATTGCGTCGGCAGGTCGATGAACGGGTCGCCATGGTCAGCAACATTGTCCCTTCCCTGTCGCTGCTACCGGTCGGCGCTTCTCCCCACAATCCACAGGAATTGCTATCGTCGGGGGAATTCATCGCCCTCACCTTGCGGCTTGAAAAGCAGTTCGGTGCCATCATCATACGGCTGCGCCGCGGGCATGGCATTTGCCGATGCCGACATCGTGGCCACCTGGATCAGAACCGCCGTGATCGTAGCCCGGCGTCAACCGGACCCGTTTCAATGAGGTGCATGCGCTTGTCAAGCGCCTGAGGGCAATGGGATGCAACGTCGCAGGCACGGTCTTCAACCGGTATTAGGGCATCCGTTTCCGTCTCAATTGTGAAAAGCTCTCCCTGCTGGGAGGTGGTTTGGTGCGATATCGTTGCCATAAGGGTATTTCTCGAAACCATCGCTCCCTCTTTCATGGATCGGGGAAGCATTTTCATATTGACCGTTTATGGCCGTTGCGGGAAGTCGCACAGTCTCGCTAGATTGTGCATGTTCATGCCACTTCCAGCATGGCATGGAGTGGAAAGGGAACAGTGATGAGGATTGCAATCTACGGCAGTGGTGGGGTGGGCGGCTATTACGGAGCCCGGCTGGCAGCGGCGGGGGAGGATGTCCGTTTCATCGCGCGTGGTGCTCACTACGAAGCGATCCGCGCCGGGGGCCTGCGGGTCAAAAGCCGGAACGGTGATCTCCACATCACCCCGGCCCAGGTGACCGACGATCCGGCTGTCATCGGGCCGGTGGAGGTGATCATGGTGGCCGTCAAGCTCTACGATACCGCCCAGGCTGCGGAAGGCTGCAAGGCTCTGATCGGTCCGGAGACGGCTGTGGTCTCCTTCCAGAATGGCGTGACCGCGGCAGACACCCTGAAAACTGCTGTTGGCGCCGAGCGGGTGTGGGGCGGTACAACCTACATCATGGCGGAAGTGGCCGAACCGGGCCTTGTGGTCCACACGGGCAGCAACGCCCGGTTGGTGTTTGGGGAACTGGACGGTTGCGTCACGCCACGGGTGCAGGTGTTTTATGCCGTCTGCACCAAGGCCGGTATCGATACTGTGCTGTCTACGAAGATTCTGCTCGATATCTGGACGAAGTTTTCCTTCCTGGCGGCGCTGTCTGGCACGACGGCGCTGACCCGTCAGCCCATCGGCCGGATTCGGAGAGATCCAGACACCCGCAGCCTGTTCCAGCGGGCGGTCGAGGAAGTGGTGGCTGTCGCCCGTGCCAAAGGCATTGCCATGAAGGACGACATGGTGGCCCACAACATGAAGCAGATTGACAATCTGCCTGAAAGCATGAGTTCCTCGCAGCTCCATGACCTTCTCCATGGCAAACGGCTGGAACTGCCCTGGTTGTCGGGTGCTGTGCGCCGGCTGGGTCGTGAGGTGGAAATCGCGACCCCAGTACATGATTTCATTTCCGCCGCCTTGAAGCTTCATGCCAGGGGAACGGCGTGAGGGGATGGAAAAGAAGAAACACCCATGGTGGGAATTGGCAAGATCGTGGTCATCCTCTTGCTGGGGGTGGGGGTATGGTATGGCCTCAGGCTCCTGACTAGGATGGGACACAGGCGTACAGCTGTGCTGCAGGAGAAGCAGGAGAGGTCATCCGCTGGAGGGAATCCTTCCTCGGCCATCGAGGATCTGCGACCGTGTACCCGTTGTGGCGCCTATGTGCCAGTTGGTCATCACGCCTGTGGCCGAGGGGGGTGTCCGTTTGAAGCGTCCCGGCAGTAACCGCCAACGCAATCGTTTTGCACGTTACAAGGGCGGCCTTGTTATGTATCCTGTAGCCCCTGGATCGGGAGAGAGGATTCTGGAGGTGTCCAATCGCACGCAAATGCGATTGTCCTGGGGAGCAGTGTCTCCGCCCTTGACCGTTTGACTGTCGCTCCGTTAGGTTCCGGCATCTCTAGTTGATCGAGAAGAGAAACCTCCGCTATGGTTGCAGCTATCCATTCCAGGCTAAACTTCCAGTCGCTCATCCTGGCGTTGCAGTCTTTCTGGGCCAAGCAGGGATGCGTGATCCTGCAACCTTATGACATGGAAGTGGGAGCCGGGACCCTCCATCCGGCCACCACCCTGCGCGCCCTGGGGCCGGAGCCATGGGCGTGTGCGTATGTACAACCCTCGCGCCGGCCGGCCGATGGACGCTACGGGGAGAATCCGAATCGACTTCAGCATTATTATCAGTTCCAGGTTCTGCTGAAGCCTTCCCCTGCCGATCCGCAAGAGGTATATCTGGACAGCCTGCGTCGCTTGGGAATTGATCTCCTCCGCCATGACATCCGGTTCGTCGAGGACGATTGGGAAAGTCCTACACTCGGCGCCTGGGGTCTGGGGTGGGAAGTCTGGTGCGATGGCATGGAAGTGACCCAGTTCACTTATTTCCAGCAGGTTGGCGGCCTAGAATGCGATCCGGTATCGGTTGAACTGACCTATGGTCTGGAGCGCTTGGCAATGTATATTCAGGGCGTGGGAAATGTTTTCGACCTTGATTTCAACGGGGCAGGCATTTCATACGGCAACATTTTTCATCAGGCCGAGCGAGAGTACTCGAAACACAATTTTGAATGCGCCGACACCGCCATGCTGTTGAGGCATTTCGCAGATGCTGAACAGGAATGCCAGGCTCTGCTGACGGAGAACCTGCCTCTGCCCGCCTACGATCAATGCATCAAGGCCTCGCACCGTTTCAATCTGCTCGATGCACGCGGGGTGATCTCGGTGACGGAGCGCGCTGCCTATATTGGCCGGGTGCGGGCCTTGGCGCAGGCCTGTTGTGAATCCTGGCTTGTCAGTCGGGGAGAGCGGAAACCTTAGCACCATGCCGCAGCTTTTGCTAGAAATCATCTCGGAAGAGATTCCCGCGCGCATGCAGTCCCGCGCGGCTGTGGATCTGAAGCGTCTCGTCTGTGCAGGACTGGCTGCCGGAGGGCTGGCCGCAGCCGATCGGGCGCGGGCTTTCGTCACGCCGCGGCGTCTCACGCTTAGCATTGCCGATCTGCCGGCGATCCTGCCCGACAGACGCGGGGAACAGCGTGGTCCACGAACCGACGCCGCTCCGGGGGCCCTCGCAGGATTCCTGAAAGCGGGTGGTTTGACGCTTGACCAGATGGAAACGCGTCAGACTCCGAAAGGGACGTTCTATTTTGCCGTCATCACGAAAAAGGGCGGGCCAGCGGCAATCCTGATCAGGGAAGTAGTAGAGTCAGTCATGGCCGGCTTTCCATGGCCCAGGTCCATGCGCTGGGGCACGTTCCGGGAGCGCTGGGTCCGGCCTTTGCAACGTATCTTGTGTACCTTCGACAAGGCTGTCATTCCGGTCCGCTTCGCCGGCGTGGAGGCAGGCGATATCACCGAAGGACACCGCTTTCTGGCGCCGATCACCTTTCCGGTCCGCGGGTTCGACTGTTACGAACGGGGTCTGCGTGAGGCGCATGTGATCCTGGACCCGGCTGAACGGGCTGATCGCATCCGCCGCCAGGCCGAAGAACTAGCGGCAGCGGCGGGATTCACGGTCAGACGGGATGATGAATTGCTGGCCGAGGTGACCGGACTGGTCGAGTGGCCGGTGGTTCTGATGGGGCATATCGACGATACCTTCATGGACGTGCCGGCGGAGGTTCTGATTACCACCATGCGCACGCACCAGAAATATTTTTCGCTGCTTCAGGCGGATGGTCGTCTGGCCCCGCGGTTCCTGACGGTCTCCAACATAGCCACCGAGGATGCGGGTCAGGCCATCGTCGCCGGCAATGAGCGGGTACTGCGGGCGCGGCTCGCCGATGCCAAGTTCTTCTGGGATCAGGATCGCCGGCACGCCCTGCACAGCCGGGTTAACAGGCTGGAAGAGCTTATTTTTCACACCGGGCTTGGGACCATGGCCGACAAGGGGATGCGGATGCGTACGCTAGCCCTGGCGGTGGCAGACGTCGTACCGGGGGCTGACCCGGCCCTGGTCGAGCAGGCCGCTCTGCTCGCCAAGGCTGATCTTTCCACCGGCATGGTGGGGGAATTCCCTGAATTGCAGGGCACCATGGGTCACTACTATGCCCGTCATGATGGCGAAAGCCCGGCGGTGTGCGAGGCAATCGCTGCGCATTATGCCCCGCTGGGTCCTGGCGATATCTGTCCTTCGGCACCGGTCAGCGTGTGCGTAGCCGTGGCGGACAAGATCGACACCCTGGTCGGTTTCTGGGCCATCGACGAAAAGCCGACTGGCTCCAGGGATCCCTTTGCCCTGCGCCGGGCTGCACTGGGTGTCATCCGCCTCATTCTCGAAAACGGCTTGCGCCTGCCATTGTTGCCGGTGTTCAGACAGGCGGCCGGCCTCCACGGTGCCCAGGGTCGAGCGTTCGATGCGCTCTCCCTGCTTGATTTTTTTGCTGACCGCCTGAAAGTGCATCTGCGCGGGAAAGGTGTGCGCCATGATTCGATCGCCGCCGTGTTCGCGCTGGGAGGGGAAGACGACCTGGTGCGGTTACTGGCACGCGTTGAGGCACTGTCTCTCTTTCTGGCTACTGAAGATGGTTCAAATCTTCTGACGACTTATCGGCGGGCGATGAACATCGTGCACATCGAGGAGAAAAATGATCGGACTAGTTATCGCGGCTCGGTTAATAAAGGATTGTTGCGTGAAGAAGCGGAACATGCCCTGGCGGCGCGTCTGTCTTCGGTTGTAAAAGACAGCAACGACGCAGTGAAAGTAGAAAGGTTCGATGATGCCATGGCGGCCTTGTCGCGACTGCGGGCGCCTGTAGATGCGTTCTTCGAACGCGTGACGGTCAACAGTGAAACGTTTCACTTGCGAGAAAACCGCCTCAAGCTGTTGTCCTGCATCGGGACGGCAATGGAAGCCATAGCAGATTTTACAAAAATCGAGGGGTGACAGGGCCATGAAGGACGACGGAGCCATAACAAAGTGGGCATATACCTTCGGTGGCGGCAGCGCCGAAGGGACGGCAAAGATGAAAAACCTTCTTGGCGGCAAGGGAGCCAACCTGGCAGAAATGGCCGGTCTGGGGCTTCCGGTTCCGCCCGGGTTCACCATCACCACTGAAGTCTGTACCTATTATTACACCAACGTTCAAACCTATCCCGGTGACCTCAAGAGCCAGGTGGAAAGCGCTCTGGCCAGCCTTGAGAAGGTCATGGACATGAAATTCGGCGACGCCGCCAACCCGTTGCTAGTTTCTGTCCGCTCGGGCTCCCGTGCCTCCATGCCGGGCATGATGGATACCATCCTCAATCTCGGCCTCAACGATGCCACGGTCGAGGGGCTGGCCAGGCGCTCCAGTGACGAGCGGTTTGCCTGGGATAGTTACCATCGCTTCATCCAGATGTATTCGAACGTTGTGCTTGATGTCGGACACTACAACTTTAAAGAAATCATCCAGCAGCTCAAGGATGCAAAAGGCTACAAGCTTGACACCGATCTTAAGGCGGATGACTGGAAGGTCATTATCGAACGCTACAAGGGCAAGATACAAGAAAAGCTTGGAAAACAATTCCCCCAGGACGTGCATGAGCAGTTGTGGGGGGCTATTGGCGCCGTATTCAGAAGCTGGATGAATCAGCGCGCCATTATCTATCGCCGTTTGAACGAAATCCCGGAAAGCTGGGGCACGGCCGTCAACGTGCAGTGCATGGTGTTTGGCAACATGGGTAAGGATAGCGCAACCGGTGTCTGCTTCAGCCGAGATCCATCTACCGGAGAGAATTCATTTTATGGCGAATACTTGGCCAACGCGCAAGGGGAAGACGTCGTAGCCGGTATCCGCACCCCACAGCAGATCACCATCACCGGTCAGAACAAGCAGAAGTCTGACCTTCCGTCGATGGAAGAGGTCATGCCAAACCTCTATCAAGAACTGTATGACATCCGCACCAAACTGGAAGACCACTACCGTGACATGCAGGACATGGAGTTCACCATCCAGAAAGGTCGGCTGTGGATGCTGCAAACCCGGGTCGGCAAGCGTACCGCCAAGGCGGCCTTGAAGATCGCCATCGACATGGCCAAGGAAGGGGTGATCAGTCGGGAGGAAGCCGTTCAGCGGGTTGATCCAGCCGCCCTCGACCAGCTTCTCCATCCAACCATCGATCCTAAGGCCAGAAAGACCGTCCTCGCCCGTGGTCTGCCAGCTTCGCCAGGCGCCGCCTCGGGGCAGGTCGTGTTTTCCGCCGCCGACGCCGAGATATGGGTCAAGGCCGGCAAGAAAGTGGTCCTGGTGCGTATCGAGACCAGTCCGGAAGACATCGGTGGCATGCACGTCTCCGAAGGCATTCTCACCACCCGCGGCGGCATGACCAGCCACGCGGCCGTGGTCGCCCGCGGTATGGGCACGCCGTGTGTGGCTGGGGCGGGCGACATCAGCGTTAGCTATGCCGCCCGGACTTTCACGGTGAAGGACAGTATCGTCAAGGAGGGTGATGTCATCACCATCGACGGCTCGTCGGGTGAGATAATGCTGGGAGCAGTGCCGATGATTCAGCCTGAGCTGACGGGCGACTTCGGGACGCTGATGGCATGGGCCGATTCGCTGCGGACCATGAAAGTGCGCGCCAACGCCGAAACGCCGACCGACGCGGCGACTGCCCGCAAGTTCGGGGCAGAAGGTATCGGCCTGTGCCGGACCGAACATATGTTCTTCGATCCCCAGCGCATCATCGCGGTCCGCGAAATGATTCTCGCCAAGGACGAGGCCGGTCGGCGCGCCGCTCTTGCCAAGCTGTTGCCGTTCCAGCGGCAGGATTTCATCGACCTGTTCACCATCATGGAGGGGCTGCCGGTGACCATCCGTCTTCTGGATCCACCTTTGCACGAGTTCCTGCCGCATACCGATGCCGAAATCATGGAAGTGGCTAAGGCAGCCGGCCTTGATGCCGCCACGGTCAAGAACCGCAACGTCCAACTCCATGAGACCAATCCCATGTTGGGCCATCGTGGTTGCCGTCTCGGCATCACCTATCCAGAAATCTATGAGATGCAGGCCCAGGCTATCTTCGAAGGTGCCATCGAGGTCACGAAAAAAGGCGGCCAGCCCGTCGTGCCCGAGATCATGATCCCGCTCGTTAGCACGCGGAAGGAACTGGATCTGATGAAGGCCATCATCGTGAAAGTCGCAGATCATGCCTTTAAGGCAACCGGTACGACTCTGCAATATCAGGTTGGCACCATGATCGAACTGCCGCGTGCTGCCCTGCGTGCGGGCGAGATTGCAGAAAGCGCTGAGTTCTTCAGTTTCGGAACCAATGACCTGACCCAGACGACACTCGGCATGTCGCGTGACGACTCAGCATCGTTCCTGGAAGTCTACCGGGCCAAGAACATCTATGAAAAGGACCCGTTCGCAAGCCTTGATATCGAGGGCGTGGGTGAACTGGTCAAGATTGCTGCCGAACGCGGTCGAGAGGCCCGCGCCGATATTAAGCTCGGCATTTGCGGCGAACACGGAGGGGATCCGGCTTCGATCATGTTCTGCCAGACGGTAGGTTTGAACTATGTGTCCTGCTCGCCGTTCCGGGTACCGATCGCCCGTCTGGCAGCTGCCCAGGCTGCCCTCGGCGCCAAGGATGAAAGCCAGAAGTAGAGATGCGGTGTCAAGAGTAAAGAAAACAGCTCTGCGAGGGACCGAACGGTCCCTCGTGTCCCTTTTGCCGGCCGAAACCATGACCCGGGTTGATTTCTACCACTTGCAGATATGGCCCCTGGAAAAGGCCCTGCCCCCGCTCCTGGAAAAGGTGCGCAGTGCCGGACATCGGGCTGTACTGCTGACGGGGTCGGCGACGCGCGTCGAGGTCTTGTCGGCGCTCCTGTGGACCTATGCGCCGGACTCCTGGCTGCCGCATGGCAGCGCCGTTGACGGTTATGCCGCATGGCAACCTCTCTGGCTTACGACGAGCGACGAGAATCCCAACGGAGCCGACGTTCTGATTCTGACCGACGGCATGGACTCTCTACGCAAGACCACCTATCAGCGCTGCCTCGATCTGTTCGACGGCAATGACGCGGCTGCTCTCGCGACTGCCCGTGACCGCTGGCGGGTCTACCGTGCGGCCGGTTGCACGCTGTTCTACTGGCAGCAGACCGACCATGGAACTTGGCAGCAGAAGGTCTGAGGAATCGCGGGGAAAGGCCCGTATCTCCCCCACAGGTTGCTCTGTCGGTAAAAAACATGGAACGGCCACGGGCTCCCCTACCCTTTTCAAGGCCCGCTGTCAGGTTCTCAGGCTGGAACACTGTCATTGACCGCACGACGTCGCCTGCCACCCGGGACACGGGCATTGGCATCCGTCCGCAGATCGATCGTCTGCACATCGGCTTCCTGCATAGCCTACGTGAGATAGTTGCAGGCCAGGGTCGTGATTTCTGCGTCGGCACGATGGTCACCCTGCGCCGATCGTGGGGCGAGATGCCCTTCCTTGGCGAGAAGACCATGGGCAACGAACCGCTCGACGCGGCGGGCGATCGTCATCTGTGACTGGCCGGTACTGGCCGGTCGGGAAGGGAATCTCATTGAGATTGACTAGCTCCGTAGCAGCCAGGAACAGGGTGAACAGGTCAAAATCCACAGCGTTGCCGCGCACGAACGAAGGCAGATTGCAGTTAAGGGCTCCGGCAAAAGCCGGCGGGCACCCTGCAGGTGCGTAATGTTTCTTCCTGCGGGCCTGATATCCTGGCATCGCCTTAATAGTTATCAATAGTGGACAATATTTCATTCTAGCATTGCCGTTGCCAACGAAGAAACATATCTGTGGAGAGTAATTCTGCCACAGGATGGTATCAAGCGCTAACGTAGTGCATCGGTGTGTTACAACCGCACTGTATTCCTCTGTCAGTCATACTTGGTCCGTTACGGCATTTACACATCCACCCTTCCCCATCTAGGGGCTGGCGTATACGCACGCGCTGCCCTGGCGGGGTGGTGGAATCGTTGCTTTCCGAATCAGGTCTCCCCCTCCTCCTGGAGGGGGAGGATTGTGTGGGGGTGCTTGAGGCAACTTTTTCATGATCATTGGCATCAGTATCAACCTATAATAGCAAGTGTGATTCCGGGGGAACGGCGCCGATGCCCTTGACGTATGAACCTTTGCGGGATATAGCGACGGACCTTATCGCCAGCCCTGGGACTGGGCATACGGTATGGCCGGAGCCTGGATCACCAAAGGAAACGGGATCATGATCCCCCCGATCGCGACGGAGCGGGCCATTCTCCAGGCCCGGGGGTCCCCGGCTCCCCCTCCACGCGGGTCTATGGATCACGACCGGTTACAGGAACCTGACTCTAGAGCAGCGCTGGCGCCCACCGCCACCGCCAGCATCGTTCCCAGCTTGATCGTCAGGCGCTGTTCTATCTCGCGCATCTCGGCCCTGATCTCGCAAACGCCGGCCTTGGCCTCCACACGAGCAGCGGTGACCTCGGTCTTTGTCGCCAGGATCTCCGGCCATCAGCCGATGTTCCAACTCGCCCAGATCGGCCCTGGTGGCGAGATCCGAGTCGATCGATGCCATCCTTGATGGCCTCGGTAATGGCGTTAGCGTGTTCTTCGGAAAGTCCCCCCTGGCGCAGGTGGTGGGCGAATTTCGAGGTGTCAAACGCAACGACGAGCGTCACGGAGAAAATCTTCTTGCTCTGTCGGGTCGTTTTATCATCATGGGAGGCGAAAGGTCGGGGTTGTCAATAAGACGCCGATAGCAAACTAAAATGATCGATGCAGGGAGCCCACCAATTGACCGCTCGCTGATGATCCGTTCTGCCTCCCGAAAGCGAAGAGCGTCGGCAGGCCGGGGTGGGGTCCTGTGAGTACGTGACTGGTCGACACGACACCCAGGAGCGTGGTGGCCCCCCCCCTGTTCGCAGAGCAGGCCGCCTGGTGGATCAGGCGGCCGCTTTCCTGTCCAGGGTTTTCATTGTCGGCTCTCGAACCGGGCTAGGCACCACGCACCGCGGAAGATCATGAGCGTCTTGTCGGCATGCTCATGTACTTCCCTACCCCGCCGCGGATGGGACCGCACGTCACAAACCGTTCACAACTCCCTGCAACAGACTTTGCACCTCGGTTGCCACGTCGCGGAGCTGCGGGTTGTTGATGGCAGCCATGGAGGCGATAGGATCGATGGCCGAGATTTCCACCTGGCCATCTGCTTTCTCCTGGACAATCACATTGCACGGCAGCATGCTACCGATCTTATTCTCCAGCGACAGAGCCCGAAAGGCGTGCCGCGGGCTACAGGCCCCCAGGATGGTGTAGGGACGGATGTCCTCGTTGATCTTCTCTTTCATGGTCTTTCGGACATCAATAGTGGTGAGCACCCCAAAACCTTTGGCTTTCAGAGCCTCTGTGATCTTGGCAAGGGCAACATCAAAAGGGGTGTCGAGTGTCTTGTCAAACGTATAGCTCATGAGGTTCTTCTCCGTTATGTTCCGCTTCGTGGGATCTAGTTTTGTTTTGGTCTTGCCGTTGGCGCCGGCGCCTCCCCTCTCCACCAGACACCGTAGAACACATGTCATAATGCCTCAAGTTGATTGCGGCATCCAGACCGTGCGCACCCTTCGCAAGATATCGATGGTCAGGAAGGAACGACTGGACCTGTTGGCCATAGGGGTGGGTGTGGGTTCGGCACTTATGCGCCGGGGGGGCCAGATGCGACGTCTCTTTGGCGATCAAGGGCGAGCGGGCCAGAATCTTCCAGCCCGTATATGATTCGCGCACAGATCAAAATCTTGAAAGGGAGGGGTTCCTTAATCTTGCCGAGGAAAAGCTGATCGCGTATGGTAGGGCAACCTTCAAGGCCTGTTTCGCCATCCGCTTAAGCATCCGCAGCACTTTATCCATGAAATTCACTTTGTCCTGGCTTAAGGAGCATCTAGAGACCTCGGCAACGGTGGCCGAGATCGCTGATACATTGACCATGATCGGCCTTGAGGTCGAATCGGTCGAAATGCTTGGCCCTGCCCTGAATGATTTCATCGTCGCCCAGGTCCTCACCGTGGAGCCGCATCCGCAGGCTGATCGGCTCAAGATATGCCAGGTTGATACGGGTTCAGGAATCATTCAGGTCGTGTGCGGGGCACCCAATACCCATGCCGGGATGAAGGGACTTCTGGCCCGGCCGGGGGTGATCATTCCGGCTTCGGGCGAACGGCTCAAAAAAGGCGTCATTCGTGGTGTCGAAAGTCAGGGCATGTTGTGTTCGGCACGGGAGCTGAAGCTGGGGGAGGATCATGCCGGCGTGATCGCACTGCCCGCCGCTGCTCCGGTCGGCGCGAAGGCCCTGGAGGTACTGGCCTTCGATTCCGTGTTTGACCTTGCCATCACGCCCAATCGGGCCGACTGTCTGGGCGTGCAGGGTATTGCTCGCGATCTTGCTGCTGCTGGTCTTGGCACTTTCAGACCGCCTGTCATTGCGCCTATTCCGGGTACTTTCCAAAGTCCGCTTACCGTTGCACGCTCCGTCGAAGTGGAGGCCGCCTGTCCGCTGTTCGTTGGACGATTCATTCGCGGCGTCCGCAATGGCCCAAGTCCGGATTGGTTGCAACAGCGTCTCACGGCGGTGGGCCTGCGTCCCATTTCCGCGCTGGTGGACATCACCAATCTGCTCAGCCTTGAAGCCGCCCGCCCCTTGCACGTGTTCGACGCCGACCGGTTGAGTGGAGGGAGCTTGACCGTGCGTCTGGCGCGCGAAGGGGAAACGCTTGCCGCCCTCAACGGCAAGACCTATCCCCTGCAAGGGGACATGATTGTTATCGTCGATGCAAAGGGACCGCAGGCGCTGGCCGGTCTGGTCGGCGGGCAGGCAAGCGCCTGTTCCGAATCGACTGTCAATGTGTTCGTAGAATCCGCCCTATTCGATCCGGTGCGGATTGCCCGCGCCGGACGGATGCTGGCCATCGAATCGGAAGCCCGCTATCGTTTCGAACGCGGAGTCGATCCGGCTTCCGCCGTGGCCGGCGCGGAACGCGCCACCCGCCTGATTCTTGATCTGTGCGGGGGGAAGGCTTCGACGCTGGTCGTTACCGGGGCCGAACCAGCCTGGCAGCGAACGTTTGTGTTACGGATGGAACGGTTCTCCCGTCTGAGCGGATTCGATCTTCCCATTGCCGTGATGCAACGCCAGCTGGAGGCCATCGGCTGCACCGTACAGGTAGCGGAAGAGGGGGTCTTGACCATCGTGCCTCCGTCGTGGCGCCGCGATCTTGAAGGCGAACATGATCTGGTTGAGGAAATCATTCGTTTGCATGGTTACGATAGGGTGCCGGTCGTGTCTTTGCCACGGGCGTCGATACCATCGGGCGTCGTGTCCCCCGGCCAGCAGCGGCGGTCATGGGTCCGCCGGGCCCTGGCTGCCCGTGGCCTGCTAGAAACCACCACGTGGTCGTTCATGTCCTCTCTCCATGCGGCTCTGTTCACAGGCGGTGCACCGGTTCACAGGCTTGCCAACCCCATCAGCACCGATCTGGATGCCCTGCGTCCCTCCCTGTTGCCCAACCTGATCATGGCCGTCAGCCGCAATGCTGCCCGCGACCTGTCCGATTCGGCCCTGTTTGAGATCGGACTGCAGTTCCATGGCGACACACCTGGAGCACAGAAGTGGATGGCAACCGGTGTACGGGCCGGTCATAATTGTTCCCGACACTGGGCACGGCCGCAACGGCCGGTGGATGTCTTCGATGCCAAGGCAGATGCCCTGGCTGTACTGGAAACGGCGGGTGCCCCGACTACCGGACTTCAGGTCAGTGCCGATGCACCTGCCTGGTACCATCCCGGCCGGTCGGGCACGCTGCGCCTGGGGATAACGGTGTTGGGCTGGTTTGGCGAGATTCACCCACGCGTGAGTCGTGCCCTCGACGTCAAGGGTGCCCTAGCCGGCTTCGAGATTTTCCTGGAAGCCATTCCCCAACTCAAGGTGCTTCGGACGAGACCCCTTTTGAAAACGCCTCCCTTCCACCCGGTCGTACGGGATTTCGCGTTTGTGGTGGACAGTACCGTCGCGGCGGAAACGGTCCTGAAGGCAGCCCGGAGCGTTGACAAGACCCTAATCGTTGCGGTAGAAGTCTTTGATGTTTATGAAGGTCTTGGAATGGGTGACAAGTCGCTTGCCATCGCGGTGGCCTTGCAACCCACAGAACGGACCCTGACCGACCAGGACATCGAGGTCGTATCCAGCCGCATTATCGATGCCGTGGCGCGGGCAACCGGTGCGACGCTGCGAACGTAAACCATCCGGCAGAGGCGGAAGGACTCTCCCCCTTCGTTTCCGGAGGGTTATTCTCCTGCCTGAAACTGTATGAAAAGGGCACCACGGGTACCATGGACCTGTCAGGCGTGTTCCACGTTCCGGCAACACCAAGCCATGTATGGCAGGCCCTGAATGATGCTATCTTCCTGCGGCAGTGTCTTGAGGGGTGCGGGTCCTGCAAACGTCTGTCCGATACCACGTTCGTGGTCCGAGTCAGGGCCAGGGAGGGGGGGCTGGTTTTGTCAAAGGGACAGCCCGGGTCATGCTGAGCGAAGCCGAAACCGGGATGACCACCGTGCGCTATCAAGGCCCAGATGACCGTGGGAGGCAAACTGGCCAGCCCCGGGAACGGGGCCTGGTCAAAAACGCGGCGGATCACATGGCTGACATCTTCTTTGCCCGTCTGGCGACAGCACTGGAAACACCCCTCCCCCTGCTGTCCCCCGGGAAAGAGAGGGCGTGATTTGATCGGGCGAAAAGCCGTGTCCCTAATCTTCCAGAAGATTCCCCGAAACATCCGAAACACGGCTGACATTTCCGGCCTCCTCCGGCCTGTCCTCCCTCCCGAGTTCTTTTTCTACCATTCGGAGTCGCATTTCGCAAACCTTTCCGAAAGATGCGTCAAATCTTGAACCTGTATTCCTTGTCCGGGTCCCGATCGATATCGGGTGGGAACGTCTTGTGCTTGTCTGCGTAATATTGCTGCATGTGGTTGCCCTTTGCGGCGGCATTATAGGTGGCAAAAAACAGCCGTCGCGTGGTTCGGGTCATGTTCGGCTCCGATGCATGTGGCGCGTAGCAATCAAAGAACGCGACGTCACCTGGCTGCGTCGGGATGGGGATGAAGTCCATGCCCTTCATGTCCGCTTCGGTCAATGGTTCCCACCTACGGAACAGGCCGCGCCGGTGGTGGCCAGCCACTATCTTCAAACAGCCGTTCTCGATGGTCGCTTCGTCAATGCACACCATGACGCTGATGAAAAAATCGGTATACTTGTCCTATCCGGCCTGCTGGTCCTGGTGCGGCTTGAATCCGTCACCTCCTGGCATCTTGAAATTTATTTTGTCCTTGAACAGAACAGTCGGTTCACCTATAAGTTGACTGGTGGCAGTCTGCAAGATTCCACTCACCGCCGTAAAGTCCGGATGATGCGAAATGATGTTTTCAATCCGGCAGATGATTCTGCGCCCTGGTTCCAGCCGGCTTTCCTCTCCATACACCCAATAGCGACCGGACTCCTCTGGTGCATTTTCCACCTCTCGTGCCCAGGTATCGATACGTACCATATCCTCGCTGCCAGAAGCCCCGCGGACCAGAACATAACCATCGCGCCTGAACGTCTCGATCTGCCGATCTGTCAATTGGAACTGTTTCAACATTGCCCTGCCATTCCTTTCCTAGTGCCGGTATCACGGGTCCAAACCGTATCATGACTGCTGTAGTCGCAGCGGGCCCTTGAGTGTAAATCAGGATTCATGCTCAACGGTACTATGACAGCAGGCGGCCGGAGGTCGCGTTGCTACTGAACCGCTGATACAGCCTAGACTAGAACTGTTCTGGCAAATAACCAGCTTCCTCGACGTTGGATGCGGCATGTCGCGAGGATTGGTCTCTCCCCCCCCCCATTTCCCTGTTTCGTGGTCATGGTATCTATACAAGTCGGCCTTGGCGAAGTGTAAGACGGCTGCCTTTCACATAAAAATGCTCCCCTCCCTGATCCAGGGGGCTTTTTTCTTGCGAAAGAGTCCATTAATGCGAATCGGAATGAATTCTATAAATGAGAATGGCTGGCATTGCGTTCACGTCCTTGACAGGGCGTGTTTTCGTGGTACACAAGGATCGGACCCGTCATCAGACATAAGGGAGGGGAACCATGGCCGTCCGGCGGGTAACGATCTTTGGGGGCTCGGGTTTCATCGGTCGTCATCTGGTCAGGCGACTGGCTGCCGAGGGGTGTATTGTGCGCGTGGCAGTCCGTGATCCAGAAGCAGCCGTCTTTTTGAAACCACTGGGCGAACCTGGGCAGATCGTAATCAGGCGGGCTGATATCACCGATCAGAAACAGGTGGAAACGGTCGTTGCCGGCAGCGAGGAACTGGTCAATTTGGTCGGTATTCTTTACGAACGCGGCCAGCGCACGTTTGAACGTCTCCATGTCGAAGCGCCGCGGCGATTGGCTAGATTGTGCAAGGCAATCGGGGTGAAGCGGTTTGTGCATGTATCGGCCCTGGGCGCAAGCGAGACCAGCATAGCCCGATATGCCCGTTCCAAGGCCGTGGGCGAGCGTGTGATTCGTGACAACTTTCCAGATGCCGTTATTTTCCGCCCCAGTGTTGTTTTCGGACCAGAGGACGATTTCTTCAATCGTTTCGCTGCCCTGGCTCGTCTGAGTCCGGTCCTGCCTGTCCTTACCAACGATATCATAAACGGTACAGGCACCCGCTTTCAGCCGGTTTATGCAGGAGACGTGGCCGATGCCCTCATGCAGGGACTCACCAATCCAGCCTGTTCCGGCAAGACCTATGAACTCGGGGGACCCAAGGTCTACACAATGCGCGACATCCTGGATTTGATTCTACGGGAAACGGCGCGCAGGCGGTTGGTGGTACCGGTGCCGTTCTGGGTGGGAAGGCTGAAGGCCCGTCTCTTGCAGTATCTGCCCACGCCACCGCTCACCCCCGATCAGGTGGCCCTGCTGCAAACGGACAACGTATTGTCCGGCACGCTGCCTGGCTTCGAGGCCCTTGGTCTTGCCCCCGTTGCGCCGGAAGCTATCGTGCCGACCTATCTGGACCGTTACCGTCCGCCCTATAGTCGTTTCACCCCGCGTGCGGAATAGAGGTACGGTGCAAACGACAGGGTATAGTGCCTGCTGCCAGCCATGCCTTGCGCGCAGCGGCTCCGCCCGCCTTGTCGCAGCAGAACAGCAGTTTCAGAGCTGTTTCATTCCAGGTTGCACCAACGGCTCAGCCTGGACACGGCATCCAGGTCCTTGTGCTCCCCCTTGTCTTGCAGAAATCCAGGTCACGGGAGGGAATGAGGCTTCCGTCTGGACACTGCCAGCCCTCCCTCTTGGATCGGGGGGGGTGGTTTGCTGGTTGCAGGCAGGGGAATCATTTTCACCCCGAGCCTTGCGTGGTTCCCGTTTGGCCCGTCGCCAGTGGCCACGAGCGGCCGGTTCCATGTCATCCTCTCGCCGCAGGCTGCCTTCGCGGGTGCATCCCCAACGCAACTCCTTGACGATGCCGTGCAGGGCGCGAACTTCCAGTTCCGTCAGACCAGCCCGCTCGAACAGGGTACGGATATTGCGCACCATCACGGGACGCTTCTCCATCATCATTGTGGAGACTGATACGCTCCGGCCCAAACAGCAAGGCCACACCGTTCCCCCTGTGAACGGCCTCCTACGACGTCTCAGCCGCCAGAGGCCGGGGAAAAGACAGGTTCCACCAGTTCGCATCGGCGTGCCGAGCCGGCACAGAGCTGATGCAGATCGGCAATCGCTTCCGGCAAGGTGGCATGGACAGTCGCCGCACGCAAGAACCCCCTCCGCCCCCGACGCTGCCGCAAGCGCCCGCGGCATCCAGACACGACGCCTGCGGGGCCCGACCAGGCGCAGCCCGGTCAAACCCGTACTCAGCGTGGCCCGCGCCGCGGTTCCCATGTTCTCAACAAGCCAAGGCCTCACCAGAACCACCATCAGCGCGGGGAGCACGGTGGCGCGACGGGTTGAATCTGTCCCCGCCACGCCCCACGCTGCCTACCAGTGTTCTGCCGGTCTCACTTGGTGCGGAAGGTATCGTGACAGCCCTTGCAGGTCTTGCCAAGTTCACCGATGGCTTCCAGAGCCTGCTCCCGTTTGGCCTCGACAGCAAGCGTGGCAACCCTGGTCGCGGCATCTCCCATCGCCTTGAGTCCCCCCTCGAACTTGGCCCATTCGCTCCAGATTTCTGGTTTAGCGGTATGCTTGACGGTTGCCCCTTCCGCCTTGCCTCTGAAGGCCGGCAGGGAGAGTTCGGCCATGAAGGCAATACCCCTAGCGTTCTTGGTTACAGCCTTGTCATCAAGCGTGCACTCTTTCTTCGTCACACAGCCAAGCGTATCCATCAGGGCCCCAACCGTTTCCATGACTTTCTGACGATGAAGAACAGTGGCATTGGCATCCGTGACATCCGTCGCCTGTGCCGGGCTGACGCTTGGAACCGTTGTCGCAAGTGTGATCGTTGTCACCATGATCAGCATTGCTGAAAGAGACTTCATCTGCATTGTCCCCATGTTCCCTTCATTTTTTCCGCCGGCTGGAGAAAGCCCTGGACAGGCTCAGACTCGAATGTAGACAGAGGCAAGGCCCTTACCACACCAAAGTGTATCCGACAAACGAAAAGTACATGCACCAGACAATCGGAGGCGACACGTCAGCCCAAGGCTGATTTAGGCATGAAAAACCAACAAAGATCAACCCCTGGGGAGGCACGGGCCAGGCCAGCGCCTAATGACATCGTGATGTTAACTCCCCCTCTCCGCCCCCGATTCAAAGGAGGAAGGTCTCAGGAAGTGCCTGGGCCCTTTTTCGGTGTACTCTTTGTCTTTCCAGCTTTTTCCCCAGGCCAAGGATGGCCGCACCGGAACAGGAAATGGCGTCAATAAAGCATTCCCTACGGGCACTGTGCGTGTTCTGTGGCCAAGCGGGCGGCCGCAATCCATGTTATCTGACCGCTGCTGCCTCCCTGGGACAGCAGCTAGCGCTGACCGGCATCACGCTGGTATATGGCGGCGGGCATACAGGCATGATGGGAACCCTCGCTGAAACCGCTCTTCGGAATGGTGGCCACGTAATCGGTATCATCCCCGATTGCCTGACGAGCATGGATGCCCTGTCTCTTGCCCTGACTGAAAGAGTTGTCGTGCCAAGCCTGGAGGTTCGCAAGCGGCTGATGATGGAGCGCGCGGACGCTTTTTGTATCCTGCCCGGAGGGGTTGGCACCATGGACGAGGTATTCGAGGTCCTGACGCAGAAACAGCTTGGGCTGTTGCCGAAACCCGTTCTGCTCGTCAATGTAGCCGGTTATTTCGAGGCTTGGCATTTCCTCGCCGATACCATCATCGGGGAAGAATTTGCTACCGATAGAATACGTCGGTTGTACAGGATGGTCGATTCCGTTGATCAGGTCCTGTCCACCCTTGCAGAGGAACTGACCATCCCCGCACGCTGAAACTGTGACGGCCTGTGCCCCTGGCAGCCGCAACGCCGCGCCCGGATCCCTGGCGTGCGCGAGTCATTTTCACGCCACATCCGCAGGGCGGAAGCCAACGCTCTGTCCCCGCCGCCGCACCCGGATGCAATGGCCTTGTCATGGGAATGGAGGCGGCCGCTTGCCGCAGCGGTCGTTATTGCGATTGCCTCTGGCAGGTCTAAAGGTGTGGCGGCGCCGGAACGGACTAGACCAGCCCTGCATACCGTGACGGCCGAATCCTGCGGCATGTGCCACCAGGAAGATCTACGCCCAGTGGGCCAGGTCCATGCATGCTAAGAGCACGCCGATGGCCGATCCCATTCATGGTATCTTCTACATGGCGCTGGCTGGCGATCCAACCCGGGAGGGCGTCAAATGGAAGGAGAATGAGGCCTACCCGGAATACATCCGGTGCCATGTTCCCAATGCTGCCAGGGACAATTCCACCAAACTCGATGCTCAGCCGGGCCTATGCCGAGGGTGTGAACTGCGTTGCCTGCAACACGATCGAGGCCTACCACGGCATCACCGACGCTGACGGCGGACCCGGCAGACTCGGCACGCTTGCCTACAGCTTTGCCAGAGACCACCTGCAGGGTCCGAACGGGGCCTTCAATGGCTTGAATCCGACGATGGCGCTGGGGTCCCGACAAGGTCTCCGTCAACCCCTTTCCGCACCAGGCCAATCCAGCCCTGTTCAAGAGCTCCGATGTGTGTTTTAGCTGTCACGAACAGCGTTAGAACCTGCATGGCGTGTCCCTGTGCCAGACCAGGCCTCGAAACACACAGCATCAGCAGCGGCCTGGTAAGCTGCCAGTCCTGTCACATGCCGCTGGTCAACGGGGTAGCAAGTCACGAGATGGCCGGCGGCACCGACCCGTCTATGGTCGGACACGCCGTGATCATGACCATGGAAGTATCCCGATCCGGCGCGGATGTGGCCGTCAAAGTGACCCTGAAGAACACGTTGACTCACAACTTCCCAACGGGTGCGCCGTTTCGTTTCGCCTACATCGCGCTGACTGCCCATGACACTTCGGGCAGGGCGGTATGGAAGAACGATCGGCAGGGCGTCGATGACCCGCAGTCGGTGCTGACGTTGAAGCTGGTGGACGAAGACGGCAAACTGGCTGCCCCGCCGGCGGCCCGGCTGAAGCCTGGCAAAAGCCGCATTTTCACGTTCAAGGTACCCCCAGCTACGATGTGGCACCGGTGCAAGCTAGGCTGCATTATAGTCTGCTTCTGCCGCTTTTTATTGAGAAATTCGGCAACAAGCTGCCTCCAGCAGCCGGGGCTTCGCCTGTGGTGGCGCGGGCCAAAGTGTCCCTGTGACCGGGGAGTCTTCTCGTGTTCCTCCCACGCCGACTCTCCTTCGATCCAAGGCCGATACGAGGGACCGCGAGACCCCTCTCGCGCGTCCCGCACAACCTGGACCTTTGTAAAAATATGGCCCACACACCCTCGACGCTCCGTGGTACAACTCCGCCGGAAAAGGATCGGGGGAATAAGGTTTCTACCTGGACACTGCCAGCCCTCCCCCTTGGATCGGGGGAGGTGGTCTACCCTCCAGAGGGAGGGGGGTCCGTCT
>CAZUWH010000028.1:0-25793 GCA_964624075.1 uncultured Rhodobacterales bacterium
CAGTCCGGCTGCTTTCAATTCTTCGATGCCGGGCAGATCATCCAGGGAAGACAGGCCTGTATTCAGATCGGTTCGTCCTCACCGGCATCCGGGACGGCAGAAGCTAGACCAAGCAGATCGTCGGCCTGCGGAAGGGGAAGGGTTTCCACGCTCTTAAGGTGGCGGTCGATGGCCCGGCGCCGGCGGGCGACATCATCGAGTGTATTGCTGGCCTCTTGCAGTTTCTTCTGCACCTTTTCTAGGACGGTACCATAGCGGCCGAACTCGGTCCGAACCGCTCCCAGGAGCTGCCATACCTCACTTGATCGTTTTTCGATGGTCAGGGTGCGGAATCCCATCTGCAGGGCATTCAGCATGGCACTCAAGGTGGTCGGCCCAGCGATAACGACACGGTGCACGCGTTGAAGCTGATCGGCCAGGCCGGGACGGCGCAGCACCTCGGCATAGAGACCTTCGATTGGCAGGAACAAGATGGCGAAGTCGGTAGTATGGGGAGGATGGATGTATTTGTCCTGGATATCACGCGCCGAGGCCTTGATGCGAATCTCGAGTTGCCGGGCCGCACTTTCGACGCCCTCGGCATCTGCCCGGTCGAGGGCCTGGAGCAGACGTTCGTAATCCGCCTGCGGGAATTTAGCATCGATAGGCAGCAGCACTTCAGGTCCACCGTGACCGGGCAGGCGGATGGCAAACTCGACCCGCTCCGCAGCATTGGGGCGAGTCGCGATCTCACGGGCAATCTGGTCTGGGGTCAGTATCTGATCAAGGAGGGTCCCGAGCTGGATCTCGCCCCAGGTGCCACGGCTCTTGACGTTGGTCAGCACCCGTTTCAGATCCCCCACACCGTTGGCCAGAGTCTGCATTTCACCCAACCCTTTGTGGACCTGCTCCAGCCGCTCGCTAACCATCCGGAATGATTCCCCCAGCCGTCGTTCCAGCGTGCCCTGCAATTTTTCATCCACCACATGGCGCATTTGTTCCAGCTTCTGGGTATTCTCGATCCGGATGGCATCGAGCCGTTCCTCGATCCCCTTGCGCAAGATTTCATGGGTTCGTTCGATTTGCTGGATCAGTTCCCCCATCCGTTGCTCAAGGTCGGTCAGGCCGTCACGGAGCTGACCAGCGAAAGTTTCAAGCTGCCCTTTCTGCAATCCCTGCAATTCAGTCATGGCCTGAAACAGTGCCTTCTGGAAACCGAGCATCTGGCCAGTCAGTTCCTCCCGCAAACTACGGGCATGCAGGCTGGCTTCCTCCCGCCCGCGGCTGTTTTCATCGTGCAGAATTCGTTCCAGCCGTTCACTGGCGCGGGCGAGGGTAACAAGCTGGGGGGCTGCCGAGGTGGCATGCAGACGCCGCAGCACCAGGACCATCATGATAAGCGATCCAAGCGACAGGACCTCTGCGGCATAAACGAGTATTTCCAGCGGCATGAGCCCCCTCCCTTCAGTGGTTATGTGCGGTGTTGAGCCGGGACTTCGCGAGCGGTGCGGAGAAGCCCGTGGGAGGAGGCGCCGCCCCTCCTGCACTACTTCCCGTGAATCCCGGAGAGTATTCGCCTTTTTTCAATTCTGATAGGCATTCGTGATGGGATAGCGGCGTTCGCGACCGAAGGCGCGCCGGGTGATCTTGACGCCCGGTGGAGCCTGACGGCGCTTGTATTCGGCTAGATTGAGCATCCGCCACACCCGCTGCACGGTGGCGGCATCGAAACCTCTTGCAACGACCTCGGCTACCCCTAGTTCGGCCTCGATGAGCAATGCCAGAATGGCATCCAGTTCCGCATAAGGCGGCAGCGTGTCCTGATCGGTCTGGTTGGGTTTCAACTCGGCAGTGGGAGACTTGGTGATGACCCGTTCCGGCATCACCGATCCGGCGGGCCCGAAGCTACCGTTTGGCCGATGATGGTTGCGCCAGCGCGACACCGCGTACACGGTGGTCTTGTAGACATCCTTCAGCACCGAATAACCGCCGCACGTGTCCCCATACAGCGTGGCATAACCGACGCTCATTTCGCTTTTGTTGCCTGTGGAAAGGACCATGTCGCCGAGCTTGTTGGACAAAGCCATCAGGGCGAGACCGCGTACCCTGGCCTGGATATTTTCCTCGGTGAGGTCAGGGGGGTGGTTTTCAAACAGCGGCGCGAGCATGGCCTGAAAGGTCTGCATCGCCGGTTCGATGAACACCGTATCGAGTCGTATCCCCAGCAGACGGGCCACCCCCTCCGCGTCCTCAAGACTCTCCAGTGACGTATAAGGGGAGGGCATCATCACGCCGTGCACCCTGCCCGGTCCTAGGGCATCGACGGCCACCGCAGCGCTGAGGGCCGAATCGATACCGCCCGACAGGCCCAGCAGGACGCCGGGAAAGCCATTTTTGGTCACATAGTCACGCAGGCCCAGCGCCATGGCCTGATAGATATCCTCCTCCGGTGCGAGAGCGGGGGCAGAACGGATTGGTTGACAGGTCCAGCCGGCAGTGGTACGCCACCAAGTGGTTGGTGTTACTATCTCACACCAGGCGGGGACTTGCACCAGCTGCTCGCCCTTGGCCCCAAGCACGAACGAGGCCCCATCGAACACCAGTTCGTCCTGGCCTCCGATCTGGTTGACATACACCAGCGGCCGGGTCGTCTCCGAAATCCGTGCCTTGGCAAGAGCGTGTCGTAGACCGGATTTGCCCTGCTCGAATGGCGAGCCATTGAGAACAATTAGGACATCTGCGCCAACCCGTGCCAGGTGGTCGGCGACATCGGGGTACCACATGTCCTCACACACTAGTACTCCCAATTGCATGTCCCGAAACGGGACAGGCGCGGACAACGGCGCAGATGTGAACACCCGTGCCTCATCGAATACGCCATAATTGGGCAGGTGGTGTTTGTAACGAATGGCCGCAATGTGTCCTCCTTCCAGGAGCAAGGCGGCATTGTAGCAATGGCCCGCCTCGCGCCACGGCGCGCCCAGCAGCACTGCCGGTCCTCCGTCGGCTGTCTCGGCTGCCAGGGCTTCAACCTCAGCGCGAACCAGGTCCAGGAACGCAGACCGGTAGACCAGATCCTCCGGCGGATAGCCAGAGATCACAAGTTCGCTGCACACGAGAAGGTCAGCCGGAGTTGCTCTGGCAGCACGCACAGCGGCTACGTTGGGAGCCACCGCTCCCACGGTCGGGTTGAGCTGCGCCAGAGCAAGGACAAGGGTGTTACGCATCTACGCATCGCAAAAACGGTGGTGGTTTCTGAAGGTATCGTCAAGTCATCCGGGTCGTCCGCGCGGAGGAACGCTCGGTAGGTTTCAGCGTCAGGGCATTCCCTTTACGACGGTCTATTGCAATGTACGATTGAGCGGATGACCAACGGAGGCCGCATCGCGGTCCTTGATCACCGTCGCGGTGATGCGGACATAATGCATCTGACTGCTGAACGGTGCCTGTGTAACGGCAACCATGCCCATTTCGATATCAGGGCAGTATAGAATCGCCGCCATGTGACCGTCGATCAGACAGCTCCCGTGAACGAAATTCTCTTCTGCGATCATGAGGAGTCTGACGTGCGTGACAGTGCACTTGCACTTGCACTTGAAAACTCCGGCGCCGATGGCCTCCAGGAGAGACTTCAGAATGCTGTTCTTATACTTTTTACCCTTCTCAATAAAATCCGGGCTACCTTCGATAAAGTCAAAGAATGATCCGAAGACGTAACTGAAATCTTCCGCGCTCACCAGCAATTTTCTTATTTCTTGAATCTTTCCACTGTGACTGCTCATGGTCTATTCCTCCGGTGAACGGGATGCACGGTACACAGTGAACAGGACAAAAGACAACAATGCCACCACTTCGCAACCACACCCCGATAACTCTTCCCCGGGAAAGGAGAGCGATACGCCTCGACACCCTACAGATCCGCCGTGTGCCTACATCGGCTGACGCCAAGGCAATATATATCAAGACCGGAACCGGGTCCACTTTCTTGGGTTCTTCCACCGTGGTCGGCATCAATTGATGCCCCGCGAATCATTCACATTTCGTCATTCCCGTGAAGCGTACCCCTGCGCAAACGGAGGGCGGGAATCCATCCCCCGCCAGCCTGGAGACAGGGTTTATCAGCACGTCATGGATGCCTGTCCACGCGCGGACATGACGATCTTTCGAAGTGCCCTGTCCGTGGACCCTGCGGATGGCCGAAGCCTAGCTTCCTGATACGAGAATGAACATGGACTACTTGATAGTAATGGTGTAAACAATGCAGATCGGAGATCAGGCATGCACGACCATCCTTCCCCCAACCACGATATGCGCCCCGCCGGTCAGGGCGTGGACATGCTGGTTCTTCATTACACCGGCATGCCGGATGCCAGTGCGGCTTTTGCCCGCCTCACGGATCCCGCGGCAAAGGTCAGCGCCCACTATGCCCTCGACGAGGACGGAACGGTGCTGCAGATGGTGGCGGAAGAACGACGTGCCTGGCACGCAGGCGAGTCCTGCTGGCGCGGTTGGACCGATATCAACGCCCGTTCCATCGGGATTGAGATGGTCAACCCCGGTCACGAATTCGGCTACCGTCCCTTTCCTGAACCGCAGATGGCAGGCCTGATCACCCTGGCTCAGGACATCGTGTCTCGTCACGCCATTCCGGCTCGTAACGTGGTCGGTCATGCCGATATCGCCCCCGAGCGCCGCCAGGATCCAGGCGAATTTCTGGACTGGGCGCGTCTGGCCGCCGCTGGTGTGGGAATATGGCCGTTTCGCGACCGGGGCATGCCCTCCGGTCCAGCCAGTGAGCCCCTCACGATCGTGCAGAAATGGCTGGCCATCTTCGGCTATGCCGTATCGGTGAATGGCCACTTCAATGCCGCCACCATTGCCGCCCTCGCGGCCTTCCAGCGCCATTTCCGTCCCACTCTGGTCCAGGGATTCCCGGATCTCAACACCGTGCGGCGACTGGAAGTGCTGGTTCATTGGGTGAAACGGACGGGATAGAATTTCTCCATGATCCGGGGAATGGCAGGAGATCATACCAAAGCTAGCAAGTCCTGACTTGTTGGCTTCGCGGCCCGCAGGCCGGCATCTGAAGGCGAACGGATCAAGATGTCCTAGCCCGTGTATCAGAAGGGAAAGGCGTCTGCGGATAATATGGCGGCAAGGACAGTCCCTACCCTGGCCAAGCCGGATGCTGGGAGGGGAATAGCATAAAAGGCGGCGGCGGACGTGATGCATCTCCGCAAGGGTGACGCTGGTTGTCCACGTCACAGGGTTTCTGCATGCTGAGGTACCTGGTCCACAGATCAAGTGTGTGACCGTCCAGGGGAGGGTTGTTCGGATCGAGGGCTGGCATCCGCCAAGTCCGCTGGATCATGTACAGATTGTCATTCCCGCCGACCACCTTGACCAGATTCACCTCACCCGGTCTGTCACTCTCCCCCGGACAGCCAACCAGCAGAAAGGCCCCGCGATAGTTGTTGATCCTTCCTTCCTGGATCGGCCGGACGATCAGGTCGGGGCAATCGGCTTTCGCTTCTGCCAGGGACTGCTCCAGCACGACTCGCAGGTCCGCCGTACCGGCATCCTTCAGTTCGCGGAAAACCACCATGTCCTGCCATCCGTCCCCTTCCTGGTCCGGGGGAACTAGATAGACTTCCTCGAGGGCAGGCGCATGGGCGCGCCATGATGAACGACCCAGCTGGGTGGCGGGCTGACTTCCAGACCCTCGCCACGACGCTGTTCCTGGAATGCCGTCTGTGCCAGCGGGTAGACGGGAAGTGTGACAGATACGACAGCGCCCGAAATGATGGTACCGAACAGCACCGCGGTCATTCTCACCCTCATGAAGACCTCCCTGCTGCCTCATCCCTTGATCAGCTTGCTAAGAACATAATGGAGGATGCCACCCCGCCGATAATACTCCAGTTCATCCAGAGTATCGATCCGGCACAGGGTCGCGAAGGGCAGGGGGGTGCCATCGGTCTGGCGGAGGATCACGGTTACGTCCTGCGACAGTTTCAGGCCGGCAAGACCCGTGATATCGAAACATTCGCTCCCGTCGAGATGAAGACTCCTGCGACTCTCGCCATCCTTGAATTGCAGTGGCAGGATGCCCATGCCAATCAGGTTGGAGCGGTGGATCCGCTCGAAGCTCTCGGCAATCACGACCCTGACGCCGAGGAGAGCTGGCCCCTTGGCCGCCCAGTCCCGTGACGAGCCGGTGCCATATTCCTTGCCGGCGATCACTACCAGCGGCGTGCCTTCATCCCGATGGCGCATGGCCGCCTTGTAGATAGGCATCACCATGCCGCTCGGCTCATGACGGGTCACGCCGCCTTCGACATCGGGAACCATTTCGTTGCGGAGGCGGATGTTGGCAAACGTACCCCGCATCATCACTTCGTGGTTGCCGCGACGAGCACCATAGGAGTTGAAATTGGCAGGAACGACTCCCCGTTCTTGCAGATACACTCCCGCCGGACTACTTGGCCGGATGGAACCGGCCGGCGAGATGTGGTCGGTAGTGACCGAGTCGCCCAGCAGCGCCAAACAGCGGGCGCCAACAATGTCGGCAGTGGTGCTCCGGGATCCATCCTGGAAATAAGGTGGTGCCTTGACGTAGGTGGAGGCCGTATCCCAAGCATAAGTCACGCCGGTCGATGTCTTGACGGCCTGCCACGCAGCCGGCCCGGCGAATACACTGGTATAGCGGGCGCGGAACATGTCCGGCGTCAGGGCCTGGGCAATGGTCGCCCGTATTTCGGCCGTGGTCGGCCAGATGTCCGCCAGGAAGACCGGCTGACCGTCGACACCAGGGCCAAGGGAGTCCTGCGTCAGATCCACGGTCAGGGAGCCAGCCAGAGCATAGGCGACCACCAGCGGCGGGGAGGCCAGATAGTTGGCTCGGGTATGGGGGCTCACCCGACCTTCGAAATTGCGATTGCCAGACAGAACCGAGACGGTAACCAGGTTGCCGGATTCGATGGCCTTGACCAGGGGATCGGCAAGCGGGCCGGCGTTGCCGATGCAGGTGGTGCAGCCATAGCCGACGACATTGAAGCCAAGCCGGTCCAGATAGGTTTGCAGATTCGCTGCCGCCAGATAGTCCGTAACCACCTGGCTGCCCGGCGCGAACGAGGTCTTCACCCACGGTCTGACGGTCAGCCCTCTCTCGACCGCCTTTTTGGCCAGCAGACCGGCCGCAATCAAGACCGACGGGTTCGAGGTGTTGGTGCACGAGGTGATGGCGGCAATCAATACGTCACCGCACCTGATGGCATAATCCGTCCCGGCCACCGGCACCTTCTTCATGCTGTCGGTGGAGGCCGAGAAAGAAGGCAGGGCCTCCAGGAAGGTCTGCCGCGCCGCCGACAGGGCCACCCGATCCTGCGGTCGGCGCGGACCGGCCAGACTAGGCTCGACAGCGGCCAGATCCAGTTCCACGATGTCAGTGAACAGCGGATCCGGGCTGTCCGCCTCCCGCCACATGCCCTGTGCCTTGGCGTAGGCCTCGACCAGTCTGACCCGGTGCGGATCGCGACCGGTGAAAGACAGGTAGTTGATGGTTTCGCGGTCGATGGGGAAAATGCCGCACGTGGCACCGTACTCGGGGGCCATGTTGGCGATGGTGGCGCGATCGGCCAACGTCAGTTCATCGAGACCAGGACCGAAGAACTCAACAAACTTGCCGACCACGCCTTTGCGGCGTAACATTTCGGTTACGGTCAGAACCAGGTCGGTTGCCGTCACACCTTCCCCCAGACGGCCATGCAGCTTGATCCCTGTCACCTCCGGAATCAGCATCGATATCGGCTGGCCCAGCATGGCTGCCTCGGCCTCGATGCCACCGACTCCCCAGCCCAGGACGGCAAGGCCATTGATCATGGTGGTATGACTGTCGGTCCCGACCACCGTGTCGGGATAAGCGATACGAGTCCCGTCACACTGGTCCACCCACACGCATTGGGCCAGATATTCCAGATTCACCTGATGACAGATACCGGTCCCCGGTGGGACAACACGGAAGTTGTCAAAGGCAGTCTGGCCCCAGCGCAGAAAAGCATAACGCTCGCCGTTGCGCTGGAATTCAATCGCCATGTTCTCTTCGGCCGCCTGCGGCGTGCCGAAGCGGTCCACCATCACCGAGTGGTCGATGACCAGGTCGACCGGCGACAGCGGGTTGACCCGTTTCGGATCCCCCCCCGCGGCCACGACGGCATCGCGCATGGCGGCCAGATCAACCACTGCCGGCACGCCGGTGAAATCCTGCATGAGGACGCGGGCCGGACGATAGGTGATTTCACGATGGGAACGACACTCCCGCTGCCAGGCGACGATAGCCTGGATGTCTCTGATCGTGACGGTGCGCCCATCCTCGAACCGCAGCAGGTTCTCAAGCAGCACCTTGAGTGCGTAAGGCAACCTCCCAACGTTGCCGGCAGCCGCCAGAGCATAGTAATCGTACTGGAGACCATCGACCTCAAGGGTACGACGGGCTTGCAGAGTACCCTGACCACAGACAAGCATACACACCCACTCCTCACAGGGAGAGAAGGGAAAACCGTGCTGGCAGTATCGATCGCTAGCAAGACCATAGCGCGGGGCGGCTGGGACCGCAACGTTTCATCGCCACACCCGGCAGCCGTGCATATTACGAGTCTTCCGAGGTTGCATGTACGTAAGAGGAGAAGAAGAAAGGGAAAAACCACTCCTCTCTAGCCGTCCAGTCTTGCCTGCCTGCGATCGCGCTTTCGTGAGGATCTGACCCCAGGACGGCCACAACGCCCTCTCACCGGAAGCCTTTCCTCTGATGGAGGGTGGGGCGGCGTAGGGGTGACTTCGTACGTCCGGAACTCGAACCCTCGTTCACCCGCCCGTGCCCACCAGGGCAGCCCGGCTTCCGAAACCGCCACGCGTGATAGTCACAGTCGTCGGCAGAGAGGAGCGTAGGGCACTGCGCTCCACCATGCCAAGACCAGCCCGCTGGGCAACTTCCGTATTGTTGGCGGTGCGCCAGCTTCCCGGAGAGTAGACATGGCGGTTATCCCAGGAACGGCGGGCTTTGTTCCATGCTCCCCCGACATTGGGCCGATACAATGGCTGTCCGAAATTGTTGCTGTTTAGGTTGCCAAGTACATGACCGACCAGGTAGCCCATCATCAGAGGCATCCAGAACGAACCCGGTTCCGATGATCCCCCTGCCACGCTCGACGGCGATTCGCACTTACCACGGCCAAAATCCGCCTCACAATCTTCCTTGCTGGCATACCTGGGAGCAATCCTTGGATGTTCCCGCTTGGCCTGTTCCAGGGCAGCAGCGCATTGCGCCTGTGTATAGGAACCGCTTTCCAGGCATTCAGCGACGCTGCTGAACACGCCCACAGGCTCGGGATCCTCGCCACAACCAACCAAGGCAACCGACGCGGATCCCATCAGCACCAGACGAAGACGGGGAGACCTTTTCATGGCGGGAACCTCATCCTTTGAACAGATGGGGCACGATCGTGGCATCAGCCCACCCGAGAAGCGCACGCGATTCGCGTATGGTCATGCCCAAACACTTGTCGCCAATGATCCAGGCATGCAGAATCGCTTCCACGCCATTTTGACGAAACGCAGGCGGCCTGGCGATAAAAACATACCCGCCAGGATTGCTAATCGGGCCGGTATCGGCCACCGTACGGCCATGACGGGTAAGCCGTTCCGCCGGGTGTTCCAGACCACACAAGGATCGCCGGATGACATCCGCCGTTCCCCCCAGGTCAAACAGGCTGGCCCGGCACAAATGAGGATACTCGGGATAAAGCTCCCACAACGATGCCAGCAAACCATGGTTGGAGGCCGGCATGCGCCACAACGGGTCCAGTACTGGCAGATCCATCTGAATCATATGGCCGCCGAATTGCTCCGCGAGCATGGCCTCCCACGGATAAAGTTTCAAGAGCCACCTGATGGGCCGGTCGTCGAGATCAACGAAACGGGTGCCATCCCAGCCGATGTCCTGGACCGCGAGCGTCGTCGTCCGTACGCCTGCCTCTTCGGCGGTGGCAGCCAGATAGGCCAGTTCGCCCTCGCAGACCGCGTCAGGCGTGGCCGCGACCAGATGAACCGTGCTCCGGTCACGTTTTCCCACTGCCAGGGCCTGCCAACGATCGACCAGTCCTTCATGCAGGCCATTGAACTGGCCGGCCTCCGGGAAATGGGCTTCAAGCCAGTTCCATTGCACGATCGAGGCCGCGAACAGACCGCACGGTCCGTCATAACAGGCCCCGATCAGCTTCAGGCTGTCGCGGCCATCATAGGCGAAGTCCAAACGACCGAACAGACCGGCGCAGGGACCGCCAAACCGATTGCGGCAGGTTTTCCAGGAGCCGCTGACCATGCGCGCCATATCGAGAGGGAAACCGATCAGAGCCAGCAAATGGTTGTCAATGACGTGACGCACGGCATCCTGGATGAGTCCGTGGACTTCGTCGGCGATGCCTTCGATCATGTCGATCTGATTGGCGGAGAATTCATAACAGACGGATTCGTCCCACCCGCGCGCGGCGGCCGCAGCTGCTGCGCCATAGGCATAAACAGACAACCCCGCTTGCCAATCAGCGCGGGGAACAGTGACAATCCGTTTCATCCTTCTGTCCGGCTATTCGTGTGAGTCGCCGTTGCCGTCGTCATTTCCCCCTGCGCTTCATTTCTTGTCTTGCAGCAGCGCTGCAAGACGCTCAGCCAGATTCGCGTTGTTCGCACCCGGCTTGCTCTCAATCGCCCGCATGGCCTCGGTGATCAACGGGTCATCACTGGCACCGGGTTTAGCCAGAGCCAGGGCATCGGCCTTCAGATTGAGGGCGGCTGCCTTGGCGCGGGCTTCTTCGGCCTTGCGCTGCATAGCATCGGTTGCGATGGACAGCCTGTTAGTGGTAGTCCCCCGCAAACATGCCACCTCGGCGGCACGCTTAGCCTTTTCCTCGGCGCGTTCTGCCTGCAAGGTGGCGCGCTGCATGTCACGTCTGGCCCGGTCGAGACCCTGCCTAGCCTGGGTCAGGGCCTCGGCCTTGGCCTTGTAGGCGGTCTGCGCCTCATCCAGCAAGGCCTTGACCTCGATCATATCTTGCTTTTCCTGTTCGACCTCATGGGCAAATCCCTCGATCTGACCGATCAGGCGCGCCAGACTGGCCTCGATGGCAGCGTGTTCTGTTACCAGCATGGCGGGGTCGGCCAGCCTGGCCTGAAGGAGTTCGGCCGCTGCCATCATCTTGTCGTAACGCTGCATCGCCTCTTCGGCTTCGCGCACCTCCCGTTCGTAGTCGGCGCGGATTTTCTGCAACATCATGCCGGTATTGTCGAGATCCTTTTCCATCTGTGCCATCTGGGCCTGCGTGGCGCCCTCGGGATCGATCCCGACGATTGCCTCGATGACGTCCGCCCCAAACTGCTTGCCTTTGACACCAAGGAAGGATTTCATGAAACTGAACATCGTACGTGACCTTATATTATATCATGCCACGACTGGCTGATCACTATCAGCCATCTTTGCGTGTCTGAATGCAAAGAAAAGATATGCTATCCTTACCCTCTTTCAGTAGGTAACGGCGCCGGCATTGATCAATCCCGTGGCAATCGACATGGCGGCCAGGGTGATGCCGTAGCTATGCTTGTCAGCCTCGATGCCAGCCCGCAGTTCCTTCAACAGCAGGGCGGCAAGAAGGAACACCAGAATCTGGAAGGCAAGCGCAACCCCTCCCCACAGGGCCATGTCGAGCAGATTCACGCTGTGAGCCACCGTGCTGGCCAGCACCAGACCAAATCCGATCAGCACGCCACCCAGACTGAAGGCTGCGGTCCGGTTGCCGGCACGGATCAACGCCAGTTCATGATAGGGCGTGATGTACACGTAGATGGCCGTGAAGGCTCCCAGAAGGCCGAGAGCGGTGACGACATAGGCCAAGTACAAGGGCAGATTGCTCACGAGTCTCTCCCTGTTTCCTCTGTCTTTTCCAGCGACCTTTCGCTTGCGGCCAGCCAGTCCTGCCCCTCCTCACCACGTGCCGTGATACGGTAGCATGGCAAACCAGGGTAGCATACCTTTTTGTGTCCCAGGCTCATGTCCTGTGTTTTCAGCCGTTTTTTAGAGTCGGGACGCAATCAGGTTGAGCGTAACCGTTCACATCTCCCCTCGCGAAATCATCCTCTTTCCGTCATCCCCGCGCAAGCGGGGGTCTATGACAGGGTGGGCGCGTTGCCAGGTCACGACAGGCTGCGCCGCCCAACCATGGATTACCACTCCCCGCTTTCGCGGGGACAAGCTTCGCGGGAGTGATGGAAGGTAATATCCGAAGCGGCATGGCCGGAAGATTGGGAAGGAAGATATGTCCGGTTACGGTTGAGCACCTCACATTATTTACATCGGGCATGACGATCCTTCGAGGGGTCCGATTGGCTCAACTCTTTCTTTTGGAGCGCGGGATCGACCTAAAATCATCCCGCTCTGGTGATCCGTGCCAAGGATCTGCCGGTTGCCTCCGTGAACCTATATCACCGGCAGTATCCCGAGGGACACAAGGACACAGGCCGCAACACCAGGCTGGTGGTTCGATCATGTCACGGTGCACCGGTCCACGGCCTACAGGCGGCGAGAAGATTTCTCCCACTCCGCGCGTATCCCCGCCTGTTCCGGCCGTCCCCGGGCTCGGATCCTCTTCCTTGCATTTTCCTTGTATTATCCGCACGCTCCTATCATAAGTTATAGACATGATATATGTCTCCTGGATAGGTTCTTGTGGTTTCTTTACTCAACCGAAGGAAGCAGCCGCCAGGAAAAGTTGCGGAGGAACGAAGGTAATAGTCAGGGATAACAGGCAGCAGACGATTGATGCGTATGTCGGATACCGGCTCCGGAATCGGCGCCGGATGTCCAGGATGTCGCAGGGAAGATCTGGCGCGGGGGCGGTCGGCACCAGCTATCAGCAGATTCAACGCTATGAGACGGGCCATTACCGGATTCCGGCCAGTCATTTATGGGAACCTTGCCGAGCATTACATGTTTCGATAGATGATCAGTTCAACTGGTTGCCAAGATGTGGCCACGCCAGGCCGGCTGAGAACGTCGCAGGCGAAAACGACTCATGGAGCATCCCTGATGGAGACGCCACTCTTTTGCTGCGTGGAGAAGCACCTGTCCTGGTACGCTGTCTCGTGGCCATCCGGAGTCCAGCGATTCGTGCCGAGATGATCGCGCTGATACGGGCCCTGGGAAACAGTGAGAGCCCATCCCGGTCTTGACGATGCAGGCTTTCCCTGGGAAAAGAGCCTTCCGAAGGGCATAACGCAGGCATGTTCCCTGCTCCCAGCTGAAAGGGGGATTCGATTGGCGGGGAACGCGTCTGATCATGGTCACGATCCTGTCCCATTCAATGACGGAGCGCAAGACGTGGTGAAGTCGAGCTACCTGTTCACAAGCGAGTCTGTTTCCGAGGGACACCCGGACAAGGTGTGCGATCGCATATCCGATGCCATTGTTGACGCGTTTCTGACGGCTGATCCCTATTCCCGTGTCGCCCTGGAAACCATGGCCACGACCAACTGTGTTATTCTGGCCGGTGAGGTGCGCGGGCCTGAGCGGATCAATGCCGACGCGATGATCGAGGCCGCCCGGCAGGCCGTACGTGACATCGGTTACGAGCAGGGAGGTTTCCACTGGAAAAGCATGGACGTGATGATGCGTGTTCATCAACAGTCGGTTGACATTGCTAGAGGGGTCGATGCCGCAGCCGACAAGGATGAGGGCGCCGGGGACCAGGGCATCATGTTCGGCTATGCCTGTGACGAAACGCCCGAATTGATGCCAGCACCGATCCGGTTTGCCCATGCCATTCTGCATTCTCTCTCCGAAGCCCGCCGCGGGGGTGAGGCTGCAATGCTGGGGCCTGATGCCAAGAGTCAGGTCACCTTGCAGTATTTGGATGGCCGTCCGGTGCGGGCGACGTCGGTGGTGGTCTCGACCCAGCACCGGGCCGACGTCTCCCAGGAAGAGGTCCGCGAAACCGTCCGTCCCCATGTCCTGAAGGTTCTCCCCCCCGGCTGGATGTGCGAGGAGGCTCGTTTTTACGTCAATCCAACCGGCCGTTTCGTCATCGGCGGCCCCGATGGGGACTGCGGTCTGACCGGACGCAAGATCATTGTTGACACCTATGGCGGGGCGGCACCTCATGGCGGGGGTGCCTTCTCCGGCAAGGATCCGACCAAGGTGGATCGTTCGGCAGCCTATGCGGCCCGCTATCTGGCCAAGAATGTTGTCGCTGCCGGCCTTGCCCGCCGTTGTCTGATCCAGTTGTCCTATGCCATCGGCATCGCATGGCCATTGTCGGTCTATGTAGATACCCAAGACACAGGGCATATAGAGGAAGACAGGCTGTCCGCCGTGCTGCAGGGGCTGATGGACTTGAGCCCGCGCGGAATCCGCGAGCATCTCGGCCTCAACAGACCCATCTATGCCCGCACTGCAGCCTATGGCCATTTCGGGCGCGTGCCGGAGCAGGACGGCGGTTTTTCGTGGGAACGCACCGATCTGGTAGAGGCTCTGCAAACGGCATTCAGGTGAAAGCGACGTGCCTGACTGAGTGCAGGGTGTACAGTTCGCGCAGTTATGGCCGGCGTCGGGGCAGGCGGCTGCGCATGAATCGTCTGGTTCGGCTCGAAACCCTGTTGCCACGGCTCCGCATTCCCCGTCCGGAAGGGGACATCGACCCGTGGGCGCTGTTTGCCGTTCGTCCGCGGGCATTATGGCTGGAGATCGGCTTTGGTGGGGGGGAGCATCTGGCGACCCAGGCCCACCGTCATCCCGAGGTAGGTTTCATCGGGTGCGAAGTGTTCATAAACGGAATCGCGCGCGCCCTTGCCCATATCGAGGCGGGCGGTCTTGTCAATGTGCGCTTGTTTCCCGACGATGTCCGGCTGTTTCTACCCACCTTGCCCGAGGGGTGTCTGGAGCGGGTTTTCCTGCTCTTTCCTGATCCGTGGCCGAAGAAGCGCCATGCTCACCGCCGTTTCGTCGCGCCAGCCAACCTTGGATCACCTAGCCCGTCTCCTGTGCGACGGCGGTATGCTACGAATCGCGAGCGATGATGCGACCTATCTGCGCTGGACCCTGGGGCTCGTGCCGGTGCATCCGGCTTTCCGCTAGCTCGTGCGCGGTCCGGAGGACTGGCGGCAGCCCCCGGTGGATTGTGGGTGACGACACCTTACGAGCGCAAGGCCTTGCAGGCCGGTCGTCGCCCGGCCTATCTGTGTTTTGAACGCAGACCACGATGAACAGGGAGCCTGCGGGGAGACACGCTTTCGCCACGGCCCCACGTGGAATCGTTGCTTTCTCCATCAGGCATACCCCTTCCCCCTGGAGGGAACACGCCCTCCCCTTGAAGGGGGGGTCTGCCCCCTTTGGGGGAGAAGGGTTTGGGAAGAGCCTGCTAAGGCGACCTGGAATGAATTCCATACTGGGAATTGCTGGATCGTTGCCAAAGGACTTTGACTGGAAGGGAGATGATGCTATCATTCCGGAACAATGCGTCTTGGTTCTCCCCTGTTCTGGGTAGAGTGTTTAGGCTGGTTCTTTCTCTAGACATTCCTTATCAGGGGAAGTCTGGGTTCTTTTTTCTCGTCTCGGATTAGGTGATGGAACAGAAGATCGCGGCTCTAGTGCAACCGACCTTGGAAAACATGGGGTATGAGCTTGTGCGCATATTGATCCAGGGCAAGGAACGCCGTACCCTGCAAGTGATGGCCGAACGGCGGGATGGGGTGGCCATGAGCGTTGATGACTGTGCCCTTCTTTCCCGGGCAGTGTCGGTGGTTTTGGATGTCGCGAATCCGATCCCGGGGGCCTATGTGCTTGAGGTCAGTTCCCCGGGACTCGACCGGCCACTCACCCGGCCTGGAGATTTCGCGCGTTTTGCCGGGTGCGGGGTGCGGCTGGAAACGGGGCGTCCCATTGCGGGGCGTCGTCGCTTTCGGGGGCAGCTGCTCGGTCTGACCGAGGAAGGGGCGGTGCGTCTGGCCTTGCCCGAGGAGGGGGAAGTGGCCGTCCCGCAGGCTGAAGTGGCGGAGGTGAAGCTGGTCCTGACCGATGAGCTGGTCGCCAAAGCGGTACGGCGGAAATGACCCCATGAGGGTGAAGGGAATGTGCGGAAAGCCTTGGGAATGATAACCGTAAAGATCGGATCGCATGGGATGGACAGGACGACGGCACTTTCCCGCCCCGAGCTCTTGCAGGTGGCCGACTCTGTAGCCCGGGACAAAGGCATCGACCGGGAGGAAGTGCTCGAAGCCATGGAGCAGGCTATCCAGAAGGCCGGCCGCTCGAAGTATGGGCATGAACATGACATCCGTGCCCATATCGACCGCCGCACCGGCGAGATTCAACTGGCCCGTTTCACCGAGGTGGTGGAAGCAGTGGAGAATGAGGTCATCCAGATGGCCCTGGCCCAGGCCAGACATGTCAAGCCCAATGCCGTCATCGGTGAATTCCTGATCGATCCCCTGCCGCCCATCGATTTCGGGCGCATCGCCGCCCAGACGGCCAAACAAGTGATCGTCCAGAAGGTACGGGATGCCGAGCGGCAGCGTCAGTACGATGAATACAAGCACCGTGTTGCCGAGATCGTGAACGGCTTGGTGAAGCGGGTGGAATTTGGTAATACCGTCGTGGATCTGGGGCGGGCCGAGGCCATGTTGCGGCGGGATGAGCTGATTCCACGAGAGCATTTCAAGAATGGCGACCGGGTGCGTGCCTATATTTATGACGTGCGTCCAGAATCACGGGGACCGCAGATTTTCCTGTCGCGAACCCACCCGCAGTTCATGGCCAAACTGTTCGCCCAGGAAGTGCCTGAAATCTATGATAGCATCATCGAAATCAGGGCCGTGGCCCGCGATCCGGGATCACGGGCCAAGATCGCGGTCGTATCCAACGATTCCTTCATCGACCCGGTGGGCGCGTGCGTTGGCATGCGTGGCAGCCGGGTTCAGGCGGTGGTCCAGGAACTGCAGGGCGAAAAAATCGACATCGTTCAATGGTCGGCCGATCCGGCCACCTTCATTGTCAATGCCCTGGCCCCGGCCGAAGTGGCCAAGGTCGTGCTGGACGAGGAGATAAGACGAATCGAGGTGGTGGTGCCTGGTGATCAGCTTTCCCTGGCCATCGGTCGACGTGGGCAGAACGTTCGTCTGGCCTCACAACTGACCGGATGGGAGATTGATATCCTGACCGAGGCCGAGGAATCGGAACGCCGGCAGGAGGAGCTCAAAAGCCGAACTAAATTGTTCGTGGAGGCACTTTACGTCGATGATGTCATTGCCCATTTGCTCGTTACGGAAGGCTTCAGCACGGTGGAGGAAATCGCCTACGTCCCAGTCGATGAACTGGTCGGGATCGAGGCGTTTGATGAAAACGTCGCCGTTGAGCTGCAACGCCGTGCTATGACTTATCTTGAGGAGCAGAATCGAAAGTACGATCTGCAGCGCAAGGAGCTGGGCGTGGCTGATGCCGTTGCCGCCCTGGAGGGGTTGACCCCAGCCATGCTGGTTGCCCTGGGTCGGGAGGAGGTCAAGACCCTGGACGATGTGGCGGACTTGGCCACGGATGAACTGGTGGAGATTCTGGGCGGCCATGCCATCATGGCAGAAGATGCCGCGGCCGTCATCATGGCAGCGCGCGCCCACTGGTTCGACGCGTCCGGTGAAGCGGGGTGATACAGGGTCAGCTAGGTGAGGCGGCGGAGAGGGGAAAAAGGCGTTCATCTCGGTGTACAATGCGACGGCAGGAGGAAGGCCTAGACACGGGGACCAGGGAGGAGCGGCATCCGCCGATGCGACGGTGTCTGATAAGCGGAGTCAGCCAGCCACAGGTCGGTATGCTTCGTTTTGTGATCGGGCCCGAAGCGTGGGTTGTGCCTGATGTGGATGCAAAACTGCCCGGGCGAGGGTTTTGGTTGAGCGCACGCCGAGATATGATAGAAACGGCGGCAGCAAGGAAAGCCTTTGCCAAGGCAGCACGCCAGGCTGTCTTCGTGCCAGACAATCTGGCGGATCGAGTGGACGATTTATTGGTGCGTCGCGTTCTTGATCGTATCGGATTGACCAAGCGGACGGGAGATCTGGTTTACGGGTACGAAAAAGTTGTCACGACACTTAAATTCGGGCAGGTTGCTTTTCTGATCGAGGCATGCGATGCCGCCTCAGGGGGACGTGAAAAGATCAGGAGTCTGGGGAAAGGCCTGCCAGTAGTCGATCTGTTTGAGAGGGCTGAATTGGGAACGGCTGTTGGCCGCGAAGAGGTGGTGCATATCGCCATTAAAAGGGGCCGCATGGCAGAAGTGTTATGGTGGGAGGCTGATCGTCTCGCACGCTATCGTGGGTTGACCGGGTGTGGGAATGAGCCCGCACCGCGGCTGAAAGGCAAAGCCAGAGTTATATGAACGAGAAAGACCACAAGTTGTCCTTGTCGCCCAAGGGGCGTCTCGAGCTCAAAAAAACGGTGGACGCCGGTCAGGTGCGCCAGAGCTTTTCTCATGGCCGTTCCAAGGTCGTCGCGGTCGAGGTCCGTAAAAAGCGTAGCGTTCAGGCCAATCTTCCTGCCGACCAGGGAGGGGATGTGCACGCTACCGAGGATGTGCTCCAGGCTGCCGAGAGCAGCCGGGATCTGACAGCGCGGGAAAAAGCTAGCCGTCTGCGCGCACTCAAGGAGGCGCAGCAGAAAGCGGAGGAGGAAGTGCGTCGGCGCGCCGAGGAGAAAGCGCGCCGTCAGGCGGAAGAGGAGGAAGCATGTCGCAAGTTCGAGGAAGAAGAGACCCGCCGCAGAACTGAAGAGGAAGAACGGGCCGCCAAGCAGACGGAAGAGCAAAGGCTAGACGCAGGCAGGACGGTGACGCGACCGAGCCTGCGTCCTGAAGAGCGACCCGGGAAACCTGAAAGGCGACCTGAAAACAAGCCTGAAGGTCGTCCCGAGAATCGGCTGGAGGGGGGGCGCAAGCCGGTAGAAGACAAGCGTACGGGAAGCGAAAAAAGTGGGCTTGAATCATTTCGTTCCCGTGTTACCACGGACGAGGAGGAAGGTGAACGGAGAAAAGGAACCCGGGCTCCGCAGGCCAAGCAACCAGCCGCCAAGCGCGAGACACGGCGTCGTTCCGCCAGGCTCACCGTCACTTCGGCCCTGGACGATGATGATCGTTCGCAGCGGGGACGATCGATTGCCGCCTTGCGCCGCGCTCAGGAAAAGGAACGTCGCAAACAGATTCTGCAGCAGAAATTGAACGAGAAAGTCGTCCGTGAGGTCGTCATCCCGGAGGCCATTACCGTTCAGGAGCTGGCCAACCGCATGGCTGAACGCGGCGCCAATGTCATCAAGGCGTTGATGCGCATGGGGGTGATGGCAACCATCAACCAGCCGATTGATGCCGACACGGCTGAACTGGTGGTCACCGAGTTTGGTCATACACCAAAACGGGTTGCCGAGGCTGACATCGAGGAAGGCGTGCTGGGTCCGGAAGATACGATGGACCAGCTCGTGTCGCGGGCACCGGTCGTCACCGTCATGGGCCATGTGGACCACGGCAAGACTTCGCTGCTTGACGCCCTGCGACAGACCGACGTGGTATCAGGCGAAGCGGGCGGCATCACCCAGCACATCGGTGCCTATCAGGTCGCCTTGCCAACCGGGCAGCATATCGCCTTCATTGACACGCCTGGGCATGAGGCTTTCACTTCCATGCGTGCCCGGGGGGCCAAGGTCACCGATATCGTTGTTCTGGTGGTGGCCGCTGATGATGGTGTCATGCCGCAAACCATCGAGGCCATTCGTCATGCCCGTGCCGCTGGCGTACCGGTGGTGGTGGCCATCAACAAAATCGACAAGCCCAACGCCGAATCGGAACGCGTCCGCAGCGATCTGTTGCAGCATGGGATCGTGCTGGAAAGCCATGGGGGCGATGTCCTGTCGGTCGAGGTCTCGGCCAAGAAGCGAATCAACCTTGACAAGCTGGAAGAAGCCATCCTGTTGCAGGCGGAAATCCTGGATCTCAAGGCCAACCCGGACCGTTCTGCCATTGGCACCGTTATCGAAGCCCGCATGGAAAAGGGACGCGGTTCAGTGGCAACCGTTCTGGTCCAGCGTGGGACCCTGAAAACAGGCGACGTATTTGTCGGAGGCAAAGAGTGGGGTCGCGTCCGTGCCCTGCTGGATGACCGGGGGCAGCGGGTAGAAGAGGCTGGTCCGGCCGTGCCGGTCGAAGTGCTTGGCTTCCAGGCTACGCCAGATGCAGGCGATGATTTCATCGTGGTGGAGGACGAAACCAGGGCTCGCGAAATCGCAAGCTATCGCCAGCGCAAGCAGCGGGAGGCGCAGCAGGTTCAGAGTGCACGCGGGACGCTTCAGGAGATGTTTGCTCGCATTCGTGCCGGCGAGGCCAAAGAACTTTCGGTTGTTGTCAAGGGTGACGTGCAGGGATCGGTGGAAGCCATCACCAGCACCCTGGAAAAGCTCGGTACGGCTGAGATCAAGGTACGTGTTTTGCACGCTGCGGTCGGTGGAATCAACGAATCCGATGTCACCCTTGCCAAGGCCTCGCAGGCCCTGATTATCGGCTTCAATGTTCGCGCCAACCCGCAGGCCCGTGAAATGGCTCGTCGTGACAGCGTTGATATCCGGTATTACTCGATCATCTATAATGTTGCCGATGACGTGCGGGCCGTCTTGTCTGGCATGCTGGAACCGACCTATCGCGAGAAGTTCTTGGGATACGCCGAAGTTCGTCGGATCTTCACAATCAGCCGCGTCGGCAAAGTCGCTGGCTGCATGGTCACCGAAGGTCTGATCCGGCGGGGAGCCAGGATCCGTCTGCTGCGCGACAATGTCGTCATTCACGAAGGCAATCTGTCGCAGCTCAAGCGATTCAAGGAGGATGCCCGTGACGTGCGGGTCGGCTTCGATTGTGGCGTGAGTCTTGAGAGCTTCCATGACATCCGGGAAAATGACGTAATCGAATGCTATGAAATGGAGGAAGTGGCCGCTACTTTGTGACAGAAAGATGTCGCGTCAGGGAAGAGTCAGGCCGTTCGGCAAGAAAGAGAACGAGAGGAATGAGATCGCATGACCAGGCATTTCCTCAAGGCCCCTGACCAACGTCAATTGCGGGTTGGAGAGGCGGTGCGCCATGCCCTTGCCCTGTTGGTAGAGCGTACCGATTTTCGTGATCCGGATCTCGCAGAAACCAGGCTCACGGTGACGGAAGTGCGCGTAAGCCCCGATCTGCATAACGCGGTGGTATTTGTGGCCCCCCTGGGGGGCGGTGATCCGGAGCAGGCGTTGGCAGGCCTGAAGCGGGTTTGCTCCTTTCTCCGCTATGAACTGGCGCGCCTGGTGCGGTTGCAATTCGTGCCTGATCTGTCGTTCAGGGCCGATGCCCGTTTCGATGCGGCCAGTTACATCGAGGCAATCTTGCGCCGGTCCGATGTGCAGCGGGATCTTGGAAATGGCAACAGGACAGACGAGATAGGCGAAGGAGTCGGCAAGGGTGCCAGCCAGGAGGGGCTGCCACGGTTCGACTCGTGAGACTCGACGCCGGCGGCGGCGGGAGAGGGCAGCGGCCCTTCTGTTTGGTATCAATCTTTCCGGCCTGATCGTTGCAGCGGCTTGTACCGGTATCGCTTTGCGCAGCGGCGCTGCTTTGCATCCGCTTCTGGCGGCAGGGGCGTTCTTGTGCCGGCAGTTAGGGAATTCATGGGGCTGCGACGCAGTTACGACCAGATCGACGCGGACTTTGCTGAACGTCATGGTTCGCCCAGAGTGGTATATGTCTTTGGCACCGCCTTGCCCCTGCCGAGGCAGCGGGTCCTGGCTGCAGGCTGCTGGTCATCGGGATGATCCGTGTGCTGTGTACCACAGGGGGGAATTGGGTGAGATCTGGTGCCACTCTCGGTGGCTGATGCCGCGTCATTGCCAACGTGGTGAACATTGCGGGCGATGCTCTAGGTGGCCGCGCCCTATTCTTCAACGGCTGCAGCAATGGCCGAAGTGCTCTCGCTCAATTCGCTGGTACTGGTGGTTATGCCGACGATGGCCTGGACCGACTCTTCCGTCGCCTGCTAGACGCTGGTGATGTGGGTGGCGATTTTCCTGGTTGCCGTGGCGGGCTGATTAGCCAGAGTCTTGACTTCAGATGCCACCACGGCGAAGCCTTTACCGGCTTCTCCGGTCTTGGCCGCCTCGATGGTCGCGTTCAGGGCAAGGAGGTTAGTCTGCTTGGCGATGGCGGTGATGAGGTTGACGACATCACCGATCTCGTCCCGGCGTCCGGTCCCAGGGATTTTGATCTCGAGATTTCTCTTGGCAAGAAGATTCATGACCGCGGCAATGCCTTACAGCGGACCATCCACCAGCCAGCGAAACAGGAAGTAGCCGACGAACTGTGGACAACGTCACCAGGGTGATGCCCGGCACAATCAGGGTCGCAACCAAGCCGTTGGACCGAAGCCTGCGCCTTTTCCTTGATCTGGGCCAGCAGAGTGGGCGTGTTTGCCGCCACCTTGGCGGTCTCCTGTGCGATTCGTTGTCTGGGAAAAGTCAGTTCGAGAATACCAACCCTGTCACCTTCGCTCAGAATGTCGATGCGCAGGATGGCACCCGGTTTATTCTCGGCCTGGTCCCTGCCAGCCCCGGCGATCGGCGTGCCATTTAGGGAAACAAAGCGGATGGCCCTGATATCGGGATCCATGATCGTCGTCTCGGCGTATTGCTCCAGGGGTTCCGCTGTCGAAGACGGTAATGGAGGCGGGAGCGATCTGGGCCAGAAGCTAGCCGAGTCGCTGCAGTTTGGTCTGCTGTTCTTCCTCCATGCCCTGAACCTGTTCGGTCATGTTTCAGCGGAGGACATCGTAGGTCAACGGTCCTAGCGACTCGTAAGATCCGCGTTGGTCCGCGGCAAGAAAAAGGAGCATTGCCAAATAAATGACAGAAGTCAACACCACGAGCGCGGCATTGAATTTGAATGATATTCCGAATGTCACTGGCTGTCTCCATCCGATCGTCTGTCTTGTCGCTGGTCCGGCCTTCCGGGAGGGCTGCCCCCGAGGCAGCCCTGGGTCCGTGAGGATTCAGAAGTTGCCTTCCTAGCGGGCCTCTTTCATGAGGCCTCGGTATTTCGACCACAGTGCCCCGCTATCCTTGAGCGTGACGGTGCCTTGGGGCCTCTTGATGACTGCCAGACCTTCGTCACTCTGGGCGAACTTGAGAAAATCCTTGACCTTGTCCGAAGGAGTCTTGGTGGTGACCAGATAGAGTGGATGGAGAAAGGCATAGGTGCCCGAGGCGATGTTCTGATAGGAAGGCGCGATGTCACCAATGGAAAGAAGGAAAACCTTGCGTTTGCGACCACTGCTGATGCCGGTACGACCGATCGCGGTTTCGTTCTCTTCGATGAACGTCCCAACCGGACCGGTGTCCTTAAATCTGATCGCACTGTCCATGTAATCTTGATCAGGGTCCTTGAAAATTAGCTCGCGTGCCATGCGGCCAGTGCCCGACTCTTTTCCCTCGCGGGGACCACTACGGTGATGGAACGATCCGAACCGCCAAGTTCTTTCCAGTTGGTGAGCGTGCCCTGGAACACCGCTTCCAGATTGTCCGCCGAGAGATCCTTGACCGGATTCGACGGATGAATGATAGCTACCAGGGCATCCCAGGCAACCAGGACGAGCCCGGCACCCCTCTCCCCCGGTGCGGCCGATTAGATGACGGCAGGAGCCGCCAATGCCGATTTCTCCCGCCCCCCGGTACGAATGCCCTTGGTTGCTCTGCCCCCGGAAAGAAGAACGATCCTTGTGCCGGTCTTGGTCTCATAGGCCTTGGCCAGTTCGGCCATGCAGGCTCCCTTGGTGATGCTACACCCTGCCCACACCAGCTCTTCGGCAAGCGCCGGGATGGATAAAAGCAAACCGAGTAAAACGGCTAACAGGCCGCTCATTGTTTTTTCATCGGATTTCCACTCCTACAGTATTCACGCCGCTATCGCCCCTCAGGTGTGTCTGGAAACATGACAGCCACTTTGCACACCTGGATCTCTCTAGCTTGGAGTCTATCTTGTCGTCAGACAACACGCAAAAGGTGCGACATAGCCTCAAATATGCGAGTAAAACTAGCAATGTCTTTCGCATATAACATATTTTTAATTCGATCTGGCTAACCTGAGTGAACATAGGAGTCATCCCTGCGGCGATACCCCCGTCCGTGGTCTCGTGCATGACAGGTTCTTCAACAGGCCAGCAACTTTGCATGTCTTTCAGCCGGACCGATCCTCGGAAGGTGGCTAATCCGCCGCATGGTGCGCACCGGTATCCCTAGAGAATCTGGCACTGCTCCGCAAAGGACAAACGCGGATTGCGCGGATACAGACCACTTGGATCCCCGTAGCCTAGATTGCACAAGAAGTTGGATCGGACAGTCCCGTCGGGGAAGAACACTCGGTCTACCATGGCGTTGTCGAAACCGCTCATCGGTCCGCAATCAAGACCGAGCGCCCGTGCCGCCATGATCAGATAAGCGCCTTGCAGCGTTCCATTGCGAAATGCCGTGTCCCGGATCAGGGAATCATTGCTGATGAACCAGGATCGTGCATCGGCTTGTGGAAAGGTGCGTGGGAGTTGCTCGTGGAAGGTCAGGTCATGGCCGATGATGGCCGTCACCGGTGCCGTCATAGTTTTTTCGACATTGCCTTCCATCAGCGCCGGCTGAAGGTGTGCCTTGGCTTCGGGCGACCGGACAAACAGAAGGCGCGCCGGCTGGCAATTGGCACTCGTCGGCCCCAGGCACATCAGGGCATGTATGGCCCGCAAGGTCTCCTCGGGCACCGGGATATCACGCCAGAGGTTGTGCGTGCGGGCCGTGCGGAACAGAAGATCCAGGGCATGATCGTCAAGCATGTAGGACACGGATGTTTATCCTTTCTAGAAAGAAATGATACAAGGATTCGCGTCATTCCGGTTTACGGACATAAGAATTCCCCGGGGAGGCCGCTCCAGCGGCGCATGCTGGCTGTCGTACATCGGCTTCCACCACCACGGCCATCACAGCGGTACGGTACACGTGGAAACCGGGAGGGAGGACGGACAAATGGCACAGGGCGGACATTTCTGACAGTGCTGGATCATGATCCCCCATAGAGTTGGACTAGAAGCCTGCGCCGACCCGCGCTGGGCCAGACCGGGCGTCCCCACGCTATGGAAGCGGACTTAGCTGCCTGCCGCAAGCAGGTCGAACGGGAGGTGACAAAACGTCTTATCCCCGCCTATGAGGCCGATGGCCCGATGGAAATGACAGCCCCCTGAGACTGCCCCATCAGGTCATGGCTGAACAGGCTCTCAACCGTGGCAGGACCGCCTGCATGCGGGCCTGGGGCTATACATCTTCTGAAATACCCTGAAGGAGAGAAGGGCAGTGAAACCCATGTGCCAGAACGGTCTCCACTCATGTTATACTGACTGCAAGCATTGGTAGCTTGTCGGGTGAAGGGGATGGTTCCAGAGGTGGTGATTTGTGGTTCGTTTAAGCCAGGCCTATGTGAGGGGGCGATGACGATCAGGCTCGTGCGCGAAGATCATATGGCATCGGCACGACGGCAGGGGGGGAGCCGGAATGCGGACGCGGGGCTGGTTGGTGGGCCCCTGGCGCTGGGGCTGGAGGGACACCGTCGCCCCGGGGCGGCATGGATTGGCAGACATTGCGGGACTGGGTGCATCGCGACAATGCCGAAGGTCCTGCCGGGCTTTCGGATCGC
>CAZUWH010000029.1:0-25445 GCA_964624075.1 uncultured Rhodobacterales bacterium
CGCCCCCCCCCCCCCATGCCCGTGCCCTCAAGCGTGCCCCCTAGAACCCGCGCAACCCCGGTGGAAGGCGATGGCCGTTGCCACCCCGCCCCGTACCGCAGGGAATGCCCAGAGTCTGGTGATAGCCATATCATGAGGCCTCCCGCTTGGACCTTGTCAGCCCTCCCCCATGTGATGAAACGTGGGAGAGGTTCTGTCTTCCCCACGTACATCTCGAGTCTTTGGGGCATTTCCAAGAATCCCTCTCTCCCTTGGATCGGGAAGGGTCGGGGTGGGGATAGTGGGGACACACCAGGATGCACGGGGTTCCCTCTGCCGGGATATAAATCGTGGGACAAGATAATCCTCTCCCAGATTCGAACATCACCTCCTCCCAAACCCTCCCCCGATCCAAGGGGGAGGGTTTGGGGAAGTGCCCTTTATTCTTCCCCGGTACCCCCCTGTCGCGTACACTTCTGTGCCCATGATGCCTGTTTCCAACCTGCGCGAATATTCCGTGACCGAACTGTCGCTCGCTCTCAAGCGCACGGTAGAGGAGGCTTTTGGTCTGGTACGGGTACGGGGAGAGATCTCGGGTTTCAAGCATCATTCTTCCGGTCATTGTTACCTACGTCTCAAGGATGAAACGGCGGTGCTAGAAGCTGTCATCTGGAAGAACGTGGCGATGCGCCTGGGTCTCACGCCCGAGGAAGGACTCGATGTGGTCGTGATCGGCCGCATCACCACCTATCCAGGCCGTTCCAACTATCAGATTCTGATCGAGTCCATGGCAGTGGCCGGGACGGGCGCCCTGTTGAAGCTGCTCGAAGAACGCCGCCGTCGTCTGGCTGCGGAGGGTCTGTTCGACGAAAGTCGCAAAAAGAAAATGCCCTTTCTGCCCCAGGTAATTGGCGTCATCACGTCGCCGACCGGAGCCGTCCTTCGCGATATCCTGCATCGCCTGAATGACCGTTTCCCGCGACAGGTGCTGTTGTGGCCGGTGGCGGTGCAGGGCGAGGACGCCGCTGCCCAGATTGCCGCCGCCATCGCCGGCTTCAACCGTCTGCCAGCAGACGGCGCGGTGCCACGCCCCGATGTCCTGATCGTGGCCCGGGGGGGGGGTAGTCTGGAAGACCTGTGGCTATTCAACGAGGAAATCGTGGTCCGGGCTGCCGCTATGAGCGTCATTCCGCTCATTTCCGCCGTTGGCCATGAGACCGACACCACGTTGATCGACTTCGCCGCCGATCGCCGCGCCCCCACCCCTACCGCGGCTGCCGAAATGGCGGTGCCGGTGCGGCTTGATCTGCTGGCCCGGGTGGAACGATGCACGGGCCGGCTGACGGCAGCCATGGCACGGGGCCTGAGCGAGAACGCGATGCGGGTGGAGGGACTGGCCCGCGGTCTGCCCGACCCCTTGCGATTGATCGAGGACCACATGCTGCGTCTCGATGACCGCGCCGAACGCCTGATGCAGGCCATGCGGGTCTTTCTGGAGCGGTACGCGGCAGTCGTGGTGCAGCATGCTGCCCGTCTGTCCCACCCGCGCGAGCAGCTCGCCGCCCGGCTCCACGCTTTCGAGCGGGTCGAGGACGGCCTCTATCAGGCCATGGCAGCAGTCCTCGCCGAGCAGACCGCCCGCTTGGAACGGCTGATACCTCGCCTCCAGGCAGGACCGATCCTGCGTGCCGTCGAACGCGAAGGCCGCGCCATGGGCAGTCTGGCGGAGCGCCTTACAGGGGCAATCGATCGGCTGGCGGATGGGCGGGCTGGTGACCTCAATCGTCTGGGCCGTCTTCTGGAGAGCTGTTCCCACACCTCCGTTCTGCGGCGGGGGTTTGCCTTGGTGCGGGATGAGACGGGGCACGTGGTAGAACATGCCACTGCCGCCTCGCCGGCAACCTCTTGGACGCTTACGTTTCATGATGGCACGGTACCGGTGCGGGTGGAACCTGCTGGCGGCGAGACGTCCCCTTCTGCCACGAAACGCCTGCGGACACGTGATCCAGGCCAAGGATGCTTATCCTGAACGCCCCACCTGCCCTTGATCAACAGTTCCCATTATGCCACAAGCGATTGCAAATGGACACCTCTGATGACAGCAATTCTCGGTATGGAATTCATTCCAAATCGCCTTGGCAGGTCCTACCCCTAAACTCCTCTCTTCCGAGGAGGGCAGGCCCCCATGCAGGAGGAGGGCGTGTTCCCTCCAGGGGGTCTTTTCGGGGATAGGGTCCGTCGGGAGGGGGTGAGGAGGGGGACGTGAGGCCTCCGTCTGGAACGTGTCAGCTCGCGGGCCAATGGGTGTGACCGCCACGAGGAGCTCTCCTGCCGTTGCACCAGACGTCCCGATTACCCCCACCCCAACCCTCCCCCCCATCAAGGGGAAGGGAGTCTGCCCTTCAGAATGGGAGTGGTCGGAAGACCTATTGCGCTCCCAGTGACTTTAGGTTCTTGCAAAGACGGGGAGTGTGGTGGCCCGAAGGACATCGGGGATGTCGTTCTTCTTCTTATGAATCTTGCCCCATGATTGACATGCGATTGCCTTGCGATAGGTGGGGAAAATGTTGACCCTTAATGCTGTTGTGGCGCGGGCTGGATCATGACCTGGGGCGGACAGCGGTCCGTCACAGTTGACAGACGTGCAACGGTCGTCTTCGGCACGTCATCGGGGTTGGCCGTGCAGTTCTGCGGCCACAGGTCGTGCACCACAAAACCGAACGATCTGCCCGTCCCGCATTGCGTGTTAGAGACAGGGAGTTCCTAGATCGCGCAGTATTCCGGGGACCACGACAGAGACAGAATGTAGTAATCGAACGTTTCGTTCCTGGCCGCTGCGGCGACAGCGGCGGCGGCCAATCCATTTGCCACTGGTCAGTACCAGTGTCAATAATTGTCCGGTCCCGATAGCAAGACGGCGTAAACGGCAAGACAGCGCAGCTCGTGCCGGCCTATGGAAAGGCCATGGCGCACGCATGAGGGCCAGAAATGGCACCCATGGCTTGGCACCACACGTTCCGGCCTTTGCAGGGCATCAAGCGAACCAGCTTCCGTTCCCTGCTCCGTCCTTGCCTGTGAGCAGATTGGCTGAAGGCCTCGCCGCGAGAAGATCGGGCGGAGGGTGTACGGCCTGGAGTGCCTGCTGTTCCGTTTGTCCTGCGGTCTTGGAGAGAAGCGTGCGGGCCGAACCATGGTACGGTGCCGGGCGCCGGGATTTGCTCCGGGAGCGCAGCTGTTTCCACGTCGGGGACCGGTGTTTCCGTGTCGCTTGGTGCGGCCGGGGGATCATTCTGGGCCAGTCCTAGTTTGTCAGGAGCATTGTCTGTGAACAGGGCGAGGAGGTGTTCGTCCATGTTCTGGCCGGTGTTGTCCTCAATGGTGGTCTCGATGAAGGCGGCGACCAACCCGATCGGTCCGCCGAACAGGGTATGGCCGGCTATGCAGGCCGCATAGCCCATTTCATCATTGATCAACGCACGGTAGAGAGTCGAGATGATCGGAATGTGCTGGAGTGGATTGATGACATCCAATAAATCCCAGAAGATGGTCTCTGCTTCCGCGAACGGTTTGGCGTGACCGCCGCCGGAGGGGGGAAGGGTGGGGCCTGGAATCGATGATTAGCCGATTGCAGAGACCGTCATAGTTGCTCATCAAGCTTCTGGTGCTCCTAGACATGTTTTTTCGAGCAAGCTTTGTGCTATCGGCAAGAACGACTGGATTCATGAAATAAACAACAGGGCGAACACAGCCGCTCCACAACGCTCTCCAGATGGATCCTGTCTCGGAAGAGACTCCCTCCCCCTGGAGGAAAGACCTTCTCCGCTTGATGGGGAAGGGTTGGGGCGGGGATGAAGAGAACCTCTGGGCGGGGACCAGTGCTGAGCTCGTGGTGGTTGCGTTCCTCGGTCGGCGACAGACAGCGTCCAGGCAGGAACATCAGGGGGGTGTTGGAAGTGTCCATTTGTTCCAACGGTATCGAGGCGGTTTTTCCCCGGCGGCAGATTCTGCCGCCTACCGGGAAAGGTAGATGAATCGGTCACTGAAAACAAAGGGGTTGGAAGCAGGTTTGCCAAAGTGATAACCCTAGCCGAAATCCACGCCGCACTCGATTGCCTTGTCGGCGATGGTCTGGTCCTCGACTATTTCTGCTATCGTGGTGATCCGCATATCTCGACACAGGTGGGCCATCGCCGTGAGGATTTCGCTCCCTTTCAGGGGAAAAATGGCACACCTGACAGCCAATTCGTCGAACATGTGCAGATAATCGATCCCGGCGGCCCCAGCGCCGAAGTCGTCGATGCAGACCACGAATCCCTTGTTGCGGAACATCTGGAGGGATTTGTTGACATCGGTTAGACGTTCGATTCTAGATGACTCGGTGATCTCCAGCATCAGGATATCCTTTATGTGCATATAGGTCGAAAGAGGATGATATAATTTACATGTAAAGTTGTAGTTGGCGATGGATGTTCCGAAAATGTTGACGGCAATAGGTGGCAGATGGCGGCGCTTGCGGGCGTCGAGCCAGGTCAGGCCATCGATGGTCAGGATCACCTTCATCACGATGGCTATGTCAAGGTCGCGGGTCAAATCCACCTCCTCAGCCAGACTGATGAGCTGATACGGAGAGGCACCGGCGAAGGTGTCCCGGAGACGGGTCAGGGCCCCTCGAAATGATGCACCGACTCATCCTTCAGGTCACAAATCGGCACGAACACGATATCGAAGGCCTGGTTTTTGCTGATCTGCCGGATATAGGCGATATGATCGAACGCCTGGGCCATCAGGTTCGGCAGTGCTTCCGACAGGTTCCTGGCCTTGACGAAACCGCCGGTGTTGACGAACTGCTGGATGGTATGGGCCAGGGCCTTGGCCACCTGTCCAGGGGCGATATCTGCGGCCTCCGCGTCCATGGTGACGATGAATGGCGTGATTTTCACGCGCTGGTTATTGGCCGTTTCAACCACCTCTTCGAGGTTCATGGTTACGGCGTCGCAGTCGATGTCCACGGTGTGCAGGAAGCCGAAGGTCTCGGTATCCATCCGTCCGGCCATCTCGCCGCCAATGGTGGCCGTCTTCAGGGACCGGTTGATACCGTCAAGCACTTTATGCCGTGCGGTGCTGTTCATCTTGCTGGTCAGATCCTCAAGATCGGTGAGCCTCCCCAGTGTCATTTTCGGCTGCTCGCTGACACGCGTAAAAGCCGTTGCCACAGTGTGGCAGCGGCTGCGGTGAAGGAGGGCCGATCGGGCGGGGAGAAATTTTCAAATCCAGATAGAGATGATCGCTGTAGTCTGGCACCCGGTAGCCAGACATGGCGGTACGAATTTCCTTGCCCTGATGGCTGACAACATGAACGAGAATATCATCAATTTTGCCATTGACACGTGCCTTCTTCAGAAGATGGGAAACTAGGGAACGATCCTCAGGTGCCATCAGGTCCAGAAGTAGCCGGCCGATCATTTCCTGCGGCGTAACGCCGAAACAGGCACGCGTTGCGCCGGCCATGAACACGATTCGATTGGTCGGATCGATCTCGATCAGAATATCGGCATGACAGAACGCCAACGCGACATACCGTACCTGTTCAGCGGCTTCCATGGCTCTCTCCTCCTGTCAGACACGATGCCTTGGCCATGGCTAGCTCTGCCGTGCTGGCATGATATGAAGCGTGTATCATCAAAAGAAATTGCCTCTGATGGGATACGCTCTGGCCATGACAGAAGCTGCTCAAGTTTATCACTTATTGAGTGCATGTTAAAATTTATGAAACTTCTAAGGCTGTCTTACCATGTAGTGTGCCAGTCATATCTAGCAATAGTTCCTTATATTTAGCATTGGTTGTCATATGTAGTGGTGTGGTCTTATACTCTTAATAGAGGTAATATCGAGGGCACCCTCCCAAAATATCGCGTTGATTCATATCAAGAAACCTTTCTACAACACCTATGAGGTGTATAAATGTTCTTATAAATCTCTTAAAACAAGCACATAGTGCGCTTGAATTAGACTTATTGACCTATGAATTGCTAAACATTCTATTTGTTGCAGGATGCAGGCCGACAGACCCGCCCTTAGAATATACCTTATAATCCATTCCGGAAATCACTCATGCATTTTATCAGCAGACCCTTGGCGCCCGATCTTGAGGTGGAATCCCTTCATCTGCATGCTGCCGGTCGTCCCGGCAAGATCGAGGTTATTCCTTCCAAACCGCTGCATACCCAGCGCGAACTTGACGCTCGCCTACTCACCGGGCGTGGCCGGGCCCTGCCGAGCTATCCACCAGAACCCGGCGCTTGCCTACGACTACACTTCGAAAGGCAATCTGGTGGCAGTAATTTCCAGTAGCACCGCCGTTCTGGGATTGAGCGATCTCAGTGCCCTCACCGGCAAGCCGATCATGGAAGGCAAGGCGGTCCTGTTCAAGCGCTTTGCCGATGTCGATGCCATCGACTTGGAAATCGAAACCCGCCTGCGCGCGTTGATGGACAACCCCGTTTCCCACGATGATCAGCATGACACAGCCATCATTGCCACGGCGGGACTCCTCACCCTCAATGCCTGTCATCTGACCGGGCGGCGGCTGGAAGAGGTGCGGGTGGTGGTAAACGTAAACGGTGCCGGCGCAGCGGCTATCGTCTGCACCGCCCTGATCAAGGCCATGGGCGTCGCGCAGGTCATCCTCTGCGATACCAGAGGCGTCATCTGGCAGGGACGAGCCGAGGGTATGAATTCCTAGAAGGCAGCCCACGCCGCGCCAACCACGGCCCGCACGCTGGCCGATGCCCTGAAGGGAGCCGCTGCCTTCTTTGGTCTGTCCGGCGAAAAAAGCGGTCAACCATGCCATGGTGGCCACCATGGTGGCAAGGCCGATCACCTTTGCCATGGCTAACCCCGACCCCGGACTACCCCAACCAGATCAACAACGTGCTGGGATTTCCCTACATCTTCTGGGGAGCCCTAGACGTGCGGGCCCGCACCATCAACGAAGCCATGAAGATCGCCGCTGCCCGCGCCGTGGCCGATCTCACCCGCGAAGACATGCCTGACGAGGTGGCTGCAGCCTATCCGGGGCGCCATCTTCAGTATGGTCCCGAGTACATCATTCCGGTGCCATTTGATCCGCGTCTGGTGGTAGTAGTCTCCTCCGCGGTGGCAGAAGCCGCCATGACGTCAGGCGTTGTGCGTCACCAGCTTCCCGACCTCCTGGCCTACCAGCGTGCCTTGCGTGCTCGCCTCGATCCCACGACCGCGAGCCTCCAGGTCATCATACCGAAGTCTCTGCCCATCCGCAGCGCGTGGTGTTCGCCAAAGGCGAGGAGGAAAAGACCATCCGTGCAGCCGTCTGGTTTCCGCAATGCCGGCCTTGGGCGTCCGATTCTGGCCGGACGTGAGGATATCATCCGTTCCGTTGCCACAGCCTATGGCTTCACCGATCTCGACGGGATCGTCATCGATAACGCCCGCGTAAACCCCAATACCAGGGCCTACATCGATCGTCTGTACCAGCGTTTGCAGCGCAAGGGCGTTCTTTATCGCGATTGCCAGAGACGCGTGAACATGAGCCGCAACATTTTCGCTGCCGCCATGGTCGTGCACGGGGGGATGCCGAGGTCGTCATGCTGAGCGGGCCGGCCAACGTGCTGGTGATGCCAGGCCTGCGCGCCCCGTTCAGCCTCCATCGCCTCGAAACTCCTGGTCAAGCTGGGGGGGGGCCCCCACCACCATCGGGCCAGCTCTTGCTGGGACTAACCCATGCCGTACAGATCGTGCCCATGGAGGCCACGGTGGCAGACATTGTCAACACGGCCGTCATGGGATGCTATCATACCAAGCGGCTGTGAAAGCCGAGGTGAGAAATCAGGCTGGTGAGGAAAGGCATGAGGGCATTCTTCGGGACCGACGGCGTGCGTGGCAAAGCCAACCAGGAGCCCATGACGGCTGAAACCGCTCTGAAGATCGGTATGGCTGCCGGCGGCCAGTTCCTCCGCGGAGACCATCGTCATACGGTGGTCATCGGCAAGGATACCCGTCTGTCCGGCTACCTACTGGAACCAGCCCTGACCGCCGGATTCATCGCGGTGGGCATGGATGTGGTCCTGCTGGGGCCCCTGCCGACTCCGGGGGTGGCCATGCTGACCCGCAGCCTGCGCGCCGATCTGGGCGTAATGATTTCGGCCTCGCACAATCCTTACGAGGACAATGGCATCAAGCTGTTCGGCCCTGACGGTTTCAAGCTGTCCGATGATATCGAGACCGTCATTGAGGTCCGTCTGAACGACGGTGTGGAGCCGTTGCGAGTCAGTGCTGGTGCACTTGGGCGCGCCCGGCGGCTGGATGATGCGGCGGGACGCTATATCGAGTTCGTCAAGGCGACCTTTCCCCGGGGGGTCCGCCTCGACGGCCTGCGCATCGTGGCAGACTGCGCGCATGGCGCAGCCTACAAGGTGGCGCCAAGGGTCTTGTGGGAACTGGGAGCCGAGGTCATCGAAATCGGCGTCGAGCCCGATGGCTTCAACATCAACCGCGCCTGTGGCTCGCAGCACACCGATGCCATGCGTGCCAAGGTCATCGCTAGCCATGCTCATCTGGGGGTGGCACTCGATGGCGATGCTGATCGCGTGGTGCTGTGTGACGAGAACGGCGTTTTGATCGACGGGGATCAGCTTCTCGCCCTGACTGCCCGTGAGTGGCAGCGCAGCCGACGCCTGCAGGGAAACGCCGTGGTGGCCACGGTCATGTCTAATCTTGGCCTGGAGCGCCACCTGCATGCCATGGGTCTGGAACTGATCCGGACCCAGGTCGGTGACCGCTATGTGGTCGAGGAGATGGTGCGCAGCGGCTGCAATCTGGGGGGCGAGCAGTCCGGCCATATCATCTTCAGCGACTATACCACGACCGGTGACGGCCTCGTTGCCGCCTTGCAGGTGTTGGCCGAAGTGGTACGTTCCGGTCAGCCGGCGAGCAGGGCTGCCCGTCAGTTCACGCCCCTGCCCCAGATCCTGCGCAATGTGCGCCTGGTCGGGATGGCAGCGGCCGACGACACCCTCCTGGCCGCTGAAGCCGTGGCGGCGGCGGTACGAGAAGGGGAGGAACGACTTGATGGTCGAGGACGGCTCCTGATCCGTAAATCTGGTACCGAGCCGCTGATCCGGGTGATGGCCGAAGGCGAAGACGAAGCCCTTATCACTGCCATCGTGGCAGATGTTATCACCGCCATCGAACGGACAGCCCGGTGACAACACCGTGACACCGGCAAACGTGCAGGGGCGGATTCTGATTTGCGCCGGATCCGACTCGAGCGGCGGCGCCGGTGTGCAGGCCGACATCAAGACGGTGACGGCGCTTGGCGGCTATGCCCTGACCGCAATCACCGCCTTGACCGCCCAGAACACGCAGGGAGTGTCCGATATCCACATGATTCCTCCTGCCTTCATTGCCCGCCAGATGCAGGCGTGCCTTGAGGATATCGGTGCCGACGTGATCAAGACCGGCATGCTGGCAACGGTAGCGGTGATCAGGACGGTCGGGACGATTCTGGCGACGATGGCCCCGCTGGTTCCCCTGGTGGTAGATCCTGTAATGGTTGCCAATGGGGGGACAGTACTGCTTGCCATTGAGGCGATTCATGCCCTGAAGGTACACCTCCTCGCCCGAGCCGCTCTGATCACCCCCAATCTGCCCGAGGCCGCCGCGCTGCTGGGGCAGGACGTTCCCCTGGATACGCCCGAGGCCATGAGGACAGCGGCCTGTCGTCTGCTCGACCTGACACCAAACGGACCACAGGCCGTCCTCCTGAAAGGAGGGCACCGGGTGGGAGGGGAAGTGGTGGACGTGCTCGCTACCCGCGCCGGCCTGACGATCCCCTTCGTCCATCCTCGCATCGCGTCCACCAGTACCCATGGAACCGGCTGCACCCTGGCCACGGCCATCGCCTGCGGTCTGGCGCAAGGTATGACCCTGACAGCGTCGGTGGAGCGGGCGCGTCGCTATGTGTACAAGGCCATCGCCACCGCGCCCGGATTCGGCCATGGCCACGGTCCTCTCAACCATGGGCACACGATTTGTGCAGAGTGCCCCCGAGAGGAAGAGAAAGGGGGGAAGCGGCTAGTGGGCGCGACAGGGATCGAACCTGTGACCCCTCGCGTGTGAAGCGAGTGCTCTCCCGCTGAGCTACGCACCCGACCACGGCGAAGCAAGGCATCAGACAGACACCGTTGTCAAGCTTTTTTGCTAGATCATGGACGGGCAGCGGCTTCTTCCTCAAGGGAGGCCTTTCAGGCGTATCCGGTTATGAAAGCGGTCCCATACCGCTTCCGTTATCCGCTTAAACTATGAGCATTTGCATAAATTGGTGACAAACCCATCGTGCCTGGAGCACTGCATGTTCATACTGTTTTCCCCCTAACCCTCCTCTTTCCCGGATTAGGAGGGGGTTGTCTTCCATCAGCGTCGTTGCCTCTCAAACCGCCTATAGGGGTGTGGATGAGGGAATTGGATACCTCTAATACGGTTCCCGGAAAGTCCTCGGACTTTCCGGAAACCTGCCCTCAGTCGCCGAGTACTTGCGCGCCTAGCTTTCGGCGCAGGGGCGCCGGCCCGCGTTGCGGGCTCGGAGTCCGGAAATTTTCCGGACTCCGTATATGGATTCCCGCCCCCGTCTGCGCGCGGACAAGTTTTCGCGGGCCTTCTGGATTTTTTGAGGTCTCTAATTTACCCTCTTTGAAAGGCGTGGCTTTGACCACGGAACGCGCCCAGCGATTGAGGGCGAACGGGTCAAGATTTCCTGGCCCGCGTATGGACACTTTCAGAAATTCCCATCCCCTGATGGGGGAAGGGAGAAAGGGGGAGGGCAGTATCCCCGCAGCGAGGGCCTGATTTGCTGGCTCTGGCATGAGAATTGCCCACGTTGATGAACGGTCGGAAACCATTGGGCATGGTCCGGAGGCAGGAGAGTCCCAGACAGACGAGGCCGGCACGGGGACAAGGAAACAAGGAACGGATACGATGAGAACGAGTGTGGATGTTCTGTTCATTCTAATGGGGGCGGTCATGGTCATGGCCATGCACGCCGGTTTTGCTTTTCTTGAAGTGGGGACGGTCCGCAAGAAAAACCAGGTCAATGCCCTGGTCAAGATTCTAGTTGATTTTGCTGTTTCCACTGTCACCTACTTCTTTGTTGGTTATTCCATCGCCTATGGCATCAATTTTCTGGTCGGCGCCGACGTGCTGACCGGCCAGGCAGGAGAGGGGTTTGCCTCCCATGGCTATGACCTGGTGAAGTTCTTCTTCCTTGCCACCTTTGCAGCGGCCATTCCGGCCATCATTTCCGGCGGAATCGCCGAGCGGATCCGATTCTGGCCACAGACAGTCGCCACGGCCGTTCTGGTCGGGTTAATCTATCCCACCTTCGAAGGCATGGCATGGGGCAGCCGGTTCGGCTTCCAGGACTGGATGCAGGCCACCTTTGGCGTGCCCTTCCACGACTTCGCTGGCTCGGTGGTGGTTCACGCCGTCGGTGGCTGGGCCGCTTTAGGTGCCGTGCTGATGCTGGGAGCCCGCAGGGGGCGCTATCGCCGTGATGGCAGCCTGATTGCCATTCCACCGTCCAACATCCCTTTTCTTGCCCTGGGGGCATGGGTGCTGTCGGTAGGCTGGTTCGGCTTCAATGTCATGAGTGCGCAGACTATCGGGAATGCAACCGGCCTTGTGGCTCTGGACTCGTTGATGGCGATGACGGGAGGCATCCTGGCGGCCTTGATCGTTGGTCGCAACGATCCGGGTTTTGTTCATAACGGTGCCCTGGCCGGTCTGATCGCAGTCTGCGCCGGCTCCGACATCATGCATCCGATTGGCGCCCTGCTCACGGGGAGTCTGGCTGGTACCTTGTTCGTGTGGGCCTTCAATCAGTGTCAGGCCCGATGGAAAATCGACGATGTGCTGGGCGTCTGGCCTCTGCATGGCCTGTGTGGTGTGCTGGGAGGCGTGGCGGCCGGCGTGTTCGGCCTACCGGAGCTGGGCGGGCTGGGGGGTGTCTCGTTGCCGGCCCAAGGCGTAGGGAGTCTGATCGGGGCCGGATTTGCTCTCATGGGTGGGCTTGGCGTGTATGGAGTACTGAAAATGACCGTCGGTATCCGACTGAACGAAGAGAACGAATTCGTCGGCGCTGACCTTACCGTCCACCACATTTCAGCCTGTCCGGAGGAAGAGATGGCCACCGTGTCCCAACCGTAGCGCCACGCGCAGGAAAGCTGGCTCTCCCCTCTCTGGCACGGGGGGATCTGCCGGCTTTCAGCGCTGACCGAAGAGAGCCGTTCCCACGCGTACATGGGTGGCGCCGAAGTGTATGGCTAGGGGAAAGTCGCAGCTCATGCCCATGCTTAGAACCGGCAGCCCGTGGCGGTGGGCAATGTCGCGCAGCAGAGCAAAATGGAAGGCAGGCTCGTCGTCGGGGGGCGGAATGCACATCAACCCCTTGACTGGCAGCTTCCAGTCGTGGAGACAGGCCTGGATGAACGTGTCGGCTTCGCCTGGTGACACACCTGCCTTCCGGGGCTCCTCCCCGGTGTTGACCTGGACCAGACAATCCGGCCACCGGCTCTGCCGCTCCATTTCCTTTGCCAGGGTCGCTGCCAACCCGGGCCGGTCCACAGTTTCGATGACGTCGAACAAGGCTACCGCCGCCCGGACCTTGTTGGTTTGCAGCGGTCCGATCAGATGCAGCCGCAAGCCGGGATGGTCGTGTTGCAGCGGCGGCCACTTGGCTTGCGCCTCCTGCACCCGGTTCTCGCCGAACACGCGATGCCCGGCCGCCAGAAAAGGCCGAATGCAGTCAGCCTCTTGCGTCTTGGTCACGGCCACCAGCGTCACAGCGGTGCGGTCCCGCCCGCTCTCATGGGCGGCAACGGTGATGGCGGCCTGTACCCGCTGGAGGTTTCCCATCTGTTCATTGATCGTAGTACTGGACAGCCCCGAATCCGTCATATTGTCTTTTCACCCCGTGGCAAACACGACCGTATGCACACAAGCCAGTCCCTACAGCTTGTAAGATTGTACCATTTCATAGGGGGCGCAACCCCTCTCCCCCCTCTAGGGGGAGGGTTTTTGTGTGCGGCCATGTTCCACACCCGCCCGGTCGTCAGGCATTCCGGCTGCAGATGCTTTCATGTGACAGCTGCAGCCGTTAAAGACGGTGGGCATGGACAGTGTTTCAGGGAAGGCTGATGCCTGCGGCCATATCGCGCAACGCCCGGGTGATTGCCGTCATCGCAGTGGACCAGTCACCAGCGCACGGCTGACGGAACAAACGGACGGTCGGATACCATGGGCTGTCTGCCCGTCCGGCCAGCCAGCGCCAATCGCAGGCATAAGACAGCAGAATCCATACCGGCACGCCCAGAGCGCCAGCCAGATGAGCAATGGCCGTATCGACAGTCACCACTAGGTCGAGATTGACCATGACGGCAGCGGCGGCCATGAACAGGCCATTGTCGTCATTCAATTCAGGTCCCAGATCGACAATGGGCAGGTCGGATGGCACCCTGTGCGGCGACTCGCGATCCCCCCCCGCTTGCAACGCGAACAGCACGATTCCTGGGACGCGGGTCAGTTCAGCTAGGGCGGCAAGTGGAATGGAACCATTGTCATCTTCAACTGTGGACAAGCCGCCCTGCCAGACGATACCCACCCGCATGACCGCCGTGTAGGCCTGAAGACGCCCAGCCCAGTGCCGTACCAGTCTGTCCTCCGCCGTCAGGTAAGGGATGGGAGCCGGAATGGTGTCAAGCGTGGTACGAAAGCGGTGTGGGAGACTCAGAAGCGGCAGATGAGCGGCATAGACCGGCAGAGGGGCTGTCGTTGACACCAGTTCCGAGAGCCCCTCGATCGTGGACAAAAGTGGCATCAGATCGGGAGGAGCGGCCAGAACCACGGCCGCCCCCAGTTCCGTGAGGAGGGAGAGATAGCGCACGAACTGGATGGTATCCCTCGGATCCTGCTCAGGGTAGACAAGAATCGGTCGTCCACGCGGCGGGCTGCCATCCCACAGTGGTCCGGGTGGTGTCAGGCGGCGCAGCACCGAGTCCTTGTCATCAAGACGTGCCTCGAAGGATTCCCAACCCTCAGCCAGGTCACCGCGCCCCAGCAGAGCGGTAGCCAGACTGACCCGGATCGCAACATTGTCCGGCTCGATGACGAGAGCACTGCGGTAGGCAGCGATGGCTTCGCCTAAGCGGTTGCTCCGTTGGAGCATGAGGCCCAGGTTACTGTGGCGAACCGCCACATCAGGTTCCAGGTCAAGTGCGCGTCGCAGATGGCGTTCGCCTTCCTCCCAGGCACCAAGACGGACCAGAACCTGGCCGAGACGGGTACGGGCTTCGCTGTCATCGGGCCGCTCGTGCACTACCAGCCGCCATTGTACGACTGCCGCCTGGATATTGCCAGACTCAGCCAGTGCCATGGCCAGGCACGTGCGGGCCTCCTTTACATCGGGGGTTGAAGCAAGCAGCCACTGAAAGTGGCCGATGGCTTCGCCATGGCGGCCCTGCTGGCTACAGACCAAGCCAAGGCCGTGGCGGGCCGAGGCAAGCCTGTTGTCGGCGGCCAGGGCTTGCGTGAAACAACGTTCAGCTTCTGTCAACTGGTTACGGCGTGCCAACACGTATCCCAGATTGCAGATTCCTTGTGGGGCCAGAGGGTGACCGGATGGAATCAGGCGATAATGGTGTTCGGCCTCTTCTAGCATGTTGGCGCGTTGGTAGAGATTGGCCAGGTTGTAACGGGCTTCGACAAAGCCAGGATCGAACATCAGGGCCCGTCGGTAATGGTGCGCTGCTTCGGCAGCCTGACCCCGACCCGCCATCACGGCGCCCAGGCCGAAGGCCTCAAGGGCAGCACAATCCTCGCTCACGACTTCATGTTCTCCGTGCCCTCATCACCGTTTCCAGCCATGCTCTCCGAGAGCGCCTTTCCTTCTTTTATTGCTCTGTTTCCGCTGGTCCTGTGATCCTGTCCTCGTGCCGCATTCAAGCGATACCACAGGAGCGCGAAAACGAAAAGTTTCGTCTGTCCTGGGGCCATCGCCTTATGGCAAGTGTTCAGTGGTGACCGGTCAGAGACCGCATAGCCGCAGCCAGCTGGCCGCGTGAATCGGCTTGTGGAGCAGAAGGAATCCACTTACCTGCGCTTCCGGGATGCGCCCCGGGGTGGTGTCGTCAGTGACCAGAAGCCCATGCATCATCGTGCCGGTTGCACGGCGCAGACGCGCACAATGGCCTCGGCACCCGTGAGGCCGCTGTGCAGGCGGGCGGCGGCAATAACCAGATCCGGCACCTTCTTCGAGGTGGACAGAACTGGCATGTCTTCCTCAATAGTTGTAGAAATCACTATGACCCGGCGTCTGTGCAGGAGGCTGAAGAGCCCTCTCGTTCCACTCGCTATGCGTGTCCTTAAGAGGGGAGCAGGCGGACGCTGTGCCGTCTGCTCCGGCGGCGCCGGGGGGATCACGACCGCAAACCGCGATCCCTTGCTCAGCCTCGAGCAGACCTCGATCCGATGCCGCAGCAGGCGGGCCAGGCAGTCTACGATGGCAAGCCAGAGCCAAAGTCCGTTCGGTATTGTGGATCTGGTAATATTCCTTGAAGACTTCAGTCATCTGATCCCGTGGGATACTGGGATCGGTGTCCCAGACGCCGATCTGCAGATTCTCCCCCTCCGGCGGTAACCAACCAGAATGCGGCCCGTGGCCGTATGCTGAACGGCATTGGCTGTCAGGTTGGCCAGGATGCGTTCCAGCATACCCGGATCGCTCATTACCTTGGCTTGGCAGGGGCGGATCTGCAAACCGAGTCCCTATCTCCCGGGCTGGCAAGGCAAAGCAGCGGCCGCGCAGGTGATCGAAAATCGTCTCCATTACGAGGGGACGGATCTCAGGCTTTAAAACGGCGGCTTCCAGACGTGACAGGTCGAGAATGGTGGCAAACAGCTTGTTCAGGGTCTCAAGAGAGACTTCGATATCGCGGATCAGTTTCTGTGCCACGGTCCCTTGCACCTTCGGCATCAGGGATACCAGGAGCAGCCCCATGGCATGCAGCGGCTGACGTAGGTCATGACTTGCGGCGGCAAGGAAGTGCGACTTGGCCATGTCGGCCTCCTGTTCCGCCTGCTCCAGTTCGATCTGACGCCACTTCAGTTCGGTGATATCCACGCCGTGCCGACGATACCGCCTTCGCTGGTTCTATGTCCGGTGATACGCATCCAGCGTCCATCCGGATAAGCCGCGGGTCATAACCTCCGAGCACGCCTAACGGCGGCGCACCCGTTCCTCGATCCAGGCTGCCACGGCTTTAGGGGAACGTCCAGTTAACTGGTTGCCGCCGCGCCCGCCGCAGCACTTCAGCGAAGGTCAGGGATGGCACCATGATTCCGTCACCGCTGCCATTGTAGAGAATCAGTCGGTTATCGGCACCCCACAACACGAAGGCTTCGGCTAGATTCTCGATTGCGTTTTGTAAGCGGGCTTCGACACGGGCAACCGTTTCCTGGTGGTGAAAAACCACCACCCATAAGGACGACCCAGCACAGGGAGGAATATCCACGATCAACCGGCTCCGCCGGGAAGCCGGCAAGGGAAACTACCCCTGTTTTCTGCACCGACCCAAACAGCGGGGGACCTGTTTCTTCCTCCCCACCTTCTATCAGGGCAAGCACACCCTGTCCCGTCAGCATCTGGCCAGCGAGACAGTCTAGCATAGGGTTGGTTGCAACGATGCGTAGTCTGTCGTCGGCCGTTTGCCCGACCAGGGCAATGGGAGCGTAGTTCAATGCGAACAGAAGACGTTCAAGGTATGTGTAGGTATCATGACATCGTGGACATCATAGAAGCTACCCCCCCCCCGCTCTCATACTGGAGAGGAGATGGTCTCCGCAATCATTCAACATAAGTTTTATAACTTTGGTTCTCCGTTCTGTGTTTGGTCCCAGAAATACTCGTTATAGTATGGTACTGTATGCCGGTTGAATGACAAGGCATGGCATGTACAAGGCGACAACATCCTCTCACGCAACACCTTGATCGTGTCCCCTTGCCCTGATCCATGGCGGTTTCCAATCCGTTTCCCCGTATGTCACGTCACTGATTCTGCAGAGTGAAAACTATGGCCGACGATACCAATGTCTCCCCATCTCCCGGTCTGTCTCCGGACACCAGAAATGTTGCCGACTTTGCGGCCGTTCCGGACGACGGCGAACAGGCCATCAACTTCGACTTAACTCATCTACACGGTGGTGAGGACAAGCTGGACGAGGCCGAAGAGAAGGCCAATACCACCGATGACACGGGAAGCATTGGAGCGGATACCCAGTTCCGCTCCACCACCCACTAAGGCAGCTTTTTTACGCCTGAGGAAGTGGAAGGAGCAGTTCTTCAGGAAGGCGCGGTTGTCGTGATTGATCTTGCCAGCCACGGTGCAGACGAGGGGCCGTAGCGGCAACAGGATCAGCCGGAGGCAGATCCTCGCGATGCGGTGCGCCAGGAAGACCAGCTAGTCATGGTTGAGGACGCGGACATTCTGGTCGTCCCGAACGGCGTACAAGCGACCGGCACGGGTGGGATCATCAGCTGGCAGGAATATCAGGAACACCGGGTATTGCCGGAAGAGGAAGCCGTCGCCACGACCACTCTTTCTGACATACAGGTTGCCGCTGATGATCCACCGGACTCTCTGTCGACCTCTTCATCGGCTCCCGCGGTACCGGCCACACCGGAATCAGCTACTTCCAGAGCCCGCTGCACCGCTTGCGCCGGAACCGGTTTCTGCGGAGCCGGATGTTTTACCGGGACTGTCACAGGTGGAAATCGCTTTCATCGACTCGGTAGTGGCGGACTGGTAATTTCTAGTCGAGGGGGTGCGGTCAGGGGTTGAGGTATTCGTTCTACAAAGTGATCAGGATAGGCTCGACCAGATCCTGGACGTTCTTGCCAACCGGACCGGAATCGACGCTATTCATAATTCTTTCCCACGGGATGCAAGGGCCAGGTGACACTCGGTACGGCTGTACTGTCGCTCAGCCATACCGACGGTGAGGTGGACTATGTGCAGCTCAATGGCAAGGGTGCCTAGGTCAGACTTGGCCTCGGGGGCCTGGCCAGAACGCCGGCATACATGGCGTACACCCTGGCCATCGCGGCATCCCTCAATGATACCGACGGCTCTGAAACCCTGACCATCACGGTGGACAGTCTGCCGGCCGGCGTCAGCCTGTCAGCAGGCACGCCCAACCCCGATGGATCGTGGAACCTGACATCCATGATTTGAGCGGTCTTGAACTCATTGTGCCAGGGGGCGTCACGGGTGACATCGACTTGCGCGTCAGTGCGACGGCAACGGCAGAGTATACCGGGGATGCCAGCCTGAACGGGTCCATGGACTCCGACGATCAGTCTTCTGACAGTGGCAGCTAGACCACCCGTCTCCATGACAGGGAACAGGAGGAACAGAAAAAGGCGGAAGGGGAGGAGAAAAGGGATGAAAAGAGCGAGGAGGACGGAAAAGTTGTCGCTGCGGCTGAAGATGCCGTGACAACAGCGGGCAGGAACACGGTTGAAGAAGACAATAACGGGGAGAATAGCAATGGCGAAAACGATGACGGGGCAGAGGGAGAAACGGTCACATAGGTCACGATCAAAGGCATCGTCAACGATAACACGTCCCTGAAAGGAAGCGGTGGTAACGATATGATCGAGGCCTTGGACGGCAACGATTATATCAAAGCGGGCAAAGGAAACGACATCGTCTACGGCGGGGCCGGCAATGACATCCTGTATAGCGGGAGTAGAGATGACCTTCTCCATGGCGACGCGGGGGATGACCTCCTACGCGGTGGCGAGGGAGACGACACGTTCCTGTACAATCTTGGGGATGGCAACGATATCATCCGCGGCGAAGGAGGGCAGGATCTGCTTGCCATCTTCCGACTCCAACGGCCTGCCTGGTGACTCGGTGGTTCAATGGTCGGAAGACAGCCGCGAAGCCATGGCCCTTAGCAATGACGGCGATCTGATCTGGACTCTTGACAATCAAGGGGGGAAACATCTCTCTCGCCAGAGCGAAAGCGGTGCCAAACTATCAGAAAAAGCTTCTGGCACCATCAGTTTCGAAGATGGCAGCACCCTGGCTTTTGATGGAGTCGAGAAACTGAGCTGGTAAGGTGTTTACAAAGGAGTGCGCGGGGGAAAGCCAGCGTTCCCCAGAGCAGTTGGAGACCTCTAATACTCTTGGGCCTTGATCATGACCTCCCCCAGGGCGCCGGCGGGTCGCATCCGCGGCCCTTGGGCTTTTGCGCCATGCGGCGCGCTGCCGCGGCGGACGTTTTTGAGCATATATCACGATTGACGCTCGTTGGTATAACGGGCATGATGGTAATTGGAAGTGTCCAATCGGGTGAAGATATATTCCCCACGACTTCACGTTCTCTCCCTTGAGGGGGAGGGAGCGAATCGTATCATCGGGAACTTCACTCTTCGCCCGAAGGGAGGATCGGTGCCTTTGGAAGAATCTTGGTCGGTCACGATCAAGGCGCAGAGGTCTTACGCTGCCGCGGCGAGCCGTTTGTGGCAGGCCTCTCCGAACGTGCGGAACAAACCAGCCGCCAGGAGATCCATCCGCCAGATCCATTCCGGGTGCCATTGCACGCCAATGCCATAAGGCATTCGTTCGATCCGCACCGCCTCGATTAGACCATCAGGGGCGACCGCTTCGACGGCCAGCCCGGGCGCCAGCCGTTCGATTCCTTGCCCATGCAACGAATTGACCCGCACCTCTATCGTGCCAGCCAAGCGAGCCAGTAGCCCGCCAGGAGCGAGCCGCACCGGATGGACCGGTGCGAACTGAATGTCCAGGGGGGCGTCCTGATCAGGACGGTGATCCATCTTGCCAGGCTGTTCATGTACGTATTGGTAGAGCGTACCACCCAAGGCAACATTCAACTCCTGGATACCACGGCAAATGGCCAGCAATGGGACACCGCGGTTGACACAAGCACGGATAAGTGGCACAACGGTTGCGTCGCGGCGCTGATCGTGCAGTGCGCCGGGGCGGCTGTGATCGAGCCCATAACGGCTGGGATGGACATTTGATTTGCTACCCGTCAGCAACACACCATCAACATGTCCCAGCAATTCGTCGGGATCGAGCGACTCACCTAAAGCTGGAATCATGAACGGCACGCAATCCGCTGCCTCGATCACTGCCGTTAGGTAGATCTCAGGTACCGCGTGAAAGGGCATCTCCTCCCCCGTCACGTCCTTGACACAGGCAGATACACCGATCATCGGTCGGGACATGGCGTGCTTCCTCCTGGCCAATGACGAACAACCCCCAAGGTACACTAACTGTCGTGTGGCTTGAAGAATTTCTGGTCGGTGAACGTGAATAGCTTCGGATCGAGCTTGACATCGGTTTCGGCATCATAGAGTGAAACCGTCACGGTCTGCCCCTGGGCATCCCGGACACGCCACTGTTTTAGCGCGAAAGGCTTCTCACTGAACAGAAGTGTCAATTCACCGGCAGACGGATCCCTGGTCTGGATCAGGCTCACCTCCACGGCACCGGGGACACGATGGATTGCCATCACGGTGACATCTCCCTTCAGACGGACCGGAACCCGGAGCAGGATCCCGGCTGGTGTCGTTTCAAGCCCGATATAGGAGGTCTGTTCCAGCTTGGCATCGTAATAGATAAGATGGCGTCCATCGGCAACAATCAACAGCGGGGATGGGGGATCGTACTCAAGACGCATCCGGCCTGGTCGTGACAGAAATACCGTTCCCTCGGCATAAACGCCGGTTCCAGAAACCTGCAAGAAGCGGGCCCGCACTGTTCCAACATTGTTTAGATAGGTTTCTACCTGAAGCAGAATCTCCTGTTCTGTGGGCAAAAACGCGTCTGGCCCTGCCGTCAGGGCCATGGCTGGTGCCAAGCCTGGATACGGTGCCGTCCCTCCCATACCACCCATGATAACAACACAGGCCAGCATCCCTTTCCATCCCCTCCCCACGCGGACGACTCCTCCACTGACGACACGTCTCATGACTGTCAAGATTGAACGAAACAGCAGCACAGGCAAGAATGGTTCCACAGGCCTTTAGAGCAACAACACTACCTCGCCAGGGCCGCGATAGCCCAGTTCTTGACACCCTTTCCAGCTCCGGATAGAGGGACGCCATCCTTCACCCGAACCACACCGTTGCCGTCACGGCGATGCCTTAAGTCAGGCCTAAATCAAGGTTTACGTTCGCTGCTATGAGACTGTGGGGGCACAGATTACCAGAAGAGGCATGAGACCACCCCCAACGGCTCTCCCCCCCATCCCACCTGACACTGCACATATGCCCTGGGGCCCCATCTCCAACCCCCCGACGAAACGCCCCCTCTGGCCGTGAAGAGCACCACCCCTGACGGCAATTCCCTCCCCAGCATTCCGATCATTGCAAACGGAGCGGCAATTCCAGAATGGCTTGATCTACCAGAGCTCCGGCCCGTTTGGGATCCAGATTTTCAGCCATGAGGCGTCTGGTGGCGGCCACGGCGATATCAATCGCCAGGTTACGCACCTCTGCAATGGCCTGGGCCTCAGCCTGAGCGATACGACTCAAAGCTTGGGCTTCACGCCGTCGCGTTGCTTCTTCCAGTTCAGCCAAGCTCTCTTTTTTCTGGCGTGCTGCCTCAGCTTGGGCGCGAGCGACAATCGTCTCTGCTTCCCTCATGGCGTCACGTTGTTTGCGCTGGTATTCGGCCAGAAGGTGTTGCGCCTCCTCCCGCAGACGACGGGCTTCATCAAGCTTGGCCTTGATTTTTTCGGCGCGCATGTCGAGGGCAGCCCCGATGCCCCTGACCACCCGCTTGAAAGCACCGCCCACAACGACTGCAAAGGCAACGGCCACCCAGAACTCGGCACTGGCATAAAACGCGCTCTGCATCACATGCGCTCCTTCACCACGACCGCGACGGCATCGTGGTAGCGGGATACCTCAAGCGCAAGACCAACGAGCCGTTCCACAGCGGTTTTGGCTACCTCGGCGGCAATCTCCTTGACCTGCCCTAGGGCAACCTGTTTGGCTGCCGCAATGCGCGCCTCACCCCTCTTGATCTCTCTAGCCAACCGTTCTGTCAGTTGCTGATTGTAGCTTTGAATCAAATTGGTCAGTTCATCCTGGCTTTGCTGCAAGACAACATGTGCCTCTCTCCGGGCATTGGCCAGGGCTCGCTCATAAGCCTGGATGGCAATCTCCATTTGTGCCTTGAGCTGACTGGCCCGTTCCAGATCATCGTCGATACGGCGTTGCCGTTCAGATAGCACCTCGGCAATACGCGGCAAGACAAGGCGAGCCGCGAGGAAGTAAAGCATTCCGAAACAAATAGCCAGCCAGAAAAGCTGGGAAGGAAAAAAAGCCGTATCAAACTGCGGCAACATCGCAACAACGCCCCCTTCACGTCTACTATGGCGACTGTAGCGTCGGCAACCACACCTTACGATTCCTGCAGGACTTTTGTAGTGTCATCCCGTCTGCAAGTCATGTCCGCTGCTCTTTCTCCCGGAGGGGGGTCCATCCTTCCGCCTGCCTCCGCAGGTAACGCCCCTCCCTTACACCCCTGACAAAGCCGCAAAGGTTCAAACGGCAAACAGCAGAATCAGGGCAACAACCAGCGCGAACAAGGCAATTGCCTCTGTTACGGCAAAACCAATCCATCCATACAACTCTACATTGACCTTAGCAGACGGATTACGCCCAACGGTCGAAATAAGATTGGACCAGATATTACCGACACCGATACCTGAGCCGATCATACCGATTGCCGCCAAACCCGCGCCAATCATTTTTGCTGCTGCAGGATCCACGATTACACTCCTTTCCTTGTCCTTTGGACGGTTACCCACACTTGAATTCACGCCTTGCCTTTTTCCTGGCATACCATCAGTGCATGTTGATGGCATCATTCAAATAGATGCAGGACAAGATCGTGAATACATAAGCCTGCAAAAAGGCAATGCCAAATTCGAGAATAGTCACACCCACGGTTGCGGCCAATGGCACGATTCCGAACAGAACACCCAATGATACGACAAACCCCGCCAATACCTTCAACATGATGTGGCCAACAGTCATATTGGCGAACAACCGGACCGACAGACTAAATGGCCGCGACAGATATGAAATGATCTCGATCGGAATCAAGATCGGTGCGGCTGCAAGAGGAGCCCCGTGTGGGAAAAACAACCTCAGGAAATGCAAGCCATGGCGCGCAAAGCCAATCAGGGTCACGCCCGTGAAGACCGCGAGCGCCAACGCCCCCGTCACCACGATATGGCTGGTATAGGTGAAACTGTAGGGAAGCATGCCCAGAAGATTGCCCACCAGCACAAACATGAAAAGGGTAAAAACGAATGGGAAATACCGGAATCCTTCCTTGCCGACATTGTCGCGGATCATGTTGGCAATGAATTCATAGGTTACCTCCGCCAACGACTGCCATCGTCCTGGCACTAGGCTGCGATCACGCATTCCCCAGACCAGGAAAAAATAACTGGTCAGCACCCCGATGACCATGAACAGAGCTGAATTGGAAAAAGAGATGTCAACCCCCCCGATCTGAATGGGGATCAGCGGCTGAATCTCAAACTGATGGACTGGACTTGCCACCGTCGCCTCGTTTTCCCTTATTTTCCCTTATTCCCTCGCCGCTTCCGGCTCTTCAGGAAGCTTAGCATGCCACACGTGACCCCTCTCATCCGTGTCATTCCTCTTCCCGTTAAGCCTCTGCGGTTTCGACACCCCTCTTGTGTCTGGCACCCCGTCCCGCTGCTTCTGCCGTTCCTGCTGCCGCCGCATGGCCTGGCCAAAACCAACGGCCTCATCAAGTCCACGCGTGATACGATAGGTGCTCACTACGCCTGCCGCCCCACCCAAAAAGAGAAACAGGAACATGATCCATGGACGTGTTCCCAACCCCCTATCCAGAAGCCAACCTAACCCTCCTCCCACGGCGACTGCTGCCACCAGCTCAAGGCTGACCCGCCAGGCCAATCCTATTCCCGAAACCGTTTCCCGCTTTCCATCCGTTTCCCGCTCCGTGGCGCGCGCAGCCCCCAACCGCGCCGCAAAGTCAGCCAATCCCTGAGAAACTTCACCCTCATTCCGTTCTTGCCCCTTCATGCTCCGCCGCACACTCTCCCTCAATCTTACCGACGATCAGGCCAGAAACGATCGTACCATACGGAAACGCCCTGTCATCTGTCAAGGAGGAACCCGGAGGCCAGCAATTCTCAGTATGAAACTTATTCCAGATCGTCTTGGCAGATTCCACCCCCAAACCCTTCTCCCCCGAGGGGGGATAGGCCCCCCTTCAGGAGGTGGGCGTGTTCCCTCCAGGGAGGGGTCTCTTTTGGGACGGGGGCCGTTGGGAGAGGATCAGGAGAGGATCAAGAGGGGGCGTGAAGTCTTCCATCTGGAACGGCAAGCCCTCCCCCATCCAGGGGGAAGGGGGTGCCGTGATGCCTGTTCTGCAAATCAGTGTCATTCCCATAATAAGAATCGCTGCCGGAGGCCCACGGCAAGCGGGGGGACAGGGCCGTTGCCAGCAAACCTCACCTCCCGTCAATTCCGAAACAGGGTCCGAGACAGGGGATGACACCCCCTACGGCATGCTAGTCGGGATCACCATGGACGGGAACCCGGATTGGGTTGGGTGGAGATTGACCCTGGTTGCCGCACGCTCTCGGAACAACGGAGCGACGAGTGACTCAAGCCCAATGTGCCGCAACTGCGCCATTGTCTCCGAGAAAATGGCCACGCGGTTGCATGAGATGGCGGAACAGGCTAGGGTGCAGATCCGGGTTACCATGCGCCTGACGCCATGAGAGCGGTCTTTCGGAAATTTCTTGCGAAACCTGGAACCTGCGGACTCCGCGGCAACCAAATCCATCACCACGCCGCCCATTGGCGGCATGGTGATGGTCAGATCGCCCGCGCCCGCAACATCTAGCATCACCGGAAACGATGGACCCTGGTGAACCTGATCGCCGACAATCTGCCGAGGGTGGGATGGAAACGGTGTGTGACGTGATCGTGACCACGGTCGGCATTGGCCATGTTCATCAAGACGAAACACGGCCTCGTGCACGAATCCAGCGCCTCCCTCTACTCCAGCGATTGCCGGCATTCTTAACCGTCTGAGCAATAACGGTTCTTGATACGGTCTGCCAACCTGTTGAGAAACCTGGTGCCGCCGGAGTGAATTGAACACTCGACCCCACCCTTACCAAGGGTGTGCTCTACCCCTGAGCTACGGCGGCCTCGGGCCAGAAAAGGCAAGTACCTTGCCATGACGCAGATTGGCCGACAAGAAAAAAAGGCGTCCTCGACGCGACAAATGGAATTTGGCTGAAAGCATCGTCTTGAACGGGTA
>CAZUWH010000030.1:0-20311 GCA_964624075.1 uncultured Rhodobacterales bacterium
GTTTCATCAACGCCAGGACGCTGGCCGATGTGTTCGGAACACGCCCGCACTGACCACTTTCTGCGATCGGGGAAGGGTAAGCCTCCTTACAAGAGGTGCGGTTTACCCCGCGGGCCCCCCTGGGGGAGGAGAGGGTTGTTGTCACGCAACACTTCTTCAGGCGACCTTGAGAATCTGCCTGGGATGCCGAAGGGTGCTGGGCACGCACAATGTTTGACACATTTTCCAGTGTGCAGGCTGGCATCGAACGATCCTTGCGGCTGCGGGGCGGTGTGTTATACACGACACACCCACCCGGTGCGGGGGCAATACGAGGCAATCGATCGGCCGTCGGTAAGGAAGGGAGATGGCGTCGATGTCAGATGATCCCAAGGTGCATGGGGCCTTGCGGGCAGCGGTCAGGTAGCTTGATGCAGTCATCAAGGAGCAGGAGCGTGTAGTCCAGCGCATCATCGAATTGATTGAACTAGTCATGCCGCATATCTCTGACGAGCCGATTTTTCTCAAACTTGAAGCCATTCTGGAAGCCTGTACCTTTCAGGACCTTACGGGGCAGCGTCTCCGTAAGGTAGCACGTCTGTTCAAGTTCTTGGACGATAATGGTGAGCTTTTCGCACCGAACCTGACGACGCAAGACACCCTGTCTGCCAGGAAAGGATTAACCCAGGAGGAAGTAGACCGGCTATTGAACAGCGAGCGATGAAACGGGGAAACGGCTCCCCCCCTGCCCGGTTAGGCAACGGACTAAGCCAGCACCGGGGGCAGAGGAGGGATTTGTTCCAGGGCGAGCGGCAATCCTACCTGAAACAGGCTACCTCGCCCGGGCAGGGAAGAGGCTTCCAGAATATGTCCTAGCCGCTCCGCCAAACCGCGACTGATGGTCAGGCCGGGTTCCATGCCTTCTACCAGAACAGACCGGCCACTTTCCGGCTGAATACCAGGTTCAAGAATTTCCCGCAATAGACGCTGGGAGAAACCCGGCCCGCTGTCCCAGACTTGCAACAGGACCGTGGTCCCACGGCGCCGGCAACCCACCACGATACTACCGTGCCCGGTATAACAGAGAGCGTTACCTATAACTTAGCGTAGAATGTGTCAAAGGATGAATCCACCGCTACGGACCGTCAGACGTGATGGCATGATGGAAAGCCGCAGGCCGAGGCTGACGGCTGGCGACCTGAACTCTTCGCGAAGGCGATCAAACAGTGATTGCATCTTCACATATGTTACAACTAGGGCAATCACTCCCGTGTCGATCCGGGCAACGTCGAACAGGGGATTCACCAGATCTTCCAGGATTTTGCTCGAAGTGTTGATGTGATTGGCCGTAAGACGCAATGCACTGTGGTTCAGCTTTCGTCTGGCATTGCAGAGCGGCCGCAAACAACCGCAAGGCCTGAAGCGGCTGACGCAAGTCATGACTGGCAACGGCCAGCAGCCACGCTTTCTCAGCATTGGTGCGTTCTGCCGCTTCCTTTGCGATCCTTAAACTACCTCGATACAAGATCATGATCCCCATCGTCATACAGGGCTGTGTACGGTAACTCGATCGAGCGGACCGAAGTTTGTAACCAATCGAAACGTCCCACCAATCAAATCCGCCGTCCCCAGCCATCAATGGCGGTGACCTCACCCTCCCACGGCTGTCCCACCCTCACACTTAGCAGAATGACCTGCTGGAGGAAAGCACGGGTTCCAGGTACGAACAATTCCTCCCAGTTCCTCCCCGGTATGTTTTCCTCCTCTCTCCCCCTGGGGACCGAATAAACGCGTGTATGCAGCATTTGCGTAGCATAACCGCCCTTCTGGATTCCACATGGCGATGGCTGTATCTGCGTCTACTGTCATCCTCTCCTCCCTCGAGTCATATATCCATAGTAATGGATTAGGCTAAATCGCTATGGATAGCAGGCAAAACAAAGCCTTGTATCCATCTAAGTAATCATATGTGTACATTATGCATCCCGTTCCGGATGAATATTGTGGCATGGTGCCCATGTGTTGGCTATTATGCGATACCTAGGCGGTTGTAGCTTCATTGCAGGCTACATGGTCGGTCGTTCATGGAGACACGACCACTGGCCGCATCCAGAAAGCTTGAAACTGCTTCCACGCGATCGGAAACAACACCAGGAGGCGGGGCCGGCGATGCCTGGGTTGTCCGTTCATCGCAACGCCGCATGTGCCGCCGTGCCTTACACGTGTCGCTATTAAGAGATTGCCCTGCAAACCCCCCTTCACGGTGGGTGGCGGAGGGGAGATAAGGACATCTTCCTCTACCTCTGTCAAAGTAAGGAAGGCTTGATCTTATTGGTTAGTTATTGGTTGAACCCCAACAGGGCATCAACGTCACAGATGACCATCAACCCGCCTTCGAGCCGAACCACCCCGGACGGAACGACCCGCCAGTGTACATTGAGAGTCGTCGGGTTGGTCTCGATCTTGTCGACTCGCAGACCTTTAACCTCGTCAACCGAATCGACCATAAGCGAATAAAGCTCATTGCCCTGTTCGATCGTTACACACATACGCGATCCAGCTGCCCCGATAGGTGGCAATCCCAGCCGGGTGCGTACATCGAACACAGTAACGATCCGGCCTCGCAGATTAATGGCCCCTGCGACTTCAGGCGGTGCCAACGGGATGTGCGCAACGTTTTCCGGAATCAGGGTGCTTTGTACGCGTCCGATGGGAATGCCGAAAAAGCTGCTTTTGGACATAGACGGTGACGAACACCTCTTCCTGTGTTTCCATAGCCCCATGCGGGCTCACCGCCCGTGGGGTCTCTACAGGTGTCAACTGGTTCACGCCCAATGGCCTGCCCAACCATTTAAGAGTTTCCTCTGCCTAGCCGAATAATCTTTCACGGAAAAGGTGATTAGGACTGGTCTACGGCCGCTAGATGTTCTCAAGTTTCTAGCCTGCCAATTCCGAATCGGAGTATAATAGTCAAGTTATGCACTATATCATAGAAATTCATCCATAAATCAACAAGAATACGTCATGGTTCTGACCATTAATTCTCTCATTATGCGATGTCTCTGGCCTCTGCGCAGGGCCCGCCTAGCCGGGGCTGACTATCGCTGATGAGCAGGCAGGACGCCATCCGAAAATCACCTGCAAGACCGTATGTGCTGCAGAGTGGCCAGGACACGGCTCTATTTTCCATACAGGACGGCCGGATCTTTCTCGACTTCCGTAATGACGACCAGTGCGTTACCATGCACGGCCCGGTAGAAACAATGGCGTCGGCCCGTATGGCAGGCGACACCCACCTGATCGACTAGAAGCAGCAATGTGTCGCCGTCACAATCGATCCGTAACTCCTTCAGAAGTTGAACCTGCCCGGATTCCTCCCCCTTGCGCCACAGCCTGCGACGCGACCGCGACCAGTAACACACCCGGCTGGTCTTGAGGGTTTCCGTGACCGCCTCACGGTTCATCCACGCCATCATCAGCACCTCGCCACTGTCGTGCTGTTGGGCAATGGCCGGGACGAGACCACTGCTATCAAAAACAATGGCCTCCAGTGCTGCCGCGAAATCGGACATGCTTGGCTCCCCCCTTGTCCCAGCGCGCCATTGCCCAGGCCGATCATCCTGGCGCATCCGTGTCAACGGGTCCGGCCTCGGGGGCAAGGCAGGCCCGCAAGGAGCGGGCATTGGTCTGCATCATGGCCATATACTGGCCAGCCTCCCCCAGCGGATCAAGCACACCAACCCGTACCCCCGTACCAGCAACGATCGTCTCGACCAGCCTGGGGGGAAACTGGGGTTCATGGAAGACACAAACGACACCTCCGCTCCGGATACGTTCTCGCACTGCCGCCAGATGACGCGCCCCGGGCGGGCGTTCAGGAGCCACCGTTATCGCACCGACGGCATTGAGTCCATAGCGGGCCTCAAGATACTGATAGGCATCATGGAACACGATGAACGGACGTTCTGCCACCGGCGCCAGGTCACGACGCAGCCTGTCATCGAGCTTCTCCAGTTCCCGGTCCAGGGCTTCGGCATTGCGGTGATAAAGGGCAGCATCGGCAGGATCGACCTCCGCCAGAACCGCCGCCAGGGTGGCAACGATGTGGCGGGCGTTGTCGGGATCCAGCCACAGATGCGGGTCGAACGCGCCGGTTTCGTGAGAAGGATGGGTGTCGTGATGGGGAGCGGCAGCGGCGGAATCATCAGCGCGTTTTTCTGTCCCATGCCCTGCCACCATCCACGGACCAGCCGCGCGGACCGGTCGTTGCCTCACCCTGGGAATGCCGGCCACGCGCACCACCTGCGCCCGCCCGGCCAAGGCAGCCAGAGGCCTGGCCAGGAACGTCTCAAAAGACGGATCGATCAGGACGACGACCTGCGCCTCGTCCAGAGCCCGGGCATCAGAGGGACGCAAGGCATAGGCATGCGGGGAAGCACCGCCCGGAACCAGCAGCCTGGGTTCACCCACACCGGCCATGACACCGGTGGCCAACGCCTGAAGCGGCAGGATGGTTGCTACCACCCGCGGTGCCGCCACGGCCGGGAGGGAAACGACCAGCAGACCAGCGCACACACCGGGATAGAGGCGGCACACCCATCGATGGAGCGACGTCCGGATCTTCATCAGACGTAACCTATCCGCCTGTTGTCTTCCCTTCATCGCTATCCTCCCTATTTATGGCATATCACGCGTATTATAATATCACATTCTTGTCACGGCAACGGTTTCTGCCATGAACGACATGAACCTTCCCGCCACCGCACCATGATCACGATCGGTGTATTGCCGCGGCTCTGCAGGCAGCTGCGACGGTGTGCAGCCGCCGGGGTATCCGTCTGACCAGCCTGCGCCGGCAGGTTTCGGAACTGGTCTGGCACCGGCATACGCCGATCGGCGCTTATGAGCTGCTTGCCTGCTTGCGTGCCGAGGGCTACGATGATTCGCGACCTTCAATCATCTACCGTGCCTTGACGTTTCTCTGGCGCATCTCAATGCCTATGTCGGCTGTAACCGGCCAGGATGGTTGCACGCCGGTCATTTCCTGATTTGTCGATCCTGTCACGCCGTTGCTGAAATCGATGATCCCACCTTGAACGATGCCATCCGTCGCGCCGCGGCGGCAGTTGGTTTTGTCATCGGCAGCGACATGAAAGAAACGAAGTCCTGCCCGCCGCGCGATTCGATAGTGGTCGAAATCGATGGATGGTGTGCGTACTGCCAGGGAGGGAATCATGCTTGCTGATCAACGTTTCCTGGTCGAAGGACGCGGTCTCGTGGTACGCTTTGGCGAGACCGTGGTGCTTGAGGGGGTCGATATTGTCATACCGGAGAGACAGGTGATCACGGTGATCGGTCCCAATGGAGCCGGCAAGACCGCGTTGATTCGCGTTCTGCTGGGATTGGCAGCCGCCGACTCCGGTGTGGTGCGACGGCGGCCGGGATTGCGAATCGGTTACGTTCCCCAACGCCTGCATGTGGACCAAACCCTGCCCCTGACGGTGCAGCGGTTCCTTGGGTTGGCACGTGATGGACAGCGGCTTCAGGAGGTGTTGGCCGTGCTGGAAGAAGTTGCCGTGGCACGTCTGATTGACAAACCCATGCAGCGTATTTCCGGTGGCGAAATGCAGCGGGTTCTCCTGGCGCGGGCTCTTCTGCACGATCCCGACCTGCTGGTTCTGGATGAGCCGGCACAAGGCGTGGACGTGGGAGGACAGGGGGCTTTGTATACCCTGATCGCCCGGTTGCGTGACCGTCGCCGTTGTGGGGTACTGATGGTTTCCCACGACCTGCATCTGGTCATGGCGGCAACAGATCATGTGATCTGCCTGAACCGACATGTCTGCTGCGCCGGAGCGCCGGAGTTGGTGCGCCAGCATCCGGAATACATGAGCCTGTTCGGCATGGCCCTGTGGAGCAGTGTAGACACGCAGACCCTGGCGGTCTACCAGCATCACCACGATCACCGCCATGGTCTCGATGGGGTCGTGCAGGCATCGTCTCCCGAGACCGCCGTGCCGACTCTGACCTCTCTGTCCGCTGTTTCCCCGCCCTGAACGGTCCCGAGGAGGCGGCCCCGTTCATGGACGACTTCATTCTTCGCGCCATCTGGGCCGGATTGGGCGTTGCCATCGTGGCCGGCCCGCTCGGGGTCTTCGTCGTCTGGCGCCGCATGGCCTATTTCGGCGATACCGTGTCCCACTCCGCCTTGCTTGGCGTGGCCCTAGCCCTGCTGATCGGCATGGACATCACTGTCGGCGTGATTGGGGTTTGCATCGGGCTGACCGGCCTTCTCCTGCTGCTGCAACGTCAGCGTCACCTCGGCGGCGACACCCTGCTCGGCATCCTCACGCACGGTGCCCTGGCCGCAGGGATGATAGCGCTGTCGTTTCTAGAGACGGTGCGGGTGGACCTGATGGGCTACCTGTTTGGCGATATCCTGGCGGTGTCATTCCTTGACCTGGTATGGATCTATGGCAGCGGAGCGGTAACGCTTGCTGTGCTGGCGGGACTCTGGCGCCCCCTCCTGTCGGCCACGGTGCACGAGGAGCTGGCCCGGGTGGAGGGCAGACCGGTTGCCACCGTGCAGGCCGTCTACATGGTCCTCCTGGCTCTCTATATCGCCGTGGCTATGAAGGTGGTCGGCATGCTGTTGATCACTGCCTTGCTGGTGGTACCGGCAGCAACTGCCCGCCGCTTCGCAGGCACGCCCGAAGCCATGGCCGGGTTTGCCGCCGTAACCGGTGCCGTTGCAGTGACAGGGGGACTGGGGGTGTCGTTTGTCCTGGACACGCCCTCTGGACCGACCATCGTTGCCGTCGCCTTGGGCCTGTTCGGTGTTTCCCTTCTGTGGCGCCCCCGCGCAGTGTGAGGGGTGGAAATGATCAGGGTCGAGAGAGTGGACTCCCCTCCCCTTTATGTTTTTGAGGATTGACGAACCCCCGGCAAAGATCTGATATCAACGGCGAATTCAATTTCAATGATACAGGCGATGGCGCCCCCACCCGGGGTGGATAGAGCGCTCAACCGGCCAGAGGAAAGTGACGATGCGCGTATTGCTGCTGACCAACGAATATCCTCCACATATTTATGGCGGTGCTGGTGTCCATGTCGAATACCTGTCCCGCGAACTGTCCAGACTGACTCCTGTTGAGGTACGTAGCTTCCACAACCAGACCTTCAGCGAAGGACAGCTCACGGTTTGCGGCACCAAGGTTGACGGCGCCCAGTTCCAGGGCTGCCCGAAGGAACTTCTGTCTCCCTTGCGGGCGTTCGAAACCTGTCTGCGCTTCAATGGCCAGGGGATCGCAGCCGATGTGGTGCACTGCCACACCTGGTATGCCCATTTCGGCGGTATTCTAGCCAAGATCCTGTACGGCATTCCGTTCGTGATCACCGTTCATTCTCTGGAACCGCTGCGACCATGGAAGCGTGAGCAGATCAGGCGCGGTTACGATCTGTCGAGCTGGATCGAGAAGACAGCCCTGGAAATGGCCGATGCCGTGATTGCCGTCTCGAAGAGCACCCGGGAGGATATCCTGCGCCTGTTTGACGTGGATGGAAAGAAGGTGCCGGTGATTCCAAACGGCATCGATACCGACGAATACAAACCTACCCTCGACAGAACGGTTCTGCAGCAATATGGCATTGACCCTGCCAAACCCTATGTCCTGTTCGTTGGTCGCATGACCCGACAGAAGGGATTGTATTATCTGCTTCAGGCTATTCCCCGTCTCAATTCGTCCATTCAGGTGGTGTTGTGTGCCGGTGAGTCCGACACGCCGGCCCTGCAAAAGGAACTCGAAGCCATGGTGGCCGATTTGAAAACCCGTCGGCCGGGGGTGGTCTGGATTCCAGAAATGGTCAGCCGCCAGACGACCATCGCTTTGTATTCACAGGCAACCGTGTTCTGCTGTCCCTCCATCTATGAACCGTTTGGCATCATCAACCTCGAGGCCATGGCCTGTAGCACCCCGGTGGTCGGCAGCAAGGTTGGCGGTATCGCCGAAGTGGTAGTCGATGGCGTGACAGGGATACTGGTGGACCCGAGGCTGTCTGCCACTGCACCCTATGACCCGACGGATGCAAATGGTTTCGCTGCTGGTCTGGCCGATGGGATTAACCGGATCGTCTTTGATCCGGGTTTGCGTGTGGCAATGGCAGCCGCGGGGCGCAAACGGGTGGAGGACAACTATTCATGGCACAGTATCGCTGAACAAACGCTGGCTCTTTACAGGAGTCTGCCACGTCTGCAGTGAAAGAATGTGAAGAAGGCCGTGCCGCAAACCGCCGTTACCTGCGCATGGCCGTCCCCCTTGCTGCTGGCAGCCGTAGCCGGAAGCCATTTTCCTTATACCAGCGTGCTATTGTCATGGCTCGCCGCCCTCGCCGGGCGGGCGCGCCAGGGATGGCAACGGCATTGCGTTCCTCCCCTTGCAGCTGCGCCATGCGGCGATTCTCATTATAGGAATGACACTGATTTGCAGAAAAGACACCCCTGCCCCCCCCCTCCTCCCCCGATTCTCTCCTGATGGATCCCGTCCCGAAAGAGCCCCCCTCTAGAGGGAACACACTCCCCTCCTGAATGGGGGCCTGCCCCCTCGGGGGAGAAGAGTGTTTTTTGGGGGGGCCTGCCAAGATGCCTTGGAATGAATTCTATACTGGGAATTGCCGTGTGCTATGCGACTGACTTGCACTTGCATGATATGCCCGACACAATGCATAATGCCTTTCTTCGACGCAGGGGAGATACAGTGTGATGTACGTCTGCATATGCCATGGGCTCAGTGACCGTCAGATCAAGCAGGCCGTCTGTCAAGGAGCCTGTCGGGCTGCGGAGGTTTATAAATATTTCGGAGTGCGCCCGCAGTGTGGTCGGTGCGTGCCCTATGTGCGTGCGATACTGACGCATCATGAGGAAAAACCGGCTAACCGGTAAAGGTTTGAACGGAGGACACGGAGATGCAAGGCGCCCAGGCGATCATCACGCATCTGAACAAAATCCTGCGCAATGAGCTGACTGCCATCAATCAGTACTTCCTGCATGCGCGCATGCTGAAGAACTGGGGGTTTCGCAAGCTTGGTGATCACGAGTACAAGGAATCCATCGGTGAAATGAAGCATGCCGATGAGGTGATCGAACGCATCCTGTTTCTTGAAGGCCTGCCCAACCTGCAGGATTTGGGGAAGCTGCTGGTGGGAGAAACGGTGCCTGAAATCCTTGCCAATGATCTGGCCCTGGAGAAAGCGGCGTGGGAGGACCTGATTGCCGCTGTGGCTGAATGCGAACGGACTCCAGACTATGTCAGCCGTCTTCTGCTGCACAAGATTCTTGATGAAACCGAGGCGCATATCGACTATCTGGAAACCCAGGTCAGGCTGGTCGAAGGCCTCGGCATACAGAACTACCTGCAAAGTCAGACGGGAACACCTCATGCGTAAGACAGGGCGGGTATAAGAACAGGGCGGGTTTCCGTTGTCCGGTCGGTACCCGTTTCAGATGGTTTCCAAACGACGGGTAGGCATGTACAAACGTCAGTCATACGAAACATTGCAGAGCTTCCTGCGCGCGGGAAGGCTGGCTTCTGCAGGGGAGCGGTTGCCTGAAGGGATGGCGTGTGCTTTACCTTCTGGTTAACAGGACTCTCCCGATGGGGGCCCCCCTTGAGAGGATTTTCAGCAGGACCCTCCCCCTTGGATTGGGGGAGGGTTTTCAGAAATGCCCTTGAGAAAGTCCTGATCGGTCATGATCAAGACTTGAAAGTATCATCTGCCCCTCCGGCCAGAATGACGTAGCGGCACCGCTTCAGGAGGTGGCGGTTGCCTGCATGCTGTCCATATAACGAACAATGGGTCCGATTGAACCGGTCGTCTGGACCACTTGGGCGGAAACGTCGTAACGGAGCCAGCGGCGCCAGGGAAGGGAATCGAACCGCCCGCATCGGTTCCGCGCGTGTTTCCAGAGAGCGGAATCGGCATCACGGCGAGAAAGGGCAGAGCGTGCCTCTTGACAGGAGAGTATTTGTTTGATTGATCAACTCTTCTCCCCCCTTGCATAGCCAGCGTTCCAGCCGGCAGAGGGGCATGAAGCGGCTTATAACCAATTGGATGGGTCTGCGATATCGACTTTGCCAGAAGAGCGGCCAATGCGTATAAAGGGCGCGCAACATAGAGCGGTAGGTGGGCCTCCGTTGAGGAATGGGGTAATCTCTGCAATGGATCTGTATAAGGAAGCAGTAATTTTTCTGCAACAACTCATCAATGGCGTAACTATTGGTGCCATTTATGGGCTTGTTGCCATAGGGTATACGATGGTTTACGGCATTATTGGCATGATCAATTTTGCTCATGGCGAAATATATATGATCGGCGCTTTTACAGCCGTAATGACCTACCTTGCCCTGGGAGTCTTGGGTGTTCAGTCCGTTCCCTTGGCCCTTCTGGCCATGCTGGTCGTTGGCATGCTGATTACTGCAGCCTATGGATGGACAGTGGAACGTATTGCCTATCGCCCCTTGCGTCGTTCATTCCGGCTGGCTCCCCTTATTTCAGCGATCGGCATGTCCGTTGCACTGCAAAATTATGTGCAAATCACGCAGGGTGCACGGGCGAAGCCCCTGCTTCCTCTGCTGACGGGTAGCATCGATCTGGTGGAACAGGCTGGTTTTTCCGTCAAGATCACCTGGTTGCAGATTTTTATCTGGATGGTCACGGTCGTTCTGATGATCATTTTTACATGGATCGTGACGCGTACGGCCCTGGGGCGGCAGCAGCGCGCCTGTGAGCAGGACCAGCTCATGGCCGCACTGGTTGGAGTCAACGTGGATCGTGTCATTAGCCTGACTTTCGTCATGGGCGCAGCCCTGGCCGCAGTGGCAGGCCTGATGGTGACCCTGCAATATGGGGTGATTGATTTTTATATCGGCTTCCTGGCCGGCACTAAGGCCTTTACTGCCGCCGTTCTGGGGGGGATCGGTTCCCTGCCCGGAGCCATGCTGGGCGGTCTGCTGATTGGCCTGATCGAAACCTTCTGGTCGGCCTATTTCACGATCGAATACAAGGATGTGGCCACGTTCGGCACCCTGGTATTGGTCTTGATCTTCCGGCCGACTGGTCTTTTGGGACGGCCTGAAGTCGAAAAGGTATGATTATGCAGGTGACCCTCGTGAAGCGCAGAAGGCATATCCTGAATACCGCCCTGCGGGAAACCGTCGTAACCGGTGTGCTGGCAATGGTCCTGGCCGTGCCCTTTCTGGGTCTGAAGGCCACGAATGCCGGTATTGGCCTAAAGCTGGAAACCCGCTGGTCGATGGCGGCTCTGGCGGTGGGGCTTGCGATGATCGGCCGTATTCTGCTGGTATTGTGGCGGGAGCGTCGTCACAAACCGCTGCCGATCGGTCGCATGATGACGAGTCTCTCCAATTTTTTGCCGGAGCGGAGCCTCTTCTGGATCGGAGGGGCGGGTACTCTGTTCGCTTTCCTCCTGCCAGTTCTGTTCCCCAGCCGTTATGTCGTTGACACGGCGACCACCCTGTTGATCTATGTCATGCTTGGCTGGGGGTTGAACATTGTCGTCGGGTTGGCCGGCCTCCTGGACCTGGGGTATGTGGCGTTCTATGCGGTCGGGGCCTACTCCTATGCGCTCCTGTCCACCCAGTTCGGCTGGTCGTTCTGGCTGTGTTTACCGGTTGCCGGTTTGCTTGCGGCAGCTTTTGGTATTCTCCTGGGTTTTCCGGTCCTGCGGTTGCGGGGGGATTATCTTGCCATCGTCACGCTTGGCTTTGGCGAAATCATCCGTGTGGTGCTGACCAACTGGAGCGAGGTTACCAACGGATCACAAGGCATTGCCGGCATTTCGCGTCCGTCGTTTTTCGGTCTGCCGTTCGTGCCGGAGGGGACAGCGTCCTCTTCTCTTTCTTTTAGTGAATTTTTCGGCATGGCCTACGCCCCTTTACATAGGATCGTCTTCCTCTACTACCTGATCCTGGTCCTGGCCCTCGTGACCAATGCCTTTACCCTGCGCATCCGTCGTCTGCCGCTTGGCCGTGCCTGGGAAGCCTTGCGTGAGGACGAGATTGCCTGCCGGGCGCTCGGCATCAATCCTACGACCATCAAGCTGTCGGCCTTCGCGATCGGTGCCATGTTCGCCGGTCTAGCTGGGTCGTTTTTCGCGACGCGGCAGGGGTTCGTCAGTCCTGAAAGCTTCACCTTCCTCGAATCGGCCATCATTTTGGCTATTGTCGTTCTGGGGGGCATGGGCAGTCAGACCGGCGTCGTGGTGGCAGCATTCGTTCTGGTGATTCTGCCCGAGTGGTTCCGCGATTTCACAGAGTACCGCATGTTTCTGTTCGGCATGGCCATGGTGGCGATCATGATCTGGCGACCGGGTGGCCTGCTTGCCCATCGTGAGCCGACTCTTCGCCTGGCCGCTTATCCTGCCTCCCTGATTCGCGACCGGAAGGAGCAGAGGGGAACCTACAGCAGGAGAACGGGGTGATGGACACAGTGTGTTCCGACCAGCCGCTGCTTGATGTCGAGCACCTGAGCATGCGGTTCGGCGGTCTGGTAGCCGTCAATGATCTGTCGTTCACGGCCATGAATCGCCAGATTACCGCCATCATCGGTCCCAATGGGGCCGGCAAAACCACGCTCTTCAACTGCCTGACCGGCTTCTACAAGCCAAGCGTCGGGCGCATGATCCTGCACCATCCACTTCGTGGACCGATGCTCCTAGAACGAATGGAGGGTTTCCGGGTGGCCCGGGATGCCCAGGTGGCGCGCACGTTCCAGAACATCCGTCTGTTTCCGCGCATGTCCGTGTTGGAGAATCTGATCGTCGCCCAGCATGATTGCCTGATGCGGGCCTCGTTGTTCACGGTGGTCGGGTTGTTGGGGTTATCCCGCTATCGCACGGCCGAAGCCCGGAGCGTTGACATTGCCCGCCATTGGTTGGAACGAATTAGCCTGACCGGTCAGGCTGACCAGGAAGCCGGTTCCCTGCCCTATGGCGATCAACGGCGACTGGAAATCGCTCGTGCCATGTGCACCCAGCCACTGCTGTTGTGTCTCGACGAACCGGCTGCCGGCCTTGATCCACGTGAATCGCAGGATCTCAACCGCCTGCTCCTGGATATCCGCGATTCCGAAGGCATCGGTCTTCTTCTGATCGAACATGATATGAGTGTCGTGATGGAAATCTCGGATCAGGTCGTGGTTCTTGACCATGGCCAAAAGATCGCAGCTGGCCCACCGGCAGCGGTGCGTGCCGATCCTGCCGTTATTCGCGCCTACCTAGGAGAGGCAGAGGATGAACCGTTGCCACCGGAACTGACGAGCGTGACAGACCGGAAGGGTGAGGGCCATGGCAGAAACTGAAGAAGACACGCCAATTCTGGCGGTTGAAGACGTGCACGCCGGTTATGGCTCCCGTCTTGCCTTGAAAGGGGTTGGTGTCCATATCGGCAAAAGTGAAATTGTTGCCCTGATCGGCTCCAACGGAGCCGGCAAGTCTACCCTTCTAATGACCATCTGTGGTTATCCTCGCCCCAGCCGGGGACGAGTTCTGTTCGAAGGATATGATATCACCCGGGTCCCCGTCCACAACATCGTCCGGCTGGGGCTTGCCCAGGTTCCGGAAGGGCGGCGTATTTTCTCGCGGATGACGGTGCTCGAAAATCTGCAGATGGGGGCCCTGGTCAGCCACTCCGTTCATTGCCGCGCCGACCTCGAGTGGGTCTTCACGCTGTTTCCGGTTCTGGCGGAACGTCGCAACCAGCGCGGAGGTGTTCTGTCAGGGGGCGAGCAACAGATGCTGGCCATCGGGCGTGCTCTGATGAGCCGGCCGCGTTTGTTACTGCTGGATGAACCTTCGCTGGGGCTTGCTCCTCTGGTCGTACGGCAGATTTTTGCGGTTCTCAAGGAGATCAATGATCGCGAGGGGGTAACGGTGCTTCTGGTGGAGCAGAATGCCTATCATGCGCTCAAATTGGCCCATCGCGGCTATGTCATGGTCAACGGAACTATCGCCATGACGGGGACCGGTGCCAGTCTCCTCGCCAATCCGGACATTCGCGCTGCCTATCTGGAGGGGGTGTGAAGGGACGGGAACCGGTCGAACAACAGGGAAAAGATTCCATGTCCGCCTTTTCATGGCCTGTTTTTCTGGGATTCACTATCCTCTTGATGGGCTGGATCGCCTTCATGACCGGGCAGGCTCTGGCATCCACTTGGCGCCCTTGGTGGCAGGTTGTTCCTTACGCCGTCATGCTTGGTCTGGTAGATAGGTTTTTTGTTTATGCTCTTTTCGAAGGAGAGTTGTTGTCAGAGACAGGTATAATGATCGATACTATATGGCTTGTAGGTGTCGGATTGGTAGTACATCGTATCACTCTTGTCCGCAAAATGACTTGCCAGTACCCTTGGCTTTATGCACGGCACGGTCTATTGAGCTGGCGAGAACGTGGGCACTAGCGCGGTTTCCAGCCGTCTGGACGTGATTCCGGAGGCCGCGTCCTTGCCGGACCACTGATGCAGCCCGGAATGAAGCTGTTCTGGCTGTATTGGAGTGCCAGCCGTACAAGGGGAAGGAGAACATCTCATGGGTAAAGCGAGGTTCGGCGTGGTCACTGCGGCGATTCTGTCCGGTTTGCTGACGATGGAGACAGCCCGGGCCGATATCACTATTGCCGTTGTCGGTCCGCTGACCGGGCCGACCGCTGCGAACGGCGAACAGATGCGCCGAGGTGCCGAAACGGCGGTCGAGGACATCAACAAGGCCGGCGGTGTGCTGGGCCAAAGGCTCGGGCTTGAGGCAGGGGATGATGCCTGCGATGCCCGCCAGGCTGTGGCGGTGGCCAATCAAATGGTAAACAAGCGGGTGGCCCTGGTCGCCGGTCACTTCTGTTCTGGTTCCTCCATCCCGGCCTCCGATGTCTATCACGAGGAAGGCCTGCTGCAGATCTCACCGGCGTCTACCAATCCACAGCTTACCGAACGTGGCTACAACAATGTGTTTCGTACCTGCGGCCGCGACGACCAACAGGGCAAAGTGGCAGGGCAGTATCTGGCCAAACACTTCAAGGGCAAGGCGATTGCCATCGTCCACGACAAACAGGCCTATTCAAAGGGACTGGCCGACGAGACTAGGAAAGCCCTGAACGCAGCCAGTATGACCGAGGCCCTGCACGAGACTATTACGCCTGGTGAAAAAGATTATTCGGCCCTGGTGACCAAGCTAAAAACCGCTGGCATCGACGTGTTGTTCTATGGCGGCTATCCGCACGAGGCCGGCCTGATTGTACGCCAGATGCGGGATCAGGACATGAAGACGGTGCTGATGGGAGGCGATGCCCTCGTGACGCAAGAGTTCTGGCAAATCACAGGCGAAGCCGGGACAGGCACGCTGATGACCTTCAGTCTCGATCCACGCAAGATTCCCGCTAATGCCGAACTAGTGGAACGTTTTCGCGAGAATGGCTATGAACCGGAAGCCTATACCCTCTATACTTATGGGACGGTCCAGGTCTGGAAGCAGGCGGTCGAGAAAGCCGGTGCCATTGAGACCAAGGCTGTTGCCGCCGCTCTGCGAAAACACACTTTCGACACGGTGCTGGGCCAGGTCGGCTTCGATGCCAAAGGTGACGTGACCGCCTCCGCCTATGTCGTCTACGAGTGGAAGAATGGCAACTATGATTATATCGTGCCATGAAATGGGGCCCCGCTCGCCCGCACAGGCACGTCTTGCAGGAGGAATCATAAGCGGCAAAACGCTGCCCAGATATGTGTAGGCTTCCGCAAGGACTTCGAAGAACGTGGGAGGGGTGACGCCTCCTCTACATCTTCCCCGGTCCGGAATGTCCAGGAATCTTTCGCGGGAGCAACGACATCTGTTGCAAAGGGCATTTCTCTCGACCGATGAATGCCTGTCACGCTCGTCTGGCACACAAGCCGTTGCAACAGCCAGAAAATCGCGTAGCCTGGGCAAGGGATATCGGGAGAGGGAGAGAATACGGATGGCAACGGTCATCACCGTGGCACAACAAAAGGGCGGCGCTGGGAAAACAACCCTGGCAGCGCAGCTAGCGGTTGCTTTCTCAAAGAGAAAGACAACTGCTATGATTGATATCGATCCGCAAAAGAGTCTGTCGGCCTGGTACAAGGTCCGCCAGGAAGCGCTTGGGGAGGAGGCACTGTTCCTGTCCGGCGTTTCTGGTTGGAGGCTGGGTACGGAGCTGGACCGCCTCAAATGGCGTTTCGATTTTATCGTTATCGACAGCCCTCCCCATGCCGAAACCGATGTCCGTGCCGCCATCCGCTCCGGGGATCTGGTTGTGGTCCCCATCCAGCCAAGCCCTATGGATCTGTGGGCCACGCAGGCTACCCTGGATCTGGCCCGCAAGGAAAGACGCAGGGTGCTTCTGGTGGTGAATCGTTTGCCACCGCGCGGCAGGTTGCCTGATGTGGTCATCAGCGCTATTCGTGAGACAGGCTTTCCCGTTGCCGATACCACCCTCGGCAACCGAATTGCTTTTGCTGCCAGCATGATGGAAGGCAAAGGGGTGGTGGAAACGGAGCCGCATGGTGCCGCCGCCCAAGAGATCATCGCTCTTTCCGAAGAAGTCGCCCTCGCCGTCACCCAGATGTGAAACCGATGCCGTCTGCCCTTCTGCTTGTCCTTCATCTGCTTGCCGCCATCGTCTGGGTCGGGGGCATGTTCTTTGCTCATCTGATCCTGCGCCCGGCCGTGGGGCCGCTCTCTCCCAAAGACCGCCTGGAACTCTGGGGTCGGATCTTTGCCCGGTTCTTTTCATGGATCTGGCTTGCCGTCATTCTGCTGCTGCTGACCGGCTATGCCCTGGTTTTCATGCTCTTCGGGGGTCTGGCCGGTGCCGGTCTATCCGTCCACCTGATGAACGGTGTCGGCCTGTTGATGATGGGGCTCTATGCGGTACTGTTTTTTGGTCCCTACCGTCTGTTCCGCCGCGCCTTGGCCGCCAGGGAGCTGCCTTTTGCCGTACAGCAGCAGGCCCGTATTCGTCAGATCGTCACCATCAACCTCGTTCTCGGCCTGCTCACAGTGGCCGCCGCCGCCGGAGGACGATATTTTTCCTGATGGAAAGACACCCTTGCACGAGGGACCAGACTCCCTTGTGCCTCTTCCTTCCGACTATCGCGCAAAAGCCTTGCCCCCAGTTTCTTGGGAAAGGGGACACTCTCGTGATACACGATAATGGTTCTGGCATCCCCATAAAAGGGACCCGGGGCATGACACGCTCCTGCTGCGCTTCGGCGGGCGGCGCGACGTAAACCAGGGCCGCATTCGAATGCCGGCGCATCTCGTCCATCCGTCCACACATCTCATCGACTTCGCGGGCAGGCCCAGGTTTCAGGTCAGTCACGTCAGCCTTCACCCCGGCCAGATCGGCTTTCATGACGGTCATCTCCGCCTTCAACCGCGGCAGGAAGCTGGACACCTCTAACGGGCCAGGATTCCTATCATAGAAATAGTATAGTTCCGGTAAGAGAGGCAAGGGAATGCTGCCCCGTTTGATGCGTCGTGCTTTCTGGGATCTGGCAATCTGGATGGTCGGCCTGACTTTGTCGGTGGGGACCGTGTTCCCATTCCCGGTACTTTTCTTCGGCGTTCCGGCCTGCCGGGGGGGGGGGCTTCCATTGATGATGCCCGAGAGATCGGCGAACGGCTGCGGCATGTAATGGTTAGCAGCACCCTGATAGATGGTGACACGACCATCGAAGCAATCTTCAGTGTCTGGATCACATCCTATCCGGAAATGGCTGCGGCCAACGAAGAAGCGCTGCTCAAACGCGCCGATGAGGCGCTCTACGCTGCTAAGGGCAACGGGTCGCAACCGGGTGGCACCCTGTTATTAGGGCAGATGTATTGTGCCTTGACCAGAACCGGAGGCAGGCAGAAGAAGGGGTAAGAAGGATCTGTCACCGGGTCCCCGAGAGTGACGAAAAACAACAACAGGGGTGATCCATACTCCCCTGAATCCTTTATTGATTACCCACCGTCATCAATCCGTGTTTCAATCTGAGCCTTCTTCAGTCATCGAAAAGGGGTTGCCGCATGCTGCCCGATCTCAATGCCGTGATCCGGATCGTTCACGAAGTTGCAGCAGATGAGATTCTTCCCCGCTTCGGCACTATGAAAGCGCACCAAATTCGCAGCAAAAGCCACCCCGGCGATCTGGTCACCGATGCCGATATTCACGCCGAACAGGCCTTGAGCCGGAAACTGATGGCCCTGCTGCCAGGCTCCGTAGTGGTAGGCGAGGAGTCCTGTTACCAGGACCATGCCATTCTCGACCGGCTGTCACAAGATGCGCCTGTCTGGGTACTGGATCCGGTGGATGGAACCGGCAACTTCGCGCGCGGCCATGAACGATTCGGTATCATCGTCGCCCTGGTGCAGGGCGGATGTACGGTATATGGCTGCATTCATGATCCCATACGTAACACCACCGTGGCGGGAGAGGAGGGCGGTGGAGCATGGTCGGAAGGCGTACGGCTCCAGGTCCCGGCAGCCCCGCCTCTGCCCGTCATGTGCGGCAGCGCCGGAACCCGTCAGGATCGTGCGCTGGCAGGCAGGATCGCAGAGCTGGTGTGGTATGCCAGCACCGCCCAGGACTACCTGGCCCTGCTGCTCGGCCGGATTCATTTCACTTTCTATAGACGACACCTGCTTCCATGGGACCATGCTGCTGGTGTCTTGTTACATCGGGAAGCGGGAGGATACAGTGCCCTGGTGAACGGCTGTCCCTACCGGCCGATCGTGAGTGACATGGGTATGCTGCTCGCCCCTGATCAGGCCAGCTGGCAACTGCTATTGTCCATGATTGATAATGCGGCTTCCGATCAGGTGGAAGGGACTTCCAGCCGCTCTTCACGCGATCAAAGGCTGTATCCACGCTAAGCCGCCGCCGCAACTTGACCGGAAAATACCCTGAAAAACGGGAAAGAATGCGAGGGGACAAGTCTCCCTCACCGGGTTGGGAACGACAGGTGACCAGTTTATACCTTTGAGCCTTGGATCGTGACCGATCAAGACTCCCCCACGCGCCTGTGGGGTCGCGGCGGTCCCGTGAGCACAAGTCAGGATTGACGCTCAATGGGTATTACTGTGACCAGGGACTGATCGGGACCACCGACAGGGCATTCTTGGGACTGCCCTCGACCAGACGATCGGACCATATCAGATACAAGATGGTGTCGCGCCTGGCATCGAAGAAACGGGTGACCTGCATGCTCTTGAACAGCGGCGAGGTTCTCGCCTTGAACACTTCCGCACCTTTTTCACCCACTTCCTTCTCCAGCTTCTGGTGTAATGCAGGTGGGAGCACGATAGGGCCTCGCTGGCGACAGGCGATGGAGCCGTGCGATGGATCGGTGGCAAGACCAACCGCCCCCGACAGACCTCCCGTCACCGGACGACTGACCCAGCAGGTGACGTTGGGAATGTCAGGGTCATCGAAGGCTTCAACAACGATTCGATGATTGGATCCCACCAGTTTCCAAACGGTATCGACATGGCCGATTTCTTCCGCGCCGGTTCTCGTGGCCCCGATGCAAAGAGTTGCGGCCAGCAATACGCTTCCCAAGGTTCTATTCATGGTGCGCTCCCATCCGGCTGCCGTTTCTGTACCGTCTCATTATACGGTCCTGGAGATGATCCTGAATACTCCCTTTCTTCCCGCTACTCCGGTGCAACGGCATTACGGCATTGGCGCCTGCTTTTTTCCACGCCCCTTGAGTCTTTGTCACGGAAATAGCGATACTCCCTCCTGCCCTTTCCCAATCTTTGAGTCCTGCATCCCATGTCCGACCTGCCCCCTCTAGCCGACCTCCTGCGACCGAAGACCCTAACCAAAGTGGTGGGGCAGGATCACCTGATCGGTCCGGATGGTTCCCTGGGGCAGATGGTGCAAGGCGGCCGGCTGGCTCCGATGGTCTAGTAGGGTTCCCCCGGCTGTGGCAAAACCACCATCGCCCGCCTGTTGGCCAATGACACCGCCGTGCACTTCGAGGCCCTGTCGGCGGTTTTCGCGGGGGTGGCCGACTTGCGCAAGGTGTTCGAGGCTGCTCGCAAACAACGGACCAGTGGCCAGGGCGCTCTGCTGTTCATAGATGAAATCCACCGCTTCAACCGTAGTCAGCAGGATGGATTCCTTCCCTATGTCGAAGACGGGACAGTCGTTCTGGTTGGTACCACGACCAAGAACCCCTCCTTCGAACTGAATGCAGCCCTGCTGTCCCGCTGCCAGGTGCTCGTGCTGCACCCTCTTGATGAACCGGCACTGGAGGTGCTTTTGCG
>CAZUWH010000030.1:20321-23525 GCA_964624075.1 uncultured Rhodobacterales bacterium
CCCCCCCCCCCCGCGGGCCGGGTCCTTTGTGCAGTTGACGGCCGAGAGCCGCGCGGCCTGCAAGGCCATGGCCGTTTCCTGCCTAACCTGGCCGCGGAACTGTTTGCCTTGCCGCCAGACCGGCAACCGCTGGAGACGGCGGATCTTGCCCGGGTCGTGCAGCGGCGCGCACCCCTCTAGGACAAGGACCGCGAGGGACATTACATACAACCTGATTTCCGCACTGCACCGGTCCCTGCGCGGTTCCGACAGCGACGCCGCCCTGTACTGGATGGCCGCGCATGCTGGAGGGTGGAGAGGACCCGCGCCATCTGTTGCGGCGGCTGACCCGATTCGCGGTCGAGGACGTGGGACTGGCGGATCCCCAGGCGGTGACGCAGGCCCTGGCTTGCCTAGGAAACCTATGAATGGCTTGGCAGTCCGGAAGGGGAGCTGGCCATTGCCCAGCTCGTTCTCTATCTCGGAATAGCGCCCAAGTCCAAGTTACGGTGCCGGCTATCTGTACGACCACGACACCCCTGGCGCGTTTTTCGGTCAGAACTACTTTCCCGATGGCATGGCGCGGCGCAGATTCTACCATCCGCCCGAACGCGGCTTCGAACGCGAAATCAACAAGCGTCTGGCCTGTTGGGAAAAATTGCGCCACAAATGCCAGGCAGGGAACGAGGAACCGTGATGATGATGCTGAATCCCAAGCTCCTCCTGGCCGTGGCCGGTGGTGGCGCCCTGGGGGCAACGGCGCGTTATGTGACCATGAGCCTGATTGGCCAGTATGCGGGGGCCGATTTCCCATGGGGGACCTTGTTCGTGAATGTGTGCGGGTCATTTCTGATCGGTGCACTGGTAGAGCTCGGTGCCCTCCACTGGTCGATGGCCCCCGAGACACGCGCTTTTCTGGTTGTTGGCATCCTGGGCGGATTCACGACTTTCTCGACCTTCACCCTTGATATCGCGACGCTCGTGGAACGCCATGCCATGCTGATGGCCCTCTGGTATGTCATCGCTTCGGTAATGGCCGGGCTCGTGGCCTTTTTCGCCGGTCTTGCTCTCGTGCGCACGGCCTGGCCAGGTGCGTGACAAGGAGGAGGAGGTCGGGCGATGCCGCTAGCCGAGGTGCAGCATATCACGATCAAGGCGGAAGACTCCGGTCTGCGACTCGACCGCTGGTTCCGGCGGCATTATCCGGCACTGGGCCATGGCCGACTGGAGAAGCTCCTGCGTACCGGTCAGATTCGTGTGGACGGACGGCGTGCCATGGCCAGCCAGCGGCTGGAAACCGGACAGACGGTACGGATTCCGCCGCCGGCCTCCACACCGGTGGCACCGGATGAGGGAGGCCCCCCCCCGCCCACGTGGCAGCCCACTCCCCGGGAGGCTGCCTCCTTGCGCGCTCGGGTGCTGTATCGGGATGCCCTGGTGCTGGCCATCGACAAGCCAACCGGCCTTCCCGTGCAGGGCGGCTCCGGCACGATACGTCATTTGGATGCGATGCTTGACGCCCTGCGTTTCGATGCCCCCGAGCGCCCGCGGCTGGTCCATCGCCTTGACAAGGACACAAGCGGCGTGCTGCTGCTGGCACGTACAGCGGCAGCCGCCGCCGCTCTGGCCGAGGCGTTCCGGTCACGTGCAACCCGCAAGATCTACTGGGCGGTCGTTAGTGGCGTGCCGGACCCGGCGGCAGGTCACCTGTCGGCACCACTCGCCAAGGCGCCGGGTCGGCGGGGTGAACGGATGATGGTGACACACGCGGGCAGAACGGCCGTTACCAGCTACCGGGTCATGGGAACGGCGGCCCGGCAGGCTGCCTGGCTGGAACTGGAGCCTCACACCGGCCGCACCCATCAGCTCCGCGCCCATTGTGCCCTTCTGAACACTCCCATTCTGGGCGACGGTAAGTATGGCGGCGCGGCGGCTTTCCTGCCGGGCGGAGAGATTGCACGGCAGCTCCATCTGCACGCGCGCACTCTCATCGTGCCAAAACCGGCAGGCGGTCTTCTCCACATCACCGCTCCCCTGCCCCCGCACATGGCGGCAACCTTTGTCTTGTTCGGGTTTGGTGAAGAAACCTAAAAAGAGGGGCGGGAAGTCGCGCTCCCCCTGCCATGGGCCTTCCATGCTTCCCGTTTCATCTCATGCCGGTGGCGCAACCAAACATCAGTCCTGCCACGGCCATCAGTTCCCGGACTATCACCGGATCACGCCGCTCAGATGCCGTGATGATGGCATGGTCAAGGGCCGTCTAGCAGCCATGCGGATAGGAACGTTCCGCCAGGCGCGGAATAACATGTTTCAGCATGGCCCGCGCCGTGTCGGCATTGTGCCGCAGCACCGCAAGGATGCTTTCCACCAAGATATGGTTGTGTTTAGGATGCCAGCAATCATAGCCGACGGTCGCGTAACACATCTCGGCCTCACGGGCTAGTTTGGCCTCTGGCATGTTGGTTATGCCAATGACATCACAATTCCCCGACCGATACAGGTTCGATTCGGCCAGGGTAGAAAACTGTGGTCCTTCCATCACCAGATAGGTGCCGTCCCGCTATAGGCGATGTTCATCGCCTGCAATGCTTCTGCCAGCGCATCCCCCAGCCGTGGACACGCCGGATGGCCAAATCCAATATGGGCGACGAGCCCGGTTCCGAAGAAACTTTTGACGCGGGTAAAAGTCCGGTCGATGAACTGATCGACGATGATGAAGGTTCCCGGCGGCAGATGCTCTTTCATGGACCCCACCGCTGACACCGACAGAATGGCGGTCACGCCGGCCCGTTTCAGGACATCAATGTTGGCCTGGAAATTCAATTCTGAGGGGGGATGCGATGACCGCGCCCATGCCGGGGGAGGAAAATCAGCTGCTGACCATCCAGTTCGCCGCACAGTAGCTCATCGGATGGACTGCCGAACGGGCTGTCCACCTTGACCCAGCGGGTATTGGTCAGACCTTCGATCCCATAAACGCCGCTTCCGCCAATGATGCTAATCACTCCCTGTCTGTCATCCCCCCGTCCTCTTCGTCATGATCCTTTGCCTCTCGCAGAATGAAGCGGGCTTTAGTTATAACCGTGTTGTCCCCTTCGTCAAAGCGGCAGCAATCGCTGAATAGATGGAGACCTCTAACGGGCACGACGGTAATCAGAGGTGTCCACATACGGGACCCAGGCCAGTCACTTGAAATGGAAAGCACGCTGGAGCGCAAACCAACCG
>CAZUWH010000031.1:0-21349 GCA_964624075.1 uncultured Rhodobacterales bacterium
CCGCCCGCTCGACGAACGTGCCAAGCCGGTTGAAACGAAAGCCGTCCCCCCGGACCATGGTCCCAACAGAGATACCCCGGAATAGATGGGAACGCTCCTTGACCCAATCGAAGAAAGCACGAAAACCCATCTCGACCACTCTGGCATAAGTGACTTCCCGCAATTCCAGCCAGGCGGCATTCAGGCTTTCGAACAGTTCGCTGGGGATCATTCCCCGTTCGGCCCGAGCATTTTCCCGTGCCTGGTGAAGGCATGACACGATGCTGGACGGGTTATCAGAATCGAGGGCAACAAAGGCAATGACATTGCCCGCCGTCACGGTGTCGTGCCTGGCCAGAAACGATGGCAATTGCCCCGCGATGGACAAGGCTGTCGTCCATTCGGACAAGGTGTCCCTGTCTGCGCGTGGAAGCTGCGACAACCGGTGGCTTACGTCCAGAAGCCGGGCCATATTCTCAGCTCGTTCCACACAACGGGCCATCCAATATAGATTATCGACGGTGCGGCTCAGCATGCACGCTCCTCCAGAACCCAGGTATCCTTGGTCCCGCCCCCCTGTGACGAGTTGACGACCAGGGACCCTTCGCGCAGAGCAACACGGGTCAGGCCACCTGGAACGACGGTCATCGTGCTGCCCATCAGCACGAACGGACGCAGATCCACATGCCGGGGGGCTACGCCCTGCTCGACGAAGGTTGGGCATGCGGACAGGGCAAGCGTCGGCTGGGCGATGAAATTGGCGGGATTGGCGACAATCCGTTCCCTGTAGGCGCTGCGTTCGGCAAGGGTGGCCGTCGGACCAATCAGCATGCCGTAACCGCCCGAGCCATGGACTTCCTTGACCACCAACTCACCCAGATGTTCGAGCACATAGGCAAAATCCCCCCTTTCCCGCAGCCTATAGGTTGGCACGTTAGCCAGAACAGGGGATTCGCCCAGATAGAACCGTATCATTTCCGGGACGGAGCCGTAGATGGCCTTGTCGTCGGCAATGCCGGTGCCGATGGCGTTGGCAAGTGTCACTTTGCCCTTTTTGTAGGCCTGATACAATCCCGGCACACCCAGGAGTGAATCCGGATGGAAAGCCATGGGGTCCAGAAAATCGTCATCAATCCGGCGATAAATCACATCCACCCGCCGCGGTCCTTCGACCGTGCGCATGAAGACGACATCGTCATCAACAAACATGTCCTGCCCCTGGGCCAGTTCCACCCCCATCTCATCGGCAAGAAAGGCATGCTCGAAATAAGCACTGTTGAAGGCGCCTGGTGTCAGGACTACCACCGTCGGATCCTCCACACCACGCGGCGCGACCGAGCGCAGATTCTTCAACAATTCATGGGGATAATGATTGACAGGTGCCACCTGGTAGAGATTGAACAGATCCGGGAACAACCGCATCATGATCTCGCGGTTCTCGAGCATGTAGGACACACCCGAAGGCGTACGCAGATTGTCTTCCAGCACATGGAACTGGTTGGTTCCGGTGCGCACCACGTCGATGCCGGCGATGTGAATGTAGATGCCACCGGGCGGTTCAAAGTCGGTCATTTCGGTACGGAACAACGTGTTGTGACGTACGAGGTCGACAGGGATCAGGCCGGCCTTGAGAATCTCCTGGCTGTGATAAATGTCGTGGAGGAAGGCATTGAGAGCCCGCACCCGTTGAATCAGACCAGCCGACAGGGTTTCCCAGTCCTCGGCGGTCAGGATGCGGGGGATGATGTCGAAAGGAATCAATCGTTCGACACCCATGTTGTCGCCGTAGACAGCAAAAGTAATTCCAATGCGTCGAAAGAGAAGATCTGCCTGTCGATGGCGCTGACTCAGCTGCTCCGGCTGTGTAGCATCGAGCCATTCCTTGTAAAGTGCATAGGCTGGACGAACATTTCCCTCTTCTGTATACATTTCATTGTAGGGCAGATGCAAGCCCATGACCCCACCTCGCAACTCCGTTCCTCCCAACCATCGGGCACTTGACCATCTTTACCAGCAGCGCGGCGGGAGGCAATGTTTAAAACGTAAGCATGGCTGCTTTCCGCACTCTTTATTTTGCAGAAGGGATGACCATGATGAAAGGAAGAACAACAACAAAAAGACAACGCTCAAGATTCTCCCTCTTGCGGTTGCCGGTATGGTGTCATGCCCGCAGCCCCTCCTGTGACCGACGGGCCGATCGACTCGTTATGGTGTTCGTACCGTCTTGTCGAAGACATGTGTTCCCACGAAATACCTAGCCCATCAATGACCGTTCGATCCCGGTGCACAAGCGGGAAGATGTGCCAGACATCGGGGGGCACGCCACCCTAGCCCGAATGTGGATCAGTAGGTGGGCGTTAACGTCGCAAGGCCGTCATTGATCGTCGCGTGAATGGTCACGAAAGATTCTAACAAAAAGCTTCAACCGATACGCTTTGTCATGCGTAACAGATTGCCGACACCGGAGGGGAAAGTCATGAACGCGATTCGCTCCATGACCGCGTGTATGATGTGCGTGCCAAGACCGCCTGGACGAATATCATTCAAGTCCCGCGAGTGAATGGTCGCTGGATCGACCGAAGGGGCCGTATCACGCAACAGCACTTCGATGTGATCGGCAACGCGAAACAGCTCGACGACGATGCCACCCCTGTCCTCGCCCTAATAAGCATGGCGGACGATATTCTGGCAGGCTTCACCAACTGCCAGAGCATCAGGAGGTCGTGCGCGCAGGACTGACTGCATCCGTACAGCCTGGCCGCGTCGTTGACGACCGAGCGGATCAGCTTGAGCCGGTCGGCACGGGCCGGGACACGCAGAGTGAAAAGAGCAGAGGGGATGCTGCTGACCATCATCGTGTAGATCTCCGCTTGAAATGGTTTACGAGAGATCGCTCAGAAATCGCTTACAGCAGCGCACAACCTATGGCCAGGAGAGTCAGGTCATCACGTAGAAGAGGACGGGACACGGCGTTGGCAATGGCCATCACATGCTGGCGCAGGGGCTGGCCGCTTAAAGTCCGGATCAGGGTTTTCACCCCTTCGGTTCCAAGCATCAGGGTTTCAGACGAATCGGTATAGGCTTCAGTGAGACCGTCGTGGAACAGGTATAAGGCACCCCCTCCAGCCTTATATCCACTTCGGAGAAATCCGTCTCACGCATGCCACACACGGTTCCTGCCAGTGGCGCATCGGCCGGAATGGCGTGAAAGGCCTCCACATGCGTGAAAACAGCCAGGGAGGCTCGTGTCAAGCATTGGTGAGAAGAACCCTGCCCTCTGACAGATTCAGAAGGCCAACGATCATGGTAACGAACATGCCACAGGAACTAGTTTCGCACAACTCGTTATTGATTCGCGCCATCAGCGTTCCGGGCCAGTCGATGGTCTCAGCCAGACAGCGGAACACAGAAGCGGTCTTGGCCATCAGAAGTGCCGCATTCATGCCCTTGCCCGATACATCCCCCAGAACGAACCACAAGTAATCGTCGGAAAGCCGGATCACGTCATAAAAATCCCCTGATACCTGCCGTACAGGTATGTTTACTCTGAACACGGGCAGAGTCTCACCAACGAAGTTCGGCAGCAGTCCCTTCTGGATTTCACCGGCGAGTTCCAGTTCGTGCTGCACGCGCTCCTGCTCAATCATGGCCCGGGGATGGTGAACATTGAGAATGGCAAGGCCGCCCGCGACAGCCAGGACCTCAAGCACATGAAGATCAGCCCCGCAGAACCAAAAGTCTCCCCTGGCCCTTCTTGTTGATGATCTGGATGGCACCCAGCCGTTCCTGGCCGACATTGAGCAGCACGGTCAGGATGGAACGGGTCGTGAAGCCGGTGGACTGATCGACCAGGGCATGAAAATCCTTGTCATAGGTGGACTCAACCACCATCTGCACGGCGCATCCCACTACACCCTAGTCAGCCGGCAGGTGCAGACCCCTGATGTCAACGGGGCCGTGGCAGGCATAGCAAACCAGATCGCCCCCCGTTTCTTCCAGCAGAAACAACGAGGCTGCTTCTGCATCCGTGTAACCAACGGTGCGGATCCAGGCCATTCTGAATCACGGTTGCCAGGTCATGGGAGGTGACGAAGACCCGGGTCATATCGGCAAGCAGGGCCAAGTGCTGGGCGAGACTGGCCAGGTCACTGAGGGCAGGCGATGTCATAGTCAGCGGTTTTCCGGTCGTCATGTTTTCCTGTCATCAACGTTTATCATCATCGGACCTTTCCTGGAGATGGCAGATATCAGGATGTGCGGCCGATGATTCAGCACAGCCGTGCATACGAAAACTTGTCCCGCCTTGGTCTTCCAGAACCACATGTCTCACTCCCCTTCGTGCAAGGCACGCCATGCCTTGGCTTCGTCCCAGATGTAAACATCAATCATGGCCCGATAGATCTCCTCAACTAGATCAGGATCACCCTCCAGGGCATTGGCCCGGTGACGTACCCGTGTCACGATATCCTCAATCCGCTCCGGCACCACCACTTCGGCCCTGGTCTTCTTGAAGCGGGCAGCCTGCCGGACATAATAACTCCGCTCGACGATCAAGGCGACCATGTCATGATCAAGACGGTCGATATGCTGCCGGACATCGTCAAGGGAACTGCACAGAGCCATGGCGCTTCAATCCTTCCTTGACTGTCGAGCAAACTCATTCAACCGCTTCATCGAACAGGGGATCGACCGACTGTCCCCAGCGCCCCCAGTACCTGTCCAACAGATCCTTGGCAGGTGTTCGTCCCGATTCAGCGATGACGGCTAGGGGATCGAGATAGAGACGTTCATCCCGCCCTTCCGCATCGCACTGGTGACGGGCATGGAGACCGTCCCGTGCAATATCCAGAACCAGCAACACGACCTCCCGCACCGTTTGTCCCCGAAACGGTGTTTTCAGACCGAAACGCGGAACATCACGGCGCAACCTGTCCCGTTCCTCGGCCGTCCAGTCTGCCACGACTGTCAACGCCGCCTCCAGCGCTGATGATGAATACAAAAGCCCGCTCCATAGAGCAGACAACGCACACAGATAGGCCGCCGGACCAGCATCGGCGCCTCGCATTTCCAGAAAGCGCTTCAGGCGCACTTCCGGAAAGGCGGTCGTGAGGTGGTTGACCCAATCGGCCAAAGTCGGCACTTCGCCCGGCAAGGCCGGCAGGCGACCAGCCATAAAGGCACGGAACGACTGGCCACTGGCATCGATATAGTGACCATTGCGATAAACGAAATACATCGGCACGTCGAGCATGTAGTCAACGTAGCGCTCAAATCCCATGCCCACTGTAAAGACGAATGGGATCATGCCGCAACGATCGGGATCGGTATCGGTCCATACGTGGCTGCGATAACTGAGAAAATCACCCGGGCGCCCCTCGACGAACGGAGAATGGGCGAACAAGGCGGTGACGATGGGCTGCAAGGCCAGGGCAACACGATATTTGCGCACCATATCGGCCTCCGACCCATAATCCAGATTCACCTGGATGGTGCAGGTGCGCAACATCATGTCGAGACCCAGACGCCCCATCTTGGGCATATATTTACCCATGATGCCATAGCGGCTCTTGGGCATCCAGGGAATATCCTCCCGCTTCCAACGGGGCTGGAAACCGAGGGCGAGCAGACTTATTCCAAGCGGCTCGGCCACCGTGCGGACCTGACGGTGATGTTCGGCGATTGTACGATGGATCTCATGAACGGTGTGCAAAGGTGCCGCCGAGAGTTCAATCTGGCCACCCGGTTCAAGAGAGATGGTACTCCCATCGGCGTGGGCGAGAGCGATCAGGGCCGCTCCTTCTCTGACCGGTTGCCAGTCGAACTGCTGCAAACCTTCCAACAAGGCCTGCACGCTCCGGGAACCCTGATGGGGCAGAGGACGACGATCTTCGACCGTGAAGGCGAAACGCTCGTGCTCGCTGCCGATTCGCCACGCGGCAGGCGGCTTGCAGCCGGCAGCGAGGTATTCGACCAGTTGACGCTTATCAGTGACGCGCTCGCCGCTGCCTGTGGCCGGACCGGACATGGAGAACTGCCTTTCGTGGGATCGCTGGCGCCTTGGGGCCTGTAGCCTGCTGGGTCACGGATGCGGCCAATCGCCGCAGAGGGTCTGCCAGCAGACCAGTGCCACTAGCGCTGCGGTTTCGGCGCGCAGAATCCGTGGCCCCAGACCAACCCGCGTAGCAAACGGCAGAATACGCAAAAGATCAAGCTCAGTTTTGGCAAACCCTCCCTCCGGTCCGACCAGAATGGCAACCGGCCCTGGTCCCAGATCGGCCATGGCCGCGGCGACTTCGCTTCCCGCTCCGGACTCGTCGCAGACAATGAGCCGCCGCTTCTCCGGCCAGTGTCCCCCAATGCCTGCGCAAGCGTAACGGCTGGATGCAGCTCCGGGATCGTCAGACGGCCACACTGTTCGGCCGCTTTGATGACACGGGCGCGCAAACGATCCATGTTGACCCGTGTCATAGCCGTATGCCGCGTGAACAGTGGCTACACCACCGCTGCCCCCAGTTCGCAAGCCTTTTCCGACCAGAAGGTCGATACGCAGCCGCCTGACAGGGGCAAGCAGGAGCCAGACACCGGCACCTTCTGCCGTCTGGGGTCGGAGTTGTCTTATGACGGTCAGGCGACAGTGCCGGCAACCGATTGCCTCGATACGCGCCAGCCATTCCCCGGTGTGGCCATTGAACAGGATCACTGCATCGCCTATGCGTGCACGCATTACATGTATAAGGTAGTGTGCCCTACCATCTTCCACCGTGACGTTCGTGTTTCCCGCTAGGGTCCATGGACTGAAGAGACGCATGGCCACAGGGGGGCGTGTGTAGAGTCCTTCCGCCAGGGGCATCATCCTGTCACCGTTCTGCTATCTTTGTAGGCATTGCATAGTCCTTGCGGTGCGGTATGCAACCTGCGTGGCATGATGTCTTTCACGCCAAGCCGGGTTCCTCACACCAGACCAGCCTTGACGCGTGGGTCCTCCTCGCTGACAGGACGCCAGTGTTTGACGAACGTTTCGAGTTGCAGGTCAATGGTCTCGGGTAACGTGATCTTCAGCTTGACAAGCTGATCGCCGGGGTTGTCTTGTGTGGCGATCCCCTTGCCCTTGAGACGAAGAATGGTACCACTGCTGGAACCCTTCGGCACCGTGAGCCTTACCTTGCCATCTACGGTCGGCACAGTGACGCGTGCGCCGAGGACAGCCTCCTTCAGGGTGATCGGTACCTCCAGCATGATATCGTTGCCCTTGCGAATGAAGAACGGGTGGGGGAGGACCTTGATCTCCACCACCGCATCCCCGTCGGGTCCACCGTTGTTGCCCGGGCTCCCCTGACCCTTGAGACGCAGTTTCCGGCCATCTTCGGTGTCGGCCGTGATGTGGACGTCCACGGCCCTGCCGTTCAGGAGCGAAACCCGTCGCGTCCCGCCACGCACCGCCTCGATGAAAGAAATGCTCAGTTCATAATTGGCGTCAGCCCCCCGTTGCGCCGGGGAGTGCTGCCGTTTGCCGAACAGGTCAGCGAACACGTCGTCGTGAGAAAAATCGTGAAAAGATGGGCCGTCACGCTGTCTGGTACCAAAGTCAAAATCGAACCGGAAGCTTGAGCTCGGGGCACCGGTACCGAAACCATCCCTCCGGCCGGAACGATGGGAAGCACGTCTCGCACTCCGTTCCTGGCCTGCAGCATCGATTTCTCCACGGTCGAAACGGGCCCGTAAAGCCGGATCCGCCAGCAGATGATAGGCAACGGAAATTTCCTTGAAACGTTCCTCTGCCCTGGGGTCGGCATTGCTGTCGGGATGCCAAGTACGGGCAAGGCGACGATAGGCCCGCTTGATGTCATCGGTACTCGCCGTGTGCACGACACCAAGGATATCATAAGGATTCTTCATTACGATAGCACCGAACCTATTATGACAAGGCAATCGGATGAAGGATTAAGTACCTAATAACAAGACTACTTTCCTCAACATTGCGGGGAGAGAGTTTAGTGACGGGAATATACACCTTCACTCGATTGCCCTTCCTTTGCAGCCGTCCCTGATCAGCACTCAGACCCATCATGTCCCTCTTTCTACTCGATACACCCTATACGACAGCAGAACGTTATGCCATCGTCAACATATGGCTCCCCTTCCCCGATCCGGCTACGGGATACGCGCAAGCCTGGAGGGGAAAGGGTTTCCGGTGGGGTCGATAATGTCTCATATTCTCAGTGTCCGTCCGGAAACAGATCGTTATTTTCCAATGCGTTGATCGTCACTCCCCGCGAAGCTTGTCTCCGCGGAAGCGGGGAGCGGGAGTCCAAAAACAGCGCACTGTGTGCCAAGCGGCCCTGGATTCCCGCTTGCGCGGGAATAAACGGCGGATTTCTGTGACGCATTGAAAAAACTCATTATGATTCCAGATGGGTTCTCAGACAGTGTGTGCACCCGCATCATCGCTTCCCCTGTAAAAGGCGATCGGCGATGGCCTGCGGATCGGTGGCAGGAGGCGCAAAGGGGTGAGACGGGCGCCACCCTTGGTGAGAGCAACGTCCAGGAACGCCCCCGTTCCCACCGCTCTGCCCAGAACCTTGCCACCGGTGAGACTCACGGTAGAAACATGAATGGCAACAATACGAAAGCCACCCTCGTGCCAGACGAAAGTGGGAGAGCCTGAATCACCATGAACGGCGTCGCAATCATGCAGAAGCTGGCCGGCGGCTTCAATGCCGTGGAAGCGGCACCCCAGACGAGCCATGGGAACATGCCGCCGGTCCTGGCTATAGCCGGCCCGAAAGAAACGCCAGCTCCGAACGGTTTCCAGCTCGGCAGCGCGCCCCACCCTCGAAACGAGGAGCAACGGGAAAGGATCGGGCTGTCCCATGCGCCAGATAGTCGCCCCGATGATATCCGGCGACAAAATGCCGAGATTCGGCTGGGATCCAGCGCCGGGTCTTGTGGCTCCACAGGCAATGGGCGGCGGTAAGTACGAGGTTCGGATCGATCAATGCCCCCGAACAATAGGCTCCCAGACTGTTATTGAGGCAGCCGATGGCGCTCCACGGATACATCCGGGCATCAACGACAAGGCGATCGTCGCTTCCCTTGTTGATCCCTTTAAGCCGGATCTCATCGGCACTGACCGCAGAGACCAGGATCCACAAGCCCGCAACCATTCCCCCGGCGAGCCGGAAGCCGGAGACTCCGCCGACGCCTGGTCGTGGCAGCTTCGCGCGCGGCATCACAAGCCGACCGAGAAGCCCTTGCGATTCAGGAATGGAATCAGGTGACTGTCGAACAGATCAGAGCCGTTCAAGATGGCGGCAATATCGGTATTGGGCTTGATGGAGCTGCGCTTCTTCATCACCAGCAGATCCTTCACCAGGCCTCGGAAGGCGGTAATTCCCTGAGTCGTCGGCAGAAACTGTTCGAAAAACATGCGCCCCAGCCCTTTCTTGGTCCACAAGCCTTCCAGGATTCCCAGAGCTTCACGGAACGAAACGGGAGTCTGCCCCTCCGCCCCGTTGTCGACATCCGTGCATCCTGAACCTCAGAAGTCATGTAGGGAAGATAGCGTTTAACGAACAGGCGGAATTCCTCCACCCGGTCGGAACGTTCGGTTTTGCGTTCGAGCGTGCGCAGATACGTGACAAGCATGCGCACGGCATCCAGCAGCTCGGACGGCTGCTCCATGAGCAGGCCAAAGTCGTGTCCCAGGATGTTGCGGACGATTCCGATATCCGTTTCATGGACCTTGTGGGCCAGCTTGGGACCGCCGCGACGGGTGGTTTCCTCGTTGGCCTTGTCAGTCACATCACGGAAGGTCCGTCGTCCCGGCGCACGGACCGTCCCCGGCCCTTTTAGGACGAGAAAGTAGTTGCCAATGTCGCGGACCTGTTCATAGCAGGTCAGGGACTCGGCAATAGCCAGCAGAAACTCAGGCGTCTAGCCGGCGATACCGGGACTGCGCCCGCCCAAGGATTCCATGAGCCCGCGTACGTGGAAACTTTGCAACCGGGTCACGGTCTCCAGGCGCGGCTGGTTCTCGGGATAAAGCAGTTCCTTAAAGCGATCCCCCAATCCCTTCTGCAACATGACCACCGCCGTCTGTTCTACCGCAGAGAGCAGACGCTGACGTGGCAACACGGAAGGCTCATTCAACATGCCTTTGGCATTGAACCTGACCTTGGGATGACAACGAAGGATCAGCCGGGCCGCTCGGTACAAGAAAAACCGTTCAGCCGCCTGAACTGTCATGCCACAGCAGCCGGGGGAAACGGTCGAACTGTCACTCGTAATAGAAGTACGTTTTCCGCCTGTCCGCAACTCGATGCTGCCTGCCTCGTAGGCGGCCCAGAACACTGTCAAGGCCCGTTCGATGGCATGATCATCTCCATAAGCCTGACCGAACTTCCGGCCGGCCAGCAATGGCAGGGGGGGCAGGCATGGTGGCTTTTCCCAGGGCTCGCAAGGTGGGGAAGAGACGGCGCGCGACCCGTAGAAGACGCTTCTGGCGTTGCTCACGAAGGCCCAGGGCGAATCGCCGCACGGGATGGGCGAGCCTGCTGCGGCAAGCGCCGCAGCAACGCTCCATCACCGCCACGGTCGTCTCTTCTGACCTCAGTCATTGGGGGGGTTGACGATCACCATCTCTTGAGATTGCATGAGATCGTGTACAGCTTGCGGGATAAGACTTGCAAAATCAAGCACGTTGTCAGTATTCCGCGAGATTCCGCAAGATGGATACCAGGAATCCAGGTACGATGAACAGAGTAGGACCCGTTTCAGGGAGGATGCCATGCCTACCATTCTCATCACCGGGGCCAATCGCGGCATCGGTCTCGAATTCGCCCGTCAGTACAGCGCGGATGGCTGGCGAGTGATTGCCCCATCTGCCGCCACCCTGACGATGCGCATGCCCTTGCAAAACTACCGGTCACGGCGCAATCCCTCGACATGGCCGCCATCGAGTCCTTCCCGGCCTTTGCCGCCGCTCTGCAGGGACAGCCGATCGATCTCCTGCTCAACAACGCCGGCCTGCACGAAATGGAGGATCGCCACGGAGGCGCTGCTCGATAATCTGGCCAGAGCCGAGCGGCCGGTGGTCGGGAATGCCTCCAGCAAGATGGGAAGCATGGCTAACAACACCTCAGGCGGCGTGTACATTTATCGTTCGGTCAAGGCTGCCCCTCAATGCCGTCAGCAAAAGTCTGGCCGTGGATCTGCGGCAACGGAAGATTATTGTCGTCGCCCTGCATCCGGGGCAGGTAAAGACCGACATGGGAGGGCCCGATGCTCTGACCATCACCGACGTCAGCGTGGCAGGTTTGCGCCGCGTCATTGCTGGCTTGACGCCCGCCGATAGCGGCCGTTTTCTGGCCTTCGACGGCCGCGATGTCCCGTGGTAAGGGAAGGAGAGGCGCGTATGTTGTTTGCTATCCATTGCCTTGACAAACCCGACCATCAGGCAGTGCGGCTGACGCATCGGCCGGCTCACGTTGCCTACATGATGGAATTCCGGGACAAACTGGTCCTACTGGGGCCACTCCTAACCACTGACAGAACCGGCATGGTGGGCAGCCTGATTGTGATCGACCTACCGGATCTGGCCGCTGTCGAAACCTTTCTGGCTGGTGATCCTTATAGTCGGGCTGGCCTGTTTGAAAGTGTGGTGGTACACCCGTTCAGGAAGGTGCTGCCAGACAGATGATCGCCTGCCCAGGCCCGGAAGATTCGCAAGAGGATGTGGGAAAAGCCATCCCCGTGGTCATGGCGTTTGCAGCGTTTCTCTTCTTCTTGCCCGGCCCGATTCAGACGGCAAGGTGGTGGTAGAGAAAGGTGACGACGTGTCGGCTTATTGGTTGGTGAAGTCGGAACCGTCAACGTGGTCATGGCAGGACCACCTGGCCAAGGGGGTTGAACTATGGAACGGTGTACGCAATCCTCAAGCCACCCGCTTTCTGAAAGCCATGCAACGGGGTGATTGGGCCTTCTTCTATCATTCTGGGCAGAAACGGCAGATCATGGGCATTCTTGAAGTCGTATCTCCCTACGTGCCCGATCCGATTGACCGGCGTTTCGGCATGGTGGACATGTGCGCCGTCTCTGCCTTGCCCCAGCCCGTGACTCTTGCAGCAATCAAGGCTGAGCCGCGGCTTGTTCATCTGGCTCTCGTCAGGCAGCCACGCCTGTCGGTCATGTCTGTGGACGCCGCAGCCTGGCGTTTGCTCTGCATTCTGGGTGGCATGTCGTCTCCCTTCGAGGCAGACTCTGAACCGGAAATGCCCTGGAAAGAAGTAATACCCTGTGGCCTATAGGGGATAGGCCAGGCTTACAACCTTCAAGACATAAACTTGATGAGGAGGCCAACATACATGGGCGAACAAATCTTTGAAGTGCCTCAAGAAGTTGCAGATACGGCCTGGATCGATAATGCAAAATACCTTGAAATGTACAGACGGTCGATCGAAAATCCGGAAGACTTCTGGGCCGAACAGGGACGGCGCCTTGACTGGATCCAACCCTACAGGAAGATCAGGGATGTCAGCCTGACGGGCCCCGATGTTCATATCCGATGGTTTCACGATGGGACCCTGAACGCTTCAGCTAACTGCCTGGATCGTCATCTGGCCAGGCGGGCCAGACAGGCCGCCATTCTCTGGGAAGGTGACGACCCCGGTAAATCCGTTACTATCACCTACCAGGATCTGTACGAGCGGGTGTGCCGCCTTGCCAATGTCATGAAGGCTATGGGCGTGCAAAAAGGGGATCGGGTGGCTATCTACCTGCCCATGATTCCCGAAACGGCAGTCGCGATGCTGGCTTGCGCCCGAATCGGAGCCGTGCATTCGGTGGTATTCGGCGGGTTCTCGCCCGATTCACTGGCCGGTCGCATTCAGGACTGCGGGGCGGTGATGTTGCTTACCGCCGATGAAGGTCTGCGCGGCGGGCGTCCGGTGCCTCTCAAGACCAATGTCGATCAGGCCCTGGCCACCTGCCCTTCCGTACGGAACGTGATCGTGGTCAGACGGACCGGTACGCCCGTTCCCATGCGAGAAGGACGCGACCACTGGTACCACACGGTCACTCAGGGGCAAGGCCTAACTTGTCCGCCCGAGGAGATGGGGGCAGAGGATCCGCTGTTCATTCTCTATACGTCGGGTTCGACCGGCAAACCCAAGGGCGTGCTGCACACGACCGGCGGTTATATGGTTTATGTGTCGATGACCCACCAATACGTTTTCGACTATCACGATGGCGACATCTATTGGTGCACGGCGGACGTCGGCTGGGTTACGGGTCACAGCTATATCGTTTATGGACCACTGGCTAATGGCGCCACCACCCTGATGTTCGAAGGCGTGCTCAACTACCCGTCGTTTTCCCGGTTCTGGGAAGTCATCGACAAGCACAACGTCACCATCTTCTACACCGCTCCCACCGCCATCCGTGCCCTAATGCGTGAAGGCGGTGCGCCGGTCAGCAAGACGTCCCGGCGCACCTTGCGGCTGCTCGGTTCGGTAGGAGAGCCCATCAATCCCGAGGCATGGCTGTGGTATTATAGAGTGGTTGGCGGGGCCCGCTGTCCGATCGTGGACACCTGGTGGCAGACAGAAACCGGTGGGATCCTGATCACGCCGCTGCCTGGGGCGACGGCCCTGAAGCCAGGGTCGGCGACGCGGCCATTCTTCGGGGTCAAACCCGTGGTGATGGACAGCGCCGGGCGGGTTCTGGAAGGTCCCGCCGAAGGCAATCTGTGCCTTGGTGAGGCATGGCCTGGCATGATACGGACCGTATTCGGTGACCATCAGCGTTTTGTGGAGACCTATTTCTCGGCCTATCCCGGTCTGTACTTCACCGGAGACGGCGTACGGCGCGACGCGGATGGCTACTACTGGATCACCGGCCGCGTCGATGACGTGATCAACGTTTCCGGACACCGGCTCGGCACGGCAGAAGTCGAAAGTGCTCTTGTAGCCCACGCCAAGGTGGCCGAAGCGGCCGTCGTGGGCTATCCGCATGATCTCAAAGGCCAGGGTATCTATGCCTATGTGACCCTGGTGGCCGGTGAGGAACCGAGTGAGGCCTTGCGAGGGGAGCTAGTGGATTGGGTCCGCAAAGAGATCGGCCCCATCGCCACGCCGGATGTAATCCAGTGGGCACCGGGCTTGCCGAAAACCCGCTCCGGCAAAATCATGCGCCGGATCTTGCGCAAGATTGCCGCAAACGAAACCGACCAGCTTGGCGATACCTCGACTCTCGCCGACCCTGCCGTGGTAGGCGACTTGATCGGCAACAGCCCCCATCACCGGAAATAGAGCGGGATGCAATCAGGTCGGATCCCTTTCCTTGGGAGCGCGGGGCTCTTCCGCGAAGGGGTGGGCGGGGATGCCTGCCCTCTTCCTGAGGTTGATCTGGAATCATCCTGCTCTAGAGCAGGATGATTCCAGCAAGCTAGCGTAAGACCAGTACTATTCATCTATAAATTGTGATATCCTTTGAGATATAGATTCTTAGTAACAGCCTGTCGGTTCTGAATCACCATGCATCAGTCCACGGACTGCGCAGTGAGCCATCAGCAGGCCGTGGAATTCCTGGTGGACCTGGCGTCTTTGCTGCGCAGGACGATCCTGAGCCCCACGCAGAGGGGTTTTCAGTTCATCTAGAGCCGTCTCGATTTCACAGCACTCGTGATAGAGAGCCGCCAGTTCTTTGGCCAGTGCCTTCTCCTGATCCAGAACAGTAGTGACGAGACAATAGAGCGGCTCGGCGCCATCGATCCCCTCCGAGCCGGTAGCCGAATGATCCGTACGACGACACCGTTCGTCTTGTGCCGGCGGTCGCGATCCGAGAGATGGATGCGGCTCAGGGACGAACCGTCCGGCAGCACGGTTTCGCGGGAAAGACGGGCATTCTTCTTGATCTGCCAGATGCTGGCCTTGCCGTTATCGGCCAGGACAGATCAGACCGTTTCCAGCGGAAATGTTCGCGTTATTACGCCAAGACTGATATAGTATCGCGATACGTGTGCCTTATGGAAGGCTTGGAACCGTGTGCCACATGGATAATCCCCCTACCCATTTCTTGGCCGGGGGGTGCCACGCCCAAGCCGTTAAATGAACAGCATTGGGCGTAAGACGAAAAGAAGGATGGCCCCTCCCTGGGGGTGTTCGTTCTGGTTTGTGGCCAGTGGCTGGTAGCTAGTGATTGGCAACCAACCACTGACTACTCTCATGACGAAGAGATATGATCCGAAAATCATCCCGCTCTAGATTCCTACATTCACCTGCCGACTGTTCCCGCGCTTCAGGTTACGGTAGCGCGCGAGCGCCCACAGTGGAAAATAGGCAGAGTAGCCATGATAACGCAAGTAGAAGACGCGTTGGAATCCTACCGCCGTGAACAGATTTTCATGCCATTTGGCCCCCTCGCGCGGAACCGATAGAAGATAACGGATGCCACGTTCCATGGCCAGACCGTCCACCTCGCCGGCTGCCATCAGACCAAGAAGCGCCCACGCGGTTTGTGAGGGCGTACTGTCCTTTACTTCCTGCCGACGGTGGTCCCAGTAGCTCGCGCAATCCTCCCCCCATCCGCCATCAGGCCGCTGGCGGTCTTTCAGATAGGTGACCGCCTGACGGATGTGAGGGGCCGATACATCCTCGCCTGCCGCTGCAAAAGCGCTCAACGCCGACCAAGTACCATAAATGTAGTTGGTTCCCCAACGCCCGAACCATGAGCCGTCCGGTTCCTGCTGGCGGCGCAGCCAGTCAAGTCCCTTCTTCATCACCGGCTGCTCGCGGTCATCATGGCCAAGCTGGCTCAGCATGCCGAGACAACGGGCGCTGACGTCGGCCGTGGGGGGATCGAGCAAAGCCCCATGATCGGCAAACGGAATGTGGTTGAGATGATAGTGTTCGTTCTCGGCATCGAAGGCCGCCCAGCCGCCATTTCGGCATTGCATGCCGACGACCCACGCCATGCCGCGGGTAATGGAAGCATCATGGCCGTTCCACTCCGGCCCGGGCGACAGGTCGCGTCTGGCTTGATCAAGCGCCATCACCACCACGGCGGTATCGTCTACGTCCGGATAATGCGGATTGGCGTACTGGAAGGCCCAGCCCCCGGGAGGCACATTCGGCCGTTGCACGGCCCAATCGCCGATGACGTCCAGGACTTGCCGCTCCTTCAGCCACGTCATCGCCCGGCGGATGACCGGATTGCTGCCCGCCTCTCCCGCCTCCATCAGGGCATGACAGGCAAGAGCGGTATCCCACACCGGCGACAGACAGGGCTGGCAATAAGCCCGTTCGCCCTCGACCACCAGAAGCTTGTCAAGTGACTGGCGCGCCGTCGCATACCATAGGTGGTCGTGGGTATAACCCAAGGCATCAAAGGCCATCACGGCATTGGCCATAGCCGGAAAGATGGCGCCCAGGCCATCCCCTCCGTTCAGGCGCTCGACCACGAAGTCAAGGGCGCGGGCAATGGCTTTGCGTTCGATGAAGCGTGGAAACAGAGTCTCGCACAATCTAGCAACTTTATCTACTAAAATGAGAATGTTACCAAGAATACTCCCTGTTGGGTTGATATGATATGTGCGAACCTGCTCGGCCGGCTCAAGGAACAGTTCGGCAATATCGACCCCTCGCGGATTGCGGGCACGCGGTTTCAGGGAATACAGGATCAACAGCGGCACCATGACCGTCCGTGACCAGTAGGAGACCTTGTCCATGTGGAATGGAAACCACCGGGGCAGGAGCATGGCTTCCACCCGCATGACCGGCACGGCGCGCCACGGCACCTGTCCAAACAGGGCCAGGGCAATACGGGTGAACACGTTGCAACGCGCAGCCCCTCCCAACGCTAGGATGCATGCCCGGGCACGACGCATGTGCAGCATTTCGATCGAGTCGCCAACCAGCTTCAGGGCATAGTAGGCCTTGACCGACGCGCTGACGTTAGCCTCGCCCTGCTCATAAAGGGGCCAGCCGCCGTCTGTCCCTTGTCTTTCACACAAGTAATTAGCGAGCTTGCGTTCAAGGACATCGTCAAGGGTACCGAGGTAATGATTGAGCAGAATGTATTCTGCCGGAATAGTGGCATCGGCCTCCAGTTCAAAGATAAAATGCCCATCTTCGGCCTGCCGGCGAATCAGGGCCGTCGTAGCCGCTTCGATCACTTCATCAAGTTTTTCATCCAATGGCGTAGAAGCAGAAAGAATGGCATCCGTCATCGTTTTCGCCGCCAGTTAAAATGTAACAGTGATACTGTACTATCTATTGTATCATAATCCATACGGGTTGCATGCATGATCGCCTTCAGCAAGGGGGGTTCCCTGTCAGGAGAAGGTGACAGTCTGTTTCAGAGGCCCCTTCTTTTCTCACGGCCGGGTGATACGGGGGAGGAGAACATTCCGACCCTGACAGGGCCCGGTTTTGTGATAGGCTGATGGGCATTAGAATGCAGTTGGAATGCAGCGAGAGGGGATGCCACGTGTGAGGTGTCTCTTTCGTGTCCTCTGTTTCCTGCCGCGCAGGGGTATGCCCTGAGGCGTGCGGGAGTGGTTGTGTTGCCTGGGGGGCTGGGGGGGGGGGGGAACGTGGCGAAGCCGATGACGCCATCCGGCTGGTGTGGCAGGTGCCGGGCGTGCGGGAAGTCTATAACGAGATCAAGATCACCCATAAAACCGGCAGCGTGGTTGATTTCAGCCGGGATGTCTGGATCAGCACGCAATTGAAAAGCCGACTCCTGCTCAACGCAAACGTTGCCAGTACCAATCACGACATCGATGTCACCAATGGCGTGGTGTATCTAACCGGGGTGGCCCGTAATCGCAAAGAACTGGATCGCGTCCTTGCTCCTGCACGCAGTCTCAACTACGTGAAACGTGTTGTTAGTTATATCAGATTCAAAAACAACAGGTTGCCTCCATGAGCGCCGGCACGTCGCATAAGCTGGTCCGTCTGGCCTCCACGCCCGATGCGGTTATCGATTTGGCCGAAGCGGCGTTGGATTTAGCGGCGGGGGAGGTTCCCGGGGCACCCCTGACCCCCTATCAGACTCACCTGGCGGCAATCGCTGACCACATGCGGCTCTGTACATCCCTCTGTCCCGTCCGGCTGGAGGATCATGTCACCCTGCTGACCGGGGCATTACACGATACCTTTGGCTACCAGGGCGACACCAGCGGTCACGACGGCCTGGGCAATGTCAATCTGATGTGCACCATCGAACGGCGGCGGGGAACAGGGTTGACGCTTGGGATTCTTTATCTGCATGCAGCCCGGGCCGCACGATGGGGGGTAAGTGCCCTCACTTTTCCAGGCCGATTTCTGATCCGGTTGCAGACACCTCATGGCCAGCGTGCCGTGCTCGACCCCCTCGGCAATGGCGAGGTTCTCACCTCCCGGCGCATGCGCCGTCTGATCAAGGAGGCCCTTGGGCCGATGACTGAACTGATACCGGCGCATTATCAACCCATGAACAACCGGGACATTCTGTTGCGCCTGCAAGACGATGTCAAGACACAGCACCTGCGTGCCGGGCGACTCGATGCGGCACTCAAGGCCGTTGAAACCATGCTGATTTTCGCGCCCGATGCGCCCGGGTTGTGGCGGGAGGTGGGACTGATCCAAAATCGTCTCGGCAATGTAGGGGCGGCGGTCTCGGCCCTGGAACGTTTCCTATCCCTTGCACCAGATTCACCGACCCGCCGTCGCACCGCCGAATTGCTGCATGAGTTGTACGGCCGGCTGTAATCCCGGCGTGTCCCGATCAGCCACGATCAACGACGACCAGGAGAAGGCCCCCATGCCTCCCAGGGAGGAAAGAACCTTGTCATGAGTCTGGTCATTGCCATTCAGATGGACCCCATCGAAAACATCAACATCGACACCGACAGCACCTTCGTACTGGCTTTGGAAGCCCAACACCGTCAGCACGTCTTGTTCCACTATCTGCCGCAGCATTTGTCCTTGCGCCAGGGACAGGTTCATGCGCGTGCTCGTCCTCTCGTGGTCCGCCGTGAACCCGGCAATCATGCCACGCTCGGGGAGCAGGTTGATCTGCCCCTGGCCTCTGTTGACGTGGTGCTGATGCGGCAGGACCCGCCGTTCGACATGGCCTATGTCGCCGCGACTCACGTCCTTGAACATATTCATCCGCACACTCTGGTCGTGAATGACCCGGTTCAGGTTCGCAATGCGCCCGAGAAACTGCTTGTCACACATTTTCCTGATCTGATGCCGCCGACCGTAGTAACATCCAGCCGGGATGAGATTACCGACTTTCGTCGGGAGCATGGGGATATCATTATCAAGCCCCTGTTCGGCAATGGCGGCGCCGGCGTGTTCCACCTAACCCCAGCCGATGAAAACCTGAATGCCCTGCTGGAAATGTTCACCCGGCTCTCCCGCGAACCGGTGATCGTACAGAAATATTTGCCCGAAGTGCGCAGAGGCGACAAGCGGATCATCCTGATTGACGGGGAACCGGTCGGAACAATCAATCGTATTCCACAGACAGGCGAAGCCCGTTCGAACCTACACGTGGGAGGGCGGGCCATGCGCGCCACCCTGACCCGTCGCGACCACGAGATCTGTGCGACGATCGGTCCGTTTTTGCGAAAACGCAGCCTGGTGTTGGTTGGCATTGATGTCATTGGCTCCTGTCTCACTGAAATCAATGTAACGTCCCCCACCGGTCTCCAGGAAATCGATCGTTTCGACGGCGTGTGCCTGGAAGCGCAAGTATGGGATGCGATCGAGGCGCGCCGTCAGCAGCCAGATCCGTAGCCGGTGTCCGATACCAGCATCGCACGCGGTGCCAGGGTGCTTGCCGATGCCAACCAGCTGGATGTTCCGGATGGGCGATCCGATTTGTCGGGGACCGTTTCATCGTCTACGGCATGGTCAAGGGGCGGACTTGGGGTTATGTGTTCACCCTGCGTGGTGAAATGCGCCATGGTATCGTTTGTCCACGGAATACGACACGACAGCGGGGGATGGATTCTTGTTCCCATGGGGGGGGTGTCTATGCTTCCCGTACGGCGGTCACGAAGGTGCCTACATCGTTGCGGAATTGTGCCACGGGCACCTTGAGGTCGGCAGTGGCCTACCACATCACCGTGATGGTGGTGGCATAGGAACTGGCGGATGACGGGGCCATGTCCACGACACTTGTTTGAGCACGCCCGGCATCGGTTGCAAACGTGTTGGTATTGCGGGTGATTGCTTCGGTGGCGGCCTGCTGTTGTTTGGCCACGTCGGCGATGTCACTGGTTCTGTGGATGATACTCCCGATTCGCTCGATGGCGGCAACCGCCTGCCCCGAATGGCCCTGGAGCCTGGCAATCCGGTCGGTGATCTCATCGGTAGCGCAGGTGGTCTGGTTGGCCAGATTCTTCACTTCTCTGGCGACAACCGCAAAGCCATTACCCGCATCACCGGCGCGGGCCGCCTTGATGGTGGCGTTGAGCGCGAGCAGGTTGGTCTGGCCAGCGATGAGAGTGATCAGCTCGGCTGCTGCCTTCCCGCTTTTATGGTATATGCACGCTATTTATCCCGTGTTAAGGGTAGTCGGTGCGCGCAACCCGCGCCGTGATGAGGCCGTGGGGCTGGAAGAAGTTCAGATGCCGCCAGGAGAATTCGACGAAGTACGGCTGTTTCGCGCTCTCCAGATGCTGGCTCACCAAACGCCACGGCGGCGTTACTCCAAAAGACCCAGCGTCAGAACCTGTTCCGCATCCATCGCAGCCCCCCAACAGCCCAGAAGAGGCTATCCGCTCAACCCGCCGCTTTCACCCCAAAGCCATTTGCCGCGTCGAGGAGCCAAGTTTGAAAGGTGTCTTGTAGGACGCCGGCTGGAAGGATGCCGATGGCAACTGGACCGATAAGGCCAAGGAACACGGCGTAACCTCCGACGAGGAGTTCAAGAAAAATCCCGAGGCCCAGGAAGCGGCCATGCGAGACGGGGTGTCATGCAGCGCAATGAAGTGCAGATGAAAAGCAACGGTGCGTTAAATTGGGTGGGTAGCACTATCACTGGCGCTGACGGCCAGTCAGCCCTCTATAACAGAGGCGGGTCTTGCGGCGGCGGCGCATCGGCATGGAGCAGGAGCCGTAAAAAATATCTGGAGCGTCGCGCCAGGGGAGAAATTGCCTCGGACGAGGAAACCAGAAAGCAAGATAATCGTATCCAGAAGAGACCCCGTGATTCTACACGTGTTCTGTACTCTCGCAACTGGTTATGCTAAGGGAGAACGAATGCCATAAACCGCACTGTTTCTGTCTTCGCGTTGTTTCTTCCCTTTCCGTCGGGACCAATCTGGAGCGATGAAAGTTACGTGGTTGTATTTCTCCTCGCACAAACAGCCGATGAG
>CAZUWH010000032.1:0-754 GCA_964624075.1 uncultured Rhodobacterales bacterium
CCCGAACTAACGGCTGGCGTGACATTGCCTTTTACCAGACACGGAAAGAAGCTGACTTTTCATGAGGGTTTTTACCAGGATACCCCAGAACGGCACCGCTGGGTGGCTGACGGGTGCCTCTATTGTGACGAGTTCACGTGCAACGATAATGTGCCGGGAGACTGCCCCCTCCGAAGCCTCCCAACGTTCTCCCCCCTGCCGCCGACGGCACGAGCGTGGGAATGTAGGAGAAAGCGAGTCTTTCTCCCACGCTTTTCTTCATCAGGCAGGCAGGCAAGCAGGCAAGCAGTACGTCTTCAACGGCGCGGCGTGGGTGCAGCAAGGTGCGGCTTCGTCCACCGAGATTGCCTTCCTGCAGGCCTTCATCGGTAGGTCGGGCGATGACAACGAGCAGCCAAACTATTCCAGCACCTAGAGCGTTTTGCGATCGATTTGAAGCGTATCCTGTGTGCCGCATGCAGTTCTGATACGGTTTCCGGAAAGTCCGAGGACTTTCCGGAAACCTGCCCTCAGTCGCCGGGCACAGGGGGCGCGCCGGCCCGCGTTGCGGGCTCGGAGTCCGGAAATTTCCCGGACTCCGCATGACATTCGGCGGAGTGGAGGTGATGAGCAGAGAGCCGATACCTTGCTAGAAGGGAGCCGCAGGCTCGCTCGGCGGCTTTTCGCAGCGATAAACCACATCCAAACCCCTTTGGGAATCCAAAATTGATTCAAAAAGATCATAATCTACCCTAGCCTGCCCCCCCCCCCCCCC
>CAZUWH010000032.1:764-18833 GCA_964624075.1 uncultured Rhodobacterales bacterium
GAGGAACGCGCCCGCCGAAGATGACAGGGCTTCAACATCCCCGAAGCTTCAAGGAGTTCGCACGAAGCCCGCACTTCCCCACGCGTGTATGGTTCGTAGCATCCCGCAACAGTGTTGTTCTTGGCACGGGGATGCGCCAAAAGCGAGGCTAATGCAGTAGCAGCCGCACGACGACAACCATGGTGCCCACCGTTATTGTGAACAGGGCCACCAGCATGACGTTCAACTTGATCGTTATGCGTAACTCCACCGCCTTCATCTCCGCCCGCATCGCGGCGTTCTCGGCCATAAGCCGTTGTTCCGATCTACGCAAATCAGCCTTGGCTTCCACCCGTGCGGCGATAATTGCGGCGATAATTTCAGCCTTGGTAGTCCTCGGCCAGACGGTCGATATCAGCCTTGGTGGCGACTTCGGCGGCGCCTGTTCGGAGCTGAAGCCAACGGACTACAGACGACACGCCAGCTTCATGGTGTCGATGGCAACTAAAAGTGATATTTTAAACGTTCTTTACACTTAATACTGAAGGCTGCGGGGAGGGGATGGTCCGGAACCAGAACTTCGTCCCGGAAAGGTCCGCTATGAGTCCGCTATTTTCCGATGATTTTTGCCAGCGCCCACCAACCCCTTGGAATTCCTGGTGCCGAAGCGGGGATTTGAACCCCGGGCCTACTGATTACGAATCAGTTGCTCTACCCCTGAGCTACTTCGGCCTAACCAGCTTGCAGGGTAGCGGCGGAGACGAAACTTGACAAGCATTTCGTCCGCGTTTCGCCTCTTTCGAAATCTGTTCCCCTTTTTTTGCGTGTTCCAGGCGCCCTTGCCAGGGGGCAAGACATAGCGCGAACGCCAGAGGCATAGCCACCGTTCTGTCAGACTTGCTCATTCCTTGCCCAAACGGGAACAAAGCTGACTTCCTGCCTTGCCGAGGCCGGTTTCAAGCCGGTCTTTCGGCTGACGCCAGGGCCTTCCTCTCCACAGGCTGACACCGTGAAACGCATGGCCATGTTTCTCAGGTTGATCGCGGTGTTCATGTGTATCATGCGCCACAGGCCAGGTACGTCCAGCGGCGCACCGACAGCAGAGATTCTTCATGATTGTATAACAAATACGAATGTGTCTTTTTACTAGTTGACACGCGATTAAAAGCAGCTATCGTACCACCGCACATTCCGGGATGATCTAGGGTGCGATGGACTCGCGTCTTCGCCATGGTTGAGGATCACCGTCTCGGTGTTCTTCGTCGCGCAGATCGCAGACACCAGTTCCGCACCGAAACGTGGCAGTCGGTCCTTGTAGGTGATGATCAGTTGCCCGGTCTGCCCGCCGATCACCGCATCCAACAGGCGCTTGAGTCCCTTCTTCTAGTAGTTCATGCCCAAGCTCAGATTGGCAATGATCACAAACGCCCAGCCGCGCTGGGCACGGCAGAATTCGAGTCCCTGTTTCTGCCGTTCCATCCTTCTGGTCGTGACTGAACACACGGGGTATAGAGGCCACCTTGCGCCGCTGCTCATCCGGCGCGCGGAATTTCTCCGGGCGAAGTCGCGCGGGATCGTAGCGCAATACCCTCTGAGCATGCGCTCATCGGAAACAAGCCTGCCTTCGCGCTCCCACACCCGAGAACTTGGCAGTTTCGTGAATGCTGACCATCTTGTGGAACATGCTCGAAATATACATGAATGCGCAACAAGGCACGACTGATTCAATAACTGTTCAAACCATCTCTTAATTGTATGATGTCGAGACTAAGGACCGATTACGGGTAAGATCAGCGCGCCGAGATCGGTTGGGGGCAAAAGATCGGGGCGTCAATGGTGTTGTGGCCAGAGGGGCGAGGGTGGGCGAAGATCTGGCGCACCCTGATAACTGGGGCCGACGTCGAAACGGCTCTGACCCGTGCCGTTCCGGGGGGTACACTGTAGGGTCTACAGACATTAAATCTTCATGCGGCGTGGGAGATTTCATCCGGGGACGAAATTTGATTCATCAAGGGGAAACCGATACCTCCGAGGGCGGGGCGTTCGGAACGACCACCACGATATCTCCCTCCACGCCCATGTTTAGCACCGCCCGGGCCCGTTCTTCCAACAGATCGCGATCAAGACTTTCCGGCCGCAGAAGGCGCACCCGATTCTCCAGGGCATCGTGTTCTTTCTTGAGACGGGCCAAGCGGGTCCGGGCCTGCCGAATTTCATGGCGCGTTTCCCACCACGCCAGCAAGCCCCGCTCCCCCTGAACAGCGTGGTAACTGAAATAGACGATTGCCCCCAGACCCAGAAGAGGGGCTAACACGAAACGCGCCCGACGCCTGATCTCACCAAGAAAGAACATTTCAGGACCAAACGGTTTCCATCACGACAAAATAATTCTAGCATACGGTTACGGTCATGGGCAAAAGCAAGCTCGGCCAGCCGGTAATTTTCATTATGGAATTTGTTCCAGGTCGCCTTAACAGACTCCACCCCCCAACCCTTCTCCCCTGAGGGGGCCAGACCCCTATTCAGGGGGAGGATGTGTTCCCTTCAGGAGAAGGGGGTGCAGGGATGCCTCTTCTGCAAATCAGGGTCATTCCCATAACGAGAACCGCTGTCGGTCAGCTGGAACGATCGGAGGAACAGTCGGATTCAAGGGGGCGAGGGGAAGGCCTTGCCTTACAGACGGGAATCTACTGTAAACGCCTGCGATCCTACTCGACGTGCCCCATATCGTAGGGAATATCTATAGAGACGTGCATTCACGTATTTCTTGACAATTGGCCTGAACGAAACGAATCCAGGACAGAAGGCCCGAATGAAACATCTGTTGTTGTGTCTGTTCCACTCCCTGGTCGTATTGCTCGCCATATCCCTGCTGGTCTACGTGCTGATCGAACTCATGCCGGCGCGATCCGGTTGCCCTGGTGAGCGCTCTGGTAATCCCCTCCTGACGCCTGAAGACGTAGCCCGTCTGCGCCATCTGCATGAACTGGATCGGCCGCTTCTTCTCCGTTATGGTGCGTGGCTGGGGCGTGTCTTGCAGGGTGACCTGGGCTACTCGTGTCTGTACGCCTTGCCGGTTCTGGGTGTGCCCTGCTGCCCCCTCTGGGCCGAACGGTGGTGCTGCTCTTGCGACCAGCCTGACCGTGTGGCCTTGCTGGTCGCGGTGCCGTTGGGTGTAGCGGCCGCGATCGAAAGTTAGCCACATTATCAATCATCTTACCTTGGCTGGCGTTTCCTTACCTGTATTCTTCCTGAAATTGATTAGAATCGTTGTGTTTTCCGTATTGCTAGAATGTCTGCTGGCCGGAGGAGTCGAAACCGGGGGCGATGGCAGTCTTTTTGACCGTTTCCGTCATTTGATTCTGCCGGCCATGACTCTGGCTGCCACCAGCACAGGGCGATATACCTGCCATACTCGGGCCGCTGTGATTGAGACTCTGCACCAGGACTTATATACGAACGGCTCTTGCCAAAGGGGCAGGCTGGCCACGTGTGGTCCTGCATCATGCCTTACGCAATGCCGCCATTCCGCTTGCCATGGTGGCAGCGCTTGATTTCGGAACCCTGTTTTCCGGGGCACTGGTGACCGAAACCATGTTCGCCTATCCCGGCATGGGCCGGTTTATTTACGAAGCCGTTATGTATGGGCAATGACTTCAACCTGGCCCTGGCTGGGCCTGATGCTGGCTACTCTGACCATCCTCCTGGGCAATGGATTGGCCGACCTTACTCACCTGTGGCTCGATCCGAGGATCCGGTCACGATGAAAGCCTGGCAGCGCTTTTTCAGGTACGGTGCAGCGGTGACAGGATTGATCATGCTTGCGATTTTCTGGGCACGGCCACCTTGGCAGCCCAGCTGGTGGCCTGGGGGCTTGGAGTCGGTGCCGAGACCGTGACCTCCTCAACCGTCTGGCGCCTCCTGCACTGGCCTACCCCCTTGGGGAGTGATGAACTAGGGCGTGATCTGCTGGTGCGCCTGTTGGCGGGCGGACAGGTTTTACTGGCCATTGGTGTCGTCACCGCCCTGGTCGCCGCCGTGATCGGCACGGCAATCGGCTTGGTGACAGGCAGCCTTGGTGAATACACGGATGCATTGTTGATGCGAATCACCGACGGTATCATTGCCTTGCCCCTACTGCCGTTGTTAATCATCATGGCTGCACTCGCCCACCCAGGGTACGGACGATGCAGGATACCCTCCTGGTCATCCTGCGGCTGGTGATGATCGTCGCTCTGATCGGTTGGACCCACGGTAGCCCGTCTGGTACGGGCCGCGGTTTTTGTCAGTCAGTGCGGCACCGTACCTTTGTGCTGGCAGCGGAAGCACTGGGAATACCCCGGCGGCGAATCGCCATGGTACACGTTCTGCCCAATGTGGCTTCACCAGCCGTGGTGGCGATCACGCTTTCGGTTGGCCATATCAATCCTGCTCGAAAGCGCCCTCAGTTTTCTTGGTCTTGGCGTACAGCCCCCTTTGCCGAGCTGGGGCAACATGCTGACCGGCGCAATGGACTCCATCTAGTCGGCGCCGGCCTTGGCAGTATGGCCGGGTGTCTCGATTCTCATCACCGCGATGGCCTTCAATTTCGTCGGCGATGGTCTGCGGGATGCCTTCGATCCTCGTACAGACCTATGCGCATGACCCCTGGGGGAGAAAGGACAGGACAACCTGTGCGGAGGCCAAGGGCACAAAGCTAAGGCTCGTATCTAGTGGTATCAGCAATGCATCACCTCCCGCAATGGCACAGGAACCAGGCCTCTCCCACGTGTCAGTGTTTTCCATGTGCGAATCGGGAAGTAAAACAGCACGGTCCTCTGGGCTTCCCCATGCCCCCGCGAGTCCTGAAGAACGACACACAGGTCATACCAGCCAAGGAACCTGTTGCGTTGCGGCAATTCCTGATTATGGTTGCACTTTGCAGGACATGAACATGAACCCTTTCATATGGAGAGACGACCATTGACCAAGGAATTGTACGACATCGGTGAAGCCCCGCCACTAGGGACCGTGCCGAGCAAGATGCATGCGTGGCTCATCCGCCCGGAACGCTTCGGCGAGCCCATGCAGGCTTTCCAGAAAGAGGTCGTCGATGTACCGACGATCGCCGACGATGAAGTTCTTGTTTATGTGATGGCAGCCGGCGTCAATTACAATAACGTGTGGGCCAGCCTTGGGACACCCGTTAACGTGATCGCCGCACGCAAGAAGACTGGCGAGAAGGAAGACTTCCATATCGGTGGATCCGATGCCTCCGGCATTGTTTACAAGGTCGGACGGAACGCCACCAACTTCAGGGTCGGCGACGAGGTCGTCGTCCATTGCGGGACCTATGCCGGCAACTGCCCGGTCGTCCGGGCAGGGGTCGACCATATGTATTCTCCCACTTTCCGTATCTGGGGATATGAAACCAATTTCGGTAGCTTCGCTCAATTCAGCCGCGTGCAGGCGCACCAATTGTGCCCGAAACCGAAGCACATGAACTGGGAGTCCGCGGCGGCCTATATGCTGGTCGGCGCCACTGCCTACCGCATGCTGATGGGCTGGGGCGAACATGCCATCCGCAAGGATGATATTGTCCTGGTCTGGGGTGGCGCCGGTGGCCTTGGTTCCATGGCGATCCAGATTTGTCGCGCCATCGGCGCTACACCGATTGCTGTCATCTCGGGTGACGACAAGGTTGCGTACTGCAGGAATCTTGGTGCCATTGGGTGTATCGATCGCCTTAGATTCGATCATTGGGGTATGCTGCCGCACTGGAAAGACGCCGCCGGCTACGATATCTGGCTCAAGGGCGCACGCGCTTTCGGGGCAGCCATCTGGGATGTTCTGGGGGAGAAGCGTTCGCCACGCGTGGTGTTCGAACATCCCGGCGAGAGCACCATTCCCACCTCGGTGTTCGTCTGCGACACAGGAGGCATGGTCGTCATCTGTGCCGGAACCAGCGGTTACAATGCCACGGTGGATCTACGCTATCTGTGGATGCGTCAGAAACGGTTCCAAGGATCACACTTTGCCAATGATGCGCAGTGTTACGCCTTGAACGATCTAGCCGTAAAAGGCTACATTGATCCATGCCTATCGCGTACCTTCGTCTACGACGAGCTGCCGGTCGCGCATCAACTCATGTTCGAGAACAAGCACCCACACGGCAACATGGCTGTTCTGATCGGCGCACCAGTTCTTGGTCGCGGCGCTACGGCTAAACTGCCGCCTGTTGCCGGCCGGCATGTAGATCTACCCGTTGGAGATGTACACAACACGCCGCATCCCTACCCGATGTCGGTACCTTTGCCAGGCATCACCCCGCAACTGACCGATCTGGTCCCGGTCGTGACCGATGATGGGGCCAAGGTGGGCGCGGTCATGCGGCCGAGTCTGATTGCCTGCGCACCGACCGATACGGTCGCCGCCGCCGTGGCGCTGATGGTGGAAAAAGACGTGCATGCCCTGGTGGTGATCGAAAACGACACTGCCGTGGGAGTCCTCTCCCAGACCGATGTGGTACTGGCACGGCAGGGCCGTTCAGCGGCAGAGGTACGTAAACTCCACGTTCACGAAGTGATGAGCGCCGGTTGCGTGACGTGTGACGTCGAGTCATCGGTCACCGAGGCCGTCAGCATGATGACCCGCCTGCGCATCCATCGTCTGGTCGTAACCCGGAATGAGACACCCGTTGGCGTCCTGTCCATGACGGATGTGGTCAATAGATTGGTTGGAACCTGATACCTTTGAGCGTCACGCGCGACACACGCGCAAGTGTTCGCCGCGTGGTGCAAAAGCCAAGGGTCGCGGATGTGCGGCCCGCCAGCGCCTGGGGGAGCCTTGATCGGTCACGATCAAGGCTCGGGAGTGTGAGTCTGAGTCCGATTCTCAGTCCGTTCAGCGCAGAACCAAGGATCGCAAGGAGAGGGGACTTCAGAGTCCCCTCGTCCATGTGGTGGGCCGCCGGGGGATGGGGCGGAGAAGGGCTCCTTTGCAGCGCTGCCGAACAGGTGGCCCGCACATTCCAGAAACGGCGTGGGATGCGAGGACTGGAAATCATACGATTCTCATGGGCTTGGCCATCCCCGTTGGCAGCAGCTGGCAGCAGAAGAATCATCTGGCCCCGTCGCAATGATCCCTGTGATCGCGCAGGAGGGATTCCTTGTCTCCTGCCTCCGTTCAGAAGAACCAGAAGAGGCCTGTTGATCCGGGACAGTAGTTCATAGAGCAACACGGCGATTCCCATCCCTGTAGCTAGTTGAGCAAGAAAGTACACCGGATAATACTTGTAACAGTATCAAACTTGCGGTTGAGAATATCACAAGGGAGAATGCCTTGAATACAAGGGCATGGCTGCAAGAGAATATGAAAATGTATTTTTCTATCTTCAAAAGATATTAGTAGTAACGTGGTCGTGCTAAAGTAAGTGTTACCTGCCAGAACAGCATGGCAATGAGAAGGCGCGTCACGTTACCCAATGATTGGACTACGACATCCGGCATGGCTTCACATCCCAACGGGCACGGGAAGAAGATTAAGGGACATCCTGATCACGGCAACCATCCCGAACCCCGCTGCGGCCAGGCCGGTATATGTGGACAGATCAATCTGTCGTACATCCTGCACATGCAGAGCGATGCCGAAACATAAAGGCGGATGATATGCAACAGATCATCCCCCCGTCCTGGCTGCCCATGATACCGACATACCCCACCACGAACCGGGCCCTGGCCCGAACGTCCGGATCCGGATCGGTTGGCTTGAGCCGGGAAACATCCGGTCCGCTGCGGACCACGAAGACCTGTGCGGGCTGCTTGTCGCCACGGGCAACGGCAACCTGGCGGTAGGAATCATTGGTACTAATGACAGCACCAGCCAGCCGAAACATCAACCATTCCAGCCATCGCATCATCTTGTAGCCGAAACCCCGACGCTTGAATTTCTCGACATATAGCTCGGGCATCAGGTCATGATGATCAAACAGAAACTTCACGCTAAACAACCGGAACGGTGCCGCGACCAGAAAAAGCAGGTCGGGTGGATTGGCGGTATGATGACCTGACAGCCCCGCTGGGAGAGTATGCACCAGGCGAGTATGGGATTTCAGACAGCAACGCCGCACCGTATTCGATAAGAAATCCCCCCAGACCATGCGCTTCCAGCGGGGTAACGGATGACGAAAGATGGCAATACCACCGATTTCTTCGCAAGAGCGCGTGCATCCCTTGCTCTTTGGGCAGATGACACTAACAGGAAAGCCGGCTGCGCGTAACGCCCGCGCCTCCTGCCACACCTGCCGATCGAAAGGCAGCGGCGGGTTCTCTACGACATTAACACCCCTGGCGTTCTGAACCGGCGCTGCATCATTGCTTCTCCCTTCTTCCTCTGCTGTTCTCCCTGTTCCTCCCCCGGTGTCTGCGACGCACGATATCAGAAAACAGGGCCGGGCACGAGAGCGGAACAGTCACGAGCGATCAAATGGACACTTCTGAAAACACCTTATCTCCCCATCCCTTGGATCGGGAGAGGGTTTTTGGAAGCGTTCAAATAATGCCAACGGGCGTAGACTTAACTTACGCTTATGGGACCGTCGCGACCGCGACCCGCCGGCGCTTGAGGGAGGTCACGATCAAGGCTCAAGAGTATAAGTTCCTCGCATTATTTACATTCCCCATCGTTCCCGTGAAAGCTTATCCTTGCACAGGCGGGGACGGGATGTCAGCACATTACGGATGCCCGCGTGCGCGGGTATGACGATTTTCCAAAGTGTCCAGAGGCACGGCAGCCTTCCCCATCCCCTGTTCTTTTGTGTCCCATTCCCGGGAGAAACGATGCGCACCCGGTGGCTTTGTACTCCTTGATCGCTCCCGGTTCTGTCCTTATGCTGGCTAAGCCGATGCCGGTGGTTGCCCTTGATCCCCGTGGGAGCGGAAATCGTGAAAAAGACCAGGATTTTTCTTGTCATTGCCGCGATCCTGCTGGTGATTGTCGGCGTGGAAATGGTCATAGCCTACTTTCATGATCTGCCGGTTCACAAATCCAGACTGGGATGGGCCCGCGAGGACGCCGAGGTCAAGATCGGCGGGCCGTTTACCCTGGTGGACCACACCGGACGGGCGGTCACGGACGAGGATTTCCGTGACCGCTACATGCTGATCTATTTCGGCTATACCTTCTGCCCGGATGTCTGTCCGACAGCCCTGCAGGCCATGATGACCGCCTATGCTGCACTGCCCCCGGAATGGCAAGGCAGGGTGGTCCCTCTTTTCATAACCATTGATCCGGAACGGGACACGGTCGGGCAGATGCGAAGCTATGTCGCCGCTTTCCATCCGGCCCTGATCGGGCTTTCCGGTACGGTGGAACAAACCACGGCCGCCGCCAGGGCCTACAGAACTTATTTTGCCAAGGTAAAACCGGAAGACGACAGGCCTTATCTGGTGGATCACAGCGCCATCATCTACCTGATGGATCCAAAAGGGCGTTATTATGCCCATTTCAGTCATGGCACTTCCGCTGAGACGTTGCACGACAAGCTCAAGGGCCTGCCGTGGCCGGCGGATTAATCATTGCCGCGCCCCGCTCCGGCAGCGGCAAGACGCTTCTCACCCTGGGACTTTTGCGGCACCTGACCCGCCGGGGCGTGGCGGTGGTCTCGGCCAAGACCGGGCCTGACTATATCGATCCGGCTTTTCATGCCGCTGCCAGTGGTCGGCCATGTCTCTCCCTGGACACGTGGGCCATGCGGCCGGAGACGGTGGGGGCGCTGGTCACCTGTTTGACCGCCGAAGCGGCGTTGATCCTTGTCGAGGGCGTGATGGGGTTATTCGATGGTGCCACCGGGGCCGATCATAGGGCGGACGGCTCCACGGCCTCGCTTGCGGCTGTAAGCGGGTGGCCGGTGGTGCTGGTCGTCGATACCCGCGGTCAGGCTGTCTCAGCAGCGGCTCTGGTGCAGGGCTTTGCGCGCTTCCGGTCTGATCTGTCCGTGAAGGGGGTCATCCTGAATCGCACCGGGGGCCCGCATCACGTGGAGACGGTACGGGCGGCTCTGGTTCATCACGTTCCCGAAACCATGATGCTGGGGGCCGTTCCGGAGGAGCGGCGGCTGACGCTACCTGCCCGGCACCTGGGACTGGTGCAGGCACGCGAATTGCCCGAGTTGGAGACATTTCTGGAAATGGCCGCCGATGTCGTCGGCGCCCATGTCGACCTAGAGGCCCTGCAGGCCCTGGCACGACCGGCACAACTGGTGTGGCCGGCGGCGGCCCCGGTGATGCCGCTGCCTCCTCTGGGACAACGCATTGCCGTTGCCCTGGATGACGCGTTTGCCTTCGTTTATCCAGCCGTACTGAACGGCTGGCATGACAGGGGCGCCGAAATCGTGTCATTCTCTCCCCTGAATGACGAGCCACCGCCGAGGGCGTGTGATGCCGTCTATCTGCCGGGGGGGTATCCGGAGCTGCATGCCGGCGTTCTGGCCGGCAATGCCCGGTTTATGACCGGCCTGCGTGCGGTTACCGGTCGCTCCACGGTGGTTTTCGGTGAGTGTGGCGGTTACATGGTCCTGGGGCATAGCCTGATCGACGCCGATGGCAAGCGGCACGCCATGGCGGGTATGCTGCCGCTCGTGACTAGCTTTGCGCAGCGACGGCTCCACCTGGGCTACCGCATCGCTACCCTGACCGGCGAAGGGCCATGGGGCGGCAGCGGCCTTGCCTTCCGTGGTCATGAGTTCCATTATGCGACCGTCGCCCGCGAAGGGCCGGGGGAGCCGTTGTTTACCATTGCCGATGCTGTCGGCCGCCCCCTGGGCCAGGCCGGCTTGCGGCAGGGTAGTATCATGGGATCGTTCATCCACCTGATTGACCTTGCCGGCCCGGAAAACAGACCGGCGTACCGCCTACCCGGGACGGAAGATCAGGCGTGCCCATATCGCTAGACCGAACGATAACGGGCAAAAGGTCGTGCCATAGGCGGTTCCCGGCGGAAAGGGGTCTGGTGTATTTTCTGGCGATACGGGGACCCGGCCCTCCCTGGAAGCCGGGGCGCCTGGAAAGGATCTGTTTTGTTCAACACACAAGGTTCACATTATCATGACCACCGAAATCACCACATTGGCTGTCACGATGCGCACAGGACTTGGGAAAGAGGCCGCCCATGCCATACGCCGTGCCGGACTGATCCCCGCCGTCATCTATGGCAATCGGCAGCCCCCGGTGTCGATTGCAATCGATCCCCGTCTCATCAATACGGAAATGAATAAGCCCGGTTTTTTCACCCGCATGTTCGACCTTGCGCTGGAAGGCGCCAACATCTGCACCATCTGCCGCGATTTGCAGCGTCATCCGGTTTCCGATGCCGTCATTCATGCCGACTTCCAGAGAATCGGGGCCGATTCCTTGATTCACGTGGCGGTACCGGTTCACGTGATCAATGAGATTGCGTCGCCGGGTGTGAAGCGGGGTGGCGTGCTCAACCTGGTCGAGCATGCCATTGAAGTGATCGGGCAGCCCTCTGCCATTCCCAGTGCCCTGGAGATCGACGTAACGGGTTTGAAGATCGGTGATTCCATCCATCTGAGCCAAGTGAAACTGCCCGAGGGCGTGCGCCTGTTCCATCCCGAGCCCGACCTGACCGTCGCCACCGTCGTTGCGCCCACCGGCATGAAGGCCGAAGAGGACACCACCGAAGAAAGCGGCACCTGATCGGGCCAGGCTCATGTTCCTGATGGTGGGACTCGGCAATCCGGGGCCAGCCTACGCCGGCCACCGCCACAACATCGGCTTCATGGCGGTGGATGCCATCGTCCGCCGTCACGCTTTCGGGCCGTTCCGGACCCGTTTTCAGGCCCAGGTCGCCGAGGGCACCGTCGTAGACAGGCGGGTCCTTGCCCTGAAGCCACTGACCTATATGAACAACTCCGGTCAGGCCGTTGGCGAGACAGTCCGCTTTTTCAGGACTCCTCTTGAACAGGTGGTCGTGTTCCACGACGAGCTGGATCTGCCTCCTGGCACGGTACGGGTCAAGACAGGAGGAGGCAATGCCGGCCATAACGGCTTGAAAAGCATTGATGCACACCTCAATCGGGACTATCGACGGGTGCGATTGGGCATCGGTCACCCCGGTCACCGTGATCGCGTGACCGGATACGTTCTGCGTGATTTCGACAATGCTGACCAGACATGGCTGGAACCGCTACTAGCAGCGATTGCCGACTCCCTGCCGGTTCTGCTCTACGGGGATACGGCCGGCTTTACCGCCTGCCTAGCTTCAGCGGCATGCCGCCCGTGACGTTGTATTACCTTTTCCTGACCATGTTCATTCTGGCCAGCCTGATTCCAGCGGTTCTTAGTATGGAATTCATTACAGGTCACCTTGGCAGGCTCCCCCCAAACCCTTCTCCTCCGAGAGGGCAGCAGGCCACTCTTCAGGAGGAGGGCGTGTTCCCTCCGGGGGGTCTCTTTCGGGACGGGGTCCGTCGGGAGAGGACCAGGGGGGCATGAAGCCTTCCGTCTTGACCTTGTTGGTAGCCCTCCCCCTTGGATCGGGGGAGGGGTGAAGGTGATGTGTCCACTTTGGTGGACGCTGTCAGCCCGCGGGCCCAATGGCGTGACCGTTGCGAGCCCCCTCCCCGGCCCCCATACCAGACGTCACGATCACCCCCACCCTAACCCTCCCCCATCACAAGGGGGAAGGGGTCTTTCCGTCAGAGGGGAGGAGCCCCCAGGGGGAGAGGTTGAAATGACAGGAATATACCTTTACCCGATTGCCACAGCATTCCCCCGGACAATGAAAGTAGCAATATTACCGTTACGTTACCAGGGTATGGCAGACTAGCAACACGGCATGACAGCCAGCACGACTGCTAGAGGTTGGGTAATTGACAGTGTGGTTCTTGCCGATGGATAATAGACGGGAGCTCAATAGCGTCCCGACAACACTGGAACGAAGATAACGTAGCGTTCGGGGGACGTGGCGGGAGGGGGTGCTTTATGCCCGGCCTGTTCCCGAGGGAACAGGCGTGGGAAGGCCAGGGGACGCGGATTCTGGGGAACGGTGAAAAACAAATGAAAACGCAGTCGTCTGTTGGCGCCGGCCCGAAAGGAGAAGGGAAACAGATTCAAAACGGTCACAGGTGCGTAGCAGCCGTAGTGGTCACGTTGATGCTCCTGCCTGATCCGGTGCAGGCAGTCTCGCAGACGAAAACCGTTGCTAGAACGATGGCACCGCAGACGATTGGCACATCCGGTCATCCTGTCACGGCCAGGCCGAAAACAAATGGATTATCTGCCTTGGTGGCCGATGAATTGAACCATCTCCTCGCACCGCGTCAGGATAATGTGTCCGGAGGGGGAGATGCCATCCGGCAGTTTTATCAGAGCCGTCGTTATCAGCCCCTGTGGGTCGGGGAAGAGGGTGTTGTCGCATCTGCGAAAGAACTGATCGAAGTCTTGAAGACGGCTGACCGGGAAGGTCTGCTGCCTCAGGGGTATGGGATGGCCGTGCTGGAGCACGGCATGAAGGCGCACATGCTGGAGGCCCTGGCCCGCTTCGATAGTGCACTGACGGCGGTGTTTGTTCGTTATGTCCAGGATCTGAAACATGGGCGCGTCCGGGCCAGAGACGTCGAGCCCGGTTTGTTTCCAGATCCGCCCCCTCTGGATGTAACCCGTCTTTTGAAGGAGGCGACCAGAACCAAGGATTTTTCCCGTTTCCTGGCCAGTCTGGCCCCGTCTGCTCCTGGCTATCACAGGTTGCGCGAAACGTTGGAACGTTATCGGGCTCTGGCAGACTCTGGCGGCTGGCCAGCCATACCCCAGGGCCAGAATCTGCGTCCGGGCATGGCCGGCCCACGCGTGGTGGTGCTGCGCCAGCGACTGCGGGTCACCGGTGAATTGCGTCTGGAAGACGAAGTCGTGGCAGCTTCGGAAATGATCTCCGATTCCGCTTCCCCTGTCCCCGCATCGACTGGTCTGCCCGCAGCGGGACAGGGTGAGGAGAACAGAGCGGAGAAGTCAGCCGATCTTGATATCAAGCGTCCGGCCATGGTAGAGAGTCCGGAGCCGGAGGGGCCCCCACCTGTTCGTTTCACGCTGGCGGTTCCCGATTCGGGGATGACCAATCCGGTGACCTCTGATGCAGACGGAGCCTCCCTGGCAGACGACAAGGCAGTTTTCGACCACGCAGTCGAAGAAGCTGTCAGGCGGTTCCAACGTCGGCATGGGCTGGAAGCAGACGGCATTGTCGGGGTGCAAACGCTTGCCATGCTCAATGTGCCCGTCGAGGCACGGATGCGGCAAATCGTTGTGACTATGGAACGGTGGCGATGGGTGCCATCCCATCTGGGACAGCGCTACGTGATGGTTAACATTCCGGCAGCCTTTCTTGAAGTGTGGGAAAATGGGCGGGTGGTTCTGGGCATGAAGGTCGTGGTGGGGCAGCCACGGCGCCAGACTCCGGTATTCAAGGTCACTTTGACGCATCTAGTCCTCAACCCGCTCTGGAATGTGCCGCACAAATTAGCGGTTGAAGACGTGGCGGAAAAAGCTCGCAAGAACCCAGCCTACATGGCTAGGCAGGGAATCCGTGTCTTTACCACCATCGATGATACGATCGTTGAGCTCGACCCGCTTGATGTGGACTGGCACCAGGTCGGTCGAAACAGATTCCCTTATAGGTTGCGTCAGGATGCCGGACCGAACAACGCCATGGGCAAGATGAAATTCCTGATGCCTAATCCGGATGACATTTATCTGCACGATACGCCGACGCGCCACCTTTTCCAGCGGGCCAGCCGGGCCGAAAGCTCCGGTTGCATCCGGCTCGAAAAGCCGATTGACTTGGCTGTCTACCTGCTGAACAACCAGGCCGGCTGGAGTCGGGAAAAAATCGCGTTCATCACGGCAGGAAAAAAGACGGAAACGGTCTCCTTTCGCAAACCTGTACCTGTCTATCTGGTCTACCAGACGGTCTGGGTTGACGATGACGGAATCGTACAGTTCCGGATGGACCTTTATAAACGGGATGCCCTTTTGGCCAAGGCCCTGTTTGGGGCGTCTTGACACGTAATATTGTTTCGTCAACTATCCCCGCCGTTATACGACATACGCTGGTATCAAGGGGCCGGGGGAATGGATGAAGAAACAGGCAGGAAATTTTCCATTACACGCCGTTCGCTGCTGCTGTGGGGAGGGGGCTGCCTGATGACGGGGGCCCAGCCGGCCTTGGGAAAGGGACGTCCCGTGAACGAACGGGTTCTGTCCCTGGACGTACTCCATACCGGCGAGAGACTGAGGCGAGTCTATTGGGCGGAAGGTCGTTACATCCCGCAAACCTTGCGGGAAATTCATTATCTCTTGCGTGATCACCGCACCGACGAAGTAAAGGCCATCGACGTGAAGCTGCTCGATCTCCTTCACGACGTGCATGTTCTTGTGGGTAGCCGAACGTCTTTCGCGATCGTCTCCGGTTATCGGTCACTAGCGACCAATAAGCAGCTCCAGCGCATCAATCCTGACGTGGCCCGTCACAGCTACCATACCCAAGGCATGGCGATCGACATCCGGTTACCCGACCGCGATCTGGCCAGATTGAAGACAGCGGCCTTGGAACTGAATCGCGGCGGTGTTGGTTACTATCCGAATGCAGATTTTCTGCACGTGGATGTTGGACCACGCCGCCAGTGGGGGTGAAGACCCGATCAAAACGTCCCCGTACAGCCAACGGCCACCTAGCCTGATGCGCCAGGACGACCTCCGGTGGGGGGGAGAGAGGTATCCGGACGCCCGGGTGGCCGGTGATTGCGCCCAGGGGATCAAGGGGGAACCTAATCGTGGCCGATCAAGGTGCATGAGCAATCAGAGGCATAACGGCCATGCGATGAAAGGTTGCCTTCAGGAAACGAGTCGGTACCCCCCCGATTCGGTCAACAGAATGCAGGCCTGGGATGGGTTCTGTTCCATTTTTTGCCGCAACCGGTAAATGTGGGTTTCCAGCGTATGTGTGGTCACGTGCGCATTGTATCCCCATACCTCGTGCAAAAGAGTATCACGCGGCACCATCTTGTTGCCAGCCCGCAGCAAGAATTTCAGAATGGCCACCTCCTTTTCCGTCAGACGAATCTTGCGTTTGTCATCGACCAGCAACTTGGCGGCCGGCTGGAAGGTATAATGCGCGATGAGAAAAGTGGCGTCATTGCTGTGTTCATGGCTGCGCAGATGTGCGCGCATGCGGGCCAGCAGAACATTGAGACGGAACGGCTTGGTGACATAATCGTTGGCGCCGGCTTTCAGACCGGTGATGGTATCCTGTTCGCTGTCAGCACCCGTCAGCATAATGATAGGGACGCCGATTCCCTGATCGCGCAGAGTGCGGCACAGATTGCGACCATCATCATCGGGCAGAGCCACGTCCAGGAGCACGATATCGAAGCATTCACGCTTCAGAAGAGCGATCGTTTCCGCCGCCGAGACGGTCGTGGCCACGTGATCGAAGTCTTCCTGCTGGGCGAGTTGTTCACCCAGTGAGCAGCAAAGCAGATCGTCATCATCGACCAGAAGAACCCGTTTGCCCATGTTTTCTATTCCATTCGCAGCGTTAGTCCTAGGGGGACGCCATATCCGCTGTGGCTACGGCCGGCTCTGAAACAGCGCAACCGTAGCATTGATATCACCTTCCAAATCTTAACATGACGTGAAAACCGGCATGAAGAGTCCATACGGCACTATCCGTCATGACCGTTTTTTAAGACCTTTCTTTTCGGGGTGGTGAAACAGACTATCGTGCAGTCCTTTGGTCGGAGTATAAACTGTTCCATGACTCGCGTATTGACCCTGTCTCTACCACCGGAAACAGCCACTCCCAGCCTGCTGGCCAATGTTGATCATGCCATCGGCGAACTGCGCCGGGGCAGATACGTGATCATCCTTCCAACCCTCGCAGGAGAAGACCGTTTGCTCATGCAGGCAGCGGAGGCCGTGACTCCCCAGAGTCTCGGCATGCTAGCCCGGCTTTCGGGTCAACCGACAGAACTTGCCCTCACGCTGCGGCGGGCGATGGTGCTGGGCCTGGTCGGGGGCGATTCCGATGGAACGTCCGCCGATCCGACCGACGTGGTTCTGGTGGCGGTGCCTTCTGGTCTGAAGGCTGAGGAGACAGCGGCCTTGGTCCTGCCGAGAGTTGGACGTCCTCTGTCCACATTGCTGCCCGAGAGCGTCTCGACAGTGTCCCTGCCCAGCCGCAGCACCGTCGGGGCGGCCGTGCGCCTGACCAAACTGGCGCGGCTTCTGCCCGCTGCCATGGTGACCGCACTGCCCAAAAACGTTCGGATGGATCTGATGGGAAGAACGATGCTGACAGAAGGTATGGCAGCTCACGTCACCGTGGCGACGGAGGAGGTCAATGCCTACGATGAGCACGTCGTTCGTACCTTGCGACCGGTTAGCGAAGCACGCGTGCCTCTGGCCGGAGCGGAAGATGCTCGTCTCATTGCCTTCCGTCCTGGTGACGGTGGCATCGAGCATCTCGCCATCATCATCGGCGATCCTGACGGCAGTACGCCGGTGCTGACCCGCCTGCATTCGGAATGCTTTACCGGCGACCTTCTGGGTTCGCTGCGCTGCGATTGCGGCAATCAACTGCGCGGTGCCATCACGGCCATTACCACGATGGGGGCTGGTGTACTGTTGTATCTGGCCCAGGAAGGTCGTGGCATCGGCCTCGTCAACAAACTCAGGGCCTATCAGCTTCAGGACCATGGCTTCGATACCCTGGATGCCAATGGTCAGCTTGGTTTCGATGATGACGAACGCATCTATCTGCCGGCCGCGGCCATGCTGCGCCAGCTTGGGTTTCAGCGCGTGCGCCTGATGACCAATAACCCCCACAAGGTAGAGGCATTAGTACACTACGGCATTGAAGTGGTAGAACGGATCCCGCACGTCTTTCCGGCGAACCATCACAACTTGTCCTACCTTCGCACCAAGGCTACCAGGGGCGGGCACTTGTTCTGATCGGGACCCAACCAGAAACAATAAACATGGGCCATGCCTCTCAAGAATTCCCAGATATTCCCGGCTTAGTTCAGTTCCGGGGCAGAGGGTG
>CAZUWH010000033.1:0-9805 GCA_964624075.1 uncultured Rhodobacterales bacterium
GCACTACGTTCGGGACGTAGGGGCCGGAGGTTCGAATCCTCTCACTCCGACCAGGGATGCCAAAGGGTTGGTAGTTTCCCGCACTTCTTCTGAAGTGCTTCGTGTCTGTCTTGCACTGAGTACGGGAATTTTTTGGACTCCGAGCCTGCAACGCGGGCCGGCGCTTCTGCGCCCGGCGGCTAAGGGCAGGTTTTCGGAAAGTCTGAGGGCTTTCCAGGCTCCGTGTTGTGTCAGTACACGTGTGGAATGACGCGCGGTTTCGCGTTTTAGCGTGGTGTACGGTTGTGGGATATTTCTGGGGGATATCAACAAGGGGTTGAGGTGCGACAGGGGGATTGAGAGAAGATAGGCCGGAATGGGGGAAACGACAGGCAGTCCTTTCGGAGGGGAATTGGGGGGAGGGGGGAATGGTTGTTTGCTTTTCTCTTTTTCGAAGGGATGTTGTGATTGTTCAGGGCGCGCCACGGTTGGGGAAGATTCTTGTAACGTGTTGATGTTATTCCGTTCTTTTTATCCACAAGTCCCCGTGCAAAGCTCGGCCCTGCCGCCTCCTCCCCCGAACGCTTCTACTAGCCCCAAGGCCCGCGCGCATTTCGTCGTTTGGAAGGAAAACGCCGAAATGTATTTCAAGGTTTCTGTCTATTTTGGAGTTCATATTTTCGCCGTCGGTATTGCGCTGGCGTGGGGTGGCCACCAGGGGCGCATCGACGATCTGGCCCGACATCGGCAGGAGGCCCGCTTCCGGGATGGCCTGATCGCGGCCCTGAAACAGCCGGTCCACAGCACCTTGGCGATGATCAGAGCCTCGCGGCAGTCCCACACAGCGTGTTGGCGTCGGGGAGGGGGGGGGACGGCCTCGCCCAGCCCTAGGCCACAGAACCGTATCCAGCTCAATCGGCCGCGGACCAGATGGGAGGTCTGCCGCAGCGACAGTCCGTGCAGGGAGTGCAGCACCAGCATCTTGAGCTTCGGCACTGCGGCGAACCCGGGGCAATCCCCCTTGGACGGAGCGCTCCGGCGCAAGGCTTTGGTCAAATCGGGCTGAAAATCGGGTTCTTCGACGAATCGCGTGGACGCGCAGAGGTCTCCGAGCGGGGCGGCGATGAGGTAGATCATTGTTGCGAAGGTTGTGGCGCATTGCGGTGTTTCCCTGGCACGGGCACTGGAAGAGGCCGCTCAAGCCTTTGAGGCGGGCCGTTGCGGTGGGTCGATGTTCAGAGTTTCAGGAGGCGGCTGGTGTGGCTCTTGAAGGTGGCGAGCGCCCGGCGCGCACGGGATTGAGGACCGGGGTCGGGTTGAGGAATTCTCTGGCGTGGCGCAGGAAATTGGTGATGCGCCACAGCGGCCAGCGGGTGGCATGGGCTTGTCTCGGCCTTGCGGAGCCAGCGCAGCTTCTCTTTGATCCGCCAGGTGATGGCCGTGAACAGGGGAGAACCGCCGTGCTGGCTAAGGAATTCCTTGAACTTGACGGGCGTCTCCTTGGCCCGGCCCGGCGTGACGAACAGGACCGGCTTGTCCTTCCTGTCGAGATTGATGAACACGGTGACAGAGGTGTGGCCGCGCCGCGGTCTCGTCGAGACCGACCCCGGTGACTGCCGATAGGTCGAGGCGCGCGACGGTCTTGCTGACGTAATAGATAACAGTGAATCACAAAACTATGGCAAGCACAAGTTTCCAGAAGTATCCGGCTTGATTTCCTAAAAACGAGTCTGGTGAGAGAAGCGCGCCCCATGTGGTGTCCGATGACTATCGATGTTCTTGGTACCGACTTGTGTTACGATGATTCGAATACTTATACTCTTGAGCCTTGATCGTGACCTCCCCCAGGCGCCGGTGGGCCGCATCCGCGGCCCTTGGCTTTTGCGCCATGCGGCGTGCCAGTCAGGGAATTCCAGCCATTTCCGGATCGCGGCCGTTAACGAGACGCCGTATCTCTTGGCAACATGACGCAGGCATTCCAGGGTCATGTCCTGGCCGGCGACCTAGAGCCGGTCATCGTCCATCGGCATGAGCAAGGCAGGATGCGCAGGTGTCGGCCTCCTCTTCGATCTCCTCAAGGGATTTCTGCCAGAGGTGGCGCTTCATTGAGGTGCACGAGAACGTACGGTCGTCGGCTTCGTCTTCCGCCATGCCCTCCAGGAAATCCTCGGCCATAAGCTGGCGGCGATGCAGGAAGTAATGGCCTAACGCGTGCACTAACGTGAAGCGCTCGCGGCCCCGATACTCGGTATCATCGTTGTAGATGCTGTGCCGGCACAGCATCCTGCTGGCTTTGGCCGGAGCATTCCTTCATCAAAGCCGGTGTTCCCCACAACCTTGGTGATGGGGTCGGGGAGATGCCTGGTGCACTCCATCGCCACTTTCTGGAGGGAAGACTCCCTCCCCCTTGGATTGGGGGAGGGTTGGGGTGGGAGTGATCGTGACGTCTGATCTGACGGCAGAGAGACTCGCGGCGGTCACGTTCCTCGGCCAGCGACAGGCGGTGCCCAGGCGGAAGGCTTCATGCCCCCTCCTCTCGTGTAGAACAAAACATGATAAAGCAGGAAGAGGGCGAAGTCTTTATCCATTCGCATCCAGTCATTCTTCCTGAAACGGGATATTTCTGTTCGATCAAGGTTCTGATTCACTTATGACCTTAGAGCATCCAAGTCTAACTTTAGACAAAAGTAGCAAAATAGGAGTCCTAAAAATATTAAAAATATTTTGTCTGCCGAGTTCAGATGGTATATAAATATACTGAATTCGGCAAAGGTAGTTACATCGATAAAAAATATATGAAGGTGTAGGGCGTGGCCATGGGGGCGCTCTGGGGAGCGTGGTTTCTCGTGGACGTTGTACAGATGCATTGCGAGACCGAGAGGAGGGTTTTCGTGTCGCCGGAATGGTAATCTTAAGAGATGCCTTTCCGGAAGAGGTGTTCTCTGAATCTGTCGCGAGGCAAGGGTTGTGGGGAGGGATATAATCGAGGGGCTTGCTTCCTTTTAGAGCAAAGGGGAGGCCCATGAAGATGGGCGGGAGGCTCATCTTGGCGCGATCAGGCTGAGATCGTTCCACTCTGTGAATCCTGAAGACCTGAAGAGGGGATATGAAACACCAGGTGCTCAAGGGAATAGCCATGACGCTGCTGGTCGGTACGCTGACAGGCGGAGTGGTTTCTCGAGGCCAGGCCAGCTCTGCGGAAATGGATGGCTGGCCGCCGTGTCATCCGGCGTGGAAGATATGCGACGAGGTCACGCCACCGCCCGGATGGTGTCAGTACATGCCACCCTGCAATGAGGAAGGCAGTCCTTACGGGCAAACGAGCAGTAAGTCTGCTGTTAAAAGGAGATAAGGTACAAAGGCGGGGGAACCTGCTCAAGGGATTTCCCCCTTGAGCAGGGAAAACGAGGGGGTGATCAATAAAGGCCCTGGCGGTGTGGATTTGCGCGGGGCAGTGGATCGTTCAATCATACAACGCGCCCGCAAAAGGGCGCGTTTTTGTTGGCGAGATTTCTCCCGGGAGGGCGGACGTTTCCGTCCGCCGGTTCGCGCACGGATGGGATGCCCGCCTTCCCCAGCCTGTACCGTTCACGCGGCCCGAATGCGGGTGATGTGAAATTGTCCACCTCCTGCTGCAGGGTCTCCGGCTGTCGTGGCAGTTCCGCGGCGGCGACAGTCGTGATGTCCTTTGAGACCTCTGTCGTCTCTGTGGCCGCCTGATCGACGTTGCGGGCGATCTCCTTAGTTGCTGCACCTTGTTCCTCAACTGCCGAAGCGATCGTGTTCGAGATGGTCCTGACTTCGGCAATCGTGGCGGTGATGGAACGGATGGCCTCGACTGCCTCCCGGGCCGCCTCGATGGTGGCATTGAGGGCGAGCAGATTGGTCTGGCTCACAATGTCGTTGATGAGCTTGACCACCTCGCCGATCCGGCCTGCTGTAGCGACCAGGCTTTAGACCATTTCATTGGTATACTCGGCCTGAGTCATGGTAGCTTACGAGATCTTTGCCGCCTGGGAGACCTGGCGAGCGATTTCGGCAATCGAGGAGGGACAGTTCCTCCGCAGCTGCCAACACCGTCTGTACGTTGACGGAGGCCTGCTCGGCAGCAGCGGTGACCGACATTGCCTGACGATTGGTTTCCTCGGAAATGGCCGACATCGACTGCGTGGTGGCCTCCATCTCGGTGGCCGCCGAACGCATGCCATTGACCACCTCCTTAACGGAGCTCTCGAACGTGTCGGCAAGATTGTTTATGGCCTTTCTCTTTTCAACCTCGGCCCGCTTTTCGGCCTCCTTCTGCGCCGTTTCCAGCCACCTGATCGCGATCGCGTTGTCCTTAAACACCTGCACCACCGCGGCCATGGCACCGATCTCGTCGCGGCGGTCGCGGGCTGGAATGGTGGTGTCGAGGTTGCCTTGCGAGTTGGGTCATGGCAGAAGTCATAGCGACAACCGGTGTGGCGAGCGAACGGGCAATGAAGAACCCAATCCCGCCGATGAGGACCACGCCCACCAGACCGATTCCCAATATCAGGCTCCGGAGCGCGTATTCAGCCTCGAAGGCTTCCACCTTGTCGATCTCGGTGATCATGGGCATAGGTGGCGGCCTCGCCGATCTTCAAGGGCGCGTAGGCCGAAAGGATCGGATTGCCGTTGTAGTCAATGATGATTTCAGTCTACGATCGCCCCGCAAACGCGTTGCGGGTGGTATCCGTATCCACCTTGCCACTCTGCGGATTGGCAAACGATGCCTTGACCAAATGATCGGTAGGATCGCGGAAGGAGTCGGAGCGCATCAGCTTGTCTGGTCCGACCAGATAGGTCTCTCCCGTCCGACCGAGTCCGGTTCGCTCCTGCATGATCTGATTAATCATGGTTGATCGGGATCTAGACCGCCACGGCGCCCAGCCGCTTGCCGGTGCCATCGACAATGGACGTCGCGAGAAAAATCCGGCCGGATGATTGTTGGAAGGCGCGTAAGGTGCCAAGTCGGCAAAGGCGGTCTTGCGCGTTTCCGAATCGCGAAAGGCCCGCCCCAGACCAGAGTCCTTCAGGAAACCAGAGACCAGATTCTGGCCGAGATCCGATTCCTTGACGGCTGTGAATACGACGTTGCCCTCGGCTGAAATCAGGAAGACGTCGTAATGGCCGTCTTCCTTCAGAAGGTGGGTGAAGACCGGCCCCAGACGTTTCTCAACCGCCGTCCGTTCCGGCCCGCCTGTGTCTTTGCGGCCCTCGGCGCGAAAGGCATCGTTGAACGCCTGCACCGCGTTAATCAAGGATGATCGGATTGTGGGCGAGCAGCGACAGATTGATCGCAACTCGTTGGAAGTACTGCTCAAGCTGGTTCTTCTTGATCGCCTGTACGGCAGAAAGCTTGGCGATGGTCTCCACCAACACGTCTAGATCGCCGCGGCGGTTTGCCTTTTGATTGGGCATACCGTAGAATCGGAAACCACCAGTTATGCCTGTTCGCTCAACGGTGTGCCTTTCCAATCGGCATATCGGGGGCTTTTTCCAAACCAGCCTCCTTTAAGGCTGCGGCCTTCACACAAACCTGCCTTGGCCCTTCCCCTTGGGGCGGGGGGAGAGTCTTTTTGGGATGGGGTCCGTCGGGAGAGGGGGCTTCCCGTCAGGGGGAGCGGGAATTCATGGTTGGACGGTGCAGCATGTCGTGGCCTGGCAACGCACCTGCCCCGCCATGGACCCCCCGCTTGCGCGGGGATGACGGAAAGAGGCTGATTTCGCGAGGGGGGATGTGAACGGTTACGCTAAATGATCCGCCGTGCCGAAAAATTGTCCGGAACCAGAGCGGTGTTCTGCGGGACGGCGATGGCGTCGGGCTCGGGAAAGTCGATAGTGTAGTGCAAGCCCCGGCTCTCCTTGCGTGCCAAGGCGGACTGGATGATGAGGTTTGCAACCAGGGTTAGGTTGCGCAGCTCAATCAAGTCGTTGGTGACCCGGAAACTGCGGTAATATTCCCCGATTTCTGCCGACAGTAGGGCACAACGCCGTTTGGCCCGTTCCAGGCGCTTAGTGGACCGGACGATGCCGACATAATCCCACATGAAGCGCCGCAATTCATCCCAGTTGTGGGCCACAACCACCTCCTCGTCGGAGTCGGTGACCCAGCTTTCATCCCATGGCGGCAGTTCGGGAGGCGGCGGGATGTCAGGAAGACGGCGCAGAACGTCAACAGCCGCCGCTGTCCCAAAGACCAGGCACTCCAGAAGCGAGTTGGATGCCATGCGGTTGGCGCCATGCAGACCGGTAAAGGCACACTCGCCGATCGCATACAGGTTGGATACATCGGTACGGCCGGCCAGGTCGGTCATGATGCCGCCACAGGTATAATGGGCGGCGGGAACCACAGGGATAGGCTGCCGCGTCATGTCGAGACCGAAAGCCAGACATCTAGCGTGAACGGTAGGAAAGTGACCGGTGATGAAATCGGCCGGTTTGTGACTGATGTCGAGATAAACGCAATCGAGACCAGCCTTCTTCATTTCATTGTCGATGGCCCGTGCCACGACATCACGGGGCGCCAGTTCGGCCCGGGGGTGGTAGGTGTCCATGAAACGCTGGCCGTTCGGCAGACGCAGCACCCCTCCTTCGCCACGCACGGCCTCGGTGACCAGAAACGACTTGGCCTGGGGGTGGTAAAGACAGGTTGGATGGAATTGGCAGAATTCCAGATTGGCTACCCGGCACCCTGTCCGCCAGGCCATGGCAATCCCGTCACCTGTACTGCCGTCAGGGTTCGATGTATAGAGATAGACTTTGCTGGCGCCGCCGGTTGCCAGTACTACAACTAGAGAACGTATTAGCTTTACTTGTCCATCCTGAAGATCCATAGCATAAATCCCTACACAGCGATCAATACGCCCATGTCCAGAAGATTCACGCAGAAGGTCGATAGCGATGTGGTGTTCGTACAGTGTAACGTTGGATGTTGTCCTAATCTGGTCGACCAGAGTGGTTTGTACAGCTATTCCGGTTGCATCTGCCGCATGAACGATGCGGCGGTGGCTGTGACCGCCTTCGCGGGTTAGATGCAGCATGGTCTCGCCGTTCAGGCCGGGCGCCGTCGTGAATGACACGCCGCACGCGATCAGCCGGTGGATGGCCGCGGGAGCATGCTCGGCCACGAACCGAACCACCCGGGGGTCGCACAGGCCAGCACCTGCTGCCAACGTATCGGCCACATGCCAGTCGAGGCTGTCGGCATCATCCAACACGGCAGCAATGCCGCCCTGGGCATAGAAGGTGCTGCTCTCAACGAGAGTGTTCTTGGCCAGCACGGCCACCCGAACCTGGGGAGCGAGTTGCAGCGCCATGGTCAGACCTGCCGCGCCGCTGCCCACGATCAGCACGTCATAAAAGGACGAAGAGGAAATGACACCTGCTCCTTTACCGCTGTCTGAAGGATTGAAGAGGATGTGGAGGAGGTCCAAGCCCATGCGCCACTGCATGCCAGTCGAGGCCAATATCGACAGCTGCCGCGGAATGCGTGATGCGTCCCACGGAAATGAAATCAACGCCGGTTTCGGCGACAGCCCGGATCGAATCGAGCGTGATTCCCCCGGAGGCCTCAGTTCTAGCCCGCCCGGCCACAAGGGCGACTGCCTGACGCAGCATAAACGGCGACATGTTGTCGAGAAGAATGATGTCGGCCCCGGCCTCTACCGCCTCACGCACCTGCTCCAGGGAGTCGCACTCGACCTCGATGTTGGACAAGGCACAGGCCCTGGCACGTCGCACGGCCACGGCAACGCTACCGCAGACGGCGATATGATTGTCCTTGATCAGCACGCCATCGTAAAGCCCCAGGCGGTGATTGCGGGCGCCGCCGATCCGGGTGGCGTACTTGGCAAGCCGCCGCAAGCCGGGAATGGTCTTGCGGGTATCGAGCAGAACCGCCCTGGTCCCGGCAATGCGATCCACGTAAGCCCTGGTCTCGGTTGCAATACCCGACAGATGCTGCAACAGATTCAATGCCGTCCGTTCTGCCGTCAGCAATCCTTGCGCCGGACCGTCCAGCTCGGCGAGAACAGTACCGGTCACGACGGTATCCCCGTCCATGACACGGGCCGTGAACGTGGCCTCGGGCACGATCATCCGAAACACTTCAGCGGTAACCGGCAACCCGGCCACCACCATGCGATGACGGGCATCGACCACTCCGTGGAAGTGTAAAGACACTGGAATCACCGCTTGTGACGTGACGTCGCCCATTCCCACGTCCTCAGCGAGAGCCAGTGTGATAACCCACCGGGCGGCCTCAGTTTCCTCCCCTGTCAGACCGGACAGGGGAGGAAACAGGGAGGGATCACGCGGCGGCATGACGGGGTCTCGCGGAGGAGCCAATGCCATGGGACATGTCGAGCATGCGTTGCAATGGCTTCATGGCCTGCTTGCGCACCTCTTCCGGAATTTCAATGCATGGACTTTCGTTAAGCAGGCACAGGTACAGTTTGGCCAGGGTGTTTCTAGCCATATGCGGACAGGTGGCGCAGTTGCAGCTTCCATCGGCTCCGGGGGCGGGAATGAACGTCTTGCCCGGGGCGGCCTTTTTCATCTGATGAATGATGTGCGGCTCAGTAGCGATGATGAAGGTCCTGTCTGGCGATTCCGTGACATACTGGAGCAGGCCACGGGTAGACCCGATGTAATCAGCATGCAGCAGAATGCCTTCCGGACATTCCGGATGGGCTGCAATCCTGGCATCAGGATGGAGATTTTTCAGCTTTTTCAACTCCTGTTCTGAGAATTGCTCGTGGATGATGCAGGCCCCTGGCCACAGGACCATGTCAGCGCGGCCGGTGCGATGTTTGATGAAACTGCCCAGGTGATGGTCAGGTGCGAACAGGATCGGTTGATCGGCTGGAATCTGATTGATGATGGCCTCGGCATTGGACGAGGTGACGATGATGTCAGACAGCGCCTTCACCTCTACTGAGCAGTTGATATAGGTCACGGCGAGATGATCGGGATGTTTGTCCCGGAACCTCTTGAAATATTCGGGCTGGCAGGCCTCCTCCAGGGAACAGCCCGCCGCCAGGTCAGGCACCAGAACCAGGCGGTCAGGACTCAGGATCTTGGCCACTTCGCCCATGAATCGCACGCCACAGAAAACGATGATGTCTGCTTGCGTTTCTGCAGCCCGGCGGGACAGGTCAAGGGAATCGCCAATGGAATCAGCGAGATCCTGTAATAGACCGTCCTGGTAGTAGTGGGCGAGGATAACGGCCTTCTTCTGCTGCCGCAGCCGGTCGATGGCAACACGCAGGTCAAGAGTCGGGTCGAGGTCGGATTCAGTTATCATCAAGGGCCAATGCTCCGGGCCAGGCTTGTCAGGATCACGTCTCTAATCGCGTCATTGCGGAATGCGGAGGCATCCCCCCGGCTGTATCCGCTTTCAAGTAAATGATGAATAGCTGTCTTGCGGGTTGTTGACACCATGAAGGAAAGAGGACATGATAAACATGTGATCAAAAACGCGCGATCAAGACCCTGCTTGAAAAAATCGCCAGCTTTCTGCCGAATCTGGCAACGAAAGCTGACAGAATGGCAACCGATGTTGCCGAAGTGAAGGATCGGTTGGTACATATCGAGCGCGCGCACGATATCGCTGAGATGCGGGGACGGCTGGAGGAAATAAGCCGCCATTTGAATGCAGCCTTGGTCTATGTGGCGCCACCGCCAAGACGCTACAGCGCCGCCGAATAGACCGAACAGTCTGTCGTTCATGACACCCGGGCTTCGTGGGAGGGGCGAGAGAATGGGGAGTTCTGCGATGTGCCGGGGGGGGGGGGGGGGCTTG
>CAZUWH010000033.1:9815-17116 GCA_964624075.1 uncultured Rhodobacterales bacterium
CTTGGCCATGAGACACATCCAGACCAGATGACCTGGAACCGCCAAGCCCACAGAACGTGCCTCTTTCTCCTGCTCCCTTATTCCTTCATGGTCAATCGTGGTGTCCTGCGCCCGAATGTCTGACTCTTGCCCGGCACACACGGATAGGAAACCTTTGCGTTTCCCGCCGCGGTTTCCTTGTGTCCGCCCCCGCCACCAGACAGACGTGAAGGAGGCCTGTTGTTTCATACCACCTTCAACCCGGGATCGTCCGAACCCTCTCAAGCAAAACGTCCATCCTCACAGTGTGCGAGTCATGGCATAGTCACGCAGCACTCCCATTTCCATCTGCGTTTCCTGCAATCGGAAACTGACCACATCACCGATGCTGACGATGCCAACCAGGCGTCCTTCTTCGACCACAGGCAGGTGACGGATCCGGCGGTTGGTCATGGTCTGCATCAGATCCTTGACATCATCCGTCGGCTTGCAGGTAATGACCGCAGTGGTCATGAGATTGCGCACTGGCATGGTCAAGGTTGTCGCCCCATACTTGGCCATTCCTTTGACGAGGTCACGTTCGGACAACACACCCTCCAGCCGGCCCTTGGGGTCACAGACCACCATGACACCGATCTTGTGTTCGGTTAGAAGCCTGGCCGCGTCGCCGGCCATGTGTTCTGGCAGAATGGTGATGACATTACGCCCTTTCTTGGCCAGGATCTTCTCAACGCTCACGGTTGCCCCCTTGTTGACGATGAAGCCTTGAAGAAACCGGGGACCCTCCTTTTGACCACGGGAAGGGGATCCGGCAGACGTTCAGCAGTTCGACTCCCTGCTTCGAGTCCATCGTGGCAAGAGTGACCGAGGGTTTTATCCTTTGCAACAAGAAAAGGGGGAGCGTTCTGCACAGCCCTTGTGACAACACGAACTACCTTCTCTTTTCCCTCTATGTTCAGTCCCGGTCCTTGCAAGCCTAAAACTTTTCACTGCAGTTCCCGATCCGAACCGATGACCTTGCGCAGGCGCCGCACCCCAATCCAGACCAGCTCCACGATCAATGGTAGGGCAGCCAGCGCTGCCAGATATCGACTTCAGCCTTAGTTGCAGTCTGGTCCGCCGGTCCATTGATGCAAGCAGATCCCGATTGCTTTCTTCAAGGGCAGTATCAACCCTTGTCTGCAGCAGGTCACTAGCTAGCACCAAACGGCGATTCAAGGTTTCCGGACGGTCGGCGGCAGCCCGGCAGGTCACCATGGCCGGAGTGAGACGCCGGTCCATGAATCCGGCAAACGTCTGCAGGCCGGGAAGCCTGGTTTCCCGCAGAGCCACGATCCGCTGCCGGATGATGCCGTGATAGGCCGTTGATGCGGCAAAACGATAACTGGTTGCAGCAGCATGATGGGTGGCCGCGGTGGCCAAGGTCGTCAGACGGGCCAACTGGTTCCGTGCTGTCTGTGAGGAAGGATCCTCGGCAAGGGCAGCAACGATACCAGCCACCTCTGTCTCGATGCGAGTCAATCCGGGCATGAGTTGGCGGGCGACTGGGAATCCCAGGAGCGCCATCATGCGATAGGTTTCTATTTCTGTCAGACGCTGGACAAGGCGGCCAGCCTGACCACCGGTAAGGGAAATGTTGCGGACTAAGATCCGTCCGAATCCATCGCCATGCAGATGGTAATCGATCCGTGCCATGCCAGCCCCGCTACTAACGTGTTTACCGATCAGAAGATGTTCGGTGAACAGTTTTGAAAGATCGTCTGGCGTACGCTCACAGGCATCAACCACCATGTGCAGACCAACCAGTATCTGACTAGGAAGTTGGTTCAGCCAATCAGGTGAAACCAGTCCCAGGGCCGTATCGGTGAAGGGCTGCACAAATGAGCCGGAACGGAAAAAGATATAGGTCAAAAATTCCGTATGCTATTCCCAGCGCAGGTGGAACGTCCCAAAGGATGCATATCATAAGGCCTGGCATGCACCTCTCCGGTCAGGAGTCGACGTTGTGGATGCTCGCTCAAGCACACCAAAACGTACGACACCATGTCACATTTTCTCCTTCCCGTTCCATTCCTACCTTGCCGCAGGTTCATTAGTATATCTTAGCCGAATCCCAGTTATGGATAAGAATTTTGCGTAGGAGGGATTCCCGGATCACATTTTTTGTGATTTACAGCGCTTCCTGTAACAACGCACCGGGGAGTTCTCTCATATGTTTGAAAATTACGGCGCTTTCCTGTTGTCTTGATGACTTTGCCAAGCGTCCTACCCCGTGTTATCTGCGTCTTCGCGCTGGTACCGTCGGAAGGTACGTATAAACCAAGCGCCTTACGCTGGGAAGTACGGCGAACAGATGAAGCGCACGGGCACCCTGCGCTCACACGCAACGACAACAATAAGCCTGGGATTGATGCCATTACGTGCAGAGGGCCGGAGGAGAAGCAAAACGAAACGGCCCCACGTACTGTCTACACTGTCTACGGATTTCAGTGTGTCATCGTTCTGGCGACCACCGCCATGGTGAAGAAGGCAGCCAACATTACGCTAAGCTTGATCATAAAGCGCAATTCCAGTTTACGAAAACTGGTCTCCAGGTCGGCCTCGACCGCACGAAGATCAGCTCTGAGCGCATTGATCTTGGCGTCCAGGTCGGTCTTGACCTCGCGGAGGTCAGCCCTGACTGCCGCCGCCCCTCTCCAGCCGCGCCCCTAACCGCTCCGGCGATGGCTTCGGCACGCGGCTCCAGAATGCCAGCCCCCCGCAGGCGGTGGACGAATTCCAGGGTATCAAACGCAACAAGAACCACCGTGGAACACCCCTATCCATTCCCTTTAGTATGGGGCCTGCTGAGCGCAGAGTCAATGAAGGAGGCTTCCCCCTGGACAGAACACCCCCTTCCCCCGATCCAAGGAGGAGGGCTGACAAGTCCCAAACGAAGACCTCACCCCCCATCAAATCGATGGGGAGGGCGGCCGGCACCTCTCCTTAAGGAGAGGATTGTTTCCTTCAATGGCTGGCAGAAGAGGTGAGGTCTCTTTTCAAGACATAATGCCGGCTGCAATAAGGACACACAACCTCGCGCACTTCGGGTTTGATGGTCAGGAAGACACGCGGATGACCCAGCGCGCCGCCTTCGCAGGCCACCTTCAACGACTCGATTTCAATGACATCCATGACCGGGGGCATTGCCTTCATTGATGCGATCCTGTTCCTGCTCCGCGCGTACTCCGCGTCGAGCATAGCTGTACCGTCTTCGGGAGTAAAGATGATACCCGTTACTGAAGTGTGCGCCAAGCCGATCCGGGACTGTTTTTCCCTCCCCTGCTTACCCTTAAAGACCGACGGTCGCGCATTCCATCAGGCCCACGCTCTGCTCAGCCGGTTTCCCCGGATGGGCGAGCGGGGAAGCCGGTGGTAAAGGAACGTAACGAGTCGGCGGCAGTCGCCTTGCGCGGTTCCAGTCGATCGGCCATCAGGGCCGGACCGTTGATCATGGCGCAATCAGCAGCCAGGGCTGCCAGCACTTCCGGCCGGCCTTGCGCATTCCATGCGCACAGGATTTCCCCTGGCGCTGCACGCCGCAGACGGGTGAGATGATCGAATGAGTGCCGCCTCGTGTCGTTCCCGGGCCGGCCACCGCCGCGAGATCGATGGAAGTCCCCTTCACGTCCATTGCCGTCAGTCCTGTGCAGACTGGCGCCAGTTGATTGCAACGCACAAAGATATCGCGACACCATGAACGAGCCTGGCCGATGGCCACGATCACCTCTTCCTCCTGGATATCGGCCGGAATGCCGTGCACGTCAAACACAAGATTCAACTGCCGCACGGTTTCTGGACGAATGGCCAAGGCCGTCGCCACGCCGATCATGGCACCCTGTCGCAAAGTGATATAGTGCAACGGGAGAACAATCGTGCCATTGTGCCCCCTGCGTGCTATGGCCACCAGAGTGTTGGCCACCACGCCGGTCAGCGCCGCATCGACGGCGGCCGGGCTCCCACCTACGACAGTGAGTGCCTCGCCCCCAGCTGGAGCCCCTTCGCCCTCCCTGACCATCGGCACGCACAGATGGCTGTTGACCGCTCTGGTCGTCTGGTTCCAGATTGGTCTGTAGACCAGTTCCACTTTCATCACCAGGCCGTTCCAGGTCATCACCGTGGTAACAGGTCTTGAAGCCGTATCAGGATCTGCATGACGGTTGACCCGCGCCGACAGGGGCACTCATTCGGGTATCCGTAGCAGCTTGCAGGAAACAGCAGCGGCATGCGGGCCGTTGGAGGCTGTTTGGGGCGAGGGAGACAGTGGCTGCCAGAGAATAACCTTATCCTTGCCTTTGCGACGAGAGGGGACAGGCTTCCACGTGATCGTATCGACTGCCGTTTCTGGACGGACGGCAACCGGTTTCCAGCACGGATCACCCGGATCGGGGCGCGCCGCAGCGGCACACATGCGGAGGTCATCGTTCTTTGGTTCCTCCGGTGCCTGATCTTGCCGGTTGCGTGTTGCGGCGCTTGCGACAGAGGAAATGGCTGTTGGACGGATGCCTTCCTTCTGCCCGGTCCCGAGAGGAGTCCATGCGGGCACGCCGCTCTCGTCCGCCGAGGGTGCCTCCTGACGCTGCAGGGCTGTACCGGCAGGCGCAGGATTAGGACATGACATGCGGCGTCTCACCCGAGATCCGGGGCATGGCGGCTGCCGCTCCTGTCACCGTCAAGGCCACTGTCTTGCCCGTGGCGACCACTTCGGCCAGCGCCGTCACGTCAATGGTTCCGTCTTCCTTCAGAAGCCGGGCGGGTTCGATGTCAGCGACCCGGATCTGGGCGTCGAGGTCGCTGAACGCTGCGCCCACCAGACGGTGCCCCAGCGCGTTGGCGATCAGGATCGTCCGCCGTTTGGCTTCATGAGGATGCATAGCGCGGAAGATGAGAAGGAAGGTATCTTCCCCCTGCTGGCTATGCAGATGCTCCGGACCCATGTGCCGTTGAATGACGCCTCTCCCGATCAGCATCACCTCCGACGACAGGCGTTGCCATCTGTTGCCGAGAGCCGTCCGGAAATCGGCAAGACTGATGATGTGCACCCTGCCTGCACCGAAGCGGGCCGCCTCCTCCTTGGGGATGTTCTCAATGCCTTGGGACGAGCCATCAAACCAGTCCACACGCGAATCGGTGCCAAAAGGAGGTGCCGATTTCTTCTCCAGACCCAGCAGCCTTCACAAGCCAAAGGCCCTACCCTTCAGAAAATTCAGTACCATGATTCCGGAATCCTTCCGCGCAAGCATGGTACAGCGCTCCAGTGTGCCACGAAGCGGTCGAAATCCCAGCGCTCAATGCCATCGTGCGTGAGTCAAGGGTAGGGGAGGAGATGACCGGCCTAACCGCAACTTCTGCCCCCCCTCCCCCTTGATGGGGGAGGGGGGGGTTCCGTAGCGTTCAAGGCCTGTGAGCAGCCGACGTGACCGTCGGCCCCTGGCCGACCGGTCTGCCGTGCTCTTAGCCACGTCTGCCATTCCGTCTATTCAATAGATGAATTCAGCAATTGAGACCGCATTGTCCTACCCAAGTCCCAAGCTGGCCCCGTTCGAACAGTTTGCCATCGTCGCCAAGGCCTTGAGCAGTGCCCCCCGGCTCGACCTTCTGGAGCTGCTGGCACAGGCCTCAGGCCTGTCGATCGCCAACACCTCCCAGCATCTCCAGGTGCTGCGTCGCTCCGGTCTCGCGACCTCGCGCAAGGTGGGCACGCACGTGCTCTACAGCCTGACAGCCTGTCCGACGACGATGTGCTTGACCTGCTGGCCGTCCTGTGACGCGCGGTCGGGCGCCATGTCGCCGAAGTGGACCGGCTGGTGCGGGGCTATTTCCGGGAACGGGACGCGCTGGAAGCTATCTCGTGCGAAGAACTGGCGTGGCGCATGAAGGAGGGGTCGGTCACGGTGCTCGACGTCCGTCCACCCGAGGAATTCGTCGCCGGCCATATCGTTGGCGCCCTCTCAACATCCCGACCATGGATCTGAAGTGGCGCATCGACGAGCTGCCGCCTGGTATCGAGGTGATCGCCTACTACCGCAGCCCTTATTGCGTGCTTGCCTACGAGGCGGTGGCGACCCTGCGCCACCACGGGATCATGGCCCGCCGCGTCGAGGACGGCTTCCCGGAATGGCGCGCTGCCGGTTACCGGAGAGGCATGATGTGGCGTCTACCGCCTGGCGACCTGCGACGGCAACGCTAGCCCCCCCCAACGCTCCCACAATAGGGACGGCGGCGAGGGCATTCCATCACGCCACTGGCGACCTTCGTGGCACCGTTCGACCGGGCGCCGGGCTGGTTCATCACCATCGGTAGTTCCTGGCCGTCACCTGCGGCCGGAGCGGATCTGAAACGAAAATGCATGAGGAAAACGGGAATGAGCATCACCATCGCACCATACCGGTCGGGCTTTTCTACGGCTTGCGTCCACGCCGGAGAGAACTTGACGAACAGGGCGGCACCCACATCCCGCTCTACAATCATTCCACCTTCGGCTTCCCGTCGACCCGGGCGCTGTGCGACGTGGTCGAAGGCCGGCAGGCTGGCAATCTCTATACCCGCTACGGCCTCAATCCCACCATCCGTGCCGTCGAGACGAAGCTCGCGGCGCTGGAAGGCGGCGCGGCGGCCATGGTGTTCGGCTCTGGCATGGCGGCGGAGGCGGCGACCTTCCTCGCCCATGCCCGCAGCGGTGATTATATCGTCTGTATCGGTGACGTCTACGGTGGCACCTTCGAGCTGCTGTCCGACAACCTGCCACGTCTCGGTATCACCACCACCTTCCTGCTGGGCGCCGAAGTCGGCCGGCTGGCCGAGCACCTGCGGCCCACGACCCGCATCGTGTTCTTCGAAACACCCACCAATCCCGGCATGGAGGTGCTCGACATCGTCGCCATCGTGGAACAGGTCCGCGGCCACGGGGCACTGATGGTGGTCGATAACACCTTCGCCTCGCCGGTCAACAAGAACCCGCTGACGCTGGGCGTCGATCTGGCAGTCCACAGCACCACCAAGTACCTGGGCGGGCATAGCGACCTGACCGGCGGCGTGGTGATCGGGGCGAAGCTGCTTCTGGAAGCGCTCTGGCCGCGGCGACTGAAGGGGTGACAGCGCCGACCGCTGCCATGGGCAGATGGCAGACCAAACATGCCATACACGAAACCGTTCCTGTTATCGGGCAGCAGTTCTTATCATGGAAAGGGGCCTGGCTTTGCAGGCCCTCCCCCTTGAACCTGTCAGCCCTCCCCCTTAGATCGGGGGAGGGGGTCTTTCCCATAGGCGCTAAGATAATCTGT
>CAZUWH010000034.1:0-10626 GCA_964624075.1 uncultured Rhodobacterales bacterium
CCTCCGGCCCCTACGTCCCGAACGTAGTGCTCTACCAGGCTGAGCTACACTCCGCGCCGGATCGGAAGTGCGCTTATACGCTGTTTTGCGATCAGAAACAAGAAATTTGGCCCAGAGCAACTGGAGACTGCCGCTTTGGAACCGCACTCAACGGCCTTCCAGATCGAGCCCCTCTCCTTGCGTCTGATTGCAGAGCTGGTGCGGGGCAACCTCGATGGCAAAGGCGGCCGCGATGAGGGTCCGCGTGTAGAGATGTTTAGGGGCAGAAAATACACGCGCCGCCGGTCCAGCTTCAACCACCCGTCCGGCCTGCATGACCACCAGCTCATCGGCCAGGGCCCGCACCACCCGTAGGTCATGGCTGATAAACATGTAGGCGAGTCCATACCTGCGTTGCAAGGCGCGCAGGAGCGTGACAATCTTGGCCTGGACCGAAACATCAAGGGCCGATGTTGGTTCATCCAACACCATGAAGCGGGGTTTTAGGACAAGGGCGCGGGCGATCGCAATGCGCTGGCGCTGGCCACCCGAAAACTCATGCGGATAGAGATCCTGCATATCCGCTTTCAGTCCGACATCTTCCAGCGCCTCGCCAATCAGCACCCGGCGCTGTTCACGGGATTCGCCGATAGCGTGGACCCGCAGACCCTCTCCGATGATCTGGCCGACCGACAGGCGTGGGTTCAGGGAACCGTAAGGGTCCTGAAACACGATCTGCATCTGTCGGCGCAAGGGGCGCAAGGCGGCGCTTGTCAAGCCGTCGATGGGCCGCTGCATGAACCGGATTAGCCCTTTGCTGCGGATCAGCCGCAGTAACGCCTTGCCGAGTGTGGTTTTGCCGGACCCGCTTTCCCCTACCACGCCAACAGTATGACCTTCGCAGATGGTGATCGATACGTCATCCACGGCCTTTATGTACTCTCCGGAATGGCGGAAGAAACCTCGGCGGGCAGGAAACCACACCAGCAAGCCTTCGGTGGCCATGATTTCCGGCGCGCCAGGCGCCGCCGGGACCGGCTCGCCAGAGGGCGTGGCCGTCAGGAGAGCCCGGGTGTAGGGATGAGCCGGAGTAGCCAGAAGACGGGCGAGCGGCGCCTGTTCGACCAGGCGCCCTTCCTTCATCACGCAGACCCGGGTGGCGATCTTTCTGACGATCGACAGGTCATGGGTAATGAACAGTATCGCCATGCCGAACCGGGCTTGCAGATCTTGCAACAGTTTCAGAATCTGGGCCTGGATAGTGACATCAAGCGCTGTGGTTGGTTCGTCGGCGATCAGCAAATCCGGCTCGTTGGCAAGCGCTATGGCGATCATGACCCGCTGGCGCTGGCCGCCGGACAGTTGATCGGGCAGGGCGTGAAGACGGCTCATGGCCTCCGGCAATCCAACCAGATCGAGCAGTTCGCACACCCGTTTCCGCTGTGCCCGACCCAACAGGCCTTTGTGGACTTCCAGAACCTCACCAATCTGACGTTCGATGGCATGGAGGGGATTGAGCGAGGTCATCGGCTCCTGAAAGATCATTGCCACCCGATCGCCCCGGATTCGTCGCAACACGGACGCCGGTGCCCCCACCAGTTCCTGGCCGGCTAGACGAATGCTGCTCCTTGGTCCGTGAAAAGCATGCGGATAGGGAAGCAGTTGCAGAATCGACAGGGCCGTCACTGACTTGCCCGACCCGCTCTCGCCAACCAAGGCCATGGTTTCGCCTCGCTTCAGGTTGAAGGAGACATCGTCCACCGCTTTCATTCCCCCGCGTCCGAAAGTGACGGACAGGTTACGTACCCGCAAGAGGAGCTCGTCGTCAGGAGAGATACAATCTTTTATGGTCATGAAAGAACGTCTCGCTCTCGTGCACTCTAGGAATCTTCAAGTCTTACGCGGATTGAAGGTATCCCGCACGGCTTCGCCAACAAAAACCAGCAGCACGACCTGAAGAGCGACGACGACAGAACTGCTGATGGCGAGCCACGGGGCCTGCAGGTTTTCCTTGCCCTGGCGCAGCAATTCTCCCAGGGACGGTATTTCCTGGGGAAGACCTAGCCCAAGGAAGTCAAGGGCGGTCAGGGTGACGATGGAACCCGAGAGGATGAAAGGCGTAAAGGTCAGGGTTGCCACCATGGCGTTAGGTAGGACGTGACGGAACATGATGGTCAGATCACCGACCCCGAGGGCCCGTGCTGCTTCGACGTAGGCGAAATTGCGACCGCGCAGGAACTCCGCCCGGACCGCGCCCACCAGGGCGGTCCACGAGAACAGGGTAAGGATCACCAGGAGACTCCAAAAGCCGGGTACGATCACCGAAGACAGGATGATCAGGATGAACAGCTCAGGCATCCCGCCCCAGATTTCCAGAAACCGCTGCCCCAGGAGATCGATCCAGCCTCCGAAATACCCCTGTATCGCTCCGACCGTGACGCCGATGAGGGATGACACGAGGGTCAGCACAAGTCCGAACCCCGTGGACAGGCGGAAGGCATAGACCAGACGCGCCACGACATCGCGGCCCCGGTCATCGGTGCCGAGCCAGTTGTCGGCTGAAGGGGGAGCCGGGGCCGGAACCGGCAGGTTGTCATTGATGGTGTTGTGGCTGTAACGGATCGGCGGCCACAGCATCCATCCGTCCGCCGTGATCAGATTGTACAAATATGGATCACGGAAGTCGGCCCGGGTGGCAAAGTCGCCACCGAAATCGGTTTCGACATAATCCACCACGATTGGAACATACAGCGTCCCTCGAAACGAAACCAGCCACGGCCGGTCATTAGCAACCAGTTCGGCCAACAAGCTCATGCCGAACAAGGCAAGAAAGATCCACACGGCCCAGAAGCCGCAACGATTAGCCCGAAACAACGCCCATCGCCGCCGGCTTAAGGGAGTGAACCGGAAACCGGGAATGCGGAGGGAGGGAAACATCGACACGGGGATCAGGTTTCCTTTCGCTCGAAATCGATGCGTGGATCGACCAGGTGTAGGGTCACATCACTGATGACATTGAGGAGCAGGCCAATCAGGCCAAAGAAATACAGGGTGCCGAACACGACGGGATAATCACGGTGCTGGGCCGCCTCGAACCCCAAGAGGCCCAATCCGTCCAGACTGAAGATGACCTCGATCAGGACCGATCCGGTGAACAGGAGACTGACCAGGGTGCGGGGAAAGGCAGCGACGACCAGCAGCATGGCGTTGCGAAAGACATGACCGTAGAGCACCTGCCGTTCCGACAGACCCTTGGCACGGGCGGTGATCACATACTGCTTGCCGATCTCGTCCAGGAAAGCGTTCTTAGTCAGGAGGGTCAGGGTGGCGAAGCTCCCGATGGTCATGGCCGTCACCGGCAACGTGATATGCCAGAAATAATCGGCAATGCGTTCTGGCCATGTCAGGATCTGCCAATCGTCTGATGTCAGTCCGCGCAATGGAAACCAGTCCAGATAACGACCGCCTGCGAAAAATATGATCAACATGATGGCAAACAGGAAACCGGGAATGGCGTGGCTCGTGATAATGATGGAACTGGTGGCAACATCGAACCGGGAACCGTCGTGGATGACCTTGGCGATGCCAAGCGGCACCGAAACCATGTAGATGATCAGCGTACTCCACAGGCCGAGGGAGATGGACACCGGCAGCTTTTCGAAAACCAGACTCAGGACGCCCGTGTCCCGATAGTAACTCTTGCCGAGATCGAAGGTCAGATAGTTCTTCACCATGATGAGGAAGCGTTCGTGTGTCGGCTTGTCAAAGCCGAACTGCCGCTCCAGATCCTTGATGAAAGTCGGATCGAGGCCCTGGGCCCCACGATAAACGCTGCCGGGGTCACCGACCGGCCCGGAGGAGGCTTGATGCATGTCCTGGCCCCTCCCTGCCGTGAGGTGTCCCGCGGCATCAACCGCTGAGGCTTTCAGATTCAGCAGGACATACTCCACCGGTCCGCCCGGGGCCACCTGAACGATCGCAAAATTGATAAAAAGAATGCCAAGAATGGTCAGAGGGATGAACGCCAGACGACGCAGGACGTAAGAGAGCATCAGCGTGACATCCCCCTGGCGTTCGGAGTCAAGCGCCTGTACCCGTGGAACGTTATAAAATGTATTCTTCCGTTCATCGTCACTCTTTCGTCACGGATACGAACACCACAGGGGGCCTGTCACACGTGCGTCGCACCAGGCACAGACCCCCTCCTGGCAAGAGAAGCGACGACCGTAATGATTCTGCTATGGGTCATAATCCTGTCTTGTGGTTGCGCCGGTATGATTGTTCTCGACGGGGAACACCCCTCCCCAGCAGTCTTGCGCTGCTGCTGCAGCGATTTTCCCCTCGTGTATCGTGCCCTATACCCCCTATTGTAATTCACGTATTGCGTATTTGCGCTTCATTATAAGTGCTTCCGGATCTTGACGTCAATTGCCTGTCGTGTATTCTTTCCACGCAATCGGTGCCCTGTTGGGACCGAGAGGGGGTGGTTCAGCCCCTGGATCCCCCCCGTGCCCGGTTCGATCCAAGTTCGAATCCCTGGAAGATTCGACGGGGAGGGAACCGGAAAGGGCGGAGAGACGCGAGGTCATGTTGCTTCACGAAGGATGTGACTAGGATGACAACAACGGTTGTGCCGGCCCTGGCTCATGAGGGGGAACTGGCAGCCTATATTCGTGCGATCAAGAAATTCCCGATTCTTGATTCCGAAGAAGAGTATATGCTGTCGAAACGCTGGCGGGATTACGGTGATCTGGAGGCGGCGCATCGTCTCGTGACCAGTCATTTGCGGCTGGTGGTAAAGATTGCCGTGGGCTATCGCTACTATGGACTGCCGGTCGCCGACCTGATTTCGGAAGGAACGGTGGGGTTGATGCGCGCGGTCAAGAAGTTCGAGCCCGAACGGGGCGTGCGTCTGGCCACTTACGCCATGTGGTGGATCAGGGCCTCGATCACCGAATTCATTCTGGCTTCGTGGTCGCTAGTCAAGACGGGAACTGTTGCTGCCCAGAAGAAGCTGTTCTTCCGGTTGCGCCGCCTGAAAGCACGCATGGAAATCTACGGCGAGGGTGACATCGCCCCGGAGCAGGCACATGCCATTGCTGCCCAGCTCAACGTCACGCCCGAGGAAGTGGTGGAGATGAACCGTCGCCTGGCCGCGCCCGATGCCTCCCTGAACACCCCAGTGACGGAGGAGGGCAGTACAGAGCGTCAGGATCTGCTGGTGGACGACTCTGCCGACCAGGAAACGCAACTAGCCGAACGGGAAGAGAAGGCCTTGCGCCGCCACCTGCTCCGGCAGACTTTGGCGGGTTTGTCTCCGCGGGAGCGGCACATCATTGAGGCCCGCCAGCTTGCCGCCGCGCCACAGACACTGGAGGAACTGGGGCAGTATTACGGGGTGTCGCGCGAGCGGGTGCGGCAGATCGAAGCCGGTGCCATGGCCAAATTGAAAACGGCCATCAAGGAAGGGTGGACCCGTCTCGAACGAGGCATGCAATTGAAATAGATACTGTGCTGCAAGATACCGTCACCCGCACCTGGTTGCGTGTTGGCAGGGAAGTGTCATGCGGTCGGGAAGTAATCGGGCGAAGGAAGATATGCACGATTGTGTCCCTGTCGGCGTGTCGTGTTTCGTGTGATTGCAAAGGGCTTCACTGGGGCTGATGTCACGGAGTCACTGCACAGAACGATGGAAGCAACGTCCTCCCCTGGCGAACCGGGTCAAGGCGTGCCTGTCAAAGATGCTGAACCTGGCAGAGAAATGGGACCTGCGCTCGTTGCACAGCAATCCCTGCCGCCATGTCGGAAAATTCCTGGAACGGAAACGGGTCCGGTATCTCCGCCCCGAAGAGGCGATCGAGGTCTGCCAGCGCCTGAAGTACTATGAGGCCCGTTATCCGGCGCAGGCGGCCCTCCTGTGGCTGCGGATCTACGATCTGCGCCACTCTTTTGCTTCCGCCGCCTTGATGGCAGGATTGTCCTTGCATCAGATTGGCGAGCTTCTGGGACATTCATCCCCGGAAATCACCAAGCGGTATGCGCATCTGATGGAAGAACGCGGCGTTGAGGCGGCCACCAAGGCAGCGAATTTCATGGATGACATGATGCAGAGAGGAAGTGCCTGAGAGGCTGGCTTGGAAGTTTACACGCGCGAGCTGCCTGAGGGTGAGTTGGATTGAGAGCCTGCCCCAGAAGGGGTTGTCAACCGCCCACCCTTACGCTTGTACGTTTGCCGATGCGCGTCTGTCCATATCCTTGCCATCATGTCCTCTGCAACAACATAGGGTGAATCACAATAGCAGGCAGTTGACAACCCCTTCTAGGGCAGGCTCTGAGTTTTGCCCAAGTTATCAATAGAACCCTCACACCACCACAATGCCGGCTTCTCCCGTACTATTTACTACCTTCTGGTAGCACAATTATGCCCCCCGCCCCCAGCCCCGTAGACGGTCGCAGCCACACCAGCCGTCGTGGTCGAAACGTCCGAACCGCTCTAGGAGCGTAGAATAAGCTGCCGCCCTGTCCCCTCTAAGATATTGGCGCCATCCCTGGCTCTCCCCTGGGAACCAAACAGGTTGAGATCCTCGGAGGAACCAATGCCCGGTGTCCCAGCCAGATTGCCCGAACCCGCCGGTCGCCGAACAGATGGCGCCGAAAGAGGACGTTCCCCCTGTACGCCATTATTGGCCGTCTCGTCCGCGCCCGCTATGACCGTCTTGACCGCATTAATGGAGGCATCTACAATCCGCTCGAGAGTTTTCCGCCGGCTGAGTTGCCAAACCGGACGAGGTTCCCGAAACATTGTTCATGGCCCCAGCACCGCCTCCGGTCACGTAGATAACAGCAGCGGTCAGACCTGCTAGCTTGCTGTATATCCTGCTGGCCGTGAAGGCCTGCACGGTGGGCGGGGAGGAACTGAAGACGTTGAACGTCGTACTGGACAGGGACAGATACCGCCAAGGACAATCTCTTCCGGATCTCCTGAGCGCCGGCAGACCCTTGGCCCAGAAGCCGCGAAGCTGCGGAGACATTCTGCAGTGTCGCGCAGGTCGCTGCCTGAATGATCAACATCTTGAACATCATTAGATGATCACCAAGTCCGCTCAATCGCGCCAGCCGATCATCGCGGTTTTGCGAGAGCCCGAGGTGGGAGCGAAAGCGGAAGATCTAGCCCGTGAGCACGGGACTCCAAGGCGACGCTGTATAACTGAAAGGCGCAGTATGGTGGGATGGACATCTCTGACATCAAGCGCCTGAAGGCGCCTGATGAGGATGCGAAGCTGAAGAAACGGCTCACTGACCAGATGCGCGAAGCCTCGACGCTGCATAAACTTCTGGCAAAAAATGGTAGAGGGCCCGCCGCCAAGCGCGAAGTCGTCGCGTATCTGCAGTCCTCGATGGGCCTGGTGGAGCGGTGGATCTGTTCCTTTGTGGGTGCTGATCGCAAGATAATCTGCTCCTGCCGTCCCGCCCGAGACGGAGCTGCGCGGCCGTCTGCACGCGCTCGCCAACGAACGTCAGCGCTTTCCAGCTATCAGCTAGCAGCGCCTATTCATCCTGCTTAGGCGCGAGGGCGAGCCGTCGTGGATCAACCACATTACCGGCTCTACCGCGCAAGAAGGGTGGGCGATGCGCAAGCGCTGGTCACGGCAACGGGCGGTTTGGACACGCGCACCGATCCTGGTCGAGGCACGGTAGAACGCGCGATAATTGCTGGACTTCGTACACGACCAGCTCGCCTGCAGCCAGCGCTTCCGTGTGCTCAATATCGTCGACGACGCGACGCACGAGTGCCTAGCGGCGATTCCTGACACCTCGCTCGTGGGCCGCCGTGTCGCGCGTGAACTGAGAGAGCTGATCGCTCACCGCGGCAAGCCGGACATGATCATCTCCGATCATGGCACCGAGTTCACCTCGAATGCCATTCTTGCCTGGTCGAAGGGCCACCGGATCGAATGACACTACATCGCGCCCGGCAAGCCAATACAGAAGGCGACATCAAGAGCTTTAATGGCTGGGTGCACGACGAACTTTTGAACGAGAGCCTGTTCCTTCGGCCTCGACCATGCCCGCAGCCCCATCTCCGAATAGGCAGAGGAACTACAACACTGTGAGGCCGCACGCCTCACTCGGCTATCAGACCCCGGCAGGGGCCTATGCTAGGACCATCACCGTAACCAGCTCCAATGCTGCGCTGATCAAAAAGGCTCCGCGCCTTTGCCGGTTGCTCAACCCGCGCCCTACAGCGTAACACAAACGGCAGAGACTCTGTCACTGCCGGATGAAAGTGCTGTGATAGATCAGGGGTTCTAGAAAAACGTTCACAGCGTTGCAAGATGTGCACCTATCGGGCACACTGACATTGTGGTTGGTAAAGACATAGGTCTGAGGATTAGGGTAAATTGCGACTTTCAGGCATACTTCGTTGGGGCTTGCAGGTTTCAAGATATTCCCGCTGCCCAGGTGCTGAGAGCCTTTATGCGGGATTATACGGTGACCCACGCTCCAGCAGATCAGGTATCTGGCGTGCTCCAGTTTGGAGTGGTGCTGGTCGAAACGTTCAAAGTGCAAGGTTAGAAAATCAGTTGACTTTCGAGGGTTCACCTCTTCCAAAAACTGAGCCGAGGAGAGTAAGGGGTGACGACAGGGGCTGAGAACGAGAAGATTGAAGGCCTTTACGATCTGATCCGGGCTGTTGATGAATTGCCAGACGTGTTGGCGTTTCGTCTCTGTAATTGGCAGGAAATGGCGTTCTCTCCGTTTCCTCTACTGGAAAGCGATCCAGGAGATGAGCAATCTAAAGAGTTCCAGGACATTCTTTCCAAATCTCGTCTTACGGATGATATCTATCTTGCTGAGTTCAAAAGACTCAACCAGGAAGACAATGAAAGCATCGAAATTGGCCAACGGATCGAGCGCGAACTGCGTGACCGTGTGAGAGTCAGTCTTGGCATGGCGCTACGCCAGACAAAGAACAATGTTTCTTTGCGCCAGCATGCCCTCAATGGTGGCATTTCACCGTATTATGAACTGCCAGATCCCAGTGATGAACATGAAGATGGCCGACACGACGATGAAAACATCCAGACATTGTTGCTACCGGATAATCTGGAACGCAAGCTCAATGCCTTGATGACAAAATGTAGGACATGGGAGCAGGAGACCGGTATCAATATCCTGCATGCCACATTTGGGTTCCTTGAGTGGACCGAGCCGAACAGTTCCGAACGTTCTTTTGCTCCCCTGGCTTGCTACCTGTCAAACTGGAAAGGAGGAAAACCCGTGAGGGAGCCAGATTCTGGGTGAAGGCGGACGGCGATGGTACTGAAACCAATTTTGTCCTAGCAGAAAAGTTGCAACTGGAATTCGGAATTGATTTGCCCAGATTCCAAGGTGATTCAATCGAAGGCTATCTCCAGGATATCGCTGAGGCTACACCGAAGACGATGACATGGAAGGTGCGCCGACAGGTTGCATTCAGCATTTTTCCGTCAGACCGGATGGTAATGCACGCTGATCTCGACACCAACAGGTATGCATTCGAAAAAAATGTAGTCATTTCCAATCTCTTTGGTGGTTCCAACACAGGATTGGTTACATCCATAGCGGATGACTGTGGCGTCTATCATCATTACATAGAAGCAAAAGTTCATAGTCTTACTACTTGACATAGATTTATCGCAGTTTAGTACCATTATCGCGTCGATCCGCAACCGGCTCCAAATGGACGCCGTTCCGGCACCGCGCGATTATGAGGCCAAAGTCGAGAAATTCAGGCAGATCAGGTCTGAATTGGCTGCTTACATCGAGGCGGTTTCTGCACCGCTTGGCCAGACAGGGTTGAAGGTCTACGATGTTTTCGGCAAGAGCATTACAACCAAAGATATTCTGGAGGGTGCTCCCCGAATGTTGCGGACGCCGCAAATTCCGGACGTGGAAAAGTTCGACTCTGTTTGCGGCTGAACGCCATCCGGGATGCTGGGAACGCCCTGGAGAGAGATTGGCGGGAGGCTAAGTCAGCTGTGCCTCATTGGCGTGGTCTGAACGTTCGTTATTGGGATCGCTTCTTGGTTTCAAGGTTGATGCAACTTACTCAAGACGCAAGCGCAGCTTTCAACGTTACCGTGTAAGCACGGCGGCGCCTGGAGGTGTTCTTAATCGGACCAGATGAAACCTCGGAGGATCTAAACCATTTTCTGAAGGGGCTGGACGTCCTTAGGCAGCTTCTATCTAAGATTGATACTGCTTTGGTTGCCCGCATCTATCGTTTGTCAAATACCGGGATAGTGAAAGAGTTTCTGGAAGCATGCTGTCGTTCCCGGAGTCATTACGAACAACTGGCGCAAATCGTTACCTGTCCGGCTGACCCTGAAACGCCCACGCGGCTACGAGAAATTGCGACTTTGTGTGATGCGCAGGGAATCTCCACCCTGGATGCAATGGAATGGCAATTAGATATGGCTGCGCTTGAATAGACTCTTTCATCTAGGAAGCATATCCATAAAGCGCTGAAGCCATCCGTGATGAACTCGAAGCGCTTCTGGCCAGGGTACGCGAGCCAAGCTACAGAGACCAGCCAACTAACCAGGATAGCTGTTTCACTATCGAAAGGCGGTAACGTTTCCTTGAGCAAGGAGGCTCCTGGCC
>CAZUWH010000035.1:0-7048 GCA_964624075.1 uncultured Rhodobacterales bacterium
TGCCTTCCTTGCTGCCAGGCTCCGTGCGTTTCTGTGACCGGCGAATGCCGGGCATCAAGCGGGTTGGTAATGCCCATGCTGTCCAGATCACCCCTGTCGTCAAACAGGCCGCCATGGCGGGCAAGCCAGACGAGAAGCCGTTGCGGCTTCTTCTTCGGTGCCCGCAATGTGCGCCGCGATGGCCAGAGACGAGGGTCGGGCCTGGAAGGTCCGCCGCGGAAGGGAGGGGAAAGGGGGACGGGGGCCTCCCCAACATCGCCCTAGTGGACCGGAGCGGCAGGAGGTATGCTCGTCCGTGGCTGGTTCCTCGGGAGGCTGATCATAAGGCGCCAGAGCGGGTATCCGTGGGATGGACTCGGGAATCTCTGTCACGGGAAACCAGCCGTTCTGGCGACAGAGTGGTGTCCGTCATGCCCTGGCTCCGACTGGTTAGAGGGAAAAGACCATCGGCAGTATCCCGGATGGACCTTACAAGCTCGGAAGAAGAACCAGGGCCGACCGCCACCTTTCTGACCGATAGCGGGGCTTCTGCTCCGCTTTTGTCCGGTCTCTGCACGTATACCGATACCAACCGAGGCTGGTCATCAGCCTGAGTAAAACGCGAAACAGCGTAAATCACCGTGCGCTCGCTGTGCTCTGGATCAATCTGGTGTACCCGCCATTCCCATCGGGGCGGTGCATCATTTGATGGTGCCACGGTTGAATCGGTTAGGTCGAAGATGCGAATAACTTCCGTATAGGTAGTAACATATCCTTTCTATACACGGTATAGAGTAATCTATGAAGATTATTACCCGTAGTAGAAGATGAACTTGACCAGCCAACAGCCACGCATTCGACTGGTCTTTAACAACCAGTTCCCCGTCTCTTTTCCAAACCGGACCATGCTCTACGCGAATAGCATCTTCGATATCGGAAGCTGTAATTCTAACCACGGGATTGTCAACGAGTCCCAACGGCTCATGAAGAACCTCATCATTGGCGCGCGCAAGAGCCTCCACCTCTCCCCGTACGGTGTCGGCGACATCGACAGGACAGCTTCCCAGAAGATCCGCGATGGCCTTCGCAGAAGCCGCTTCATGCGCTAGATCACCCTCAACCGTTGACGGGAACGGGCTGCCCGTCCGTCGTACCGCCGGGTCCTCGGCCACGCCCTCCCCCTGAAGGAGGGGCCTGCCCCCTCGGGGAAAAGGGGTTGGGGAGGGAACCTGCGAAGGCGGCTTGGAATAAAGTCCATACTGAGAATTGCTGCAGGGCGCTTCCCTCCGTTGCGGGAAGGGACTATGAGTGAAAGCTGCGGCCCGGATCATCCGGAAAATCCTGGAAGGGAGAGGTTGACGTCTCTGTGTCGCCTGTATCTGATCACCCCGCCGATTCTGTCCGACGTGGTGTCTTTTGCGGCTGAACTGGCCACCGCCCTTGATGCCGGGGATGTGGCATGCGTCCAGCTTCGTTTGAAGGAGGTGGATGATGACACGCTCCGGCAGGCCATTGATATGCTGCGGCCGGTGGTCCAGAGCCGCGCTGTGGCCTTCCTCCTCAATGATCGGCCCGACGTGGCGGCACAGTCAGGGTGTGATGGCGTACACATAGGGCAGAACGACACGCCCTATGCGCAGGCCCGACGGCTGGTCGGGGCAGGGGCCATTGTTGGTGTCACCTGTCATGACTCGCGTCATCTGGCCATGGTAGCTGCCGAACAGGGAGCTGATTATATCGCGTTCGGCGCCTTCTTTCCCACGCCTACCAAATCCCTCTTGACCCATGCGCCGCTTGCCCTGATCGAATGGTGGGCCGAGATGATGACCGTTCCGTGTATTACAGTTGGCGGCATAACCACGGAAAACTGTATTCCCGTGGCAGAGGCGGGGGCCGACTTCATCGCGGTCAGCGCCGGGGTGTGGGCGCATCCGGCAGGTCCAGCCGCAGCGGTCGCCCGCTTCACCGCCCTGCTTGATTCTGTGCGCAAGGCCAGATGAAACGCTTAAACCAGTACAGAGGGTTTTTCATGCCCGGAAAGTCGTCCCTTCTCACTCTCATCAAGACCATCAGCTGCGCCTTGGCTGCCGGTCACCTGCCCAGCCTGTCGGAGGCCGACCAGGTCTTTCTGGAGGAGAATCCAGCGTTCATCGCGGACGTGGTCGAGGGCCTGCTGGCCGAACTGACCAAGCCTGGCCAGCCGGAGAGGCTGAGCGCCTATGCCTGGCTTTTGTCAGCACTGCTGGAGGAACTCCGCTATCAGATCGAGGCGGGCTATGACGAGGCGGTGCAACACGTTGCTGCCGTTCAGACCCGCCTGGCGGAAGCCATTCGCACGGGAACCGGTACACCCCTGATGTGGCACGAGATCCTGTCAACCTTTCGTCATGCCCGCGTGCCACTCGCGCCGGCGGTACGCGCCGCCTTTCTTGGTGTGGGGGATGCCGATGCCCCGGTGCTTTCCCCGCAGATGCAGGAAAAGGCCACCGCTCTGTTGCGCCCCGTCCTGAAGGCCATCCTTGAGAGTGGCATCAACGACCCGTTTGCCCTAGTGGACCAGATCGACGAGATACTGGGGGATCTCTACCCTCCCTTGATCCGGGTGCTGCTACTCGTACAGATGGTAGAGGAATCGCAGCCGGTGCTGCGGGATGCCGCGGTCCTTATGCTGCTCGATCAGGCACCGGCGGTGCGCGAGGCCGCCGTTACGCAAGTCCGGGCCATGTGTGCGACGGGCCTCCTGACCCTTGAGTCCGCTCGCCGTTTGCCGGTCATCACCCGCTGGCTGCCACCAGGGGAACAGACGACGGATGCCGTTGCGGATCTCGTACGCACCGGAATCAATCGCCGCCTGGTGGTATGGCCCAAGCCGCTCCCCCGTCTCAAGTTTCATGCGACCATCAGCGATGGTGCCGGCGCCATGAGTCTTTATCTGATGGGCGGAGGGGACGACAAGGCCCTATTCGGTGGTCTGCTGTTCAAAGAGCAGCAGGGGCTGGTCGAGGTCTGGTGCGGTTACCCCACCCCGCGACAACAGGCCGAGGAATTCATTCGTGTGGCGCGTCAGGAAGTCTCGGCTTTTGCTGTTGGTCCAGCCTGCGTGGCGGATCTAGTCGCGCATGGCCTGGCCGTGGCATCGGCACCGCTTGCAGGGGGTGCGGCACTGCTGCAACTGGCCGAACTGATCGGTCACAAGGACTGGACACCGCGACGGCTGGACATTGCCGCCGTGACGGCTGATCTTCCCGCCGATCTTCTCCACCCAGAGGCCATCACGGCCGCGCTGGAGCGGTCACGTGACTGGCCGGATGTGCACGCCTTTGCCGATTCCTGGTTTGAAACCGGTGCCGTCCTCGACCAGGTGCTTGAGAACGTCGATCCGCATCGGCAGATGACTCTGGAGGAAATGGAGACAATGGAGGCGGCCGTCCTGGCACAGGTCATGACGGTGCGACGACGGGTATGGGCCGAACGATTCGCACTCTCGGCCCTGATGGTGCGGGCCGCTATCTCGCCGCCCCGTTCCCTGCCGCCGTGGCCCGATTTCATGATTCTGGCCAAGGTCCTGGACGAAGGGCGACCGCTGCACGACATTCCGTTGATGCAAACCATTGCCAGCCAGAGTATCCTGACCGCGGCCTCTGGGGGATCATCATGAGGCAGTCATGAAGAGGATGGCCGGCATATCCCAGGCGCTTTCCTGCATCGGTATCACGTTGGACAGCGAGGGGCCGGGCGGCTATGCGGCCATGCCTTGGTACGCTCTACGGCGGAATTACTGCGAGGCCGTGACTCGTGCCGGGGGGTTGCCGTTGCCGTTGCCGCCTTTGCCCGAGCGGGTGCCTGAGCTGGCTGCGGCCTATCTGGATCGCATCGACGGGCTGATTGTCACCGGAGGGGCCTTCGATATCGACCCGGCCCTGTTCGGCGCGGCCACGCGGCATGCCACGGTCAGACTCAAGGAAGACCGCACCCAATTCGAGCTTGCCCTCGTCACGGGTGCTCTGGCTCGCGACCTGCCTGTTCTTGGCATTTGTGGCGGGCAGCAGCTTTTGAACGTGGTGCTGGGCGGTACGCTGATCCAGCACATTCCCGATGAAGTCCCCGGTTGTCTGGCCCACGAACAACCCACTCCCCGCACCCAGCCTGGACACGAGGTCATGGCCGTGCCTGGGAGCCTGCTGCATCGCATCGTTGGCCAGTTGACGATGGCGGTGAACTCCGCTCATCACCAGGCGGTGCAAACGGTCGGCTCCGGCGTTGTCGTCAGCGCCTGCGCGCCCGATGGCGTGATCGAGGCCATTGAGGTGCAAACGTCGCGGTTCTGTCTGGGGGTGCAGTGGCATCCGGAATACGCCGTCACACCGGCAGATGATCGTTTGTTCATGGCCCTGGTCCAGGCGGGGCACGGTTGCTGACCCCGGCTTCACTGAAGGTAGCCATGCCGTTGTGGCAGGCCACGGCGCCCCGCAGGAGACCGAGTGCCAGGACCGCGCCCGAGGCTTCCCCCAGGTGCAGGCCAAGGTCGAGGAGGGGAGACTTGCCCAGCCGCTCGCACAAAATGCGATGAGCTGGTTCAGCCGAAACGTGGGCCACCACGCAGTGATCGAGAGCGCCTGGCGTGAAGACTTCCAGCACCGCCGCGGCGGCAGTACAGGCATATCCGTCCAGCAGAACCGGCACCCGCTGCAAACGAGCCGCCACGACCGCGCCCGCTATGGCAGCCAGTTCCCGTCCGCCGAGATGGCACAAGGCCGCCACGGCATCCCGCAAGGCGGGCCGGTGCACGGCGACGGCCCGCGCGACCACCCGAATCTTTTCGGCTAGCCGTTCTCCTGTCACCCCTGTTCCCGGTCCGGTCCAGACACTGGCCGTATCGCCAAACAGGCCATGACAAAGGGCCGCTGCTGCCGTCGTGTTGGCGATGCCCATTTCGCCCACGCACAGGATGTCAGTGTCAGAGCGCACCGCCGCCATGCCGGCGCCGAGAGCGGCGACACATTCCGTTTCCTCCATGGCAGAGGTCTGGGTGAAGTTGGCGGTCGGGCGGTCAAGCGCGAGGGGGTGTACCGACAAGGCGGTGCCGAAGGTGTGGCATAGCTGATTGATGGCCGCTCCCCCGGCCTGGAAATTGGCGACCATCTGCGCCGTCACCGCCGCCGGATAGGCAGACACGCCCAAGGCGGCGACGCCGTGATTGCCGGCAAATATCACTGCCGCCGGATGGTCGAGACGCGGCGGGTGGCGGCCCTGCCAAGTGCACAGCCATGCCGTCAGCGCCTCCAACCGGCCAAGAGCGCCGGGCGGCTTGGTCAGGGTCGACTCGTGCGCCGCCGCAAGACCGCCTGCCGCATGATCTGGCCCCGGCAGGGCCTTGAGCAGGTTGCGGAAATCATCCAGAGTCGCAAGAGTGGGGGCAGGCATCGATCGGATCTCCAGGTCATGGGTAGAACAATATACCACCTTCCCGTCCTCCCCGGCCAGATGAAGGACCAGATGAAGGACAAGATACGCGTGGAGGCATGGGAGAGGGTTTTCATCACTTATTTCAACGCCATTGAGACCGCGCCCTTCCCACGTATCGCCTTTCTTCAGGGGAAGACAGAGCCGTGCCCTCTCCGGTCCTTGCAGCAGGGAATCACGCCACCATGAACACGCCTTCCCACCTCACTGGTGCGCCGACCGGATGGCGCGGTCTTGTTTTCGATTTGCATTTGGCGGCCACTTTTCTGCTGCACCTGCCACTGCCAGGGCTGCCGCAGGTGCCACCCGGTGCCCTGACGCGGGCCATGCGGGTCTTTCCACTGGTCGGTGCCGGTGTCGGGGCGATGGGGGGGCTGGTCTATGCCGGTGCCGTGACCATCAACCTCACGCCCCTTCTGGCTGCACTGCTGGCCATGGCCATCATGACCTGGCTGACCGGCGGCCTGCACGAGGACGGCCTGGCTGACATGGCCGACGGTTTTGGCGTCACCGGTCCGCGGGCGCGCAAGCTCGCCGTCATGCGGGACAGTTGCCTCGGCACGTTCGGGGTTCTGGCACTGGTGTTCGGGATCGCCATTCGTGCCGCCGCCGTGGCGGCCGTGGGCGCAGACGGCGTAGTTGCTGCCGCGACGGCCCTGGTACTGGCCGAGACCATGGGACGGGCTGCTATGCCGCTTGCAATGCGATTGGCGCCCCCAGCCCGTTCCGACGGGCTGGGGGCCGCCCTTCCCGCGGCAGATGATGGCGACGTCTTTGCGGCCGCGGTCATCGCTGGGGCAATGGCAATCGTTCTGGCCCTGATTCTGCGGCCGCCAGGACCGGCGCTGGGGGCTGCTCTGGCCATGGGCGGGGCGGTGGGAGTGGTCATGGTTTCTGCCCGTCGTCACATCGGCGGCCAGACGGGTGATGTCCTGGGCGCAGCCGGCCATATCGCCGGCACGGCCGTGCTGGTCAGTCTGGCCATCGCTCCATGAGAGAGAGACGCGTTTTCCTCTGCGGGGAAGCTCTGGCGTGGAGTGATTCCAGCTCAATCCTGGGAGGAGGAGGGCATTCGCCCACCCCTTCGTGGGTGAGACGCCCGCGTTCCAAAAGAGAATGATCCAACCTGATTGCATCCCGTTCTGATGCAATCCCTCGGCGCGCAGATGATCCCGGGACTCCGGGGGGCCAACCGCAAGGTTTCCTGCCGGGTTACTCAGGCGCACTGCCATGTTTTCCTTCAGGGTCTGCACGGCGAGCGCCCGTTCGGTGCGGGCTGCGGCGGCGGCACGGCGATATCTGGCCATTTCGGTCCTGGTGGTCTGCGTCTCCAGACGTCTGACGATGACGGTCAACCCTCTGCTCTCCTCGCCACGCGGGCCAATTTCGCTTCCAGTTCCACGATATATTTGATCGCATCATCAAGCTGTTTTTTGTATAATTCACTTTCCTGGCTCAAGGTGGAAGTGTGCGTTTCGGCGCGGGCGAGTCGTCCCAGAATCACACCTATCACCCAATCACCACTGTTGCCCGGGGGCGGTTCGTTTTTAGGGCGTCCTCGACGCGACAAATGGAATTTGGCTGAAAGCATCGTCTTGAACGGGTA
>CAZUWH010000036.1:0-7045 GCA_964624075.1 uncultured Rhodobacterales bacterium
GGGGGGGGGGGGGGGGGCACACCTGGCCAGCTCTGCTGGAAGTGATCCTGGCCGAGGGAGAAGGGCTTGAGGACGTAGACGTTGTGGCGGTTCTGACGTACCTTGGTCCAGAGCTAGGCCGGCCTGACGGGGGAGGGCATCTGAGTGGTCCTGGCCCGTGTCATGCCGGCGCGCAAGGAGGAGATCATGGCCACCTGGCGACAGCGTTACGTCAACGAGGGTCTGCAACAGGGACGCGTTGAGGGGGAGCGGGCGGGTAGGGCCAAGACGCTCCTGCGGCTGCTTTCTGATGCGGAGGAGCGGATTCGCAGCGCCGACAGAGAGCGTCTCGGCGTCTGGGTCGAGCACTCCATCGCCGCTCCTACCCTTGCGACGTGCTGGGAACACGGCACTGACCGGCAATACAGAGGAATCGTCAGGGGGTATGGGGATCTGTACGGTCCTGGCCAAGGGATGTCGTGGCATCCATGACGGAACGGTTTTCTCCCTCTGCTCGAGTTCGGTCATTATCTCCTGTCGGCTTTACTCTGGAACAGGGAATCACCTTAACGAAAGCGCGACAGACGTCCTACAAACCCGCCTTCTGCGGCAAGGGCGTGTTGATTGGCCACTTGACGAAAGCACGACAGACATCCTACAAACCCGCCTTCTGCAGAAATGAAGGGAAGGAGTGACGGATATGGCCAAGCGTTGCGCAGTCACCGGCAAGGGTGTGTTGGTTGGCCACAACGTAAGTCACGCCAACAACAAAACCAAGCGTCGTTTCCTGCCCAATTTGCAGGAAGCATCGATGTGGAGTGACGCTCTGGAACGATCAGTACGGTTGCGGCTTTCCATCAACGGCCTGCGCAGCGTGGAACACAAAGGGGGCATTGATGCCTATCTGCAGGCCGCCCCTGGTGCACGTCTGTCCGTTGAAGCCCGCCGTCTAAAACGGCAGATCGTAATCGCTCTGGCGCGCCGCCAGGCCGGTACAGCCGGATAGGCGACATCCTGACAATGGCAGAGGCGTGGACTTTGTACAACTGGCGTTCCCGGCCAGCGAGGCATCTTCCGACCTATCCCGATCAGGCCCGGCTTGCCGTGGTGGAGGAGCGGTTGCGCGCCTTTCCGCCGCTGGTTTTCGCCGGTGAGGCACGTCGCTTGCAGCGGGCGCTGGCCAGGGTCGGCGCAGGCCATGCCTTCCTGCTCCAGGGGGGGGACTGCGCCGAAAGTTTTACCGATTTTAATGCTAATATCATTCGCGATACCTTTCGTGTCATTCTGCAAATGGCAGTGGTCCTGACATTTGGCGGCGCTCTGCCAGTGGTCAAGGTCGGGCGCATGGGCGGCCAGTTCGCCAAACCGCGCTCGGCGCCGACGGAAACCCAGAATGGCATAACTCTGCCAGCCTACTGCGGCGACATGATCAACGGGCCGGACTTTACCGCCACGGCCCGCCAGCCCGATCCGGAACGGATGGTCCAGGCCTACAACCAGTCGGCGGCAACCCTGAACCTGTTGCGGGCTTTCGCCCAGGGTGGCTATGCTGACTTGCATCGGGTTCACCAGTGGACACTTGACTCCATCACCGACGGTCCTCAGTGGGAACGCTATCGGGGCTTGTGCAACCGCATCGGCGAGACGTTGGATTTCATGGCGGCTTGCGGACTTACATCGGACATGGTCCCGCAAATTCATGAGACCGATTTCTTTACCTCGCACGAGGCCCTGCTGCTGCCTTATGAAGCAGCCCTGACCAGGGTGGATTCGACCAGCGGTGACTGGTACTGCTGTTCGGCGCACATGTTGTGGATCGGCGACCGGACCCGTCAGGTGGACGGTGCTCATGTCGCGTTCCTGCGTGGGGTGTGCAATCCCGTTGGCGTCAAGATCGGACCGTCCATCACCGTGGATGATCTTTTGCGCCTGTGCGCCATCCTCAATCCGCGCAATGAATCAGGGCGTCTGACCCTGATCGTCCGCATGGGTGACGAACAGGTCGAGACCAGGCTTCCTCCCTTGATTCAGGCTGTCAAAAAAGCCGGCCATCAGGTGATATGGACCTGTGACCCCATGCATGCCAACACAGTCAAGAGCGGCAACGGTTTCAAGACCAGGTCTTTTGATCGTATTCTGACCGAGGTGCGCCGTTATTCTGCCATCCACCGGGCCGAGGGTACCCATCCGGGAGGTGTTCATGTGGAACTGACCGGTCAGGACGTCACCGAGTGTCTGGGCGGATCCCAGGCGATCACGGAGGCCAGCCTGGCGGAACGTTATCATACCTTCTGTGATCCGCGCCTCAATGCCAGCCAGTCCCTCGAACTGGCCTTTCTGCTGGCAGAAACCCTGCGGCAGGAGCGGAGCAGGGGAGCCGACTCTCCTGTCAGCAGGCGGTGATCCGCATGGGAGCATGGTGACGGGGCAAAGCGCCCGACAGATGACCAGCGGAAGGTAATGAGGGAATCTGCATCTCCATTCCTGCCCAGCAGTTCCCAGTATGGACTTTATTCCAAGTCGGCCTTGGCAGGCTCCACCCCCAAACCCTCCTCCCCCGAGGGGGCAGGTCCCCCTTTAGGGGAAGGGCGTGTTCCCCTCCAGGGGAGGTCTCTTTTAGGACGGAGTTCGTCGGAGAGAGGATCAAGGGGGGGAAGTCTTCCCTCCGGGAGGAGGGTGGTGCAGGGATACCTTTTCTGCAGATCAGGGTCATTCTCATAATGAGAATCGCTGCTTCCTTCCCATCTCGAATCATCTTGTCCCTTGTCCTGACTCTCAAAGAGAGAGAACGAATTCGTCATAACCCGACCCCTTCCATGCCAGGAAATCCGGCAGCAGGGTCAGGGAGGTAATCATGCCCTGTTCGGGATCCGCATGGTGTGCCTCCTCGGCCAGGAGGGCGGTGTAGAGAGGAATGATTCCTTCCACGGCGGCCCGTGCAGGTGCACGGCCATGGGCATGATAGGCGATAATTGCTCCTTGCGGGTCAAAACTGAGGGTAATGTGGCTGAACGTCCAGTGATAGTTGTTGTCGGACACCATATTGATCGGATAGACAAAACTGTCCTTGCCACCTTGAATCGTGTTCCACATCAGCTGGAACAGACAGCGTGGCATGCCAGGGTGACGGACGATGTTGTGCGGCTGGCCAAGCAGGGCCTGTTCGGCATATCCGGACAGACGCATGAAGGCACGATTGACATAGGTGATGTGTCCGTGTGGATCGGTTTTTGAGACGACGAGGATGTCCAGGTCGAGGAAGACTTCCTGGCCTGCCGGCAGGGTTTGCTTTCCACTGTGAGAAGGGTGCGTGTTGTCTCGTCCCGGGATCAGGAAGGATGGGAGGTGCAAGACCATGGACGGCTATTTCCTTCCGCAAACAGGAGCTTCAGGATCCGATAGGTGTCGTAGGCATGCCGGTTTATGAACGACCATTCCTCAATAGTCAGGGGACCGGGCTTGTCAAGGATCTCGTCCGGAACCCGAAGATTGCCGAGATCGTGCAGCAGGGCAGCGATTTCGAGCTGGGCCCGCGTCTAGTGATCGAATCAAAGTCGCTCTGCCAAACCGTAGGCAATCGCAGCAACCCGGACCGAGTGATCGAACGTGAAAGGGCTCTTGCCATCGACCGCATGCACAAACAAAACGGCAATGCTGCGCATGTCGTTCCTGGTCGTTTGATCGTGAACGGCACGGGGCAGCAGGTCAAGCGACTCGTCAAGGTAGTGCTTGTCCTCCATGGCCAGCCAGAACGCCTCCGTTCGGGCCAGGTCCAGAAGGGTGGCGAGCAGTTGCGGCTTGGAATGCCTAGCTCTGGGCATTGCGTCGAGGATCCCGGTATGATTGGCCAGAACGCAGGTGCCATGGTGCCGCACGCGCACGATATCTCAGGGCGATCAGCCAAGTGGATGGGGTTGGCCAGCAGTTTGGTCTGGTCAGGACGATCACACGTTTCCACGACTTCCCAAGAGGGGTGATGATACAGAATGGGCACGGTATAACGGGTAAAGAGAACGCAGGCCTGGAGCAGGTCATGCCCCTTGCAGCAATGTTCCTCTGTGTTGTGATATTCGAAATCCTTGAAAAGACGACGATGTTCGACGCTGCGGGGGACGCCTATGTCGTGCAGCAGCCCCACAGGGCGACAGCCTCGCCGGTCCGTGCCGCGCGCTCCATCCCCCAGCGCCTTGGCGACAACGCCTGCGATATAGGCGACCCGCTGGCCATGCCGGACTTCCGTTACGCCGACCAGATCAAGAACATGCGATAGCAGGCGCATGGTTCGATAGGCATCGATGGCTGCAAGGGAAGTCATGGAGTCTGTTCCTTCCGCTGAGAATCCAGTCCGGTCGTTGTCATGAAAACGGGAGACGGACAGCGCAGATGCTGTTCATTCGTTCTGGTAGATTCATCCAGGGGCTGCAAGGTAAGGACATAGCCGTCCACGGAAGAAAACAGACGATTGTCTCTCAACGGTATACGTAAAACCAGGCCATCGGTGGGTAAAGCGTATCGTTCTCGTGGATGGATTTCTCCTTTCCCGTACGGGTTCATGCCTTCCATGTCACTGCACGTCAATCCTGACTGACGCGCAGGCGTTCGCCGTGGCGGCATGGCCCTATGGTTTGATAAGCTAAGGTGGCTAGAGGAGAATCTAGATCGGTCACGATCAAAGTGCACAGGCATTATCGGCGTGACGTTACGTATCATGGTGGTCTTTCTGTGGGCAGTTCCGTGGTTGCAACGCGTTCCCGGTTTTTATGTCACGGTCTGTTTAAAAGCCCCTTCCCTTTCACTTTCAACGGGGGTGGGGAAATTCCTGCAAGGGGCTTGCCTGCAAATCTCCCGTATCACACAGTCTATCGGGCATCTGGCAAGGATAGATCGAGATAAAGCTGCCAAACAGCATGAATCCTACTCTTTCTAAGCAACATGTGCATCATAAAAGTGCAAATTATTATTAAACGAATGTTCCTTTCGTCATTGAAATATCACGTCAAATCATATGAGCAGAAAATTGCATCAATTAGGTGATCCCGTTATGTGTGTACATATTCCGGGACCGTGGTGATGCCTATCAGTTGAAAGATCGGACAACGAATCCGGGCCTTACGTGAGGCACGCGACCTTACCAAGGCACAGCTTGCGGCCATGCTCGGCAAATCGGTTGAAACCATCTCGAACTTCGAGTGTGGCAAGGCGCGCTGACCGGTCTGCATACCCTGGAGCAGCTTTCCCGACATCATACAGTTACGGGACTTCTTCGATGACGTAAATCTGTGTCCCGAAACAGGATGTTTCACATCGCCACACGTCACGACAATTCGCAATGCACTCGCCTTATTGCCCGAGGAAGATCTTGAAATCGTTGCCGGCCTGATCGGCGTACTGGAAACGAAACGACGACGGAACTGACGCCGCGTTGATTCTGATTGACGCGTGCGTTCGCCGCTCTGCGTGACCTTAATACCCATGAGCGTAGACCTTGGACTTATGCTCATGGGGTCGCCGCGACTGCGGCGGCGTGCCGCATGGCGCAAAAGCCAAGAGCTGCGGATGCGGCCGGCCGGCGCCTGGGGGAAGTCACGATCAAGGCCCAAAGGTACAAGTTGAGTCGACTAGATTGCCACGTCCCCCCACACCAGCCGGCCGGTGTGGGGCCTGGCGTGTTGCGAGACGGGAGCAGGCGACTTCATACAGCGCCACGGTTGCGGCACTGGATACGTTGAGACTCCCGACTTTTCCCGTTACGGGCAGACGGGCAAGGCTGTCGCACCGGATCCGGACCAGACGACGCAAGCCTCGTCCTTCCGATCCCAGCACCAGGGCGATACGACCCGACAGATCGGTCTCTGCCAGGAGGAGAGAAGCACCGGCTTCGAGACCAACGGTCCAGAAACCGGCGTCCTTGAGCGTCTCGATGGCCCGGACCAGATTGATGGCCCGCACAAGCGGTACCGTCTCCAGACCGCCTGAGGCTGCCTTGGCCAGGGTACCGGTTTCCATCGGGGCGTGACGTTCCTGCACCACCACGGCCAATGCGTCGAAGGCAGCGGCGGAGCGTACCACGGCGCCCACATTGCGGGGATCGGTAACCTGATCCAGCATCACCACGACCGCCTGCGAATGCGCGCTAGCCCGTTCGGCCACTATGTCGATGGGAAGCGGCTCGAGCGGACTGACCTGGACGGCAATTCCCTGATGCACCCCTCCCGGCGCTATGGTTTCGATCACGGCGCGTTCAACGATCTCCAGAGGGGGCAGAACGTATCCCTGCGCCTGCAGACCGGCGATAATATCAGCCACGGGACCAGCCATGGCATTCGTAACCAGCAGGCGTCGGCAATGCCGCCCACGGTTGGCCAGCGCGGCCAGGGCTGCATGACGGCCATGAATCCACCCCTCTTCCCCCTGTCCAGACCATGCAGAGGAAGAGTGCAGTTGGCTGGAAAAGCTCTTGCGTCTGTTCATGCGATATCCTACGCTCGCCGCCGGTTTGTGTGCAAATACCTGGTATGAAGCAGAGTGGAACGTCGGGGCCGGAATGGTGCCCACAACAGGGGGGTGTGGACTGCTTCGGTCGGGGGCGTGAAATTTTCCATTGACAGGAGTGGCTGATTCGAGTAGCCCAGATGCTCCTGGAAGGTGGGGTTTTGTCGTCTTGTAGAATGGGAGGGGTGCCCGAGGGGTTAAAGGGGACGGACTGTAAATCCGTTGGCTGACGCCTACGTTGGTTCGAATCCAACCCCCTCCACCAGACATATCTGCTGCGGAACCGGAAGGGTGCCCAGGGTGGGCAGGGCAAGTTCGGGACGAAGGGCTTCATGAGAAATGTCCGCGCGGGTGTAGCTCAATGGTAGAGCAGAAGCCTTCCAAGCTTACGACGGGGGTTCGATTCCCCTCACCCGCTCCACGAGGAATGTGATGTTTCGCGTGTGATGTTTTGTCTGGCGGTCTTGGGAACGCTAGTTGGTTGTGGGTGTGGCGCATGCAGAGTAGAAGGTTGCAGACATGGCCAAGGAGAGATTTGAACGCAAGAAGCCGCATTGCAACGTGGGCACGATTG
>CAZUWH010000037.1:0-5484 GCA_964624075.1 uncultured Rhodobacterales bacterium
TTTATCCACCACATCCTGATTGCCGCTTTCAAAGCCGATTTTCACTCCGAAACATCCACTGTCTTTCATTTCCTGCCAAAGATGAAAGCTCGAGGTATCGGCCCGGCACATGGCCGACCATGGGACATCGAGTTTGCGCATGATGGCGCATACTTTCTCGACATGCCGGTCCCCCAGATTGAACGTGTCATCGTCGAAATAAACGGACTGGAAATGGTACCTGCCGATCAGTTCGGTCAAAAGCGCTTCCAGGTATTCGGCGTTGTACTGGCGGACGGTCCGCTTTCGGCTGCCGTCGGGGTCATGGCCGGTCATGGTCGTCGGCCAGACGCAGAAGATGCACTTGTAGGGGCACCCTCGGCTCGTGAGGATTTGCAATTGCGGCGCTTTCTGACCGACTGGGTTGCTGTCCCAATAGCGGGGGGGGCATAGGTGGCATCGAAATAGGGGAAGGGCGCGCTGTTCATTTCCTCGACGGTCAGAAGATCGAAATCGACGACTCCATTGGCGCCATTCAGAGCCTTGATGACGCCTTTTTCGTATTCTCCCCGAACCGCGGCCTGAATGTTGGGGGCTTCTTCCAGCACCGTCTCGCCGCGCGCGAGTGATCGGACCCGTGATGATGAAGCGTGTCCGCGGTAGGCGTTGGGCAATGGTGTGGATCAGGCGTTTGTCGTGTTCCCAACTGAGGGAGGCCGATTTAAGGACGATATAGTCGAAATTTTCCGCCTGCAGGAATGCAAGATACGTTTCATAGGATTCCCGCAGGGCGATGCTATCGCGAAAGGCCGTCGTGATTCCCATCTTGTCGGCGCAATAGGTCGTTGCGTGTCCCAGAAAATAAGGATACGGCAGATAGGAGCCGAAGGCGAAACGATCCGGCGGAGTCGTGATATAAAACGTGAACGGTCAGCGCGACCCGGCCCGCAACCCCGGCGCGAAACGCCACGACGTCGCACCCTTGCGCGTCGCGCCCCGTGACCATGTGTTCCCACCAGGGGGGATTGCTGAACAGAACTTTCATGGGGCAAGTCCCTTCCTACCTGTTCCTTGATGGATTTTCTCCACCATCCAGCGGGTGTTTCTGCCAGCCACAGCGGTTACCAGTAAGTATTTCGGTCTATTGACACTCAAGACTGGCACCATGAGAGCATGGCATCCACCAATCGGGAAGGTCCCCGCGTTTCTTCCCAGATTTGTGAAGCCCGTTTGGCCTGGGTCGCAAGGGAGTCGAAGGTGTCGAGAGCGGTCGTAACGGCTTTCAGCACGGAGTCGACGGTGCTTTCTGTAAACACGGTGCCCGGCATGCCGAATTCGTGCAAAAGACCATGCAGGGTCGTCCCGTGCGGAGCCACCAGTGGGATGGCATTGGCAATTGCCTCGCTTGCAACCGCGGAATAGGAGGCAATGAAACGGTTGATGTCATAAGGGCAGACGATCAGATCCGACAGTTCCAGCAACTGATTCCACAACGTCTCTCCGGCGATGTCCTCGCTCAAGACCAGGCGCGGATCCTTGGCCGCTATCTCTCGCAAAGCCTGCTGGTGGGTCACCATTCCGTTGGGCCAGCTATTATGGACCAACAGACGGATGTTGTTGTAGGCAAGGAGCAGGCGAACCGCTAGTTCGGGAACCATGTGATATCCCTTCTCCAGCCGTTGGTGGCCAAGAATGCCGATCACAATGGGGCGCTTGCCGCTACGATCGCGGCAGCTTGTCACGGCACGACGGGGAAGCGGCAGGGTGCCGACCGGAAAGTTGAGAAACTCCTGAAAAATCTCGGAGGCCTGCCGGTCGAATGTGGCAAGCCGCAGCCATTTCTGGTCCTCGTCTTTCAATAAACGACTCGTGTAACGAAACAGGATAGAGCGTTCATTCCGCCGGGATTCAGGAAAAAGCGTGAATTTATGGTTGTTCTTCTCACCCGTGATGGCTACCCCGGAGTCTGTGCCAAATTCAAAAATGACGGTTGGCCGCTCCTCCACGGGCCGGGCCTGGCCCCATTGAAGGACGGCCATGAACTGGGCCGGCTGGGCCGAATTCATATAAAGCAGATCCGTTGGAGGCATGCTGTGCAGTCGGGACAGATTTTCTTGTGTGCTCCTGCTGACGAAATCAAAGCCGTTCAAGAAACCACAAATCGGATCATCGCTGTACTTGCCATACGTATGGCACTGAAACCATGGAATGGCTGCCAGTTCATCGCGCAGGGGCTGTTCAACGTCGTGATATGCCAGAACACCGGTTGGCAGACCCCGTGATCGCGCCTCCGTGACGATCATGCGACATGAATTTGCATGATGCCCCTGATTGTCCATCAGCCCAGGGTCACAGTATATGAGATTCATAGCACCCAGATCCTACATCTTGTGATAAATGCCACCGAAGGAAAACGGGCGAATGAGCTGGTAGTTCCGTTCCAACACGCCTTGTCCTTCGCCGATCCAGTCGGCTTCCGCTTCCGGCAGGTGTTCGGGATGTGGCGCCATGGAGGCCCACGGAACCCGCAAAACCAGCACGCCCCCCCGGCTCAACAGCCGGTCCATCTGGAGGAAAAAAGCGCTGGCCTGGGCAATGTGTTCCAGCACATCGATGCACAGCATGACGTGCACAGGTGTGGCAATATCGGCCATGGTGCCGACATGCACATGAGCGGGGGCGTGATGCCGGCAGCGCCAGGCGACGAATTCCTGGGCGAGATTGGGCAGATATCCACCAGATAGGCCGCGCCGAACCGCCGGGCCATATCAAAGGATTGGGCCGCCGTTCCGCAGCCGATGTCGGCAAGGATCAGCGGACCGACCGTCTCGCTTGAAACCGGAAGTTGTTCCAACAGGGAGGCCAGATCGATGCGTCCCAACTGGTCAAGGATGTTGGCGCACACGTTGGATCGTCCCCTGTCGTCCTGGAACGCACGATAAAAATCTTCCGGTTTGTCAAAAGTTTTGAACTGGCTGACGTAGTGGGGCCACCGCCGGGCCAGGGCGAAGAAATCACGCCGCTCGATACGCAAAAACGCGCAGGCATCCGTGATGCAGGAGTCCAGGGACTCGAAATAATCAATGGCGTTCACGTGCGATCCCCTTTTGGGCACGTCGCAAGCCGTTCGACCATGGCCGCGTGAATTTCTTCCAAAATCCGGTTGATGTCATAGGTTAATCGCCACTCTGGATAATCGGTCCGAAACCGGCTGACATCGCTGATCCACCATACATGGTCTCCAATCCGATTCTGATCGGAATAGGACCAGTTCATGGGGCGGCCGGTCATGTTCTCGCACGCAGCAATGGCTTCCAGCATCGAACAATGGGAATGGCGGGCGCCGCCCATGTTGTATACGACGCCCGATCGCGGCGCCTGGAAAAAGTGCCAGAACGCCGATACAAGATCATGCGCATGCAGGTTGTCGCGCATCTGTTTGCCCTTGTACCCCAGCACGGTATACGGCTCCCCCAAAACGGCGCACCGGACAAGATAGGACAGAAAGCCATGGAGCGGCGCCCCGGAATGGCCGGGACCAGTCAGGCAGCCCCCCCGCGGAAGCAGGCGGTTTTCAGGCCGAAATAGCGCCCATACTCCTGTACCAGCAAATCTCCCGCCGCCTTGGACACGCCAAACAGGCTGTGGGTCGAGGCATCGATGGACATGGTTTCGTCGATACCGTTTTTGGCCCAGGGGTGGGTGGGGTTCAGCTCCCACCGGGTTTCCATCTCGACCAGGGGCAGGGTGTTTGGCGTATCGCCGTAAACCTTGTTGGTGCTGCAATGGATGAACGACGCCTCCGGACAATGCCGGCGAGTCGCCTCCAGAAGAGTCAAGGTGCCGTTGGCGTTGATGGTGAAATCCACGACCGGTTCCCGTGCCGCCCAATCGTGCGAAGGCTGAGCGGCGGTATGGATCACCCCAACGATGGCCTTGCCATGGCGGGCAAACAGGGCATCGATGGCCGCCGTGTCCCGGATGTCGATGGCAGCATGGGTGTACTGTGGCAGAGTCGATACAAGCCTTGCCCGTGCCCACGCCGTGCTGGCCGCTTCGCCAAAGAAATAACGACGCATGTCGTTGTCAAGACCAACGACATCCAGCCCCTTATCATGGGAAAATTGGGCCGTTTCCGCCCCCACCAAGCCACCGGCCCCGGTGACAACAACGACCGTCATCCTTGAAACCTCGCCATGTCACGGAACGAAACATCCCGGGGAGGGAGTCCCCCTCTTTCGCGCATCTCTTTCTCAAAAAATACGCTCCACACTCTCACGATGGTTGACGAGCCAGGCGTGAATGTCAAGCAAAATATTCTCGACCGATCGCTTGGGCGTCCACGCGGTGGCTTTTGTGACCATCGTGGTGTCGGTGACATAATACGGCACATCCGCATAGAGTGTATTATGATCGGTACCAACAACCGTTAGCCGGCCCGAGATCCGCACACACCAATCCGTCAATTCCCGCAGCGAAACAGAAACGTCCGGTCCTCCGCCCACATTGTAGATGCGGCCCGAATGACGGTCCATTGCAGCCATTTGCAAACGAATCACGGCATAAAGATCCTCCACATGCAGGATGTCCCGCACCTGGTGTCCCGTACCGCCAAAGCCCATGTAGTTCAGCACCCCGCCAAAAACATGACGGGCCATCCACAAGACGACCACTCCCTGATCCACCTTGCCCATCTGCCACGGTCCCGTCAGAACGCCGCAACGGTTGATCACGGCCTTGATCCCGTACATGACGCGATATTCCTCGATCAGCAGCTCCGATGCCAGCTTGGTGGCCCCATACAGGGAGCGATGCCCTGCAAGGGGGAACGACTCGGAGATTCCCGCCGCCGACCAGCCCTCACCCTTGTGGTCCGGCGCCAGAGTCAGCCGCTCGCCTGTGACGCGCAAGGGCAGGGCGCGCAAGGGCGCAATCGGATAAACTCGGCTGCTGGAAAGGAAAATCAAAGTGCTGCCCTGACGGCGTGCATGTTCTAGGGCATTGATGGTTCCCCCAAGATTGGTGTTGAGGAGATAGGACGGATCATCGCCGTATCCCGCATGCACGCTTGGTTCTGCCGAGCACTCGATCATCACTTCACAGGCGCCCAAAGCGGCCACGTCTTCGGGGCAACGGATGTCGCCATGCAGAAAGCGTATGCCGTTCGTCTGGAGTCGCGTCAAGGAAAGCTCGCTGCCGCGCCGCTTCAGGTTGTCGAAGGCTACGACATCAGCCGCGGGAAAGTCGCGCTTGAGGGCAATGGCCAGGGTGGAGCCGACGAAACCCGCTCCCCCCGTTACGGCGATGCTTTTGTACATCACGACGTCTCCCGATATCAGGGCGGCTGCGCTTCTCTTCCGTGATGTTTCTCGAAGACTCCCACCGCATCTTGAGAAAATTCAAGGAAAGCGTCGCGACCTTTTCAATCAGCACGCGCCTTTGCGCCCCTTATACCGAAACGTATGTCCCAACACAAGCCGTGCAAAATCTTTCTTGCAACCAATC
>CAZUWH010000038.1:0-4942 GCA_964624075.1 uncultured Rhodobacterales bacterium
CGGCCAGGCCTGCGAGTTCGACTACTCCGGGACCCAGGCCTGCAAGGCCCTGCGGGAAGAGGGGTACCGGGTCATTCTTGTGAATTCCAATCCGGCCACCATCATGACCGATCCGGACATGGCCGATGTCACCTACATCGAGCCCATCACTCCGGAAATCGTAGCCCGCATCATTGCCCGGGAACGTCCCGATGCCCTGCTGCCGACCATGGGGGGGCAGACAGCCCTCAACACCGCCATGACGCTTGCCGATGACGGCACTTTAGCGCAATGGGGGGGCGTTCAGATGATCGGTGCGCGCCGCGAGGTGATCGCCAAGGCCGAAAACCGCCGCCTCTTTCGCGAGGCGATGGACAGAATCGGTCTGGAATCGCCCCAGAGCCGCCTCGTGCAGTCACTGGAGGAAGCGCGCGCCGCCCTGGCCGAGATTGGTGTCCCTGCCATCATCCGCCCGTCGTTCACCCTGGCCGGCACCGGCGGTGGCATCGCCTACAACACCACTGAGTTCGAACAGATCGTGGCGGGGGGACTGGCCGCGTCGCCGGTGCACGAAGTGCTGGTGGAGGAGGCCGTCCTCGGCTGGAAGGAATATGAAATGGAGGTCATGCGCGACAGCCATGACAACTGCATCATTGTCTGTTCGATCGAGAACGTGGATCCCATGGGAATCCACACGGGCGACTCGATCACAGTGGCGCCGGCGTTGACACTGACCGACAAGGAATATCAGATCATGCGCAACGCCTCGATCGCCTGCCTGCGGGAAATCGGGGTCGATACCGGCGGGTCCAACGTTCAGTTCGCCGTCGATCCGAAGACCGGTCGCATGGTGGTGATCGAAATGAACCCGCGGGTTTCGCGTTCCTCGGCCCTGGCGTCGAAGGCAACCGGTTTCCCCATTGCCAAGGTGGCGGCCAGGCTCGCAGTGGGATACACGCTCGATGAACTGATGAATGACATCACCGGGGTGACGCCGGCTTCCTTCGAGCCCACCATCGATTATGTGGTCACCAAGATCCCGCGCTTCGCGTTCGAGAAGTTTCCCGATACCGAGCCTCTTCTCACCACGTCGATGAAATCGGTGGGCGAGGTGATGGCCATCGGCCGCACCTTTCCGGAAAGCTTGCAGAAGGCCCTGCGCAGTCTGGAAACTGGCCTGACCGGTTTGAACGAAGTCGATATTCCCGGGGTCTCGGCTGCGGATCAGAAGGATGCCATCATCGCGGCCTTGTCCCAGCCACGGCCTGACCGCATTCTGGTCATTGCCCAGGCCTTCCGCCATGGGCTGGAGGTGGCCGAGATCCACGCCCGTTGTCATTATGACCCGTGGTTTCTGGAGCAGATCAAGGCTATCGTGGCTGCCGAGGCCAATGTGCGGGCAAACGGCCTGCCCATCGACGCACCAGGCTTGCGGCGCTTAAAGGCAACCGGTTTCTCAGACCAACGTTTGGCGGAGCTGTCGGGCAAGACGGACACGGAAACCGCCTTCCGGCGCATGGTGCTTGATGTCCATCCGGTCTACAAGCGTATCGATACCTGCGGGGCGGAATTCTCCTCGCGCACGCCCTATCTGTATTCCTGTTACGAGGGGGATGGTGTTTCCCCGCCTGAATGCGAGGCCGATCCCAGCCCCCGTGACAAGGTCGTCATTCTGGGAGGCGGCCCGAACCGGATCGGCCAGGGCATCGAGTTCGACTATTGCTGCTGTCATGCCGCCTTTGCGCTACGGGAAGCGGGATGGGAAACCATCATGGTCAACTGCAATCCCGAAACCGTGTCCACGGACTATGACACCTCTGACCGTCTGTACTTCGAGCCTTTGACAGCAGAAGATGTGGCCGCTCTGATCCGGCGTGAGCAGAGCAGGGGTCGTCTCCTGGGGGTGATTGTCCAGTTGGGGGGACAGACGCCTCTCAAGCTGTCACAGGCCCTGGAAAAAGCCGGCATTCCCATTCTGGGTACTTCGCCCGATGCCATCGACCTGGCCGAGGATCGTGAACGCTTCCAGATCTTTCTGCAAAGACTTGCCCTGCGCCAGCCGGCCAACGGCACGGCCCGTTCCGTTGCGGAAGCCCGGATTGTCGCTGCGCGCATTGGCTATCCGGTCGTTCTTCGCCCCTCTTATGTGCTGGGGGGACGGGCGATGCGCATCGTCTATGGAGAAGAGGCTCTCAACGGTTATATGACGCATGCCGTGAAGGCCTCCGGCGACGACCCGGTACTGATCGATCATTATCTTGAAAACGCCATCGAGATGGATGTGGATGCCCTTGCCGATGGCAAGGATGTTTACGTGGCCGGGATCATGCAGCATATCGAGGAAGCGGGCATTCATTCGGGGGACTCGGCATGCACGCTGCCACCCTACAATCTGAGACCAGCCATGATCGAGGAAATCAAGCGCCAGACCCGGCTGCTCGCCAGGGAACTGCGGGTCGTGGGCTTGATGAATGTCCAGTTTGCCATCAAGGATGACGTGCTGTATGTCCTTGAGGTCAACCCGCGCGCCAGTCGGACGGTCCCGTTCGTTGCCAAGGCGACCGGTGTGCCGGTCGCCAAGATCGCAGCCCGGGTGATGGCCGGTGAGGCGCTGGCGTCGTTTGACCTAGCCGAGAAAATTCCTGCCCACGTGGCGGTTAAGGAGGCCGTGTTTCCCTTTGCCCGCTTTCCCAACGTGGATACCATCCTTGGGCCGGAAATGAAATCCACCGGCGAGGTGATGGGCATCGATGTTGATTTCCGCCGCGCCTTTGCCAAAAGCCAGCTCGGCGCCGGCACGCATCTTCCCACCAGTGGGACGGTGTTCCTGTCGGTCAAGGACCGCGACAAGCCCGAGCTTGCCGAACTGGCCCAGCGCCTGGTCGGCCTGGGTTTCAAGTTGGCAGGCACGCGCGGCACGGCCCGTTATCTGCACGAACAGGGACTGGAGGTGACACCGCTCAACAAGGTTCTGGAAGGCCGGCCGCACTGTGTCGATGCTATGCTCTCCGGCGAGGTTCATCTTGTCATAAATACAACCGAAGGAGACAGATCACTGGCGGATAGTTTCTCAATCAGACGGACGGCCTTGACTCGCACTCTGCCGTACTATACAACTATGACAGGAGCACGCGCTGCAGTTGAGGGGATTGAAGCCTTGAAGGGGGGGATACTTGATGTTGCGCCTCTGCAATCGTATTTTAAGTCCTCCTCCTGATCAAGGACTCTCCAGGCTGGCGCCGGGGAAAGCTGTGGGCATTGAGCCCGTTCGTCCTGGGCGCCTTGCTGACATGCAGGATTGTTGCCGATGGAAAAGATCCCGATGACTCCGGCGGGACTCGCTGCTTTGGAAGACGAGCTCAAGCGGCTCAAGACCGTTGACCGGCCTGACGTTATCCATGCCATTGCGGAAGCTCGGGAACACGGTGACCTGTCGGAGAATGCCGAATATCACGCCGCCCGGGAGCGGCAGAGTTTCATTGAAGGTCGCATCTCGGAACTTGAAGACATCATCAGCCGGGCAGAGGTCATCGACATCACCAGAATGTCGGGACACCAGATCCGCTTCGGTGCCACGGTCACCCTCGCCGACGAGGATACCGATGAGGAAATCACTTACATGATCGTGGGCGCGCATGAGGCCGACATCAAGCAAGGCCGCATCTCGGTTCATTCGCCATTGGGCAAGGCCCTGATCGGCAAGCATCTGGGAGAGACCGTTGAAGTGGCCACGCCAAAAGGCGGCAAGGCCTACGAAATTGTTGACGTCAAATATCTGCTTTGATGTGTAACGTATCTGCTCTTCTCCCAGCGTTCCCCCGGCACGGAAGGCAATCAGGTTATATGAATCCCGGACAGGAATTGAAAGCAAGGGGGCATGGGGGAGGCCAGTCTCCCCCGCAGCTTGTTTTTTGTGGTTTGTTCCAACCAGGATGTAGGGGGGGCACGCCCTCCCCTACATCCCCACATTCTGGCCGCGGCCATTGAGGCCCTGGGCCTGGACGTGCAAACCGCCGGTAACGCGACCCTTAAGCAGGCGCTGAAAGGGAAGGGGCACGGTGTTAGCAGGGGGGAGCGAGCCGGTGGTTACGTCGCAAGAGGATGACTTGGCGCCAGCCGGCGCGGACATCAAGACGCTACGGGAAGCAGCTAAGATTTACTACCGGAGCGTGCTCAAATCAAAAACCGCCAACAATCCAGTTCTCGGCCCTATCGCTTTCACCAGCAAGAAAGAAAGGAAAGCACTTTCCCACCTTGGCGATCACCGCAAACTGCAACTAATGCGCGCTTTGCGCGACACCATTGAGCGTTGGTAATACACGGGCCAGACGGAAGTTGCCAAAGACCGTCTGAATGATGCTATCGTCTTTCATTGGATCGAAGTGGAGGTCAGCTTCGGTATATGTTGCTGCATGTTGGTGTCAGCGTCTATGAAGACCGCCACGGCCGTAAGCTCTACAATCTCAATCCAGATATTGAAGAGTACGCTGAGCTACAGAAAGCCCGCAGGGTGCCCCAGCGTCTACTATCCAGGGGCCACGAACCTTCCGTAGAGGACAACAAAACGCCCTATGGAACTATACCGCACTCCGACGACGACATCAACCTCACTGTTTTGACTAAACCCAACGCCCCCACCCCCCGCGGCTACGTGACCTTCCCGGCTGGCGGGCCGTGGTCCGGCCAGACCGTCATCACCCTGGGGCAGAATGCCGACCTGTCCATCTTTCCGCACGAAACCGGCCATATCGTTGTCCACCGGGATCCGTATCAGACACTTTCTTTTGGAGCGCGGGCACACGCTTCTGCCCAAGAGGGGCGAGATGCCCCCGGGGTCCACCTGAACCAAACTTTGTCTCCGGCAAATTTGAGAAGGCTCCGGCCTTGAAGACATCGCCGCCCCGGAGGCCTTTGGCCAAGCATCCACCCTGCTGCAGCCCTCGCATGTGTGGAAAAGCGTCAC
>CAZUWH010000039.1:0-4131 GCA_964624075.1 uncultured Rhodobacterales bacterium
ATCCAGAACACCTGGGCCTATGGCCTGGTCTCCGGCGTGGACGTCACCTTCTGAGGATGAAAGATGCCCTCCCTCTGGGTGAACCTCTCCCTCCCTGTGGATGGCGGACTCCCTCCCCCTTGGATCTCCCCCACAGGGGACGGGGGAGGGTTGGTGTGGGGGGGATCGCGACGCCTGCCAGGGGGGGGGGGGCGATGCAGGTTCCCGCGACGGTCACGCCACCGGGGGCCCCCATGGGCCTGCAACGTCTAGACGGCGGTATCACCTCCCCCGATCCAAGGGGGAGGGCTTGCCGCTCCAGGCGGAAAGGCCGCACGCCTCCTCCCCTCGATCCTCTCTCGACGGATCTCCTCCCCGGAAAAGACCCCCTCCCCTGGATGGGGGAGGGCTGACAGTGTCCGGTCGGAAGCCTCATGACATCTTGCAGTGACGAAAGCCTCTCCTGTATATGAAAATACGCGGCGTGGTCATGCCTCACAGTGGCGAAGGTTATGCAAGTTCAGGGTCATAGGAAAATGTGGCGACTTGTTGTGGCTATGACCCTTGTGGCAGGCTGTTTTAGCGGCATGAGGGAGGGACAGAGCGAAACGCTTGAGGATGCACTGGCTTCAACCTACCTGTCCAGTCCGCAACTTCTGGCCCGCCGGGCCCAGGGCCGGGCTGTGAGCGAAAGCCTGCCGCAGGCGCTGGCCAACTGGCGTCCCACCCTGAGGCTGGACCTGAAGGGCGGGCGTGGCCACTATGAAAACAGCAGCAGTTCCGCATCGTCTACGCAGTTCCGCACGCCACGGTCAGGCAATGTGGTGATCACCCAGCCGCTCTATCATGGCGGGCGTACCGTGGCGGCAACCAGACAGGCCGACGCTAGAATCCAGGCCGACTGGTCGGAATTGACTAATGTCGAACAGACAGTGTTGAGCGGAGCCGCGCAGGCCTATCTGGACGTGGTGCGTGACACGGCCGTTCTCGGTCTCGGCATCAACAATGAGCAGGTGCTGCAACGCCAGCTTGAGGCCACCCGCGACCGCTTTCGTGTCGGAGAAATCACCCAGACCGATGTCGCCCAGGCCGAAGCCCGTCTGGCCCGCGCGACCGCCACCCGGCTGGGGGCGGAAGGCACGCTGCAGGTCAGCCGGGCCACCTATGAGCAAGTGATTGGTTCCACGCCAGGCATGCTCACGCTTCCATCCGGGCCACCCAACCTGCCCCGATCCTTGCAGGAAGCAGTGGAGGCGGCCATGGCGGCCAACCCTCTGGTCAGTGCCGCCGAACATATTGAAGAGGCCGCCCGACATGGGATCGATCTGGTTCACGGCGAGCTGCGTCCGACCGTGAACCTGGAAGGAACGTTGAGCCGAAGCTGGGGGCAGGCGTCCCGTTCTTTGCAGACAGAGACAACCGGCATTATGTTGACGGTCAACGTGCCCCTCTACCAGCAGGGAGCAACGTATTCCCGGCTGCGCGAAGCCAAGCATGCCGCCGGCCAGCGGCGATTGGAGAGCGATCAGGCACGGCGCAGCGCGATCGAATCGGTGACGCAGGCATGGGAGAACGTGCAAAGCGCTCGCGCCCAGATCGAATCGTTCCAGACCCAGATCACCGCTGCCGAAGTAGCACTGGAGGGGGTTAGACACGAGTCGCGAGTAGGATCGCGGACGGTCCTCGATGTGCTCAATGCTGAACAGGAACTGGTCGATGCCCGGGTGGCCCTGGTCCAGGCGGAACGCAACACGCTGTTGGCCGAATACCAGCTTCTGACCGCTGTCGGGCGGATGACGGCGAAAGATCTCGGTCTGACGGTCGAGATTTACGATCCAGATGTCCACGCCCGGGCAATTCGGAACAAATGGTTTGGCAGCAGCGTCGAGGCCGAGAAGGACGCCGAACTTTCGGACCAGTCGCGCCATCCTTGAGGCCGGGCAACGGAAGCCAGTAACGCCAACAGACCGGAAGCCCTCCCCCCTTGACGGAGGGCTTGTTGCAACGCCCAGACGGAAGCTTTATCCCCCCACTTTCTCCCGACGGACCCCTTCTTCCCCGTGGGAGACTCCCTCCCCCGATGGGAATGCCCTCCCTCATCCAGGGGGAGGGCATTCAGGGCGTTTCCTCTGGAGTAGCCATTAAAGCCCTCTCTCGGGGTTTCCAGAATTGCCCATTTCATTGCGTATATCTGGCGCATGGAAGAGGGAAGATCAGGCCATGGCGGTTTCACAATTGGAGCCGTTTTCTTATTTGGAATACTTTCAGTTGGTGGAAACTTGGAAATAGAACAGTCGTGGGCATGTCGTGCCACCAGGGAAAACTGGCTTGGGGGGTAAAAAGCAATGTTCGTCTGGAACAGCAGTTACGAGGTGGGAATCGACCTTGTCGATAAACAGCACCGACAGTTAATCAACCTGATAAACGAACTCGAAACATCTTTAAATGGTAGCCTGAAAGATAATAGCATAACTGAGGTTGCTTACGCCATTGTCGAATATGCTATCTATCACTTCTCGGAAGAAGAAAAGTTGATGGATGCGTGTTACTATCCGCAAGGTAGTTGTCGTAAAAGAGAACATGAGGAGTTTGTTACAAAACTGCATGAAGTACGCAGCTAGAGTGACATGCTTGATCAATCCGTTGCCGAATCCCTCCATCTGTTCTTATCCCAATGGCTGATCGCCCATATTCTCGGTTTGGAGAAGCGGCTTGGTGCCTTCTACAGAGGCGATGCCGGGGGGGCGACGGGCGAAGCCCAGGATCTGCGACTTTAGCTTGAGATTTCCAATGCCAAACGCAGCCTTCTGATGGCCCTGCGGGAGAGCGGAAAGCGATTTCGTCTCCTGACCGATAACATGCCTGTGCTGGTGTGGATAGCCGCCGCCGACGGCAAACGCACCTATTTTAACAAACGCTGGCTGGAATACGTCGGTCTGCCGCTGCACTAGCAGGTGAAAGGGGACTAGCTGGCGGCGATCCATCCCGAAGACCAGGCCGATTACCAGACGGCATATGCGACATTCAAGGTTCATCACATGTCGCGGCAGACAGAGCTCCGGGGGCAGAACGATGACGGTACGTACTATTTGGTTAGCAGAGCAGGTGGCGCCTTTGCGCGACGATCACGGGACCCTGTATCGGCTTCATCGGCTCATGCCTTGACATCTCGCAGCGCAAGGAAGCGGAGTATCTGTTGGCCCACACCAATGAAATGCTGGAACGTCTGGTCGCCGAACACCCCGCCGCCCTGCAAACGACCAATGAGGAATTGCGTCATAATGAGTAGGTCATCCGCCAGTTGATGCTGACCGATTCATTAACCAAGGTTGCCAACCGTCGTTGCCTGACCGGGCGGCTTGATCAGGGAATGAGCCGCATCCAGCGCTATCAGCCGCCCGCTGTCGCTCATCATGTGCGACAGCGACCATTTCAAGAAGGTCAATGACACCTATAGCCACGATATTGGTGACCTAGTGCTGAAGGTCTTTGCTACCACCGTGAAAGGGATGCTGCGACGCGATGATCTGCTAGGCCGCTACGGGGGCAAGGAATTCATGATCATCCTGCCCGAAACACTGCTCAGACAGGCCGAAGAGGTGGCTGAACAAATCCGGATATAGGTGGAAGCCATCGCCCTGGCCCAGGTGCCAAATTGGGAGAGAGAGGAAATGTTCGGCAACATCAAAATCGGGTTACACTTGATTTGCTGTAAGCTACTGTTTAGACAGTACATATTACACGCGTTGTTTATTGACCGAATCTATGCAACTATAAATAATCATTAGGAGAAGATTTACGAACGTCTGGGTGTCGCACGGCAACAGTTCCTGGGTGACAAGTTAGAGTTCGACAGGCTGTGCTAGATCTATGCCGAGTGGCGCCCCGTCCGTCAGGAAATCCTCGATCTCGCCCGGCAGGATAAAGACGAAGAAGCCGGCGCTGTTGTTCGCAACCGTGGTACAGAACGGGTCAAGGCGATCTTCCGGCAGATGGACGGCGCCATTGATTTCGCCCGCAACCGAGCTGAGGCCTTCATGGCCAACGCCAAGGCAACCCAGGGCCAGACCACAATACCTTCATCATTACCCTTGTGATCGGTGCGCTCGTGGTCGGCGCAGGCGCGGCGTTCGTGACAGCGGTCAGCATCAC
>CAZUWH010000040.1:0-3578 GCA_964624075.1 uncultured Rhodobacterales bacterium
CTGGCGTTAGGTGCCAGGAAGCCACGGCTCCATTCCCAAGGCAAGCGAAAGTCACGCCTGGCCATTCTATAAGTATATTCTATAAGTATAGAAGTGTGGCTTTCATGCCACACACAAGCCCCCCTCCCCCGATGGGAATGTCCTTCCCCGGGATGGAAGACCCCCTCCCCCTCGGACCGGGGGAGGGGGTCTTCCGTCCAGGACGGTTAGGAGTGTTTCCGCCAGGGGATGGGAGAATCGGGGCATACCCTCAAGGACCTGTGCATACAGGAGCCTCTACCGGCTGGGTTTCACCGTCCTGGTAGGCACGGACGATGCGCGTTACCAGTTCATGCCGCACCACGTCCCGGTCGGTGAAACGAATGAAGGCGACGCCTTCAACCTTCTCCAGGATACGCACGGCCTCACGCAGCCCGGACGGTGTACCGGCAGGCAGATCGACTTGACTTAAGTCCCCGGTCACCACCATGCGCGCATTCTCCCCCAGACGGGTGAGAAACATCTTCATCTGCATCGGTGTCGCATTCTGGGCCTCATCAAGAATCACGAAGGCATTGGCCAGCGTCCGCCCGCGCATGAACGCCAGCGGTGCGACTTCGATGTCACCGGCCCCCAGACGTTTCAGGACCTGATCACCTGGCAGCATGTCGTACAAGGCATCGTAGAGCGGGCGTAAATAGGGATCGACCTTTTCGCGCAGATCCCCAGGCAGGAATCCGAGTCGCTCTCCAGCCTCCACCGCTGGCCGTGACAGAATCAGCCGGTCGGCCTGACCGCGCAGCATCATCGAGACTGCCATGGCCACGGCCAGATAGGTCTTGCCAGTTCCCGCCGGCCCCAGCCCGAAGACCAGATCACTGTCGCGCATGGCCCGCAGGTACTCGGCCTGCACAGGGGAACGTGGCACAACGTGGCGCTTGCGCGTGCGCAGGACCAGATCATCGTCCTCCTCCAGCCCGGCCATGCCATGACGTGACAGGCGCACGGCGGCGTCCACATCACCCTGTTCCACTGGCTGACCACGGCGGAGACGATCATAGAGTGCATCAAGCGCGGAGCCTGCCGCTTCGACCAGACCGGTCGGACCGGAAACGGTAACGGCATTGCCGCGTGTATCAACCTGCACGCCGAGCTGCCGCTCGATTCGGTTCAAATTGATGTTCTGCGGCCCGAACAGGATCTGGAGCAGCGTGTTGTCCTCAAACTCGCGCGTCAGCGCCGTGCGGGAAGGTAATGTCACGCCTGTACCTCCGCTCTTCCCTGGCACGCGCCGCCACAACCGCAGGCGCAATATTCGGGCCAATCTGAATCAACCAGAGTTCCATCCAGACTGTTGGGACGAGCCCGGTCGATGCGCAAGGGAACGATCCGACCAAAAAAGTCGTCGGGCGCCATCACGGTCACCACCTGCATGTAGGGACTGCGGCCGGCAAGCTGGCCAGACCGCGTGCCGCGACGATCCAAAAGAACCGGAACTTCGCGACCGACGAAAACTGCGTTGAACAGATTCTGCTGGGCCGACAACAGGGCCTGCAAACACGCCAGACGCTCGGTCTTGACCGACTCTGGGATCTGATCGGGAGCAGTCGCCGCCGGGGTGCCGGGACGCGGGCTGAACTTGAAGGAATAGGCTTGCGCGTAGCCGATTTCATGCACCAGATCCATGGTAGCTGCAAAGTCCGCCTCGCTCTCGCTAGGAAAGCCGACGATGAAATCGCCCGACAGAGCCAGTGCCGGCCGGGCCTGTCGCAACCGATCCACCAGACGGTGGTAGTCGGCCACCGTATGGCCACGGTTCATGGCGACAAGAATACGATCCGATCCCGACTGGATCGGCAGGTGCAGATAGGGCATCAACTGTGGCAGATCACGGAATGCCGCGATCAGCTCCCCGTCCACGTCGCGGGGATGCGAGGTGACAAAACGGAGACGATACAGGCCGTCGATCTCGGCCAGGGCACGGAGCAGCCGCCCCAACCCCCACATGCCGGCCCCACCTTCGGGAGCTGCCCCATGGTAGGCATTGACGTTCTGGCCAAGCAGGATGATTTCCCTCGCTCCCGTCGCCACCAGACGACGCGCCTCCGCCACAACCGCGGCCGCGGGGCGGGAATATTCGGCACCACGGGTATAGGGAACCACGCAGAAGGTGCAGAATTTGTCGCACCCCTCCTGCACCGACAGAAAGGCTGCCACCCCCTCGGCCACAGGCGCAGGCAGATGGTCGAACTTGGGTTCCACCGGGAAATCGATTTCCAGCACCTGCCCGGCCGCCCGCGTCACCTGGGCCACCATCTCCGGTAGTCGGTGATAGGTCTGCGGGCCAAGGACGATATCGACATAAGGCGCGCGTTCCAGAATCGCGGGACCATCGGCCTGGGCAACACAGCCGGCCACCGCCAGGATCATCGTTCCACGAGTCTCTTTCAGGGAACGCAAACGCCCCAGCTCCGAGAACACTTTCTCGGATGCTTTTTCGCGGATGTGGCAGGTGTTGAGAACGATCATGTCGGCGTCGTCTAGCTGATCCGACACGACGAATCCTAAGGGAGCCAGCACGTCCGCCATGCGGGCGGAATCATAGACATTCATTTGGCACCCATAGGTCTTGATGTAGAGTTTTCTGGTCAACGTCCTCCCCACCAGGCTTGTTTAAGGCCATGGACTTTTCCCCAGTCCAGGATCACGCCGGTACACTTTTAGGCCTGTTATCCTTCGGGCAGGCAACAACACCCACTGCGCGCTCCCGGAATCGCCAAGGACCGCGGTCTGGCAGCCACTCCCCCCGCCCCGGCACTACGTTCCCGGCTGTATTTGACCAAGACCGCATGAATGCGCGGGAGAGGCCCATTCGTGATGATTGTTTGTCCTGTTTTCATTCCTCCTTCCCCTGCAAGGCATCCGTCATGCCAGCCCGTTGTGGTCCAGGCTGGGCATGACGGAATTCACTCACCACCCGTGCCAGCCCCGGTCGGGCTGACGACAGGAAGTCGTTCCTCGTCCTTTTCGCCTGTCATGGGGACACCATAAAGTTCTAACCGATGGCCCACCAGCCTGTAGCCGTAATGAAAAGCAATCCGACGCTGAAGTTCCTCGATTTCCTGGCTATGGAACTCGATGACCCGTCCAGATCTGATATCGATCAGATGGTCGTGATGATCGGAGACGACTTCCTCATAGCGGGCACGACCACTGCCGAATTCATGCCGTTTGAGGATGTTCTCCACCTCGAACAGACGAACCGTCCGATAGACGGTGGCAATGCTGATACGCGGGTCGATCTCGGTAGCGCGGCGGTGAACTTCCTCTACATCAGGATGATCGATTGCTTCCGACAGTACCCGGGCAATGACCCGCCGCTGGTCGGTCATTTTCATGCCTTTGTCGATGCAGCGTTTTTCAATCCTGGAAACCATCAGAAGTTGCCGTCCTGACTTTTGTGGCATCTCTCGCTCCGGCACCGCAGTGTAAGGCGCGATGAAGCGGGCCCTTTATGATAGAGGAACCATGGGAGAAGGGGAAGAGCCAAAAGGCAGAGGTCCGGAACAATCAGAAAAAGGAAGATCGTCCTAGTTGGG
>CAZUWH010000041.1:0-3086 GCA_964624075.1 uncultured Rhodobacterales bacterium
TTGAAGAGCATCCCGACACTGTGGAACTATGGTCACCCGGCAACCCGCTGTTCCTGACGCCCGATGTTTATGCCGAGCCATCAGAACTGCCGCCGGAAGCGCGCCTTGACACCATTTTGCAGGTATTGGCACGGACATCCTGATACGGCGGCGCCCCTTCGGTCTTTTCCTTCAGCTTTGCCTCGCCCGTATCCCAGTTCTGACGCCGCCCTTGTCTTTTTTTCTCCCCGGCGGCCCCCGCCTCATCCCGCGCCTCGTACCGGTACCGCCACTGCGTCACATCCCGCGGACGCAGCACAACCTCGGATAGAACCAGTCCCGTCACCGTCTTGGCCGTCCCCCGCGGCGCCAGAACCAGCATGCCATTGACGGGTTTGGCCACGGCGTCGAAGCGAGCCGCCAGCCGAGTCAGGAAGGCCATCGGACTTTCTCTGGTCTGATCTTCATGCTCAATGACAAGTGCCCCCAGGGCGGGTTGAACCTTGGGCTGATAGCCATGGGTCTGGGCGATGGTGGTCGCGATGGCGCCCAGTGTCGTCCGGTCCCAGGAGCGGGAAACCGGCGTGTGGAACGGCCCCGGCATATCCGCCGCCTTAGCGCCGATCGTCAGCGTGGCAACGCTACAGGCAATCGCGTCCACCACGAACCGCCCCATCAGGATCAGTCCCGTCTCCCGATAGCCCAGATGCAGAACCAGCACGGCGCCAATGGCCGGCAAGGCCGCGTATTTGCCCTCGCGGGGGCGGTCGTCCAGAGTCAGGGTCAGCCGGTCCGATGCGGTTTCGGCTTCGTCATGATAGGACAGCGATATCAGCCGGTCACGCAGACGCGCGGTAATATCAGTCGCATCCGCCAGCAGCTGGAAATCGGGATGCGTTCCGCAGTCAGTCCCAGAGACGTACCAGCGTCTCGACCCGCGCCGGCAACGCCGGCAGAACGATCACCAGACCGCCCGCCAAAACGACTCCCAGGCCGGCCAGACCCGGATTGACCGCCAGAATCGCCTTCGCCGCCCCCGGAACGGGATCCGTAATAACGCCAGCAAATCTCGTCCACGACATCCCCGTCGCGGGTGCGATAGCGAACCGGCAGTTCCGTGGTCATTCGTTGTCTTCTCCGTATTCCTGGAGCTTGAGAGCGCATTCGATTCTGCGCGGCTGACCATTGGCAAGGAATTCCGTTTGTTTTTCCGTCACCTCCAACAGAACGAACAGCCCCCAGACCTTCCCCGTGCCATCCACGAGATCCAGCGGCTCGGTCCCTAGCGCGAGACGGCGCAGGTCTTCCATCTGGCGCATTCCCCCCGCGAAGTGAGGATAGAAAATGCCATACAGGTCGATGGCGCGGCCTTCCGGTCCAAGATAGTGCATGGCCGGCAGGCGGGTGATGCGGTCCTGACTCTCCCAGCGGGAGGCGTGTTTGTGCTGCATGCTCTGATAGGCCGCCGTGTCGACGGCAAACCGGAACGATCCCAGCGCCATCATGACCTGTTGGGCCATGACTATTCCTCGTCATGCAGAATGGCGCGGGTGCGCTCGGTCATGTCCTGAACCGCCAGACGGGCGGCGCGTTCGGTCTCGCGGCGCACCACATCGACATCAGCCATGCCATTGACCGTCACCGCGACGGTGACGGGAGCGGAAATGGCGGTGCTGCCACGGGGAGCGGGAGCGCTGGCCAGGGTCTCGGTCAGGGTCCCGGTCAGAGCACCGGTCCGCGGCCAGGTCATGGGCACCATCGCCCGAGCCACCTCCTGGGCTGGCGCGGCCATCACCGCCGTAATGGCCGCCTCGAACCCCAGCTTCTGCCGCGCCAGTCCGGCAGCCAGGAGGTCAGGCTCGCGATCGCCTGCCGCAGCCAGGCGATCATTTGGTCCCACGTTTCCGTGATGCCGCCCCACAATCCCTTGATGAGGATCGTCCCCGCTTCCCACAACAGATCAAACCCGAACAGCCGCAGAATACTGTCGATCCATGCCCGCAGGGCCTCGCTCAGCGAGGCCAGCGCATCGGGGAACGTTTGACCGGCCTCTTGCCAATGGCCGGTCAGAAACTGCGCCAGGCCAACCAGGATCTTGATCGGAACGATCAGAATCTAAAGCGTCTGGCCGAATCACCGCACCCACATGCCGTCCTACTTCGGCGAAGCCCTTGGAACCCATCCGTCGCTTCGTCAAGCCAGTGCACGGCGCCCGCGATCCATTGGGCCAGGGTCGCGAACACAGGCCGCAATCCATCGAAGACACCCGCTAGATCGATCATGACAGGCGCCAGGGCTTCCAGAATCCCCTGCATGAGACCTCCCAGGAAGCCCAGGACAGGTTCGGCCAGATGACCAACGGCCGTCATGACCATCTTACCCCCGGAAATCACTGTTTCAAAGAGGCTCCCCCATGAGAGGGCCAGCGTGCCGAGATAAGCCATGGCGTCAACCGTGAAAATCTTCTTGATCCAGCTTTCGAATGCCAGACTTCCACGATTGACCAACTGCATGAGGTGTATAAAAACCTTGTTGAAGTTCTCAAGGCTACTGGTCGAAAATATCTTGGCGGTATCAACTATCCCCAGAACGCCTTTCAAATGATTCCAGACGCCAGCCAGCCGTTCAAACGAAAATGACAGCATCCTCAATGGCTTGAGGAAGGCGATCACGTTCTGGATTCCCGTGCTGATCCAGTTGGAGACCCCGATGAAGGCATCGGAAATGTTTTTCGCCCAGGCTTGGAGCACGCCGCTTTTCTTGAGAGAGTCGATCGCAGCATGCTCCGCATACAGCAGCGCCTGAACGCATGGCCTACGCCATTAAAGCTTTGGCGCCATGGTGGGGGGAGTCCTCGATTGCCGCTATCAGTGCGGCAGCCTGTCGGCGGTATACCAAGGATCGTGCTGTCAAGGATGCCACAGCTCGACGAGAATTGGGCGTGTTGTCTGCTGCCCTACGCTATTGCACACGTGAGGGCTACCTGTCATCTGCACCGCAAGTTTGGTTGCCGGCAAAGGGACCGCCACGTGACAGATGACTCACGCGATCGGATGTAGCAAAGCTACTGCGAGAAGCATGCAAATCGCCGCGGGCTAGATTGCATC
>CAZUWH010000042.1:0-2949 GCA_964624075.1 uncultured Rhodobacterales bacterium
GCTTCTCAACGTGATGAAGAAGCAGGTGCTGGAGCAGGGTCGGATCGTCCAGGTCTGGAATAGCCACCAGCCGCTCTTTCGCCTGTCGTTCGCACTCGATGAAATAAAGACGCGCCTGCTTGCCTTTCTCGTTCCGCTCGACCATGGCAAGTTCTTTTGCCATGCTGAGGGTGACGTGGTATTCGGTGCGGGGGGATTGGTAAGTTTTCCCGTTCTTCACCGTTTTGGTGGATTCCAAAACGGTGACAAAGTCTTGATTTTCAATGAAACCGAATTGGCGGATACGGTCCTTGATCCAGTTTGCGAAGAGATCGCCGTTCTCAAGAAACGTATGCAGATCGCGGGCGTTGACGGTCTGAACAGACTCGTCGCCGACGGTGCTGGCGCTAATAGGAATGATGGATTGCGGACGCAGTTCGTCCGTCGTGGGGATGGGACCCTGATTCAGAATCGGGATGGCGTTCATGGCATGCTCCAACGGGTCCGTCATGGCCGGCTCTCCTCTGTCAGAGAGCCCCGCTTCTTCTTCTCCACCTCGAAGTTCAGCACGCCCTGGCCGGTGATCTTGTCCAGGTGCCCGGCGATCCAGACATTGCCGTGGTCCTTCATGAACTGGTCGGCGAAGTCAACCGGGTAGAGCAGAACGCCGCTGTGGGGGCAGGTCTTGGGCAACACACCGGCGGTGATGGCGTAGCGTGGCAGGTGGTAACTGAACTTCCGGTTCAGGGGATGACGGCCATGGCTTGGCACCTTGGCCCGATCGAGCAGTTGCCGGACGCTCTTATGTGTGACCGCCGCGACTCGGGGATCGTGGAGGGTGCGCAGTTCGGCAATCTCGGTCTTGAGGGCGGCAATGGCCTGGGTTACCTCGGCCAGGGTCTGCCGCAGAATCTGATTGTCCTGGGGCGTATGTTTGGAATTCCAATACGTCCACAGCACGTCGTCGCATTCGTTCTGGAAGGCGATCACGGTTTCGCGGATTTCGGGCTTGACCTTATTGGGGTGGAGGGTCAGCAGCCAGCTTGGCAGCTTCCGCAACGGAAGGCAGGTCATGGCGCGGCGCTGGTCGTCGCCAGACATCTGCGTTACCATTTCGGTGACGCAGGTCTTGAACCGCCCATTTATCAATTTGACGTACTGCGGCTTCCACGCCAACCCCATGCCCTCAACGACTGGACGCATGGGCACGAATGGCTCGCTGGCGTGATCAACCAGCAGCAGCGTGGCGTTGCGAAATGGAACGGAGATGGGCAAAGCTTGGGTGTTGGCGTTCATGGCATGCTCCTACTCGTTCGAGCCTTGCCTGCCGCATGCCCGACCAAGGGCATGGCGACAGGCGCACAGGGGTTGGTCGACCCGTGAGTAGGAACGGGCACACCATTTCTGATGTCCCCCATGCGCCTGTCATAGGAAAACCGCGCTTGAAAGGGCGCGGTATGGGCGCCTACTTCTTCGGGGCGACCAAGCCCCGGAGCCTCTATCGAAGCTCCACCCTGGAGGATGGGCTTGCGGCGCTCTGGTGTCAAGCCCCGTATTCTTGGCTGACGACTCAGGAGGAAGCCATGGTGACCACCACCTTTGACACTCTGGAATTTGTCCGCACCGGTGGCGCCGTTGCCATCTCTGATGCGGAGGGACCACACACATTGGTCGTCCATCGCATGCAGTTCCCACGGTCCTGGTGTGTGCTTACTCATGGCTTCCTCCTCATGCTCCTCCGTAACTACCCCGACCCGTCGCCGGGCCTGGGCAGTTACGGAGGAGGTAGAAATCGGGCCGAAGCCCGGCACAGCCCGGAACGTCCGGGGATGAGAGGAGTATAGCGCGTTATTGTGCGGTGTTAACAAATGTCTTTAAGTCATATAACTCATATATCGCACACACCCAACAAAAAACCCCGCCGGAGCGGGGCGGGGGGGAGCGGGAGGGTTTGAACAGCTTATTGATGTTCAGGATTGGGATTGCCGTCGAAACTAAAGCCAAGTTGGCGGGCTGCTGGTTTGTGTTCAATGACCCGCTGAACAGCATAGTCGTTGCGGATGGCATCATCCTTGCCGTGGACCTGACGGACGCGCATCTCACAGATGAGAATATCGCCCTTCGCAAAGGCGATCAGGTTCTCATCGATCCGACGCAGGAAGTCTTCGTCCTCGATCAGCACGCTGATCGTTGCGTTACCATCGTTCAGCCGCCACTTGTTACGTTCCCTGAACGCAAGGGAAACAATGGTAAAAGCATGTTTTATAACGTGCTCGATAAGCACCTCTTCTTCTAGCACTACCGGATCGTCGAAAGAATGAATGTCGTTGACAGTTATTGGCAGGATCGTTTTTCCATCCTCGCGGATCGCAAACTCGGAAATCCCGTCTTGGGTCAGTGGGGCAACCATCAGCCGCACGACACGCCGCGTGTGTATATCCTGATACAGCCTCACCACGTTGACCGGCGCAATGATCGTGTCGCCTTCAAACATGATAGCCTCGGTAGTGTCTGGTCGGCGTTCAATCCTCTCGGGCTGACGCCCACGCAGACGCTTAATCAACCACAGCAGACTAACGCCAGAGGGCACTCCAACACCGGTAATCAGCCCGACCAGGTTGGCTGCCGCTGTTACCTGCTCGCCAGTCAGCAACCCGGTGATCTGGGTCACCAATGACTGAATCACTTCGAGGTTGATTTCGAACGAGCCGTTCCGCGTGGCCACGACATGGACGGAAACTTTTGCCGTTTCGCCATTCAAGACCTTATTCGCCGCGCTGAAGACCTGACCGACCGCGAGCAGAGCGTGGGCGAGTTCGCTGACCTCCATTCGTCCTTCGCGTAGGGCCGGGCCATCATAGGCGATGGTAAAGTGCGCTTTACTCATATGAATCGTCTATCACCGCAGATTCGCAGCAGCAAGGGATCTGAATCATATCCTATGGCAGACCCACACGACACGGCCCAGAA
>CAZUWH010000043.1:0-2766 GCA_964624075.1 uncultured Rhodobacterales bacterium
TCGATATCAACCTGGCGCCGGAGATGCAGCAGGCCCTCACCGGTGTTGCCAACAGCGTGGTCCTCCTGATCGCCCTGATTCTTTGAGGCGGCCCCATGAACCTGGGCCTTTTGAAGGCCGAACTGATTCTTGACGAGGGGCTGCGGCTCAAGCCGTATCTCTGCCCTGCCGGCAAGCTCACGATCGGGGTCGGGCGGAACTTGACTGATCGTGGCATCAGCTATGCCGAGGCCATGGTGCTGTTCGACAACGACATTGCGATCGTTGTGGACGGGTTGGATCACGCCTTGCCCTGGTGGCAAGCGTTGCCTGGCGGCCCCGACCGCGCTCTAGCCAACATGGGCCGTCAATATGGGGGTCCCTCGTCTGCTGGGCTTTCGCCGGATGCTGGCGGCGCCCTCCGGCGTGGCGATTACGCGACGGCCTCGCGAGAGGCGCAAAACAGCCAGTGGGCCACGCAGGTCGGACCCCGTGCCGAGCGCGTGGGCCTCAAGCTGTTGAACTTGGGAGGGGGCGAGTCTGCATGACCATCATTTGTGCGTTCCTCAAGCCTGGTTATGGCACGGTCATCGGGTCAGACACGCAGGAAACGTGTGGTTCCGAAGCGCTTCCTCTCACCAATGGGAAATGGGTTATCGGTTCACATTGGGCAGCCGGAGTAAGCGGAAGCGCCAGGGCATTTGACTTGATCGAAGTCAACGCCCTGGCGCTTCTGAATGTCACCATTACACCTTTTGCCTTTAGCTCTAAATATCTTGCACTTCTGCGAGAGGATGGATAGGAACCGACGAAAGAAGCGGGGGCACCAATCAGTTTCAATTCTAACATAATTCTAGCATCTGAACACGAAATATATGATGTCAATGGGAGTGGACATGTCAGGCGCAGCGAATGGGTAGCTAATGGCTCTGGCTGCGAGTTTGCCACTGGTGCCGCCCACATTCTGCGTCTGCAAAACGCTTCCCCGGAAACGGTCGTCCGTACTGCGGTTAGAACAGCTATCCAATTTTCTACCATGTGCGGAGGGGAAGTGTGGATTCAATCTCTGTGCCGTAGCGACCGCTCGGGCGCGTTGGCTTACTGTTGAACTAGGAGAAAAATAAATGAATCTCGCCTATATCTCTCGCGTATGCCATGAGATCAATAGCACTATCTGCACTGTGTTTGAAGGACACGACCATCCCTCATGGGAAGAAGCTCCTGAATGGCAAAGGCGCAGCTCAATAGATGCAGTCAGATTCGCTATTGGTCACCCAGACGCTTTGCCAGAAGACGAGCACAATCGCTGGATGGCCGATAAACGCGCCGAGGGATGGCAGTATGGACCAGTGAAAGACGAGGCAAATAAAACTCACCCTTGCATGGTTCCGTACAATCATCTTCCACCGGAAGAACGCCTTAAGGACCACGTATTCCTCGCTGTCGTGCGCGCGATGGTGCGCACTTAGCCATGCCGGCGGGGGCTGGGGCGTAACCGCGCCCCAAACCGCGAGAAAGACGCTCGCACGGCCAAACCCGGCCCAGGTCGAGCCATCCCGCCGCCGCTGCAGTGGCGGGAAGAAGATATGGCGAAACAGAAAATGGAGTCCATTCATTGTGGTAAGTGCGGCAAGCTCCTAGCAAAAGGCCAGGGATTTGCTTTGGAAATCAAGTGCCCCCGATGCGGGACATTCAATCATGTGCGGGCCATGAGCCCCCCATCGGAACGCCTTGGAGCGTCGACTCGAGGTGACGATCATGACTCATCCGTCCAGTCCTGACTATGTCCCCGTTGATCCCATTCAGGGTGTGATGCCCTGGCTCGGCGGCAAGCGTGTTTTGGCCAAAACGTTGGTGCCGATGATTGAGGCCATTCCCCACATCTGTTACGCCGAACCTTTCGTAGGAGCCGGAGGAGTCTTTTTCCGTCGGCGGCGGCGTCCCAAGTCGGAGGTCATCAATGACAAAAGCCGGGACATGGCGACACTGTTCCGAGTTCTCCAGCGTCACGCGCCGGCACTTCTTGACGAATTGCAGTGGTGCCTAACTAGCCGAGCCACCCACGATCGGCTGCGCGCCACTGATCCCGAGACTCTGACCGACATTGAGCGTGCCGCACGATGTGTCTGCCTGCAATATTGTGCCTATGGCGGCAAACTTGGTGGTGTCTTTGCTGGCTCCCCTCTCGGTAGTGCCAGACTCAAGCACTCTAGAATCGAGCGACTTCTTCGACGCATTCATGCAAGGCTGGAGGATGTCTGGATCGATTGCCTGGACTGGGTTGATTTCCTGACCCGCTGGGACCGGCCCGGCACCCTGTTCTACCTAGACCCGCCGTACTACGGATGCGAGAACGATTACGGTCGCGGCCTGTTCGAGCGCACCGACTTCGAACGTCTTTCGGAGTCCCTCAAGAGCCTTCAGGGCCGCTTCCTGCTGTCCCTCAACGACCATCCTGAAGTGCGGCGTACCTTCGCGAGATTCTCCATCCGGGAGATCCAGACCGTCTACCAGATCAGCGGCAGCAACCATCCGACCACCGAGCTGCTCATTTCTGATGGCAGATAGCCGCTGATCGGATCTATAATATCCATGGTAATTTTGTATGCTGGTCCCAGGCATTCCCCCGCCGGGCAGGAGGCCCGGAGCGGGGATATCATCAGGACACGGGGATGATAACGGGGATATGAAGCGGGGAGCGTGAAGGGAAAATGCTGATAACCCCTTGGAATCCTTGGTGCCGGTTGCAGGATTCGAACCCGCGACCACCTGATTACAAATCAGGTG
>CAZUWH010000044.1:0-1504 GCA_964624075.1 uncultured Rhodobacterales bacterium
CGGCCTCAGGATGTCGGCGACGGAAGGGAGGGGGGCGTTCATCCGCTCCACCGCCAGACGCTGGCCGAAGGGCAGGAATCCCGCCCGCAGCATGTCAAATTCCTGCAAGATCCGGTCGCGTTCCATCTGATCGATCCCGGGAAGACTCGCCACCATGAATTTCAGGGCATCGAAATGAGCCAAGCCCTCGCCCGTCAGGCTATCGAACCCTTCGGGACTGAGATCGCTCAGGCGGGCGACCGGTTCCCGATAACTGTTTTCCAGGGGCGCTTCCATGACCGCTCTCCTTGCATTGCCACCATCGCGCTGTGGAATGTTGTTGCTTTCGTCTTTTTTTCGCAGAGCAGCAACATGCGTCTTGATCTCGGTAGCATGGGCCATTATAACACGCGACCAGGGCGGAAGGGTCAAGAACGTCTTCTTTGCCTTGTGGTCGTACAGAGAGCCTTGTGATTGCACAGGGGTATTATGGTCGCACATTGGTATTGTGGAAACCGTTTCAAGTTGCGGACGCCATGGTGAGAATCCAAGGGATGAAAATTCCAGGCAAGCATGAATATCCTGGGGGGGACTGTCTTTCACGTCGCCGCCGGGGAGTCGTCGCCCTGGGGATGGGGATGTGACTCGTAGTTGTGCCGGCGGCAACGTGGGCGCAGGACGACCGGAACGGGGAAAGCGGCGGGCAGCCCGGCGTATCCTTTTCCGGCATTTCCTTCCAGAACCTGCTCAGCGACGAAAGCGGACGACAGGCGGGAGCGCGGACGGTTCTGGCGGGGGCCACGGTACGGGCCATCGCCATGCCAGAACTTCTTCGGGTTCTCGTCGGCCAGAATATCGATCTGGCCGCCGCTGGGGCCGACAAAGCCCGCGCCGGTGCCCGGGCCGACCAGGCAGGGGCGGCCTATGATCCACGACTGAAGCTGTCACTGACCTACAGCCGTACCCAACGGTGGACGCGAGCCGATTCGGTGACCCGCATGCGCGATGCCACGCCGACCGAACTGCTTGATACCCTGGATGAAACCGGGAGTGCCACATCGCAGAACGATAATGGGAATGGCAGCGCCGACAATGAGCAGAACAACACCGACGTCAGCATCAGGTGCGCGACGGTTGATGGACAGCTGATTGGCACCAACAACACGGCGAATACTGCCAACTTTTACAAGTGTTTCCTCAACCCGGCTCTTGGGACCGAAATCGAATTTGCGAGCGTCACCAACAAGGGGGCGGTCACGCCCTTTGCCTTCACCTATGCTGCGGCGTTGGAGCAGCCCTTTCCGTGGGGGGGGTGTCGGTCTTCAGATGGACCTCAACCGCCGCATCAAGAATACCTACGGACCTCTTGATTTTTCTGAATATCCCGGCGGCACCGTGGCCGATCCCTTCGGCTGGAGCAGCCGCATGCCGTGGACGGCCAATCTGTCGATGTCCCTTGCCATGCCGCTACCGTTCACCAAGGATTTCGGGACGAATGGTTCGCTGACGAATCTCGAGATGTTTC